>NZ_JBVIGV010000010.1:354238-373386 GCF_055570615.1 Streptomyces sp. NPDC031121
CCCTCCCCCCCCCCCCCCCCCCCCCCCCCCCCCCCCCCCCTCCCCCCCCCCCCCCCCCCCCCCCCCGCCGCCGTACGGGCGTACGGGCCCGTGGGCGGGGGTCGGCCGACGAACGCACGTACGCCCGCCGACCGGATCTCCCCGAGTCGAAAACCGGGACAGAACCCGGCAAACTGACCCGGCCGGGATCTTCCCGGTGTCCTGCGGGGAGGAGGTGCGGGCGTGCACACGAGACCGAGCCGGGCAGTGCTGCTGCTGGTCACCCCCGTGGCGCTGGCCGCCCTCCTCGTCCCCGGGACGGCCGCGCGGCCCGGCGGACCCCAGCCGGCGCCGGCCCCCGGCACGGCGGACACCGCCGTCGTCGACCTCGCCGAGATCCCCGTCGAACCGCCCGTCCGGCCCGCCTCGCCCCCCGCCGAGCTCTTCGGCGCCGACTGCGACACCGCCATCGAGGGCTCGCTGGTGACCGCGCGGTGCCACAACAGCTACCCGGAGACCGACCACCTGCGGCTCCACGTCGAATGCGACCGGTGGTGGGACCTCGACAGCGACAGTGCCGCCGTGCCGGTCGACCCGGCCGGCCGGGTCCGGCTCACGGGCCGCTGCTGGAAGGAGGTCCGCTCCGCCTGGATCACCCACGGACGGGCCTGACCGCCCGGCGGTCAGTGCTGTGGCCGGCCGCCCAGGCAGGCGAACGGGTACCCCGCCGCCTCCGCGGCCGCCGCGTCCCCGTCGCCCCGCCGGATCGCCTCGATCAGCCGCGCGTGGTCCAGGTGGGCCGACGGCTCCAGCACCGCCCCCACGTCCGTGCGCAGCCACTCCGCGACCAGGTCGCCGAGGTCCGCGTACAGCCCGGCGAGCACCTCGTTGTGCGAGGCGGCGACCACCGCCATGTGCAGGGCGACGTCCGCCGCGACGAACAGCCCGGCGTCCCCGCCCGCCCACGCCTCCTCGCGGCGCGCCAGCAGCGCGTCCAGCTGGGCCATGTCCCGGTCGGTGCGCCGCTCGGCCGCCAGCCGGGCCCCCGAGGCCTCCAGCGTCGAGCGGAGTTCCGCGACGTGCCGCGGGTCGGCCCCGGCGAAGCGGCGGTGCATCACCCCGGCCAGCTCGCTGGTGGCGAGGACGTACGTCCCCGAGCCCTGCCGGATGTCGAGGAGGCCGTTGTGCGCGAGGGCCCGGACGGCCTCGCGGACGGTGTTCCGGGCCACGCCGAGCAGCTCGACGAGCTCCGGCTCGGTGGGGATCCGGGAGCCGACCGGCCACTCGCCGGAGGTGATCTGGTTCCGGAGCTGGGCGATCACCTGATCGACCAGGGCGGATCGGCGGGGCGAGGTCAGCGGCATGCGGGCGGGGTCCCTTCGGTCCACTCCGGCGCGGGACAGTCAATCATCCCATGATTCTATGATGAGCCCATGCCCGACGACGACACCCGCACTCCCGACACCCACACCCCCGGCAGTCCGAACACCCTGGCCACCCTCGAGCGGCACCCGGCCCCGCCCGCCCAGCGCGGCACCCCCGCGCCCGGACCGGCCCCCTCCGCGCACGCCGCGGCAGCCGGCCCCGGCCGGCTCGGCCCCGGCCCCGTCCTCGTCCTCGGCATCGTCCTGGCCGCCCTCAACCTGCGCCCCGCCATCACCAGCCTCGGCGCCCTCTTCGAAGAGGCCCGCACCGGCCTCGGCATGAACGGCGCCGTCGCCGGACTGATCACCTCCGTCCCCGCCCTGTGCTTCGCCGTCTTCGGCATCACCGCGCCCCGCCTCTCCCGCCGCTTCGGCCCCGCCGCCGTCGTCTGCGCCGGCATGGCCGCCGTCGCCGCCGGACTGCTCATCCGCCCCTTCGCCCAGGGAGCCGCCGGATTCCTCGCCGCCAGCGCCCTGTCCCTGGCCGGCATCGCCCTGACGAACGTCCTGCTCCCCGTCATCGTCAAGCGCTGGTTCCCCGACCGCGTCGGCACCATGACCGGCCTGTACTCCATGGCCCTCGCCGTCGGCACCTCCCTCGCCGCCGCCGCGACCGTCCCGCTGACCTCCGCCCTCGGCGGCGACTGGCGCACCGGCCTGCTCGTCTGGTCGCTCCCCGCAGCCGCCGCCGTCCTGCCCTGGCTGCCGATCGCCGCCGCCGCGCGCCGCGACCGGCGCCGCTCCGCCGCCGGAAGCGGGGCGGCCGCACCGCAGACCGGCCCCTCCGTCGTCCGCAGCCGCACCGCCTGGGCCCTCGCCGGCTACTTCGGCCTCCAGGCCACCGGCGCCTACGTCACGATGGGCTGGCTGCCGCAGATCTTCCGCGACGCCGGGGTCTCCGCCGGCTCCGCCGGCGTCCTGCTCGCCGTCACCATGGTCATGGGCGTCCCGCTCGCCTTCGCCATCCCCGGCCTCGCCGGCCGCATGCGCCACCAGGGCGCCATCGCCGCGGTCCTCGGCGCGTTCGGCCTCGCCGGCTACGCCGGCCTCCACCTCGCCCCCGCCGCCGGAGCCTGGGCCTGGGCGCTCCTCCTCGGCCTCTCCAACTGCGCCTTCCCGCTCGCCATCACCATGATCGGCCTGCGTGCCAGGACCCCGGGCGGCGTCGTGCGGCTCTCCGCCTTCGCCCAGTGCACCGGCTACCTCCTGTCCCTGCCCGGCCCCCTCCTCATCGGCGCCCTCTACCAGCACAGCGGCGGCTGGGACCTGCCCCTGGCCGTGATGGCCGGCCTCCTCGTCCCGCAGATCGCCCTCGGCGTCCTCGCCGGCCGGGACCGCACCGTCGAGGCCGAATGCGCCGTGCGAGACTGAGCGGCATGGATCCCGTACTCGAACCCAACCCCCAGAACGGCCGCAAGATGCTCGGCATCGTCCTCGGAGCCATGCTCGGCATCACCGTGGTCATCGCCGTCATCGCCACCGTCGCCGCGCCCTGACCCGCCGCGGTGGGGCTGTCCCCACCATCCCCTAGGGGGCGGGGTTCAGGGTCGCCTCGGGTGCACCCCTGATGGGCGGCGCCCCTCCGAATCCGTAGATTCGAAGGAGCCAGCCCGTCCCACCCGCACACCACGGAGGCGGCCCATGTCGGCCCCCACCCGCACACCACGGAGGCGGCCCATGTCGGCCCCCACGCGCCCCACCGGACACCGCACCGCCCCCGGCGCCGACGCCCGGCTGCACTGGTGGGCGCTCGCCCTGCCCGCCCTCGCCTTCGGCCTGCTGCTCCTCCTCCTGGCCGGCTCCCGCGAGGCGCAGGCCTCCACCGGCGACACCCCCCACCTGCTCCAGGTCGGCCGCGAACTGATGCGCGCCGCCGGGTGACGACCCCCGTGCGCCCGCCCGGACCGCGGCGCGCCCCCCACCCGCACCCGAGCGGCGCGACACCCGGGCCCGCACGGCCCGATCCGTGGGAAGCTGGGCCCATGAGCGCCGACACACCCCGCAGGATCGCCCTCCTCCGGCACGCCAAGGCCGACTGGCCGGAGGTGTCCGACCACGAACGCCCCCTGGCGGAGCGCGGCCGCCACGAGGCACCGGCCGCCGGACTGAAGCTGGCCGAGACCGGCATCGCCTTCGACCTGGCCCTCTGCTCCACCGCCGTCCGCACTCGCGAGACATGGAAGCTCGCCGTCCAGGAACTGCCGCAGCGCCCCCGCACCGTCTACGAGGAAAGGCTGTACGACGCCTCGCTCGGCGAGCTCATCGCCCTCCTCAACGAGACGTCCGACGAGGTCTCCGACCTCCTCGTGATCGGGCACAACCCGGGCATGCACGCCCTCGCCGACGCCCTCGCCGGCCGCGCGGAGGGCGACGCCCTCGCCCGGATGGCCCGTACCGGCTTCCCCACAGCAGCGCTTGCCGTCGTCTCCTTCACCGGCTCGTGGAAGTCCGTCGAGCACGGCGTCGGCACGCTGCTGGACTTCTGGACCCCCAAGGACCGCTGACCCCGGAAGGCACGGAAGGGCCCCGGCGGCCGACCGCCGGGGCCCCGCGCCCGTCTTCCGTCAGGTGAGGCCCGCGGCCTCGACCTCCTCGCGGGTGATGCCGAGCAGGTACAGCACCGTGTCGAGGAACGGCACGTTCACCGCGGTGTGCGCGGCCTCGCGGACCACCGGCTTGGCGTTGAACGCCACCCCCAGCCCGGCCGCGTTCAGCATGTCCAGATCGTTCGCGCCGTCACCCACGGCCACCGTCTGCGACAGCGGCACTCCGGCCTCCTCGGCGAAGCGGCGCAGCAGCCGCGCCTTGCCCGCCCGGTCCACGATCTCGCCCGTCACCCGGCCCGTCAGCCGGCCGTCGACGATCTCCAGTGTGTTGGCGGAGGCGAAGTCCAGCCCCAGCCGCTCCTTGAGGTCGTCCGTCACCTGCGTGAACCCGCCGGAGACCACGCCCACCTGGTAGCCCAGCTGCTTCAGCGTGCGGATCAGCGTCCTGGCACCCGGCGTCAGCCGCACCTCCGCGCGCACCTTCTCCACGACCGAGGCGTCGAGCCCCGCCAGCAGCGCCACCCGGGCGTGCAGCGACTGCTCGAAGTCCAGCTCGCCGCGCATGGCCCGCTCGGTCACCTCGGCGACCTCGGCCTCGCAGCCCGCGTGCGCCGCGAACAGCTCGATGACCTCGTCCTGGATCAGCGTGGAGTCCACGTCCATCACCACCAGGCGCTGCGCCCGGCGGTGCAGGCCGGCCGAGACCACTGCCACGTCGACCCCGATGTGCGCGGCGGCCGTGGCCAGGGCGGTGCGCAGCGGCTCGGTCGCGCAGCCGGACACCGCGAACTCGACGGCCGTGACCGGGTACTTCGCGAGCCGGAAAATACGGTCGATGTTGCCGCCGGTGGCGGTGATCCGGGCCGCTATGGCGGCCGTCGACTCGGCGGTAAGCGGGTGACCGAGCACGGTGACATGGGAGCGGCCGCTGCCGCGCGGCAGGTTGTCGCCGGTGCCGGAGAGGATCTCCGCCTGCATCTTGAGGGACTCGGCCCAGCTGTGGACGGTGGCCCGCAGCTCGCCCTCCGTCCCGCCGGCGGGCATGGTGACGAGGGCGCACAGGACGATGCGGCCGCGGGTGACGACCTGCTCGATGTCGACCACGTCGACGGAGTACGCGGCGAGGGTGTCGAACAGCCCGGCGGTGATCCCGGGACGGTCCTTGCCGAAGATCTTGACGAGGAGGGTGGGGACCTCGGAGGTCTGCGAAGCGCTCATGGTGCTCTCACCGTATCTTCCCGCCCGGCGCGGGTGGACCCCCGTCCCACCCACCGGGACCCCTTTCCCCCGGTCAGCGCGCCGGGCGGGTGGCCCGCGGGTGAACGGCGGGCGACGCGCCGGTCCGCGCCGAGGGGAGGCCGCCGCGCCCCGCGGCGCTCCGGAGTGTCACGGTTCACCAACGAAACGGGGCCGCGCGGCGCCCCCGCCGGGCCCCCGCGGGCCGGGAAGCGCCCCTTCCGGGCGGGCCCGGGGGCCCCGTACGGGCCGGGCGCGGGGGCAGGGAGTCCCGTATGGCCCGCTGCGGGTGCTTTGCCCGGCCGGCGGGCCGGGCCGGGGCCCTGACGGGGCCTCGATTCCACATGTCGGCCGCAGCCTGAAATAGTTCCCCAGGATGTTAGCCATCCCTAGACTCCCTGCCGTCGGACTCCCTGACGGCCAGGGAGATTCTCGGGGGACCTAAGTGGGGCTGGAGTGCCGGAACTCGTACTGGAATTGAACGGAAGGACCTGGACGCTGGACCCGTCCAGGTCGTACTCCCTGGGGCGTGACCCCCAGGGCGACGTGGTGGTCGACGACGCGCGCGTGTCCTGGCGGCACGCCACCATCGCGTGGAACGGACGGGGTTGGGGCCTGGAAGACCACGGCAGCACCAACGGCACGTACGTGCACGGTGCGCGGGTCCAGCACACCGAGCTCGTGCCCGGCACGCCGGTCCACCTCGGCAACGCCACCGACGGCCCGCGGCTGAACCTCAGCGCCGCCGGCGCGCCGCAGCAGGCCGTGCCGCAGCAGCAGGCGCCGGCCTACCAGGCCCCGGCCCCCGCGTACCAGGCCCCGGCCCAGGCGCAGGCGGCCCCGGCCTACCAGGCGCCCGCCCCGCAGCAGCCGCAGCCGCAGGCCCAGGGCTGGCCGCAGCAGCAGGCCCCGGCCCAGCAGCCGCACTTCCCGCACCAGCAGGGCGGCGGCGCGGCCCCCGCCCAGGGCGCCGCATCCGGCTACGGCGGCGACCGCAGCCCGACGACGTTCCACCAGATCGCCGTCGGGCGCGTCATGCGCATCGGCCGCGCCCTGGAGAACGAGCTCGTGGTCTCCGACCTCCAGGTCTCGCGCCACCACGCGGAGTTCCGCTCCACCGGCGGCCGCTTCGAGATCCACGACCTCGGCAGCCACAACGGCACCTACGTCAACGGCCAGGCGCTGCCGAAGTCCGGCTCCGTGCTGCTCGGCCCGAACGACATCGTCGGCGTCGGCCACTCCACGTTCCGGATCGTCGGCGACCGGCTGGAGGAGTTCGTCGACTCCGGTGACGTCTCCTTCTCGGCCCGCCACCTGACCGTCACCGTCGACGGCGGCAAGCAGATCCTCAAGGACGTCACCTTCGGCGTCCCGGAGAAGTCGCTCATCGGCGTCATCGGCCCCTCCGGCTCCGGCAAGTCGACCCTGCTGAAGGCGCTCACCGGCTACCGGCCCGCCGACCAGGGCGACGTCCTCTACGACAACCGCAACCTGTACAAGCAGTTCGCGGAGCTCCGCCAGCGCATCGGCCTGGTCCCGCAGGACGACATCCTGCACAAGGAGCTGCGGGTCTCCACCGCCCTGAAGTACGCGGCCAAGCTCCGCTTCCCCGGCGACACCGCGGAGTCCGAGCGCGCCGCCCGCATCGACGAGGTCCTGCGCGAGCTCAAGCTCGACATCCACAAGGACAAGAAGATCACCGCGCTCTCCGGCGGCCAGCGCAAGCGCGTGTCCGTGGCCCTGGAGCTGCTGACCAAGCCCTCGCTGATCTTCCTGGACGAGCCGACCTCCGGCCTGGACCCGGGCATGGACCGCGACGTCATGCAGCTGCTGCGCGGCCTCGCCGACGACGGCCGCACCGTGCTCGTCGTCACGCACTCCGTCGCCGAGCTGTCGCTGTGCGACAAGCTGCTGGTCATGGCCCCGGGCGGCTCGGTCGCCTACTTCGGCCCGCCGGACGAGGCGCTGAACTTCTTCGGCTACAGCACCTGGGCCGACGTCTTCTCCGCGTTCGAGAACTACCGCGACTACGACTGGGCCGGCCGCTGGAAGGGCTCGCAGCACTACCAGCTGTACGCCGCCGACCTCGACGCGGTCGCCCCGCAGTCGGTCACCATGCCCCCGCAGCAGATGATCCCGCCCAAGCCGCAGGCCTGGGGGTCGCAGCTGTGGACGCTGATCCGCCGCTACCTGTCGGTGATCGCCTCGGACAAGGGCTTCATGGCGCTCATGGTCGCCCTGCCCGCGGTCCTCGGCATCGTCTCCACGGTGATCCCGGCGAAGTTCGGCCTCGCCCCGCCGACTCCGCCGAGCCGGTTCAACGGCGACGCCGGCACGATCATGCTGATCCTCGCGGTCGGCATGTGCTTCTCCGGAGCCGCCAACTCGGTCCGTGAGCTGATCAAGGAACGGGTCATCTACGAGCGCGAACGCGCCACCGGCCTGTCCCGCTCGGCGTACCTGATGTCGAAGGTGATGGTCCTCGGCGCCATCACCGCGATACAGGGCGTGATCATCTGCGCCATCGGCTTCACTCCGCGCGAGCTCCCCGCCGAGGGCCTGTTCATGTCGCCCGCCGCCGAACTGTGCATCTCGGTGATCGCGCTCGGCTTCACCTCGATGATGTTCGGCCTGGTCATCTCCGCGCTGGTGAAGACCGCCGAGAAGACCATGCCCCTGCTGGTCATGTTCGCCATCGTCCAGGTCGTCTTCACGGGCATCCTGTTCCAGATCTACGACAAGCCCGGCCTGGAGCAGTTCGCCTGGCTGATGCCCTCCCGCTGGGCCATCGCCGCCGCCGGCACCACGCTCAACCTCGGCAAGCTGATGGCGCCCTGGGACATCGAGCACCCGGAGAACACCGACCCGCTGTGGGACCCCACCATCGGGCAGTGGACCCTGGACGTCTTCGTCCTCGTCGCGCTCGGCGTGGCCTGCGGCTTCGCCGTGCAGCGCCTGCTGCGCCGCCACGAGCCGGAGGTCATGCGCAACTAGCGCGCGGCTCCCGCACGAGAAACGCCGAAGGGCGGCACCCGGTTTCCGGGTGCCGCCCTTCGGCGCGAGACGAGGCTGCCGTGCCGTCCGTGTCGGATCAGTACGCGCTGTTGACGTTGTCGATCGTGCCGTAGCGGTCGGCCGCGTAGTTGCAGGCGGCGACGATGTTGGCGACCGGGTCGTACTGGTCGAACTTGGTGCCGGGCACGTGGTAGGCCTTGAAGGTCGGGTAGATGACCTGGAGCAGGCCCTTGGACGGGACGCCGTTCTTGGCGTTGATGTCCCAGTTGTTGATGGCGAGCGGGTTGCCCGAGGACTCGCGCATCACGTTCTTGTGAATGCCCGCGTAGGTGCCCGGGATGCCCTCCTTCTTCATGATGAAGAGGGCTTCCTTGATCCAGCCGTCCAGGTTGTTCGCGAAGACGGGGGTGCGGGCGGCGGCGCGGCTGGCGGCCGCCTTGGCCTCGCGGGCCTTCTTCGCCTTCGCCTCGGCCTCGGCCTTCGCCTTCGCCGCCGCGTCCGCCTTGGCCTTGGCCGCGGCGGCGGCCTGCTGGGCGGCCTTGGTGGCGACGGCCTGCTGCGCGGCCAGGTTCGCCTGCACGGTCTGCGCCTGGGCGGTGCCCACGACCTGCGTCCACGCCGCGGGGACGGCGGCGGCCTCGGCCTGGCCGGTGTTCCCGGCACCGCCGGGGACCAGGGTGGCGGCGAGGGCGGCGGCGCCGAGGGCGGCGACGGTGGCGAAGGACCTCTTGTGGGCCTTCGTCAGACGACGGCCGGGGATGTTGATCTCGGACATGCGTGGACAACCTCTTCGAATCGCGGGAGCCGCAGGAGGGCGCCCCGCGGATCGGGGAGATCCGCGGCGCCGTGCGACGGAGGCAATTCTTAGCGGCGGCAAAATCCTGTGGCAAAGGTGTGACGTACGATCCCGCTTAGTGGATCACGGGCCCGGTCCGAGCCCGGAATTCTGTCGCCCACGCCGCCTGGAACAGCACTGATGTCGCCTTTGCCCGTCCACTACGCTCCTTCGTAAGTGACCTGGGTCCTATGCGCGGGCTCACATCAGGCACGTAACAGTCTCACCATGCGTTGCCAACGCAATGCAATGCGTGACCGGTGTGCGACTCCAGGAGGACCCCCGCCGCGCCGGCCCTCCTCCCGCAGGCGGAGGAACACCCCCGCCGGCCGCACCCCCAGCCCCGCCCGCTCCGGCCGCAGCACTAGGTCCCGCGCCCGATCCCGCAGGTCACGGCCCCGAGTACGGTGATCTCCATGGACCACGGACCCCGCAGCGGCCTCGCCGCCGTCAGCACCGCACTGCTCGCCATGAGCCGGCGGCTGGAGGTACGCGACGTCCTGCGCACGATCGTCGTCGAGGCCCGCACCCTCCTCGGCGCCCGCTACGCCGCCCTCGGCGTCCCCGACGACCACGGCGGCTTCGCCCAGTTCGTCGTCGACGGCATCAGCGAGGAGCAATGGCGCCGCATCGGCCCCCTGCCCCGCCAGCACGGCATCCTCGCCGCGATGCTCCACCAGGACGGCGCCCAGCGCCTCGCCGACGTCCGCGAGGACCCCCGCTTCGAGGGCTGGCCCGCCGCCCACCCCGAGATGTCCGACTTCCTCGGCCGCCCCATCCGCGACGGGGAGGAGACCCTCGGCGCGCTCTTCCTCGCCGACAAGCACGCCCCCGGCGGGTTCACCGAGGAGGACGAGGAACTCCTCGGGCTCCTCGCCCAGCACGCCGCCATCGCCCTCACCAACGCCCGCCTGTACGAGCGCAGCCGCGAGCTGACCATCGCCGAGGAGCGCTCCCGCCTCGCCCACGAGCTGCACGACGCCGTCAGCCAGAAGCTCTTCTCCCTCCGCCTGACCGCCCAGGCCGCCGCCGCCCTCGTCGACCGCGACCCGGCCCGCGCCAAGGACGAGCTCCACCAGGTCGCCGCCCTCGCCGCCGAGGCCGCCGACGAGCTGCGCGCCGCCGTGACAGAGCTGCGCCCCGCCGGCCTCGACGAGGACGGCCTGGCCGCCACCCTCCGCGGCCACGTCCGCGTCCTCGACCGCGCGCACGCCGCCCGCGTCACCTTCGCCTGCGACGGCGTCCGCGCCCTGCCGGCCGCCCAGGAGGAGGCCCTCCTCCGCGTCGCCCAGGAAGCCCTCCACAACGCCCTGCGCCACTCCGGCGCCGACCGCGTCGACGTCGTGCTCGCCCGGCGCGGCAAGGGCGCGGTCCTCACCGTCGCCGACAACGGCAGCGGCTTCGACCCCGCGGCCGTCCGCGCGGCCGGCCGCCATCTCGGCCTGGTCTCCATGCGGGACCGGGCGGCCGGCGCCGGCGGCCGCCTCACCGTGCACTCGGAGCCCGCCGCGGGCACCACGATCGAGATGGAGGTACCCGGTGGCTGAGACGCCCGGCCGGATCCGCGTCCTGCTCGTCGACGACCACCAGGTCGTCCGGCGCGGCCTGCGCACCTTCCTGGAGGTCCAGGACGACATCGAGGTCGTCGGCGAGGCCGCCGACGGCGACGAGGGCGCCGCCCGCGCCGAGGAGCTGCGGCCCGACGTCATCCTGATGGACATCACGATGCCAGGCACCGACGGCATCGAGGCCCTGCGCAGGCTCCGCGCCGCCGACAACCCCGCCCGCGTCCTCGTCGTCACCAGCTTCACCGAGCGGCGGACGGTCGTCCCGGCCCTGCGCGCCGGCGCCGCCGGGTACGTCTACAAGGACATCGACCCGGACGCGCTGGCCGCGGCCATCCGCTCCGTCCGCGCCGGGCACGTGCTGCTCCAGCCGGAGGTGGCCGAGGCGCTGCTGTCCCAGGAGGACCAGCCGGCGGCCGGGCGCGGCGGCTCACTGACCGAGCGGGAGCAGGAGGTCCTCGGCCTCATCGCGGACGGCCGCTCCAACCGGGAGATCGCGCGGGCGCTCGTCCTGTCGGAGAAGACGGTCAAGACGCACGTCTCGAACATCCTCATGAAGCTGGACCTCGCCGACCGCACCCAGGCGGCGCTCTGGGCCGTCCGGCACGGCGCGGCCGGCTGAGGGGGCGGGCGGCCGCCGGGCCGTCGGTCTTCCGTTCCGAATGTCATACCGTCGGGTGCATGTCGCCCACACGGCGTATCCCGAGCGGCGCGGGACCGTTCTCCAGGGCGTGCCGGAGCGCCGGCCCCGGCAGACGTACGGAGGACGAGGACACATGAAGAACACCAAGAAGGCCACCGCCGCCGCCCTGATCGCGGGCGGCCTCCTCGCCGCGGGGGCGGGCGCCGCCTCCGCCCACGGCGGCGCGTGGGCCTCCGGCGAGGCCGCGGCCTCGCCCGGCGTCGCCTCCGGGAACCTCGGCCAGGTCCCGGTGCACGTCCCCGTGAACGCCGTCGGCAACGCCGTCACCGCGGTCGGCCTGCTGAACGGCGCCTGGGGGAACACCGGCACCAACGGCTGACCCGCCGCCCCCCGCCGCCGGCCCCGCCTCCTCCCTCTCCCCGGAGGCGGGGCCGTGCCGCGCCCCCGGGGCTCAGCCCCGCTCCCGCTCCTCCACCGCCGCGTTGTACGCCGCCACCAGCGCCCGCCGCGCCACCCGCTCCACCGGCCGCAGCGCCTCCGCCCGCGCCGCCATCTCCGACGCCGCCACCGCACCGCCGTGCCCGCGCTCGTACGCCAGCGCCACCAGCAGGTCCACCCGCTGCGCCAGCGCCAGCACCCGCACCGCCCGCGCCGGATACCCGGGGGCCAGCGCCTCCCGCCCGGCCTCCGCCCGCGCCCGGTACGCCGACACCGCGGCCTCCGCCGCCGGACCCGAGGCCGCCACGTCCAGCCGCGTCAGCACCGCGGTCGCCTCGCGCACCGCCTCCGCCAGCTCCCGCTCCGCCTCGCCCAGCGACGGCACGTCCGCCGGGGGCGCCTCCCGCACGGGCAGGCACCGCCACACCACCCCGACATGCACGTCCCCCGCCGGCCCGGCCTCGTCCACCTCCGGGACCAGCCCCAGCGCCGCCCCCACGGCGACCACCGCCTCCCCGGCCTCCAGCGCCCGGGCGTTGAACTCCGGCGGCCCGCTCAGCCCCAGTGGATGCCCCGGCGCGGGCAGCGCCACCCGCAGCCCCGTCACCCCCAGGGCGCGCATCCGCCCCAGCGCCAGCGTCAGCCCCACCGGACCCGCCTCACCCGGCAGCCCCGCCACCCGGTGCACGGCGTCCCCGCCCACGATCGACGACGCGGCCTCGTCGGGCGAGACCAGACCGGCCAGCAGCGCGTTCCCCCAGGCGGCCAGCCGCCCTGAACGTGGTTCGAAAAGCATCCCCCCACTCTACGGACCGGCCCGCGACCGCCCCGGCAGCCGGGCTGGCGCCCGGAGCCCGCCCCGAGTGGCGTAGGTTTTCCCCTGGGGCTGCGCACACCGGCGCACAGACGAACCGAGACCTCAAGGGGAGACAACGCGCTCATGAGCGATGTACTGGAGCTTCAGGACGTATCCGTGGTCCGCGAGGGCCGGGCTCTGGTGGACCAGGTCTCCTGGTCGGTGAAGGAAGGGGAGCGCTGGGTCATCCTCGGCCCCAACGGCGCCGGTAAGACCACCCTGCTCAACATCGCGTCCAGCTACCTCTTCCCCACCAAGGGCACCGCCACCATCCTCGGCAGCACCCTCGGCAAGGTCGACGTCTTCGAGCTGCGCCCCCGCATCGGCATCGCCGGCATCGCGATGGCCGACAAGCTCCCCAAGCGCCAGACCGTCCTCCAGACCGTCCTGACCGCCGCGTACGGCATGACGGCGACCTGGCAGGAGGAGTACGAGGAGGTCGACGAGCAGCGCGCCCGCGCCTTCCTCGACCGCCTCGGCATGACCGACTACCTCGACCGGAAGTTCGGCACCCTCTCCGAGGGCGAGCGCAAGCGCACCCTCATCGCCCGCGCCCTGATGACCGACCCCGAGCTCCTCCTCCTCGACGAGCCCGCCGCCGGCCTCGACCTCGGCGGCCGCGAGGACCTCGTACGCCGCCTCGGCCGCCTGGCCCGCGACCCGCTCGCGCCCTCCATGGCCATGGTCACCCACCACGTCGAGGAGATCGCCCCGGGCTTCACCCACGTCCTGATGATCCGTCAGGGCAAGGTCGTCACCGCCGGCCCCATCGACCTCGAACTCACCTCCCGCAACCTGTCCCTCTGCTTCGGGCTCCCGCTCGTCGTCGAGCGCACCGAGCACGACCGCTGGACCGCCCAGGGCCTGCCCCTGCGCTGACCGCACCCTGTCCCGACCGCGCCACCCGACCTACCATGAACCCGTGGACATCGACGCATGGGTGTGGTGGCTCATCGGCGCGGTCGGACTGGGCATTCCGCTCGTCCTGACCGCGATGCCCGAGTTCGGCATGTTCGCGGTAGGGGCGCTCGCGGCCTCCGTCACCGCGGCACTCGGCGGCGGCATCGTCGCCCAGGTCCTCGTCTTCGTCGTCGTGTCGGTCGCGCTCACCGCCGTCGTCCGCTCGATCGCGAACCGCGGCCGCGACCAGCGCCCCCAACACCGCAGCGGAATCGACGCGTTGAAGGGCAGAACGGCCGTCGTCGTCGAACGCGTCGACGGCAGCGGGGGACGCGTCAAGCTCGCGGGCGAGATCTGGTCCGCCCGCGCCCTCGACGCCGACACGGCCTACGAACCCGGCAGCCAGGTGGACGTGGTCGACATCGACGGCGCAACAGCCGTCGTGATGTGAGCACTTGAGCCAAGCAGCCGACCCGCGGCCCCGGGGTCTGCGAGACTCCGAACGCATCAACGGGGCAGCACAGACAGCCGGAAGGGCACGGGGAACCGCATGCAACCGATCATCATCGTCCTGATCATCCTGGTGGTTCTGGTCTTCATCGCCCTGGTCAAGACGATCCAGGTGATCCCGCAGGCCAGCGCAGCCATCGTCGAGCGGTTCGGCCGCTACACCCGCACCCTCAACGCGGGCCTCAACATCGTCGTCCCCTTCATCGACTCCATCCGCAACCGCATCGACCTCCGCGAGCAGGTCGTGCCGTTCCCGCCCCAGCCGGTCATCACCCAGGACAACCTGGTCGTCAACATCGACACCGTCATCTACTACCAGGTGACCGACGCCCGCGCCGCGACGTACGAGGTCGCCAGCTACATCCAGGCCATCGAGCAGCTGACCGTCACCACGCTGCGCAACATCATCGGCGGCATGGACCTGGAGCGGACGCTCACCTCCCGCGAGGAGATCAACGCGGCCCTCCGCGGCGTCCTGGACGAGGCCACCGGCAAGTGGGGCATCCGCGTCAACCGCGTCGAGCTCAAGGCCATCGAACCGCCCACGTCCATCCAGGACTCGATGGAGAAGCAGATGCGCGCCGACCGCGACAAGCGCGCCGCGATCCTCCAGGCCGAGGGCGTCCGCCAGTCCGAGATCCTGCGCGCCGAGGGCGAGAAGCAGTCCTCCATCCTCCGCGCCGAGGGCGAGGCCAAGGCCGCCGCCCTGCGCGCCGAGGGCGAGGCCCAGGCCATCCGCACCGTCTTCGAGTCCATCCACGCCGGCGACGCCGACCAGAAGCTCCTCGCCTACCAGTACCTCCAGATGCTCCCGAAGCTCGCCGAAGGCGACGCCAACAAGCTGTGGATCGTCCCCAGCGAGATCGGCGACGCCCTCAAGGGCCTCTCCGGAGCCATGGGCAACTTCGGCCCCATGGGCGGCGGCGGCTCCGGCTTCAACCCGCTCAACTCCGCCAAGTCCGGCGCGAACAACGGCAGCAACGGCAGCAACGGCAACGGCGGCCACACCGCCAACGGGAACGGCACCAACGGCACCGAACGCCGCGAGCAGCCCCCCATCGACTGACCCGCACACCCACCGGGCCATCCCCTCCTGCATGATCAAGGAGGCCCCTCGACCTCAACGGCGGGGAGGCGTCCACCTATGCAAAGGAGATGGCCCGGTCCATGTCCATGTCCGTCTGGGAATCGCTCGCGGTCTTCGCCGCCGGAATCGGCGCAGGCACCATCAACACGATCGTCGGCTCCGGCACCCTCATCACCTTCCCCGTGCTGCTCGCCACGGGCCTCCCGCCCGTCACGGCGAACGTCTCCAACACCCTCGGCCTGGTGCCCGGCTCCCTCAGCGGAGCCTTCGGCTACCGCCGGGAACTCCGCGGGCAGCGCGCCCGCGTCCTGCGCCTCGGCGCCGTCTCCGCCGTCGGCGGCCTCGCCGGAGCCGTCCTGCTCCTCATGCTGCCTTCGGAGTCCTTCGACACGATCGTGCCCGTCCTCATCGGGCTCGCCCTCGTCCTCGTCGTCCTCCAGCCCCGCCTCGCGGCCGCCCTCCGCAGGCGCAGGGAAGCCGCCGGCGCGGACACGGCACACCCCGACGGCGGCCCGGCCCTCGCCGGCGGCATGCTGCTCGCCAGCGCGTACGGCGGCTACTTCGGCGCCGCCCAGGGCGTCCTCTACCTGGGCCTGATGGGGCTCCTGCTCCGCGAGGACCTCCAGCGCATCAACGCCGTCAAGAACGTCATCGCCGCCATCGTCAACGGCATCGCCGCGGTCTTCTTCCTCTTCGTCGCCGAGTTCGACTGGACGGCCGTCCTCCTCATCGCCGCCGGCTCCACCCTCGGCGGCCAGATCGGCGCGAAGGTCGGCCGCAGGCTGCCGCCCACCGTGCTCCGCGGCGTCATCGTCGCCGTCGGCACCGTCGCCATCGTCCAGATGCTGCTGCGCTGACCGCGCCGCACCCCGGACACGCCGGAGGCCCGCCCCCTCGGGGGACGGGCCTCCATCCGCTCCTACGCCGTACTGCCCAGCCACTCCGGCAGCGCCTGCCGGCCGCCCACCCCCAGCGCCAGCAGCATCGCGTCCGCCGGGGACGGCACGAACGGCTCGCGCAGCAGGGGCATCCCCGCCTCGTCCGGCGTCCGGTCGGCCTTGCGGTGGTTGTCCTCGGCGCACGACGCCACCGTGTTCAGCCAGGTGTCCCCGCCGCCCTGCGCCCGCGGCACCACGTGGTCCACGGTCGTGGCCCGCTTCCCGCAGTACGCGCACCGGTGCTGGTCCCGCACCAGCACCCCCCGCCGGGACCACGGCGCGTGTCTTCGGAACGGCACCCGCACGTACCGGCACAACCTGATCACCCGCGGCATCGGCAGGTCCACGGCGGCCGCGCGCACACGCAGTTCCGGATGCGACTGCTCGACCACTGCCTTGTCCTGGAGCACCAGCACGACGGCCCGGTTCAGGGTCACCGTCGACAGCGGCTCGAAGCTCGCATTCAGCACCAGCGTGTCCCGCATCTCGCCCACCTCCCGTGCGCAGGCCCGCGTCCACCCTGGCTGCAGGGCCCGCAACCACTCTGGCTGCGCGCGCCACGCGGGACAACGCATTAAAAATGCCCGGTCCCGGCCTACTTCAGACCAGGACCGGGCCAACAGGAGGCGAACGATCAGCCCGCCGGCGCCTCGTACTCACCGATGAGGTGGGCACGCCCCAGCGTGTGGAACCGCAGGTTGAACCCGACCGCGGCGGGCGAGGCGTCCGGGCCGGGGCCCAGCTTCTCTCGGTCCACCGCGTACACGGTGAACACGTACCGGTGGCGCTCGCCGGCCGGCGGCGCCGCCCCGCCGAAGTCCCGCGTCCCGTAGTCGTTGCGGACGTGCACGGCCCCCTCCGGCAGCCCCTCGAACTTCCCGCCGCCGGCGCCGGCCGGCAGCTCGGTCACGGTGGCGGGCAGGTCGAAGAGGACCCAGTGCCAGAACCCGCTGCCCGTCGGTGCGTCCGGGTCGAAGCACGTCACGGCGAAGCTCTTCGTCCCCTCGGGGAACCCCTCCCACCGCAGGTGGGGAGAGACGTTCCCGCCCTCCAGGACCTGGCCGCCGGCCAGCTCCCCGCCGTGCCGGAGATCGTCGCTCACCACCGTGAACGAGGCGACTTCCGGGTGGAAGGCGTGGGGGAGGGGAGCCCTGTTCTGCTCGGCCACTGCTGAACCTCCTGATCGCGGACCGGTGCCGGACCGCCCCGGCACCGGCTCCGAGCCTAGAACCAGTTGCGCTGCGAACCGACCGAAGCGATCCACTCGTTGAGGTACGCCGCCCAATCGGTCTGCTGGTACGACTGCAGCCCCACCCGGAAGCAGCGGTAGGTGTCGCTGCCCTCGGAGAACAGGCCGGCCTTCTTGTCCATCTCCAGGACGACGTCCATCTCGGCGCCGTCGGCGATGAAGGTCAGCTCGACCTGGTTCAGGCCCCGGTACTGCGCCGGCGGCAGGAACTCGATCTCCTGGTAGAAGGGCAGCGTCTGCCGCGTGCCGCGGATGTGCCCGCGCTCCATGTCCGCGCTGCGGAAGGTGAAGCCCAGTCGGCGGAACCCGTCCAGGACGGCCTGCTGCGCCGGCAGCGGGTGCACGTTGATCGGGTCGAGGTCGCCCGCGTCCACGGCGCGCGCGATCTCCAGCTCGGTGCTGACGCCGATGTTCATCCCGTGCAGGTGGTGGCCCTCGAAGTGGGTGATCGGGGTCTCCCACGGGATCTCCAGCCCGAACGGCACGACGTGCTGGGCGCCCGCCTGCACCTTGAAGGCACCGCCGAGGCGCTGCTTGGTGAAGACGATGTCCTGCTTGTACTCCTGGTCGCCGCCCTCGACCTCGACCTTCGCCTGCAGACCGACCGACAGGCCCTCGATCTGCTGCTCCACGGAACCGCCCTGGATGCGGACCTCGCCCTGCACGATGCCGCCGGGCACGACGTTCGGCTCGGTGATGACCGTGTCGACGGACGCACCACCGGCGCCCAGTGCGGCGAACAGCTTCTTGAACCCCATGATCTGCTCCGACTCCCCTTGAAAGACGTGTGCGACTAACCCCTACCAACGCGGAACCCTAGGCGCCGGTTGCAGGGGCGCGCGCTCCAGTACCCTCGACTGGATGAGCGCGCGCCCCGACCGTACGCCCCTGCCCCGATCCTTCTTCGACCGACCGGTCCTCACCGTGGCCCCGGACCTCCTCGGCCGGATCCTGGTCCGCCGAACCGAGGAAGGGCCGATCGAACTCCGCATCACGGAGGTGGAGGCCTACGAGGGCGAGTCCGACCCCGGCTCCCACGCCTACCGCGGCCGCACCGCGCGCAACGCGTCCATGTTCGGGCCGCCCGGACACGCGTACGTCTACTTCATCTATGGCATGTGGTTCAGCCTGAACCTGGTGTGCGGTCCGAAGGACCACGCGAGCGGTGTCCTGCTGAGGGCCGGGGAGATCACGGAGGGCGCCGAGCTCGCCCGCAAACGTCGACTCTCGGCCAAAAACGACAAGGAACTCGCCAAGGGTCCGGCCCGCCTGGCGACGGCCCTCGCCGTGGACCGTTCCCTGGACGGCACGGACCTGTGCGCCGGCCTCGGCTCGCCGCTGTCCCTGCTGACGGGCGCCTCCGTCGCATCGGCCCAGGTCGGAAACGGCCCACGCACCGGCGTGGGCGGCGCGGGGGCTGCCCACCCGTACCGGTACTGGATCGACGGCGACCCCACGGTCAGCCCGTACCGGGCCCACGCGCCGCGCCGCCGCTCGACTTGACTCGGCTCCTGCAGACGCCTAACGTAGCCCGAGCCGTAGGAACAGGCAGCTGTCACCGACAGCCCCTGGGAGGCGGCCCAAAACACCACCGAGCACTTGTCCCTGGCGGGGTCGCATTCGGCATGTCCGTATTCGATTTCCGACAGCTCGATTATGAGTTGCGGGGAGCGAGCGCTAAAGTGGTGGAACGCCGAAAGGCAAAGGCCCCCAACGGCCTCGGATCGAAAAGCCGGACCGGAAACGGAACGGAAATCGGTCTGGTAAGGTTGGAAACGAAGAACGAAAGCCCGGAGGAAAGCCCCCAGTAAGCGTTACTGCGGGTGAGTACAAAGGAAGCGTCCGTTCCTTGAGAACTCAACAGCGTGCCAAAAATCAACGCCAGAAGTTGATACCCCGTCCACTCCGGTGGATGAGGTTCCTTTGA
>NZ_JBVIGV010000011.1:0-11203 GCF_055570615.1 Streptomyces sp. NPDC031121
GATGAGTGCCGTATCCGCCCGGTTGCGAGCGATCAGCCAAACACATAGGCGTACCGGGCAAGCGACGCCACGCCGACAACCCAACCCGGCCCGCCGTGAGGGAAGGAACAGAGATGATCGCGTAGCTGCCTGCCGTTTGCGTGGCCGGGGTGTTTCGGAATCGCGTGCCGGGGTGCCTGCGGGGCAGAGTACGGATAAGGGAGCATGGAACACCGCCCCCCCCTCTCTCTCTCCCCTTTTTTTGCCGCCATCCGTGCTACTCGAGGGCAGGAACCGTGAGCCGACTGCGTGTCCTTGGCATCCTCGTGGCAGTACTGCTGCCGTCTTTCATGACCGCTCTGGACAATACCGTCGTCAATGTGGCACTCCCGCAGATCCAGGCCGACCTCGGGTTGAGTACAGCCGATCTGAAATGGACAGCAGCGGTATATCCATTGGCTCTGGCAGGCCTACTCCTGGCAGGCGGGCACCTCGCGGACACCCTCGGACGGCGAGTGACGCTCCTGGCAGGAACTGCAATCTTCACCGCTGCATCGATGGGATGCAGCGCGGCACCCTCACCGACAACGCTGATCGCCTGCCGGGCACTACAAGGAGTCGGAGCCGCGCTGATCCTGCCGGCATCACTCGCGGTCCAGGCACACGACCTACCACCCCGGGTCCGTACCACCGCCTTCAGCGCGACCACAGCCGCGTTGGCATCAGCACTGGCCTGCGGCCCGGTGCTCTCCGGCATCATCACACAACACGCGGGCTGGCAATGGGTATTCACGATCAACGTGCCCCTGGGAGGAGTAAGCATCCTCGCTGGATTCCTCATCCCCCGACCCCCAACCCCCACCACACACACAAGCACGAGCACGACCACGGCCCCAGCCGCGGGCCCGGCGCCGACGTCGGCGCCGGCCGCAGCGCCGCTCTCGCCACGCCTCATCGCGTTGGCCTGCTGCGCGCTGGCAGCCCTCGCCTACTGCTTGATCGAAGGACCCGAACGAGGCTTCACCACCCTTCCCGTCGCTGTTTCAGCAGCCGCCGTCACCGCACTGGCCGTTGCCCTGACCTACACACTGACAACACACCGGAACACCGCACTGCAGCTCCTCTTCCGGCAACGCCCCTTCGTCGGCGGGATCATCACCCAACTCCTATGGGGACTCGGCATCAGCGGCGTCTACTTCTTCACATCCCGATTCCTGCAAAACGGCCTCGGCCTCGCCCCGACACCCACCGGACTGGCATTCACACCCGTAGCCCTGTCCCTGATCATCACCACCCCCTTCATCGCACCCCTGGCACGCCGCTGGGGAGACGGACGAACCTCCGCAGCAGGCCTCCTCCTCGTCGCCTCAGGACTGCTGACAGTCATGCTGGGCAGCACCACAGGAAAACTCACCCACATACTCGCCGGATTCTCAGCCATCGGTATCGGCTCCGCACTCGCCGTCCCCGTGACCACCCGCGCCCTGGAATCCTCACCCCACCACCTCTCCGGCATCGCCGCCGGACTCTTCAGCGCCGCCCGCGAAGCATCCGGAGTCATCGGGATCGGCCTCATCGGCGCCATCGTCTCTTTCACCGAACACACCGCAACCGCCACCGGAACCGACGACTCCACCGCATTCCTGACCGGCTACAAAGCCGGCCTCTGCCTCGCCGCAGCACTCACCGCAGCAGCCGCACCCGTAGCACTCTGGGCACTCCACCCCCGCAAACACACACCCAAACCCGACACACACCCCCACAAACACAGACACCACAAAACCACAGCTGACACCCCAGGAAAACACCAACCGTTCAGCACAACTCCCGGCCAAGAAAAACCCACCAACGACCAGTGAACTGCTCCGGGTCACACCGCCTGCCGGCCTGTGGAGAGGGTTTCCCACCGTCCCCGGCACGGGATGCGGACCGTGCCGCCGGCGCCTCGGCATCCCTTGTCGGCCCAGCACGCGAGTCCGCCTCGGCGAGGGCATGACAGCCTGCTGGTCACCCCATGACAGCCATCACAGAGCCAGGAACCGTGCCGTAACCAGAACAGGAAACCGTCATCCTTCGCTGACGCCCATGGCCGCCCATGCGGCGCGCGGGCGGGCACTGACGCATCAGCGAACTACGCGCCCTCGGCACCGGCCCCGCCCCGTCTCCACTGCGTGGTCCGCGGTCGGCCACCGGGCCCGGCTCACCGCCGAACCGGCCGACGCCCAGGCGCGCCGGTCCACGGCGGCGCAGTGAAGCGTGCAGCGCGTGGTGCGCGACGCGTCGGGCGAGGTGTCCCGTGGCGAGACACCCTTCGCCAATGACTGCGCCTGCCGCGCGCTCCGCGAGGACCTGGAGCGTCCGGCAGGCATCGGCCTCGCTCGGCTGGCCGTCGTCGAGCTGTGGGACTGCGTGGCACCCAAGGCGATGGCCGAGGTGGTCACCGCCTACGGCACCGACGTACTCGACCTCACCGGCGTGATCACCGCGGTCGATCCCCGCGCTGGTCCTGCCCTGCCTCGTCAGCGGCGACGATCCGGCCGACGCGCCGCCGGCGGCCGGGAATGCGGCGGAATCGAAGAACCAGGTGCCGGTTTGGCGCAAGCGGCGTGCCTGTGGGTGCTGACGGTCCACTACCAGCGCATTCCCAAGACCCTCGCGGGCCGGGTCATTGGCGCGGCCGAGGGCATCGCGGATGACACCCGGTCCGGCTCGGCTCCGCGCGTGTCGGCGCGGAGCCGGCCTCCGGGGCGCGGGACCGCTGACATGCCAGGGGACCGCCGCACCGTTCGACATGGGACTTGGTGCCGGCCCGGTGGATGCACTGGGATCTCCACGAGACAGCGGATCGCATCCAGTAGGGCCCGGTGGCGGTACGCCTCCGGCCGGGTGACCGGTGGGCGGTGGGCGGTGGAGGATGGGCGGAGGCGTGGTGTGTCAGGTTGCAGGCCAGTGAGGCTGGTGAGGGGCACAAGCGGCGCAGCGGCCTGGCCGGCGCCCGCGGCGCCGAACCCGCGCGTCGTTGGCCGCCCGCGCAGGGCGGGGCTGCTACCACAGGTTCCATGAACGCAAGCCCCGAGCGGCAACGAGCCCGACCCCGAGCGGATCTCGTGCCGAGGGACAGGATGCTCGCCCTCACCGACGGTGTGACGGCCATCGCCATGACGCTGCTCGTGCTGGACATCGACCTACCCGAGGGGCTCGACGGGCCCGAGTTGCGCCGGGCGCTCGACGAGGTTCAGTCCCAGGTGGGCACCTTCCTGCTGAGCGCGGTGGTGATCGCGCTGTTCTGGCGGGCCCACCATGCCGCGGTGCGGAACGCGGAGAGGATCGGCCTGTACGCGTTCTGGCTCAATGTCGCGTTCCTGGTGCTGTTGTCCTTGATCCCGTTTCCCACCCATGTCCTGGAGACGTACGGCGACCGTTTCATCGGGCCGGGCCTGTACGGGGCCGTCATCGGCGCGGCCGCACTGGTGCTGTACGGGCTCGACCTGCACGTCAGTCGTTCGGCGGGCCGGAACTGGCGCAATGTCCCGCTCCCCGCCCAGGCGGTCGTGTTCCTGGCCTCGGTGGGGATCGCGCTCATCTCCCCCCTCGCCGCCATCTGCAGCTGGGCCGCCAGCGTGCCTCTGTCCGTGCTGGCCGACCGATTTGCCGCACGTACTCGCGAACAGCCCTGATGAGAGCCGTCCGGGACCTCTGAGAAGCTGTTGTCTTTCCGGACGTGATCGACGCGTTTCCGCTGGTCGGGGATGGGGGTGGTGGTTCCGTGGGAGGGGTGGCCTGTGCCATCGGCGGAAGAATGCGTAGACGCGGTCCCACGGCGGGAAGTCGGCGGGCATCGCCCGCCACTTGATCCCGTTGTCCACGAGATACCGGATTGCATCGAGCATGGCCCGGTGGCAGTACACCTCCCGCCGACCGCCCCGGCCGCGCATCCAACCCGGTACCCGCAGCATCGGCAGGACCCGGGCCCACTCCGGGTCCGTCATGTCCGTCGGATACCGCCGCCCTCCTGGACGGCGAGTCGGAGTAGACACCCTTCGAGCTGCCAAGAGGCCCTGTTCCCATGCCCGGCACCGGCCACAATCACCCGATCGAGAGTCCTGTCGGACTGCGGCTGCCACATGGTGGGCCGTTGACGAGCTGGGATGCCAGGTCGGTTGCGACCGCGGAGGATTGGAGTTCTCAAGCGACCCTTTACGGAAGTTCCGTTCGCGATAGAGGCGGGCCACGGCCATGGAGACATCGGCGTGGCCCGCCATGCCGTCTGCTGGTCGCGGCCGTTTCAGGCTCGGTTTCCAGGCTGGAGCCTCAGCTGTTGGCCAGGGTGCGGTCCAGAAGGGGGAGCAGGCGATCCCAGTGGCGCTTCAGCCCGGAGGCACTATAAGCGTCGGTGTCGGACATGGTGAAGCCGTGGATGGTGCCGGGGTAGATCTCGGAGGTGTAGCCGACACCTGCTGCATCCAGGGCCTGGTTGAGCTCGCCGAGGGCCTCAGGTGTCATGTCGCCTTCGGCGTGGGCGAGGTGGACCTGGGCGGTGAGCTTGGCGAAGAGGTCAGGCCCGTCGGCGCCCACGGGGCCGTGGAACGCGGCGACGGCCGCCACATGGTCGGGATGGGCCGCAGCGGTGCGCATCGCGTAGAGGCCGCCTATGCAGTAACCGGTCACCGCGACGGGTCCGGCGCCGACCTCGGGCTGAGTGGTGAGGAACCTGAGGTAGGCGTCGGCGTCGCTCAGGACACGTTCGGCGGTGTGCGCCTCGATCAGGGGCATCAGCTGGGCGAAGACCGCGGACCGGGCCTCCTCTCCGATGTGCTCGGGAAGCTCGACCAGAGGTGCCGGGCCATGCCGGTAGAAGGAGTTGGGGACGAGCACGTAGTAGCCGTGCCCGGCCAGTTCGCGGGCCATCTCCCGCAGCACGGGCCGGATGCCGAAGCCGTCCGCGTACATCAGCACCCCTGGGTGCCGCTCACCGTGGTCGGGGAAGGCGGCGAAGGCGTCGGCCTGACCGTCCGCGGTGGGAATCCGCAGCGTCTTGGTGGGCATGAACACTCCTGTCGTGGTTGATGTGCAGAGCCTGTGATCAACACGACGGAGGCGGAGCACGCGCAGCAACGCAAGAGCCTCGATCGAACAGCGGGCCCGAACCGGCCCGTACGGCGCTCAGAAGAGCACCGGGTCACCAATCCGTGTGTGGCGCAGGGCCGTCCCGGTATTCATAGCCGCACAGCGTAGCCCACCGACAGGACATCGAGACTCCCGTTCGACGGACACCACTGAAGATCGGAAAGACAACAGCTTCCAAGAGGCAGCAAGGTCGGGCTCAGGGTCCGGCACCAGGACGGCATGCCCTCTTCGCCGTCGCAGTCGTCCGTACCGGAGCCGCAGTCGAGGAAGTCGTTTGCGGGCCCGCCCCTGAGCGTGGCGTTACCGGCTCCCGCATCGATCTGGTCGGGCCCGCCCACGGTGGTGACCGATCCGTTCGGGCCGGCGTTGTCACCGAAGACCGGAGATCTGATCGTGCCCGGCGGTCGCGCCGGCCGGGTCGCCCAAACGCTGTCTCCCATGGTCTCGAACTCGCCCGAAGAAGCATGTGGCCACCTGCGCGCCGGCTTCCGCGGCCCGAGGCCGACGACGACCGGCGCTGCGAGGACATGGGCGCAACAGATCAGGAGGACCGGCGGACGGGTCCCGTCCGGCCGATGGCGTTCAGCATGGCTGCTCCACGGACGGGCGTGATCACTGACGCCTGATCATTCCCAGCCCTGCGCCCGGTGTTCTCCGCAGGACTGGTCGGCGAATCCGGGCCGCCGGTTCGGTCCGGCGCCCGTGTCCGGATCCACCGCCGCCTTGCGGGTCTGCCTCGCGGCGCCACCGGGCGGTGCCGTCCTGGGCGCCGTCGCCCGCCGCCGCCTCTTGCGGAACCGGCCGTTCACCGGTCGCGCCCGCCGCGGGCGTGTCTTTGGGCGCCCAGGTCTCAAGACAGCGGTGCGGTCAGCCGGGAGTGCGGGCGGCTGCCGGCCCCGGTCCGGGGTGGGGCCAGGACGGCGGATGCGACGTGCTCGCGGAACCAGCGGTGCCCCGGGTCCGTCGCGTTGCGGGGATGCCAGGCCATGCCCAGGTGAAGGGGTTCCAGGTCGAGGGGGACGGGGAACGTCCTCAGGCCCAGGGCCGAGACGGTGTCGGGGAGCCAGCCGGCCGCGCTGAGCGCGACGAGGTCGGTGGTCCGGGCGAGCATCATCGCGCTGGTGTGGCTGGGTACGACGACTGCGGTCCGGCGGCGCAGTCCGAGTTCGGCGAGGGCGCTGTCGATGGGGCCGAGGCGTTTGCCGAGTCGGGAGATGCCGATGTGGTCGGCTGCGGCGAAGCGGCGGGCGTCGATCGGCCCGTCGAAGAGGGGGTGCCCGCTGCGGGCGATGCCGACCAGCGGCGTCCGGATGAGGGGCCGGGTCTGGATCTCCGGGTCCAGATGCCCGAGGACGCCCAGTTCGACGTCCACCCGGCCCTGCCGCAGCCCCGGCCCGCCCTCCACCGCCTCCGGCAGGAAGACGACGTCCACCTGCGGGGCCTCCGCGTTGATCCGCTCGGTCAGGCTCCCGGCCACGCCCACCAGGAGCAGCTCCGCGGCCTGCACCGTGAACGTGCGGTGGAGGTGCGCGGCGTCGAATGCGGCACCGGGCCGCAGCACGCTGTCACAGCTGCGCAGCAACGCGCCGACCTCCTGCCGTAGTTCCACGGCGCGCGGGGTCGGGACCAGCTCTTGGCCGGCCCGGACGAGCAGCGGGTCGCCGACAGTGCGGCGCAGCCGTGCAAGGGCCCGGCTGACCGCCGCGGGCGAGGTGCCCAGCCGCTCCGCGGCGCGGGTCACGCTGTTCTCCTGGAGCAGGGCGTCCAGAACACGCAGCAGGTTGAGATCCATCGAGCCACTCCCTGTGAACTGCATTCTTCCGTTTGCGGCAATGATGGGGTGTCGATTTTTGCATTGCTGCCGCCCCTACCGGAACCGGAGAGTGGAGACGCCCGCGAAGAGACGCGCGGCATCCCCCGCTTCGCCTCGCCAAGGAGCCGCTGTGCAGCAGTCCCCCCGTACCGGTCGAGAGGGCGACGTACTGGCCGTCGTCAGTCAGAGCGGAGCGACGGTTTCGTTCTTCGACGCAGCCTGCGACCGCCGCCTCGGCGCCGTGCAGGTCCCCGCCGAGCCGCACGAGCTGTGCTACGACCCGACGCATCGGCTGCTGTGGTGCACGCTGACGTACCACTCGGGCTACTACCACGCCAACAGCGGTCGACGCACCGAGCTGGTCGTCATCGACCCCGACAGCCGCCGCATCGTCGAGGTCGTCGACCTCGCCCCGGAACACGGGCCGCACGGATGGCGTTGGATGCGGCGCGCGGGCGGCGTCGAGGGCGCCCAGGAGGGGCCCGGAGGCGTCGTGGTGATCGACACGGGCACCCGCCGGCCCCTGGGCAGGATCGACACGGACGCTCCCGGCCCGCACTGGTTCGCGATCGACCCGGCGGGCCGGACGGGCTACGCCACCAACAAGGAAGCGCCGTTCGTGTCCGTCGTGGACCTCGAGAGGGGCGCCCTCACCGCGAAGGTCGAGGTGCCGGGCAGCGAGGGGCTCGCCGTCTCCGCCGACGGCCGACACGCCTTCGTCGCCGCGCCGTACGGCAACTTCAGCCACAGCGCCGAAGAGCGGTCGGCCACCGGCATCCGCGTCATCGACCCCCGGACGGCGTCCGTCGTCGACACCCTGCCGACGCAGAACACCATCCTGCCGGTGCACCTGACGTCGACGGGCAAGCTGCTGGCGGGCGAGTTGCGCATGACGGCCGCCCCAGGGGCGGAACTCGGCCGGCACGCACCGGGCCGCCTCATCGTGTTCTGCGCCGAGACGCGCACGCAGCTGGCCGCGGTCGAGGTCGGCCTCTTCCCGCTGACCATCACCTCCTCTCCCGACGGGCGACTGGGCTACGTGGCCTGCGTCGTCTCCTCCACCGTCGACATCGTCGACCTGGAGACGCTGCAGCGCCTGGCCCAGCTGGACATCGCCAAACTCGGCGAACCGGGCGCCCACGGCCTGGCGTACATCCCGCGCGCTGCCTGACCGCCTGGGGCACACGGGCTGAGCGGGTGGGGCTGTTCGACGCCGACGTCGGCGCCGGTGATCGGGCGGCCTGGGCCGCCACCGACCGGAACGAAGGACGGAACGCTGCGGCGCCGGGGCGCCGAAGGCGCTCGGAGAGCACGGCGTACCGGGCCCGCCTCCAGGGCGATCCCGGCGTCCGCGACCGGCAGGCGGTGAGGCAGCGAGCTCACCGGTTTCACACCCGCGTTCGGGCGGGTGTGGTGCGGGGCACGGGCGGGTCCTGAGGCGAACGGAACGTCAGGCAACACCAGAACAAGACGCAGTGCTGAAACCTGGCGACGCCCGCCTCTGGTGGTCGCCCGCGGCGGTCGTGGCAGCACAGGGTGCAGAGGAGGTGGTTTCCCCGGCGGGCACGCCTGGTCCTCGGGATAATTCGGCGAGCCGTCAGCCGCTGGCGGCATGCAGTCGGGCGAGGGGGAGCCGTTATGTCTCAGGGATGGAAGATCACGGTGATCGTGCTGGCGGTGGCCGCGGTCCTGTCCACTCCACTGCTGTGGCTCCTCGACGGGCCCAATGCCGGGCAGTTGGCGGGGGCGACCGTCCAGGCCGCCGCCGGCATCGCCGCCCTGGTCTGGGCGCTGCTGCAGCGCCCGTCCTCGGCCGGGCCGGCAGACCGGGCCACGCGGACCGGGAACGCCGACCGGGGTGGCGTCACCGGCATCCGGCGGCCTGGCGGCCGGGGCCGCGGCTCGGCGATCGCCGACCGGACGGGGGAGGCCAGCGGCACGAACTCCGTCTCCGGCATCGACTACTCGAACTAGGGCCGCACCCATGGCGAAAGCATCGTCGCGCAAGGCGCGGGGCAGGGCCCCCGAGCCCTCGGTGGCCGTGGCGGACACCGGCAGCGCCGGGGCCGCCGCCGACGAGACGGCCGTGACCGGCTACCGCGGCCCTGCGCCGCGAGGCGGCGGTTCTGGGCCTGCCGCCTCGGTGCGCCTGTCCCGTACCGGCGACGTCACGGCGAGCGGCGGCAGTACCGCCATCAGCGGCTACGTGCACACGCTGACCGTGCAGCGCGCCCCGCGGGAGCCGGCCTCCTGGCCGCACCAGGTCGGCGTGGTCCCCACCCCGGCGCGCTCCTTCCGCCACCGTGCCGAGGCGGACCGGCTGCGGGCAGCGGTCGCCGGCGGGGGCACCGCGGTGCTCTGCCAGGTGCTCACCGGGATGGGCGGGGTCGGCAAGACCCAGCTCGCCGCCGACTACGCCCGTTCCGCCTGGGACGAAGGCGCACTGGACGTTTTGGTCTGGGTCACGGCGAGCGCCCGGTCGTCCGTGGTGAGTGCATACGCCCAGGCCGGCGCCGAACTGTGCCGGGCCGACCCCGACGACCCCGAACGGGCCGCGACGGAGTTCCTGGCCTGGCTGGCCCCCAAGCCCGGGCAGCGGCCATGCCGGTGGCTGATCGTCCTGGACGACGTCGCCAACCCCGGTGACCTCGTCGTCCACCCCGAGGACCCCGCCCGCCGCTACAGCCTCTGGCCGCCGACCAGCCCGCACGGGCGGGTGCTGCTCACCACCCGCCGCCGGGATGCCGCCCTGTTCGGGCAAGGCCGCCGCCGGATCGAGGTGGGTGTGTTCAACCCCCCTGAATCCCTCGCCTACCTCACCACATCGTTGGACGCCCAAGACCGCAGCGAGCCCGCCGAGCAGCTGACCGCCCTCGCTCACGACCTCGGACACCTGCCCTTGGCCCTGGCCCAGGCAGCCGCCTACCTCATCGACTCCGGACAGAGCGCAGCCGCCTACCGAAAGATGCTGGCCGACCGGGCCACCAAGCTCACCGACCTCGCCCCCGACTCCCTGCCCGACGACCACGCCGCCACCCTCGCCGCCGCCTGGTCCCTCTCCATCGACCGCGCAGACACACTCCGCCCCGCCGGCCTGGCCCGCCCCATGCTCCACCTGGCCGCCTTCCTCGACGCCAACGGCATCCCCCACGACGTCCTGACCAGTCCGAAAGCCTGCAGCTACCTTGCCGCACACCACACCGCCGCCGGCCCTGAGCGAACGCGGCGACCCAGGTGGTGGCCGGGAAAGAGGCAGCGCCCCGCCGCGCCCGTCACCCCCGAGGAAGCGTTCGGCGCCCTCCGGGCCCTGGACCGGCTCAGCCTCGTCGACCACAGCATCGCCCAGCAGGCCGTCCGCGTCCACCAGCTCATCCAGCGCGCCGCCCGCGACACCCTCACCCCCGACCAGCACGACCAGACCGCGCGGACCGCCGCCGACGCCCTCACAGCAGTCTGGCCCGACGTCGAACGCGACACCGGCCTCGCGCAGTCCCTGCGCGCCAACACCGACGCGCTCATGCGCCACGCCGCAGAAGCCCTGTACCAGCCGGACGCCCACGCGCTGCTGTTCCGCCTGGGCCGCAGCCTCGGCGAAGCCGGTCAGGTCGCCGCCGCCATCGACCATTTCGAGTGCCTCGCCGACATCACCGCCCACCGCCTCGGCCCCGACCACCCGGGAACCCTCACCACCCGAAACAACCTCGCTTCCTGGAGAGGCGAGGCGGGGGACGCGGCGGGGGCAGCGCAAGCCTTCGCCGAGCTCTTGGCCGACCGGGTGCGGGTGCTGGGCCCCGACCACCCTGACACCCTCACCACCCGGAACAACCTCGCCTCCTGGAGAGGCGAGGCGGGGGACGCGGCGGGGGCAGCGCAAGCCTTCGCCGAGCTCCTCGCCGACCAGCTGCGGGTCCTCGGCTCCGACCACCCCAGAACGCTCAACGCCCGGAACAACCTCGCCTACTGGAGAGGGGAGGCGGGGGACGCGGCGGGGGCAGCGCAGGCCTTCGCCGAGCTCTTGGCCGACCAGGTCCGGGTGCTGGGCCCCGACCACCCCAAAACCTTCACCACCCGAGGCAACCTCGCCTACTGGAGAGGGGAGGCGGGGGACGCGGCGGGAGCGGCGCAGGCCTTCGCCGAGCTCCTCGCCGACCGGGTGCGGGTGCTGGGCCCCGACCACCCCGACACCCTCACCACCCGGAACAACCTCGCTACCCGCAGGGAGAAGGCGGGGGATGCAGTGGGGGCGGCACAGGCCTTCGCCGAGCTCCTCGCCGACCAGGTCCG
>NZ_JBVIGV010000011.1:11296-221263 GCF_055570615.1 Streptomyces sp. NPDC031121
AGGTCCGGGTCCTCGGCCCCCACCACCCCGACACCCTCACCACCCGAAACAACCTCGCCTCCTGCAGAGGGGAGGCGGGGGACGCAGCCGGAGCGGCACAGGCCTTCGCCGAGCTCCTCGCCGACCAGGTCCGGGTCCTCGGCCCCCACCACCCCGACACCCTCACCACCCGAAACAACCTCGCCTCCTGCAGAGGGGAGGCGGGGGACGCAGCCGGAGCGGCGCAAGCCTTCGCCGAGCTCCTCGCCGACCAGGTCCGGGTCCTCGGGCCCGACCACCCCAGAACGCTCAACACCCGGAACAACCTCGCCTCCTGGAGAGGGGAGGCGGGGGACGCGGCCGAAGCGGCACAGGCCTTCACGGACGTGTTGGCCGACCAGGTGCGGGTGCTGGGCCCCGACCACCCCGACACCCTCACCACCCGGAACAACCTCGCCTCCTGGAGAGGGGAGGCGGGGGACGCGGCCGGAGCGGCACAGGCCTTCGCCGAGCTCTTGGCCGACCAGGTCCGGGTCCTCGGCCCCAACCACCCCGACACCCTTGCCACCCGTAACAACCTCGCCTACTGGAGAGGGGAGGCGGGGGACGCGGCCGGAGCGGCACAGGCCTTCGCCGAGCTCTTGGCCGACCAGGTGCAGGCCCTCGGGCCCGACCACCCCAGAACCGTCAACACCCGAAACAACCTCGCCCACTGGCAGGAGCGGGAGGGGGATGTGGCGAGGGCGACGGATGGTCGCCCGTGAAGGGGCCGGATCGCTTCTTGCATCCGCTGCGCTACCCACCCGGCTTGCCGGTAGCTCGCTGCCGGTCCCACGGTGCCCACTCCGCATCCGGCGTTGAGGAGGTCAAGGATCTTCTGCCTGGCGGGCGGCGCTCGAGCGTACGGATCGACGGGGCAGCCGCGATGCCCGGGGCCGGCTGCGCCTTCATGACCCTGACCCGTGGTGGCCCGGCTTCCGCTGGGCACCGCCTGGACGGTGTGGGCCGCGGCGCCGGGTCGCAGTGGCGGTGTCCTACACGGGTGCGTCCTGTCCTGCCCCGAGGGGGCGCCCCACCCGGGCGGGCCTGCGCTCGGCCAGAGCGCTCACCGCGGTGATCACCACGGCGACCACGACCCCGCCCAGGATGGCGGTGGACGCGTCGGCCACCTGCAGGACCACCGCCGACAGCGAGGCCGTCAGGCTGTATCCGGCGCCCTGGACCGCGTACATCATCGAATACCCGGCGGCGTGGGCGTGTTCGGGCAGGCGGTCGCGCAGGCTGAGGCTGCGCGACACCATCACCCCTGACTGGAGCACCCCCGCCGCCGCGAGGGCGACCGCGATCCCGGGGAGGCCCGGCAGCACCGTCACGAGGGCGACGCAGCCCGCCGTCGCGGCGAGCAGCACCAGGCTCTGCACCCGTACCGAGCCGGGCCAGGTGCGCGACCCGTAGCAGAACGCCCCGAGTGCGCTGGCCAGCGCGAACCCGGCGAGCAGGATCCCCGACCAGCCGAGGGCGATGCCGCGGTCCTCCAGCAGGGCGGGCAGGACCAGTTCGGCGGTGGCCAGCATCGCCATCGCGGCTGCGCTCGTCAGGTAGACCGGCCAGCCCTCCAGCAGGGTGCGCGTCATCGGGCGGCCGGTGTGCTCCTTCCCGGGCGCGGCGGCCGCGGGCTCCGGCAGCAGCAGGAGCAGGGGGCACGCTGCTGCGGCGAGCACCGCGGCCAGGACCAGCGGCGCCCCGGGGAAGACCTGCAGGGCGAGGAGCACCACGACGGCCGGGGCGGCCGCCCAGGTGATCTGGGTGAGTACGGCCTCGGCGCTGAGCGCGCGCGGTACGGACTCCTCCGGGACCAGGCGGGTCAGCAGGGACCGGACTCCGCCGGGGCAGGCTGCCGGGGCTCCGCCCGCGAGGAACGCGAGGGCGAGCCGGACGGGGGCGGGGGCGTCTCCGGCCAGCGGCAGCGCGGCGAAGGCGGCGGCTCCCACCAGCAGTCCCGCGCTCAGCTCCCGGCGCATCGGCCTGCGCGCGAGGCGGGCGCCGAGCAGCGGCGCGCACACCACCTCCCCCAGGACGTAGGCGGAGGCCAGCGTGGCGCCGAGCGCGTAGCCCCCCGGATTCCCGCGGCTGAAGAAGACCAGCGCCAGGGGGGCCATGGCCACGGGGGCCTTGCCGGCCAGGGCGGCCAGCGACCAGAGCAGCACGTCCCGGGTCAGGAGAGCCCGGTAGCCGGACCGTTCGGCGGCCATGGCGCTCAGCCCTCCGCGCCCAGGCCGGCGAACAGTCGGGCCACCCGCTCTTCGAGCTCCTCGGCGTGCGCCAGGGTCTCCCCGACCACGCAGTACTCGCCGAAGCCGCCGCTCGGGCTGTTGTCGTCCACGGTGATCAGTACGCCGGTACGGGTGGCCGGGTCGTAGCCGAGTCCGGACTCCTCCAGCGAGCGCACCGTCTGCGCGAAGGGCGGGAAGGTGCAGCGCCGGAGCTCGACGAGCACCCGGTCGGTGAAGTAGTCGCCGCCGACGACGCGTTCGCCGATCCGGTGGATGTGCGTGGACCCGCCGGTGCGGCAGTTGAACTCGTTGACGAGGATGTCCCGATCAGGGGTGACGATGGCGTCCACGCTGACGATGCCCCGGTAGCCCATGGCGTGCAGCGGCTCGCACAGCCGGGCCGCCGCCTCCAGGAAGCCGGTGAAGTCCACCGCGTCGGCCGAGGCGGAGGGGGCGGGCACGATCAGCCCGTTGAGGACGGGCTTCATGCGCATCTCGCCGTGCCCGGTGAACTCCACTCCGTGCTCCTCCACGCGCAGTTCCGCGTAGACCGGCACCGATGCGGGGACGTAGTGCTCGATGACGACGCTGCCCCGGCCCCCGTCGGTCAGCCACGGCCAGCGGTCGGTCAGGTACTTCTCCAGCTCCTCGCGGTCGGCGGCGACCACGGTCCGCTGCGCGCCGAGGGGATCCACCCCGGCGACCGGGCTGACGATCTCGTTGCCGAAGCCGGCCACGTGGAAGTCCTGCTTGAGGATGGCGGGCAGTCCGCGGGACAGGAACCGCTCCCACAGGAACCGGGCCGCGTCCTCCTGGGCGGTGAAGACCCCGCCTTCCGGCACGGGGGCGCCGACGCCTCCGGCGATGGCCCGGAAAGTGGCCTTGCTGTTGAGGAGGCGGCCGCCGCTCTGGTCGAGGAAGCCGAAGCCGGCCGTGACGCCGTCCAGGCCGAGGGCGCGCACCAGGACGGCCACCGAGCTGTCGAAGTGGAACGGCAGGACCTGGTCGACGCCGTGGGCGGCGACCGCCTCGCGCAGCTCCGCCACGAACGCCTCCCCGCACAGCCGGTCGCGGGAGAGGACGCCCTCGCCGTACCGCCCCGGCGGGGGCACGAGCACACGTACCGCATCCCGGTCGATGCCCAGCTTCCCGGTCACATGGCGCAGGAACTCCTCGTCCGGGGCCGTCGGCAGGACGAGGACGTCCCCCTCGCTCAGGCACCAGGCCATCCGCTGGGCCTGGTTGCCGACGTAGCGGCGGTATTCCGGCGTGAGCGAGTCGAGGTCTCCGACCATTTCCTCGGTGCGCTGGTTGCTGATGATCAGGGTTGCCATGGTGGGATCTCTTGTTTCCTCGGGGGATGTCGACGGGAAGGCGCGGGGTGAAAGGGCCCGCGGGGCCGGGCCGTACGGGGTCCGGGCCCTCACCATGCTGGTGTCGGCGCCGTTCGGCGGCCACTACCCGACCGTGTAGGAAGGGGGCCGGGGGCAGGACTACCCGGGTGAGTAGTCCCCCTTGCGCGGTCCGCTGCCTAGCCTTTTCCGCATGATCACTACGACGGAGAAGCCCGTTACTGATGCCGAGATATTCGCCGCCCACACCGGCGGAAAACTGGCCGTGGAGGTCACCACCGCATTCGGCGACGCGCGGTCCCTTTCCCTCGCCTACACCCCGGGCGTGGCCAGGATGAGCGAGGCGATCGCGACGGATGCCGCGCTCGCCGCCCGCTATACGTGGGCCGGGCGCCTCGTGGCCGTGGTCACCGACGGCACGGCCGTACTCGGCCTCGGCGATGTCGGCCCGCTCGCGGCAATGCCGGTGATGGAGGGCAAGGCGGCGGCGCTCAAGAAGTTCGCCGGTCTCAACGCCATCCCCCTCGTGCTGTCCACGACGGACGTGGACGAGATCGTGGACACCGTGGTCAGGCTGCGCCACTCGTTCGGGGCGGTCAGCCTGGAGGACATCGCGGCGCCCCGCTGCTTCGAGGTGGAGGCGCGGCTTACCGAGGCGCTGGACTGCCCGGTGATGCACGACGACCAGCACGGCACCGCCATCGCCGTACTCGCCGCCCTGCGGGGGGCAGCCACGGTCCTGGGGCGGCCCTTGCACACCCGCCGGGTGGTGGTGTACGGAGCCGGGGCCGCGGGTGTGGCCTGCGCCCGGATCCTGCTGAGCGCGGGAGTCGCGGATGTCACCGTGCTCGACTCCCGGGGCATCCTCGTCCCCGGCCGGGCGGGCATGAACCCGGTCAAGGCGGAGCTGGCGGCGGTGACCAATCCCCGGCGGCTGCGCGGCGGCCCGGCCGAGGCGCTGCGCGGAGCCGACGTGTTCGTCGGCGTGTCGGGGGCGCGTGTCGCGCCCGAGTGGATCGCCTCCATGGCCCCGGATCCGGTGGTCCTCGCGCTGTCCAGCCCCGAACCGGAGATCCACCCGCATCTGGCGGCCCGTCACGCCGCGGTGGTCGCGACCGGCGGCAGCGACCACCCCAACCAGGTCATCAACACCCTCGCCTCGCCGGGCATCTACCTCGGCGCGCTGGACGCCGGAGCCACCCGCATCACCGAGCGCATGAAGCTCGCCGCCGCCGAGGCGATCGCCGCGGTCGCCGCGCCCGACTTGGCCGCGGACCGGATCGTCCCGCACTCCCTGGACCCGCGGGTGACGCCGGCCGTCGCCGCCGCGGTCCGCGCCGCGGCCCAGGGGAGTTGATACTTCCGGCCGCACGACCTGACGTTCTCCGTCTCCGCCGTGGTGCAATACCGGTCGGTCGACCGGAAGGCGGTGGGCCGGGGTGCTCAGGGAGAGAACGTATGTCTGCGTTGACGGCCCTTTACGGACGTGAGAGGGAACTCCGGCGGCTGGGCGGCTTCCTGGACAGAGCGGCGCACGGGCACCCCGAACTCCTCGTGGTCGGAGGGCAGGCCGGCGTCGGCAAGAGCCGGCTCCTGCTCGACGCGGCGCACCGCGCACGCCGTCGGGGGTTCGCCGTCCACCAGCACCACGCGTCGGAGCTGCGCGGCGGTGCCGGTGCCGTCCTGCGCGAGGCGGTGGGGTCGGCCGGCCCGCCGCCGCTGATCGTCGTCGACGATGCGGAGCCGGGATCCGCCGAAACCCTGTTCGACCTCATCCGCTCCACAGGCCCGGCGGCCCGGCCCCCGGTCCCCGTCCTGCTGGCGCGCAGTGCGGGCACCGGGGGTCTCGACCCGGCGGCGGAAACCTCCTGGGAGGGCGCCGGCAGGCCGCCGGCCGCCGGTCTGGAGCTGGCGCCGCTGGAGGAGGATGCGGTGCGCGAACTCGTCGCCGACCTCCTCGACGTGGCGCCCCAGCCGGCTCTGCTGGACGTGGCGGCCTGCGCCGGCGGCAATCCGAGGCTGATCGTCGAACTGCTGGAGGGCCTGCGTGAGGAGGGCCGGATCGGCCCCGACGGGGAGCTGGTGCGGCTGACACCGGGCCGGCTGCCGTCCCGGGTCCAGGCGGCGGTGGCCGGCCTGCTGCGCCAGCTGTCCCGGGAGTCCGCCCAGCTCCTGCGGGTCGGTACCGTGCTGGGCCGCACGTTCCAGCTCTCCCAGGCCGCCGCCATGCTGGGCACCGGTACGGCGGCCCTGCTTCCCGCCCTCGACGAAACCCTCACCGCGGGAGTCCTGCGGCTCACCGACGAAGGAGTCACCTTCCGGCAGCCGCTGCTGTGGCGTGCCGTGTTCGAGGCGATACCGCCCAGCGTGCGCTCCGCCCTGCACGAGGAGGCGCGCCGGCTCGCGCCGGGGCACGACCTCCCCGCCCGTGACCTCGCCTCGCTCGGCCGTCAGGGCGCCGCGCGGGCCAGGCCGGGGAGCGCGGCGGACGACGGGGCGGGGGTGACGGGCGCCCTGGCGACGCTGCTGGGCTCGGGGTACGTCGAGTCCGCGCTGCTGCTGGCCCGCAGCGCGCTGAACGGGCCGCTGCCCCGCAGCGAGGTGACCGCGCTGCGCCGAGTGGTCCTGGACCTGGTGATGGTGGGTGCGGGCGGGGCCCCGGGCGGCTTCGGCCCGGTCGGCGCGGAGCAGGCCCTGGCGGCGATCGACCGCCTCCACGACGGCGGTCCCGAGGCCCGCCGCGCCGCGGCGACCGCCCTGGCCGGACTGCGGTGGAGCGAGGGCAGGGCGAGCGAGGCGCTGCGCTCGGGCGCGGCGGCGGTCGAGCAGCCCGTCACCCCCGACACCGCCGCCGAGCGCGCGTACCCGCGGGTGGCGCAGGCCCGGCGGCTGATCTGCGCGGGTGAGCCGGACGCCGCCCGCGCGCTGATCGCCCGCGTCCTCGCGGACACGCCCGCCGGTCCCCTCGCCGTCTTCCGGCCCGCGGCCGATCTCGTACGGGCCGAGGCCCACGCCCGTGCCGGGGAGTCCGCCGAGGCCGAACACGCCGCACGCACCGCTCTCGACGCCTTGGAGACGGCCGCCGACGGGGGGCCGGCGACGCTTCTGGCATGGGCCCGGTCCACCCTGTGCCGGGTGGCGCTTCGCCGCGGTGACGCCGCAGGTGCCGCGGCGCAGCTCGCGCGGCTGCGGGAGTTCGGGCCGGAGGTGACGGAGCTGGCACCCGTACCGGCCGCGTGGCTGGAACTCATGGTGGCGCACGCGCAGGGCGAACACCTGGCCGCGACAGCTCTGCTGACCGGTCCCGGGCGGCACCTGCCGTCGCTGCGCCCGCTCCACCTGGCCGAACCGGGTGCAGCCGCCTGGTTCGTCCGCTTCTCCCGTACGGCCGGGAACCCGGAGCCGGGCCAGGCCGCCCTGCGTACCGCCGAACTCCTGGCCGCGGCCGACCCCGACGCCTCCTCCTTGCGGACGGCGGCCCTGCACGCCCGGGCCCTGTTCGAATGCGACCCGGACGGTCTGACCCGGGCCGCCGCCGAGCACACCGACGCCTGGGCCGGGGCATGCGCGGCCTCGGACCTGCGGACGCTGCTCGGGGCGCGCGGCACGTCCGCCGCGGGGCGCGGCCGGTCGTGGCTGGTGAGGGAGCACGCCGGCCGCTATGCCGTGGTCGACACCTCCCCCGAGCCGGCCCGTGCGGACGCGGCGGTGGCCGGCTGGGACGAACTCGGCGGAACCGAGCGCACGATCGCCGCGCTCGTTGCAGACGGCCTGACCAACGGCGAGGTGGCCAGCGCGGTGCATCTCTCCCCGCACACCGTGAACTACTACCTGCGCAGGATCTACGCGAAGCTGGGTATCCACTCACGCGTCGAACTGGCCAGGCTCGCCCTGTCCGCACACCGGACGGCATGACGCTGATCCGGGAACCGCCTCGCGGGATGGCAGGATGTCCGCCACCTCCACGTCCGCCTCGTCCCGCGCGGCAGGCGAGCCGCGGCTTCGGCCCGACGGGTCACGGTTCCGGGGTGGCCAGGCCTGTTTTCCAGGCCCAGGCTGCGATGCCGACCCGGTTGACGGTCTTGAGCTTGGCCTGGATGTTGGCGATGTGGGTTTTGGCGGTGCCCGGGGAGATGAAGAGATCGGCGGCTATCCGGGCGTTGGTGTGGCCGCGGGCTATCAGGCGGACGATTTCGCGTTCGCGGTCGGTCAGCGGATCCGGCTCGGGGGCCCGGGCCGGCGGTGGCGCCGGTTCTGTGAGGCGGCGCAGGAGGCGGACGGTGATCTGGGGGCTGATGAGTGCGTCACCCTCCATGGCCGCCCGGACCGCCTCGATCAGCAGCGCGGGCCCGGAGCGCTTGAGCAGGAAGCCGCCGGCGCCGTGGTGGAGGGCGGTGTGCACGTAGTCGTCCAGGTCGAAGGTGGTCACCACGATGACCCGGGTGGAGTGCGGGGCCTGCGGGCCGGCGAGGCGGCGGGTGAGCTCCAGGCCGTCAAGGCGCGGCATGCGGATGTCGGCCAGGACGACGTCCGGGCGCAGGCTGCGGGCGAGGTCGTAGGCCGTGACTCCGTCGGCGGCTTCGCCGACCACGGTCATGTCGGGCTGTGAGTCCAGGACGAGCCGGAATCCGCTGCGGACGTCGTCCTGGTCGTCGGCGATCAGGATGCGGGTCGGGGGTGTGCCGTTCACGAGGGTCCCTTCGTCCGGAAGGGGGCGTCCGCCGGTGCGGGTGCCCCGGGCAGTACGGCGACGAGCCGCCAGCCGCCTTCGGGGCGGCGGCCGTGGGAGAGGGTGCCGCCCGCGGCGTGTACGCGTTCGCGGATGCCGGCCAGGCCGCGTCCGCCGTGGCCGTCACCCGCCCGCCGCAGGGGCATACGCCCGGCCGGCGGTCCGCCGCCGTCGTCGGCCACCTCGACCCGGAGCGCCCGATCGCCGCCGGCGGTGCGGGCCGGGGTGAGGGTGATGTCGACGCGCGAGGCGCCGGGGGCGTGGCGGCGGACGTTGGTGAGGGCTTCGACGACCACCCGGTAGGCGGTCGAGCCGGCGGCCCGTGAGAGGCCGGTCGTGGCACCGGGCGCCACGTGCAGGCGGGCTGCCGGGGCGGGTGCCGTGGAGGAGAACCGCTCGACGAGGGCGGCCAGGCCGTCCGCGCCGGGCAGCGCCTCGACGCTGCCGGCCCGGGCGTCGCCGCCGTCCGCTTCATGGAGCGTCTTCACCATCCGGTCCATCGACGCCAGCGCGCTGTGGCCGGCCGCCTCGATGCGCTCCAGGGCTCTCAGGGCCTGCCCGGGGTCCGACTCGGCCACGAAGCGGGCGGCCTGGGCCTGCGCGACGATGCCGCTGACGTCGTGGGCGACGAAGTCGTGGAGGTCGCGGGCGAGTTCGAGCTGCTGGGTGCGGCGGGTCTCCGCGACCAGGCGCTGCCTGCGGTGTTCCATCAGCCGCGGATAGCCGCCGGCGGCGGCCGCGCCGAGGACGGGCAGGGACCAGAACGCCGCCGCGCCGGCGAGCGTCAGCATCGAGGGGTCCGGGAGCAGCGGCAGCGTCCACGCCGCCACCGCCGCGCCCGCCGGCAGGGCCGCCCCGGCCGCGTACCGCGAGGGGGCCCAGCGGACCGCGATGACGAGGAGCACCAGCAGGACGGCGGCTTCCCCGAGCCGGGCCCACGCTGCCTCGGGGGCGGCGGGCGGGGCCGCGAAGGCGGTGGTGGCCAGGGACAGGGCGGCGGCGAGCGACAGGGCCGGGGCGAGGCGCGTGCGCGAGCGGGGCCAGCAGAGGGCCGTCCACAGCAGCACCGTCGCGGCGGCGATCGCGGACGGCGCCCCGTAGGACTGCGGCGTGCCACCGTGTACGGCGCAGAGGGCGGCGAGCGCCGTACCCCCCGTCATGAGCGCGGCCGCGGTCAGGACGGCGTCCCGGCGCCCGTACTCCGTTGGTTTCCCCATTCGTTGATCTTAGGGGTGCATGCCGGCCGGCTCCCTCTGCCGAACGGGAGAGGGGGACGGCCCGCCGGGGCGGGGGATCCGCTGATCGGCAGATGGTCCGGGTGCGGCCCGTGCGGCGAGGGTGGAGCCCGTCGTCGAGACCACGGCCGCCGACGCGGCGGCCCACCACCCAAGGAGCTCCCATGCCCGGCATCCTCTCCACCCCCCGCCGCCGGTCCGCCGTCGTGGCGCTGGCCGCCACGGCGGTCCTCGCCGCCCTGGGCGGGCCGTCCTCAGCCGCCGGGAGCGGGCAGGGCAGCCCGGCCAGGGTCGGTGGCAAGGGGCGGATCTTCTACGCGTACGCCCCCGACGACGAGATCCGCTTCACCGTCGACGCCACCGCGGCGCCCTTCAGCCGCCCGCTCGACGGGCTGCCGGCGGGCATGCCCACCGACGCCCGCGGGACGGTCGCCATCTCGCACCGGGTGGCCCGGACGCAGGAGATCCGGACGGCGGAGGCCGCTGTGGACTGCCTGGTCACGGCAGGTGACACCGCGACGCTCACCGCTGTGGTCACCAAGTCCGCCGACCCGGCGGACATCGGCACCCGCTACGGGATCAGCGTCAGGAGCGGGGGGCCGGGCCGCGGCCGGCTCGGCTTCAGCTGGGGCGTCGGGAACCTGGACGTCGTCGACGGCAAGCCGGTCGCGCCCAAGGTCGGGACGTGCATGGCGCCCGCTCCCTTCGCCCCGGTCCGTTCGGGCGGCTTCACGGTGGCGCACCGGGAGCTGCCGCCGCTGCCCGCCGGAGCGCAGGCCGGCACGGCCCGGTGACGGGCGGACGCCCGGGGACTCGGCGTCACAGGCCGGCCTCGGCCCGCTCTCGGAGCGCCGTCCAGCCTGCGCCTCGCCTGCACGGCGGCGGACGTGCTGCTGTGCCCGGAGGCCGCCAACCCTCCGCCATCGATGATCAGAGGGGTCACCGCGGCTGGCCCGTGTGACGGCGCGGATGAAGACGCCTTGGCCGCCGACCTGGGCCAGGGGTCCAATCCAGTGGGCGGCCGAGCCCGTGGTCCTCCGTCAGGCGGCGGCGCCGATCCGCTCCGCGAACCGGCGGATGCCCGGCGGGCAAGGAGGAGAACCAGCGGGCGGCGGTCACATACCAAGCCCAACACCAACCTGACCAAGCACCACTAGCAGCGGAGACGAGGGGGCGGGCGCAGCCGGTACCGCTTCTCAGTTGTGGGGGGTGGGTTTGTCGCTGCGGCGGAGGGCGCGGGAGGCCAGGGCGTGGAGGAAGCGGACGTAGGGCGACCAGCGGGCGGGGCGGGAGACCGTTCCGGTGCAGGCGAGTTCGGCTCGGTCGAAAGCGTCCTCCATGCAGGCGTCGTGCATCGGGCGGAAGACCAGGGGCCAGGTGATCCGGGCCTGGCCGCGGGGGGACATGGTCAGAGTGTGGTGCAGGCGCGTGTGGTCCGGGCCGGCGGGCAGGACAGCCAGTTCGTGGAAGCCGTGGAAACCGCTGGGGCCGGTGAACTCGAAGCGGATCCACTGCCCCGGCACGTATCCGGCCACGGTGTACCGGACCGGTCCGTGGCCGCCCACGGCGCCCGGTTCCAGCGGGCGGTCGAACTCCATCGGTGACCAGTGGCGGCCGGGCCAGAGCCGGTCGCCTTCCCCGCTGGCCAGCGTGTCGATGAGTGCGCCCACCTCGCCGGTGTGTGCGGCCAGCAGGCGCTCGTGGACGTTGTAGACACCCATGCCGTCTCCCCGTGCATCTTATTGGAGGCATACCTCTAATAATTTGGAGGGTACCCTCTGTTTCATGGCGAGACCACCCCGCTTCGACACAGGGCAGTTCCTCGACGCCGCCGTCCACCTCGCCGCCGCCGGCGGACCGGCCGGCGTGACCATGTCGGCCGTCGCCCAGGCCGTCGGGGCGCCGAGCGGTTCCGTCTACCACCGCTTCACCGGCCGCACGGCTCTGCTCGCGGAGGTGTGGCTGCGTACCGTCGAGCGCTTCCAGGCGAGCTACACCGACGTGCTCGGCAGCCAGGAGGACCCCCGCTTGGCGGCGCAGGCGGCGTCCCGGCACGTGATCGCCTGGAGCCGCCACCACCCCGAGGAGGCCGCCCTGCTCCTCTACGGCGCCGCCGACTTCGACCGCGCCCAGTGGTCGCCGGAGCACACCGCACGCGCCGATGCCGGCAACCGCCGGACACTCACCGCGGTCCACGGCCTCGGCGAGGCCCTGGGCGCCACCGGCGAACAGGCGCGGGAGCGCATCATGCTCGCCCTGATCGACCTCCCGCTGTCCATCGTCCGCCGCCACCTCCGCGCGGGTATGGAACTTCCCCCGTACGCGGAAGCCCTCGCCGAGCAGTGCACCGCAGCGCTCCTTCCACCGGGCTCCGCTCCGGCGGCCCCCGCGACCGGTGATACCCCAGCCGGCGACATCGGTCCGGAAGAACAGCGCGGCGGCGACCGGGACCGCGTCTGAAGACTGCGTGCCGGAGCACGCCTGCCCACAGACCGCCGCCGGCTCCCGCATCAGCTGCGGCAAAAACCGCACCGCGCGCGGAACTGCGGCCTCCCGCCCCTCGCCGCCGCGCGCTGGGCAAGGGCAGGACGGCTTCGAAGGCCCCGTCCGCCGCTGCCGACCGCGGACCGGCCGCGCTGCTCATCTGCGGTCGTGTCGACGCGGCGCTCGTGCCGGGTGCGTTCCTCCGCGCTGACCGGCACCCCGGTCATCCTCAACGCCCTGCCCGGCGAGCACAGCGCCCCACCGAACATGCCCGCGGCATGTGGCAGCGCGCTCGCTCCCTCGCACCGCACATGAGCATGCCCTGCGAACCGGACTCGCACCTGGCCGATATTCCATACGAGTCGACCCGTATGGAATAGTGGGGAGCATGATTTCTTCCCCTGCGGGGCGAGGGCGCCCCAGAGACCAGCGATCCGGTGCAGCGATCATGAAGGCGGCCGGCGAACTGCTCATGGAGAACGGCTACGCGGGGCTGTCCATCGGCGCCGTCGCCGCGCGAGCGGGCGTCGGAAAGGACACCGTCTACCGCCGCTGGTCCGGCAAGCCGGAACTGGTCTACGAGGCCGTCTTCACCACCGCCGACACCGCGGACGTACCGGACACCGGGACCTTGGCGGACGATCTGGCGGCCGTGGTCCAGTCGCTGATCGAGGAGTTCTCCGCGCCGCCGGCCGCAGCGGCCCTGCCGGGACTGCTCGCGGACTTCGCCGCCGCACCGGAACTGCGCGCGACGATCCGCTCCCGATTCCTCCGGCCGGCCAAGGAACGGCTCGTCGTCGTGTTCGACCGGGCCGAGCAGCGCGGCGAGACTGGCGAAGACCTGCCGGTCGATCTCGTACTGGACACCCTGGCCGGGGCGGTCTTCTTCCATCTGGGGCTCATCGGCGAACGCCCCGGACCGGATCTGGCCCGGCGTATCGCCCAAGTGATCGCCAAGGGAATCGAGGCCCGGTGAACGGCTGGCTGCTTACCGCTGGAGGCATCGCGGCGGCGACCACGCTCATCCACGCCGCCGCCGGCGGCCGCTCGGTCGTCCGCCCGCTCCTGGGCAGCGAGCTGGCCGCCGAACCCAAGCGGACCCTGCACGTCGTTTGGCACATGGTCACCGCCGACCTGCTGATCAGCTCGATCGCGCTGCTCGCACTCGCCTTCGCGGCCGCGCCCAGCACGGCGCTCGTGGTCTTCATCGCGGCCCACTACCTCGCCTACGCGGCGGTGTTCCTGGCCGTCACACTGGCCGCCGACTGGCCACGGCCGCTCCTGCAGCTCCCCCAGTGGATGCTGCTGCTGCCGGTCGCCGGCCTCGCCCTCATCGGCACCGGCTGAACCGGCGCCTCCACCTGCCGGATTGCGGACGCCCCACGCGCTTGGCGCCCGGCCGCGTCCTCGCGGCCGCGGTCGGGCGTGAGCGCGCACGGCCGGTGGCTGGGCCGCAAGCGCGAGCCCGCCCTCCCAGCCGGCCGAAGACGCTGCGTCTGATTCTCGGCGAGGAGGCGGGCGTCCGAGGTCCGGTGCCGCCGCGCCGCAGGAGGAGCGGTGGCGGGGGTAACCGTCGGGGGCCGCGATCACGAAGGTGACCCCCTTGCCCGTCAGAGGCCGGCCTCGGCGCGCAGGCGGGCGGCCGTCTTCGTCGCGTCGTAGTCGGCCGGGACGCCCTCGACCAGGACGGCCTCGCCCGCCATGTGGTTCGTGCGCAGCGGGAGGATGGCCTGGTAGGCGTCGGAGGCGTACCAGGCGCGGGCCCGTTCGATGTCGGGGAAGCCGATGACGACGACGGTGCCGGGGAAGGGGCCTTCCAGGACCTCGACCTGCTGGCCGTGCACGAGGAAGCGGCCGCCGAAGGGGTCCATGGTCGACTGGACGGCCTCGATGTAGGCGAGGATGTCCTCGTTCATCGTCTCGGGGCGGAGGTGGGCGATGGCGTAGGCGTTCATGGTCTGCTCCCCTGTCGGCTGTCGGCTGTCGGCGGCAACCGGTCCGCCGGTGCGGACCGTTGGTCCGATCCTGTCAGCGGGCGGCCCCAGTGGCGATTACCCCGGAGGTCATGCCGGAGCGGCGGGCTGGAAGGTGCGGCGGCAGGCGGTCAGAGAGACGTTGACCTGGGACCAGGGCTCGGAGATGGGCGCCCACGGCTCGTTCACGGTCGCCGCCGCCGTCCCGGGCTGCTGACGGCTCTCGCCGCTCGTGGCCCGTGCCTCAGGCCGTTTCGTACTCGCCCTGGATCCGCATGTGCGCGCCGGCTGCCCAGGTGTAGGGGATCCGGCCCGGGGGCACCCAGCCGCCGTCCTTCGGGCGGCATGCGAAGACCGTGGCGACGCTGCCGCCCTGCGCGATGACGGGAGTGAGTCCCTTCCATGTGCCGCGGGTGCCGTCGCGGTAGCGACCGGTGCCCTGCCAGCCCCACTCGGCGCTGCCGACTCCCGCCGCCGCGAGCGGCAAGGACGCCTTGACGTCGCCGGAGCCGAGCTTGCTTCCGGGGCCCCAGGTCAGCTCGGCGACGTACAGGACGGTGTCGCCGATCCGTGCGTACCGGCCGCCCGGGACGGACGAGCCGAGGGCGGCCAGACCCGACCAGGCCGGCGTGTACGGCGTCCAGGTCAGGCCGTCGGCCCGTCGGTAGGTGTCCCAGCCGGTGCCGTTCCAGCGCAGCAGATCGCTGCCGTCTCCGTGGTACCGGCCGCTGTGAGGGTCTGCGGCTGCGGCCAGGGAGAGGGCTTGCTTCACGGTCGGCCGGTCTCCGGGCCTCTTCGCGAGCAGGGCGGTGATCAGCGACGCCAGCGCGGTGTCGCCGCCTTGCAGTGGTGGCGGATCGTGCAGTGCCACCGCCGCGAACGAGGCGGTCGGGGTGTCGCGCCGGAAGGGCGAGGTGCCCTCCACCGCCTCGTACAGGGTGGCGCCCAGCGAGAAGAGATCGCCGGCACCCTGGTCCTCGCCCCCGTTGAGCCTCTCCGGGGCCATGTACTCGGCCGAGCCGACGACCCCGCCGGTCGCGGTGAGTCTCGCGTCGGCCAGGTGGACGGCGATCCCGAAGTCGGTGAGCAGCACGTCCCCGTCCCGGGTCAGCATGACGTTCGCCGGCTTGAGGTCACGGTGCACGATCCCCGCCGTGTGGGCCGCCTCCAGGGCTTTGAGCAGTGCGGTGGCCACCATGGCCACGCGCGGCGCCGGCATCCTGCCCTCCACCCGCAGGTACTCGCTCAGGGAACACCCTTCCACGAGGCGCATCACGATCCAGGGAGTGCCTTCCTCGACCACCACGTCGTGGACGGCGACGATGTGCGGCTTGTCGCGCAGCTTCGCCGCGTTGCGGGCCTCTCGTGCTGCACGGGCCAGCCGTTCCTCCCGTTCGTGCTCCGAGCCGGCCTGCTGCGGCAGCCAGACCTGCTTGACGGCCACCCCCACGTCCAGGACCTCGTCGTGCGCCCTCCACACCCGTCCGAACCCTCCGGAACCCAGGAGACCGACGAGCCGGTAGCGCCCGCCGATCGCCCGGCCCGGCTGGGCCTGCTCCGTCAACTTCGCCCGTCCTTCCGTGGGTTCCGTTCCGGTCCCGCGTAGGGCGGCCGGGATCCGAGGCTACGGACTCGTGACGCGGGCTTCAATGACGCGGCATCTGCGCGCTCGCGCCAAGGCGCGCGGATGCCGCTCCTCACCGCCGCCCTCGCCAAGACGCCACCGCCGCGGAAGCCGCCGGTGGCCTCGGGGAGGATGCCGGACTGCACCGTCCCGAGCGTCGGGGTGCGGCGCAGACGGGGCGCTCGACGACGTCGGCGTACGCGCTCCGGTCGGAGACCGGCACGACGGCGGCGCCCACCCCGGCACCCGGATACCGTCGAGCGCGACCAGGCGGTGCTCGTCCGGCTCGGCGGCGTCAAACGCCTCCCCCACGCAGGCCAGTGTCTCGAAGGCGGCGTTGCCCTCGTGGAGGCCCGGCTGGTGGATCGCCACCCGTTCGGCGGCCAGGAACGCACCGAGGATGGAAAGCTGGTCCGGATCAGGGCGGGCGGACAGGAATTTCCGGAACGGGGGACGTAGCCGTGCGAGACCGAGTCGTCGGAGGCCGCTACCGGTTGGTGCGGGAGCTCGGCGAAGGCGGCATGGGGAAGGTATGGGAGGCGCAGGACGAGACGCTGGGCCGACCTGTCGCCGTCAAGGTGATCTCCCTGCTCGCCGGTGGCGGAAGCCGCGGCGACGAGGCACGCGCAAGGTTCCTGCGCGAGGCACGGATCACCGCCCGACTGCAACACCCCAACGTCATCACCATTCACGACTTCGGTGAGACCGATACCGGGGGCAGCAGGGTCCCGTTCCTGGTGATGGAGCTGCTCCGAGGCGAGGGCCTGGACGCGATGGTGCGCCGAGGTGCTGTCGCCCTGCCGGACGCGGCCCGGTGGGGCGCGCAGATAGGGGATGCCCTCGCCGTGGCGCACGAGACCGGGATTGTGCACCGGGACATCAAGCCGTCCAACATCATCGTCACGCCTTCCGGCAACGTGAAGGTCCTCGACTTCGGCATCGCCAAGGCAGCCGACCCCTCCGCGACCGCGGACCGACTCACCCGGACCGGCTTCATCGTGGGCACACCCCCCTACATGGCGCCCGAACAAGCACGCGGCCTTCCGGAACCGCGGAGCGACCTGTACGCACTCGGCTGCCTTCTCTTCGAGCTGATCACCGGCCGACTGCCGTTCCAGGCCACCGACGCCCTGGGCTACGTCACGGCCCACCTCACCCAGGAACCCCCAGCCCCCAGCCGGGTGTCCCCGAACATTCCACCCGCCTGGGACGACCTCGTACTGAGGCTGCTGCGCAAGGACCCCGATCAGCGGTACCCGAACGCAGCCGACATCTCACGGGCGCTGCGACAGCTTGACCACGCGCCGGTGCCCCCGCCACCGGGCCAGGATCCCCGAGGCATACTTCTGGCCAAGACGGCGCGCGCCATGCGGACGTCACTCGAGCACCGGACGGCCGTCTCGAAGAATTCGCCGGGCAGCGGCGTCCCTGTGCGGCCACCGCAGGTGATGACGCCGACTCAGGCGCCGCGCACCTCGTCGCACGCCTCCTTCGAGATGTCCTGGACCGGCCAGGAGCAACTGGACACCTACGTGGCCACACCGCGCCCGGCTGCTGTCTCGCTCGCCGCCCTGCTGTCCTCGGCGGTGGCGGCGGCCGGCATCTACTTTCCGCTGCGTCTCGGGCTCGTTACGCCGGGAGCTGCTGACGGCCAGGAGGGATGGCTCGCCGTCATGGCGCTCGGAGGGGCGTTCGGCGGGTTGGTCGCACTGTGCTGCATCGCCGGTGTGATCGTGGAGACACTCGCGATCTTCAAGCACGCGAGGATGCCGAAAGTGAGATCCCGGTGGGCGCTTCACGTCGGGCCAGACGGGATCACAACCGGAAGCGCCGCCGGACGGCTGAAGATTCCATGGGACCAGATCCAGCGCGTCAGCATTGAACAAATCCGGAGCCCTCTGGCGTACCGGTACACGGGAATCCATATCGACCTGGAGCCCGGCGCCGGCAAGCCGACTGTGCAGCGGCCGGCAGGCTGGCCCTATCCCCAGCCGGACACCCTCAAGGACGGCGCGCGCCTCCCGCTCTGCGTGCTTGGCCCCATGACGGAAATGCAGCGAAACGAACTCATACAGGCCCTTGCCGGGCACGGCGCTCACCGATGGGTCCCGTCATTTCAGTTCACGACGCTCCCGGTTGACCTCGGGAGGGCCGCCTCTCCGTCTGCTCCGCGCAGTCGGTGAGCTGGTCGGTGAACCGCCGCACACCGCGGAGTCGGGTGTGCAGGGTTCGTTGGGTTGCGCGGCTGTCGAGGCGTACGTCGAGGGGGCCGGGGTGGGGGCTGTGGGCGCGTAGGGCTGTGGGGAGCCGGGATGGGTCGAGGCCGTCGCGTCGGGCGATGAGGGTGCCGAGCTGGTGGCGGCTGACGGCGTCGGGTCCGGCGGCGTGGTGGATGCCGGATGTCTCGCCGGCTGTGACTTCCAGGAGGGCGGCGGCCAGGTCGGTGACGTGGACGGGGCAGCGGATGTCGTCGGTGTAGAGGGCGCCGTGGCGGGTGCCGGTGGCGAGGTCGTGTACGAGCTTTTCGTGGGTGGAGCGTCCGTGGCCGATGATCAGTGAGGTGCGGACGACGGCGGCCTCGGGGTGGACGGCGAGGATGCCGGTCTCGGCGGCCGCCTTGGCTGCGCCGTAGGGGGTGGTGGGGTCGGGGAGGCTGGATTCGTCGTAGTGGACGCGGGTGCCGGAGAAGACGGCGTCGCTGGAGACGTGGACCATGCGGGTACCGTGCTTCGCCGCAGCGATGGCCAGGTGGATCGGGCCCTCCGCGGTGACCCGCCAGTCCGCCCCTCCACTCGATACGTTGATGATGGCGTTGGGGCGCACCCGGGTGAGGGCGGAGTCGATACTGTCTGCGTCTCGCAGGTCGAGGAGGTGCCAGGCGGTGGGAGCTGTGGTGGCGGGCTTGGTCGCGTAGGTGGCGGCCGTGGTGTGCCCGCCTGCGCTCGCCTGCCGGATGAGCTCGGCACCCAGGAACCCGCTGCCACCGATGATCAGAGTGGTCATTCCCGGCACGCCAGTGCCGACAGGGCGGGCTTCGGTGCGGGTTCGAAAGCTTCCGCATCGGCCGGACCCGGGCGTCTCCGCGTCGGACTTCGGATCGGCGTACGGCGAGAGCTCACCCGGCCCTGCGCGGTCCACCCTCCGGTGCCGGAGCCCGGCCAGACGGGCATGTCCGGATGTGACAGAACATGGTCATTGCGGCCGTCGCAGCGGGGCGAAATGATCGGCACATGCTCCCACCGCACAGGGTCGTCATCGCCGCCTTCCCCGGCGTCGACCTGCTCAACGTCACCGGTCCCGCCGAGGTGTTCTCGATGGCCACCCGGGTCGCCGGCACCGCTCGGCCCGGGTACACCGTCCGCATCGCGACCGCGGCCGGCGAACCGGTGGCCACCGCGAGCGGGATCCGGCTGATGGCCGACCTGACGCTGGACCAGGTGCACGGCGACGTGGACACCCTCCTCGTGTCCGGTGCCGTCCGCGTGGACGGCACCGGGGTGGAGCCGGTGCTCGACGGCGGGATCATCGACTGGCTGCGTGAGGCGGCGCCCGGTACCCCCCGGGTCGCCTCCGTCTGCTCGGGCGCGCACCTGCTGGCCGCGGCGGGCCTGCTGGACGGGCTGTCCGCCACCACCCACTGGCGTACCGCAGCGAGGCTGGCCGCGGACCACCCGAGTGTCACGGTCGATCCGGACCCGATCTTCGTCCGGGAAGGCCGTCTGTGGACCTGCGCCGGCATCGCCTCGGGAATGGACATGGCGCTGGCCATGGTCACCGAGGACCACGGACCCGAACTCGCCCTGGCCACCGCCCGCACAATGGTCATGTACGTCAAACGCGCCGGTGGACAGAGCCAGTTCAGTGTGCCGCTGACGGTCCCGGCCGACCCCGGCGACCGGATCGACGACCTGCGCGTCTGGATCGGCGAACACCTCACCGAGGACCTCTCCGCCCAGGCCCTGGCAGGGCGGCTGCACGTGAGCGTGCGCCACTTCTCCCGGCTGTTCCTCCGCCGCACCGGCGTCACCCCGGCCGCCTACGTCGAATCCGTCCGGCTGGAGGCAGCCCGCCGGCTGCTCCAGGACAGCAGCCACGGCCTGGCCGAGATCGCCTCCCTCAGCGGCCTCGGCTCCGTGGAGAGCCTGCACCGTTCCTTCCGCCGCCGCCTCGGCACCACCCCCGCCGAATACCGGCGCCGCTTCCGCTAGACCCGAAGCCCACCGACCGCCCGCGGACCACCGCGCGGCGGAAGACCGCCATGCCCAAGGAGAACAGCGTGTCCCGAACCAAGGTCATACCGATCCCGGTCATGGGCCGGCACACCGTCAACGCGTACCTGCTGCTGGGCCGCCGGCCCGTCATCGTGGACGCGGGGACGCCCGGCAGCGGCCGCAGGATCCACGACCAGGTCGCCGCACACGGGGTGGACCCCGCCGACGTATCCCTGATCATCGTCACGCACGGCCACATCGACCACTTCGGCGCCGCCGCCGAGCTGCACCGCCTGACCGGGGCACCGGTGGCGGGGCACGTCGCCGACCTCGGTCCCTTCCGCGCCGGACGGGCCCGCGAACCCTACCTGCCCACCGGTCCGATGGGCCGCCTCATGGCCCGGCACAAGAACCTGCACCTGAAGGTCGAACCGTTCGAACCCGGGGTACTCGTGACCGGCGAAACCGACCTGGAGGACTTCGGCGTCACAGCACGCATCATGCCCACCCCCGGACACACCGCCGGATCGATCTCGGTCCTCACCGGGGAAGGAGACCTCGTCGCCGGCGACCTGATCGCCAACTCCTTCTTCGGTCTCGTCCAGGGCCGGCCGGCCAACCCTCCCTTCCACGACGACCCGCTGCTCAACCTCGCCAGCCTGCGGAAGATGCTCGCCCTGAACCCGACCCGGCTCCACGTCGGGCACGGCACCCCCCTCGAACCCGACCGCGTCCGGCGCTGGGCCTCCCGGGAACACCGGCGGCTGTCCCGGCTCGAACGAACCGGACGCATCCGCACCCGCGCGGAAGCCGACACAGCCTGACCGCCGGGCCGGGGACGGGGACGGCGCCGGCCCGGCCGCGTAGAGCGCAGGCCGGCCGGCTGCGGCAGCAGCGGACCGGAGAAGGGCTGGAGATCGGCGGGTCGTTTGGCGGGGCGGTGCGCCCCCGATCGCGCGGGGGCCCCGGCCTCGCCGGCGCCGTCGGGCATGGGGCGGGAAGCCGCGAAGCCGGGGTGCCCGCAGGCATCCCGGCTTCGTCGTCGACGGCGAGGAAAGCGGGGGGACTAGTTCAGTGGAGTGGTGAGAAGGAAGTCCGCCCATGGCCTCGCCGGGGCCAACGGTAGCAGTCAGGCCGGGATCAGTGCGCGCAGGTTTTCCGGGGTGATCACCACTGACTGCGGGTGGAGTCCTTCCGGGCGCTCCAGGCCGATGTACGTGACCGGGCCGTTCGGGGGCTGCGTGCCGTCCCACCACGTGGTGGCCGTGGCCCCGTCGGCCATCAGGCCGATCAGGTGCCGGACCGTCAGCTGGTCGCGTTCGACGATGCCGCGCACCAGGGTGGCGACCGACACCCTGTTCCCCTCCACCCGGTTGGCGGTCGGGCTTCCCTTCAGGTACAGGTGCAGCCACTTGGCGCGCCACCTGCCGTCGTCCCCGCGCAGGAACACCAGCGGCAGGGCGACCCTGCCCGTCCCCCGCATCTGCGACTTCATGCGGACCGTGCGGGGCTCGAAGGGGCGGCCCCTCTGATCGGCGTCGCGCAGCATGAAGCCGAAGAACGACTCGGCGACCTCCTCGAAGCCCTCCCCGGAGAAGATGTTGACCTGCGGGACGATGAAGTCGCCGCGTACGGCGTCCAGGCGCAGGTTGATGAACTCCGAGGCGCCGTCGGGCGCGCGGGCGTCGGTGATGTCGCCGGAGTGCTCGCCTTCGATGTCCTGCAGGGCCGTGTACGACAGCCAGGTCAGCGTTTCGTACGACCGGTCCAGCATGAGCGCCGACAGGTCGAAGTCGGTGCTGCGCTGCGCCTGCCGCCAGTGGACGAAGAACCGCAGCAGTTCCCCGTCGACGGGGGAGACGGAGCCGCGCGGGAGTACGCCGAGCCCGGCGGCCGTCGCCTTGCCGCTGAGCGGCAGCGCGACGTCGAGGACGGCGGGGTCGACCAGCAGGTGCCCCGGCTCGGGGAGCCGGCGCCGCGTCTCGGCATCAAGGGCCGCGACGAGGCGCTTGGCCTCGGGCTCCGGAACGGGCGGGCGGGTGTCCGCAGTGACCCAGGCGCGGCCCCCGCGGTTGACGAAGAAGCGGCGCGGGCGCGGTATCCGCTCCCGGATGCGGTTGTGGAAGTGTTCGCGTACCGACAGCAGGACGCGGCCGGAGACCTGCGGGACCGCCTCCTCGGCGGCGGCCGCGACCGCGTCGCGCTCCGCCTGCCCGGGGCAGGCGCGCAGCAGGCGGTCCAGGGAGCGCAGCAGCTTGCCCGGGGCGGCGGATGCCAGCAGCCGTGCCGCGCCCGTGACGTCGTCGGCGCCGAGCAGTTCCTCGACGCGGCTGTCGAGGGTACGGGCCTCCTTCTCGCCGCGGGCGACGGCGAACACGTCGGCGGCGTGCGGCCAGCGCGGGTACTCGTGCGGGTGGAGGCGCTCGCCGAGGCGCTTGAACGCCTCGCGGTGCGCGGTGACGTCGGCAAGCTTGGCGGGGGACGCGGCGACGACCGCGTCGAGGCCGGCGAGGAGGGCCCGCCGGACCGGCCGGGGCAGCGGCCGGAAGCGGGTCGGTTCGGCGAGGGACACGTCGCCGTCCGACAGGGCGCAGGCCAGGCGCAGGGCGTCGGTGACGGTGTCCAGCAGGAGGTCCGCGCCGCGGTCGAGGCGGGCACGGTTGACGACGGCGCGGTTCTCCCGGACCGGGATCTGAGCGGGCTGCGGGCCGTCGGCGCAGTGCCCGGCGAGCACCGCGAGGTCGCGCAGGCCGTCCTCGCCGAGCGGCGCGGCACTGCCCGCCAGGGCCAGGTACAGGGCGGTGGCCTCGGCTTCGGGGGTGCTGCCCGCGTGCAGGACCGTCATGCGGTCCCCGGCGGCGGCGATCAGTTCGTCGTGCGCGGTGAGCATCTCTTCGTAGGTGTGCCGGTAGGTGCCGTACGTCGGGAGGGTCAGCAGGTCGACGACACCGGACCGGAGCTGGTCGAGGGTGCCGGCCCGGGAGGCGTCGCCGTCGAGCGCCTCGCGGATGCACTGCATCCAGAAGTCGAGGGTGTCCGGCACGTTGGCGGGGAAGTCGACGAAGTAGACGTTGTGCCGGACGTGGTCACCGACCATCGCGCGAACGGTGTCGAGGGTGCGTGACGCGGTGTCGAGGACGGTCTCCTCGGCCAGGCACGAGAGGCGCTCCAGCAGTTCGCCCGAGAGCTTGAAACCCACGGACATCAGCGCTGCGTCGAACTGCCGCGCGGCGGCGCCGCCTTGCCCGACCGGCCCGGAGGGGGCCGGGAGGCGGTGGGTGTGCCGGATGACCAGGGATTCGAGAGGGTGGGCCATCCGCGCATGATCCCAGACCGCCCGGCCGGCCGCACACACGTTTTCGACAGCCGGGGCCCGGCCGCAGCCGGGTGCCGGTTCACCGCGGGAAGCGGGGGCGCGTACCGAGTACGCCTGCCAGACCGCCTGCGCCTTGCAGACGAATGCTTCGGCCTCAGCCGCGCCTGCACTTCCTGCCACGCGCGCTGAGCACCTGCACCATGAGTACGGTGACAAGCTGACCTGAGTACGGTGACCGTTCAGCGCCCGGCCGCAGCCGGAGTGTGCCGTTGGGCAGGACTCGTGGCGCCGCTGCCGCAGGCCGTCGCAGTCCTGCTGACCGTGAGCTTGTGAACGTCCCGCTCAGGATCCGGCTTGCCGGCGGTCAGGCGCGCCCCGAGGCGCGGGGGCGGGGACGGCTCGCTCCCGCGCAGGCGCGGGGTCAGCCGGCCAGCCCCGGAACCGAGCGTGCCCGGCGGGCACTGGCAGATTGCACCTGCTGCTCGTGCTCGGCACCGCAGCCGCGGTATCCGGCTTCTTCGTCGTCACCTTCCCCTCACGTGGACGCCGCGGAGGACGCGCCTGGGCCCCGACCCAGGGGGAGGAGGTCGGGGCCCAGGCGCGGGACAGCAGTCAGCGGCGGAAGGTGTCCTTCACGTCTTCCTTGGCGTGGCGGGCGTGGCCCTTGGCCTGATCAGCCTGACCCTCTGCGGTCATCCGCTCGTTGCCGACGGCCCGGCCGACGGTCTCCTTGACCTTGCCCTTGGCCTGCTCGGCGTGCGCCTTGCTCTTCTCCGTGCCCGACATCGGGGACCTCCTCGTTGCTGTACCGGATTGGTCGTGACCGCTCTCTTGCTCCCGATCGCCGGCCGTAAACAGCACCAGATGGCCGGGTGGCTGTGGCAAGGCACCGGCTGCCCGCTCCTGCCGGCCGCTGCTCCGAGCCGTAGAGCCCGTTTCATCGGTTGGCGCGGGGGCTGGCCGGCGACGTCCTTTGGACTCTGGCAGGACCGCCCGCCGAGACGGACGCTCGGCGATTCAGCCAGACATGGTGGGCGCGCGCATCACAGGCCTGCGAGGGCGAGTAGCTGGTGCATGGCTGTGGTCGGCAGGTGGGGGTTGGCGGCCGCGGTGGCCGCGACGGATTCTGCGCAGGTCAAGGTGTCTGTTCAGGGGTGGAGGCGGAAGAGGCGGGGGGCGGCGGGCGCTGTGGGGGTCGAACGTATGATCCGGCCATGCAGCGTGACGTGATCGATGACGTGCCCGTTCTGTGGGCGGAGGCTCCCGGACCTCTTGAGGCCGCCCTCATATTCGGGTGTGGGGTGAACGACGAGACGTTCAGGCACCTGGGCGTGACGCATCTCGTCGAGCACCTGGCGATGAGTACGCTGCCCCGGCTCCACCACGAGCACAACGCGTCGGTCTCGCTCGCCCTCACGGATTTCACCGTGTCGGGGAGTGCCGTGCAGGTGACGGAGTTCCTGGCCCGGGTGTGCGAGGCACTGTCCGCGCTGCCTCTGGAGCGGATGGAGCGCGAGGCCGGTGTGCTGGCTGCCGAGGGCGCCGGGGTTGCCGATCCGACCAGCGCGGAACTGCTGTCGTTCCGGTACGGCACGGTCGGCGCCGGACTGGCTTCCTGGGACGGGCCGGGGCCCGACCGGATCCCCGCCGAGGCCGTCCGTGACGTCGCCGCCCGCTACTTCCATGCGGGCAACGCCGTCCTGGTGCTGACCGGCCCGCCGCCGGAGGGGCTGCGCCTGCCGCTGCCCGGCGGCCCGCGGCCCGAGCGCGGCAAGCCGCAGCCGGTGGTGAAGGCGGGGCCGGGCTGGTTCCGGGCCGAAGTACCCGGCCCCGGTCTGGCCCTCCACGGCGACCTCGACGACCCGGCGCTGGTCCTCGCCCATGCCGTGCTGCAGGAACGGCTCCGGCAGCGGGCACGGCACCAGGAGGGCTTGTCGTACGAGGTGGGCGGCGGCCGTATCGCCACCGGCGCCGGGCACGGCGAGTACACCCTGTGTCTGGATGCCCGGGAAGGCCAGGAAGAGCGCGTGGCCGAGCTGCTGTGGCAGGAGGCCCTGCGGATGGCGAGCACCGGAGTCACCGAGGAGGAACTCGCTGAGGAGCTGGCCGGTTTCCGCGAGGCCTGGCTCGACCCGCGGTCGACGCCGTCGGAACTCGGCGAAGCGGCCGCGTGCCTGCTGCTCGGCCTCGACTACCAGGACGCGCAGACCCGGCTGGACGCCCTCGCGGAGGTCACTCCGGAACGGGCGCGTCAGGCGTTCACCGCTGCGCTCGCCACCGCCCTGCTCGTCGTCCCCTGCGATGTGGAGGTGCGGTTGCAGCGGCTCGACGGCGCCCCCCTCGCCTTGGAGCGCTGCTCCACGACGGGGGTGCTCCCGCCCGACGTGCGGGTTTTCAAGCCGTCGCTGCTGAAGCGGACCGTCTCTTCCGCCGCCCGTGCGGCGCGGCTGGGCGTGGGGCCTTCGGGACTGTGGTGCCACGACGCCGACCATGATGTGCACCATGTGCCTTTCGACGAGGTGGTGGGCGTCGAGATGCGGGGCGCGGGCCGCGTGGTGTTCGGCTCCCGCGGCTGTCTCGTCCCGGTGGTGCCGGAGCTGTGGGCGAAGATCGGGCCCGCCGTCGCCGCCGTCGACGCCGCCGTACCGGAGGCGCTGCGCTACGAGACCTCCGGCCTCCTCGGCGGCGGGGACGACTGACCGGCCGGTCGGACAGGGCCGGCGCCTGGCCCGCGCGGACGTCCGCCACGCCGGGGGAGGTTCCTCGTACGCGAGCGTGCTCGAGCGAGGTCGGGCCCGGCGCTGCTGCGGGCGCGGGACCGCAGCAGCCGGTGAACCGGATGCCGCCGTCCCGCCCCGGCGGCTGCCGGTCGGCTGGGCCGTCGGCTGAGACGAGCCGCCTTGTGCCGCCCGTGGCAGGAGGCAGTTCCTCGGGGGCCCCTTGAGCAGTGTCAGAGCGCCAGGTCAGGCACCGGTCTTCTTGTTGAACCATCCGAGTGAGTGGGCGGCCACCGCGCCGACGCTGAGGATGCCCAGCGGGACGATCTTGAACCAGACGGCAGCGGCTTCCACGGCCACGAGCAGGGCGATGGCGCCGGCGGCCAGCGCTCCGAGCACGAGCATGCCCAGCACGACACGAATCTTGGAAACCAACGGACGACCCCCCGTGTTCAGCCGCACTCTCCTGACCGGACAGCGCGCACTATCGAATGGACAAGAGACCGTACAGGTACGGGAGTTGGGTGTGTCAATCCCGGCAGCGTCGCGTCGGAGCGCCCGGCGCACGAAGGCTCGGACGGCCTCCGCGGCTCACCGCCCGGCCCCGGTCCGCCCTGCTGGACACCCGGCACCGGGGGCCGCTGCCGGGGCTGCTGCCGGGCGAGGCGTCCGCGACGGCCGACGTGCCGCTGGAGCCGGGCGACCGCCTGCTGCTCTGCACCGACGGGCTGGTCGAGCGGCGCGGTGAGGACATCGAGGCGGGCATCGGCTCCTTGCGGGAGCACCTCGCGGAGTGCGCGGGCGGCGACGCCCGCCGGACCCTCGACGCGGTGGTCGCCCGGTACGCCGGGGACCGGTTGGAGGACGACACCTGCCTGGGGTGGTCGAAGCCCTCTGCCACCGCGCCGCCACCGCGGGTCCGGCGGTAGCCGGCCGTGGTGTCAGGCCGAGTCCGCGCGCTGTCCCGCGATCGCCTCGGGGCGCAGGAGGGCGGCGAGCCGCTCGGGCGGGAGCAGGCCCTGCTCCAGGACGAGTTCGGCGACGCCGCGGCCGGTGGCGAGGGCCTCCTTGGCGATGCCGGTGGCGGCGGTGTACCCGATGTGCGGGTTGAGGGCGGTGACCAGGCCGATCGAGTTCTCGACGGTCGCGCGCAGCACCTCGGTGTTGGCGGTGATGCCGTCCACGCAGCGCTCCGCGAGGGTGAGGCAGGCCGCGCGGAGGTGCGCGACGGACTCGGAGAGCGAGTGCAGGATGATCGGTTCGAAGGCGTTGAGCTGGAGCTGGCCCGCCTCCGCGGCCATGGTGATGGCGACGTCGTTGCCGATCACCTCGAAGGCGACCTGGTTGACGACCTCGGGGATCACCGGGTTGACCTTGCCGGGCATGATGCTGGAGCCGGCCTGGACCGGCGGCAGGTTGATCTCGCCGAGGCCGGCGCGCGGGCCCGAGGAGAGCAGGCGCAGGTCGTTGCACGTCTTGGAGAGCTTGACGGCGATGCGCTTGAGTACGCCCGACATCTGGACGAACGCGCCGCAGTCCTGTGTGGCTTCGACCAGGTTGGCCGCGGTGACCAGGGGCAGGCCGGTGATGTCGGCGAGGTGGCGGCGGGCCGTCTCGGCGTAGCCGGCGGGGGCGTTGAGGCCGGTGCCGATCGCGGTGGCGCCGAGGTTGATCTCGTGGATCAGCTCCACGGCTTCCGCGAGGCGGCTGCGGTCCTCGTCGAGCATGACGGCGAACGCGGAGAACTCCTGCCCGAGCGTCATCGGCACGGCGTCCTGGAGCTGGGTGCGGCCCATCTTCAGGATGTCGCGGAACTCGACGGCCTTGCGGGCGAAGGCCTCCTGGAGGACGGCCATGGCTTCGAGGAGGCCGTGCACCGCGGAGGCGGTGGCGATGCGGACGGCGGTCGGGTAGACGTCGTTGGTGGACTGGCCGAGGTTGACGTCCTCGTTGGGGTGCAGGTGCCGGTATGCGCCCTTGGGGTGGCCGAGGAGTTCGAGCGCCCGGTTGGCGACGACCTCGTTGGCGTTCATGTTGGTCGAGGTGCCGGCGCCGCCCTGGATGACGTCGACGACGAACTGGTCGTGCAGCTTCCCGCTGCGGATCTCCCGGCAGGCGGCGGTGATCGCGGCGGCCTTCGCGGGCGCCAGCAGGCCGAGTTCCTCGTTGGCGAGGGCGGCGGCCTCCTTGACGGCGGCGAGCGCGTCGATGAGGTGGGGGTTCGCGGATATGGGGGTGCCGGTGATGGGGAAGTTCTCGGTGGCGCGCAGGGTGTGGACGCCCCAGTAGGCGTCTGCGGGGACGTCGCGGTCTCCGAGCAGGTCGTGTTCGCTTCGGGTGGCGGCGGGCATGGGTGTGCGGGTCCTGTTCCTGAGGGGGTGGGCCGGGTTACGGCAGGGAGTGCGGTCGGGCGGGGGCGGGGGCGGCCGCCGGGGCCAGTGCCGGGACGGGCTGTACGGCGCCGAGCGGGCGGCCGCCGCCGGTGACGGGCTGCTCCGTGAACCGGGTGAGCAGCCGCGGGTCGGCCCCGGCCAGGGCCAGGGCCGCGGCCGTCACGGGGATGCGTGCGCGGTTCGCTCCGTCGGCGATCTTGACGGCCACGGCCCGGCCGTCGGGGAGGGCGGCGACCTGGACGCCCTCGAAGCCGTCCTTGGCGATCAGCCCGGGTACGGTGCGCATCAGCTCGGCGACGTCCCGCCCGGCGCCGGAGGCCATCTCCGGGTGGCCGCGCAGGGCGTCGGCGACCCGGTGCTCGGCCGTGCCCGGCGCCGCGGTGGCGATGCGGGCGGCGGCGCGGGCCAGGCCGTGCAGGGAGACCGCGAACAGCGGGGAGCCGCAGCCGTCGACGGTGACATGGGCGGTGCGCTGCCCGGTGAGGTCCTCGACGGTACCGGCGATGGCCCTCTGGAGCGGGTGGGCGGGGTCGAGGTAGGTCTCCAGGGGCCAGCCGGCCAGTCTGCAGGTGTACAGCATGGCGGCGTGCTTGCCTGAGCAGTTCTGGGCGAGCCGGGAGGGCGGGCGCCCCTGCCGCGTCCAGGTGTCGCGGACGGCCGGGTCGTAGGGCAGGTCCGGGACGTTGCCCAGGTCCTCCTCGGTGGCGCCGGCCAGGGTGAGGATCCGCCGGACCCCGGCGAGGTGGCGTTCCTCGCCGGAGTGGCTGCCCATGGCGAGGGAGAGCAGGGCGCCGTCGAGGGGCAGGCCGGCCCGCACCATGGCGGCGGCCTGGACGGGCTTGAGGGCCGAGCGGGGGTAGCAGGCCGCCTCGGTGTCGCCGAGGGCGAAGCGGACCTCGCCGCAGCGGCCGAGGACGACGAGGGAGCCGTAGTGCACGCCTTCGATCAGGCCGCCCCGGGTGACGTGGGCGACGGGTTCGTGCAGGGGCTCCCGTATGGCGGGCGCGTCAGCGGGGGTGGCGCTGCGCATCTGTGGCTCCTTCGACGGGTGCGGGTTCGGCCGGGGGTGGGGGGTGTGCGGAGGCTTCGGCGGCGGCGTGCCGGCGGCCGCGGATCGTGCAGGGGCGCCGTCCGGTCAGCGGCTGCTCTTGACGGCGGCGGCGCGGGAGAGGCGGCCGCGGATCGCGTACCAGCCGGCGACCAGCGCTCCGGCGATCAGGGGCACGCACAGCACGGTCGTGCGTCCCGCACCGCCGTCGGCGTACATGAGGACCAGCACGGAGGCGAGGAAGGCCAGGGTGATGAGCTGGGTCCACGGGGAGCCGGGGAGGCGGTAGTCGGGGCGGGTGAGTTCGCCGGCACGGGTCTTCCGCCAGAAGAGCAGGTGGCAGATCATGATCATGCCCCAGGTGGAGAGGATGCCGAGGGCGGCGAGGTTGAGGACGATCTCGAACGCGTCGTCGGGCACGACGAAGTTGAGGCCGACGCCGAGGACGCACACGCCGCTGGTGAGCAGGATGCCGCCGTAGGGCACCTGGGTGCGGCTCATGCGGGCGGTGAAGCGGGGGGCGGAGCCGTTGGCGGCCATCGAGCGCAGGATGCGGCCGGTGGAGTAGAGGCCGGAGTTGAGCGAGGACATCGCCGCGGTGAGGACGACCAGGTTCATCACGCCGCCGGCGGCCGGCACGCCGATGCGGGAGAGCACGGTCACGAACGGGCTCTGGTCGGCGCTGTAGCCGTTCCACGGCATCAGCATCGACAGCAGGACGACCGAGCCGACGTAGAAGAGGCCCACGCGCCACATGATCGAGTTGATCGCCTTGGGCATGATCTTCTCGGGGTTCTCGGTCTCGCCTGCCGTGACGCCGACCAGTTCGACGGAGGCGTAGGCGAAGACGACGCCCTGGACGATCAGCAGCATGGGCAGCAGGCCGTTGGGAAAGATCCCGCCGTTGTCGGTGATCAGGGAGGGGCCGGGGACGACGCCGTCGACGGGGTGGCGGGTGGCCAGGAGGAAGATGCCGAGGGCCATGAAGAGGGCCAGGGCGCCGACCTTGACGATCGCGAACCAGAACTCCAGCTCCCCGAAGATCTTCACGGAGATGAGGTTCACGGAGAGGACCACGGTCAGCGCGATGAGGGCGATCGCCCACTGCGGGACGTCGGAGAACATGCCCCAGTAGTGCGTGTACACGGCTACGGCCGTGATGTCGGCGATTCCGGTGGTGGCCCAGTTGAGGAAGTACATCCAGCCGGCGGTGTAGGCCCCCTTCTCGCCGAGGAACTCGCGGGCGTAGGAGACGAAGGCGCCGGAGGACGGCCGGTACAGGACGAGTTCGCCGAGCGCGCGGACGACGAGGAAGGCGAAGACGCCGCAGACGGCGTAGGCGATGAACAGCGAGGGCCCGGCTTCGGCGAGCCGGCCCCCCGCGCCGAGGAAGAGCCCGGTGCCTATCGCGCCGCCGATGGCGATCATGTTGACGTGCCGGGGCTGCAAGGACTTGCTGTAGCCGGTGTCCCCGGCGTCGACGTGACGGGTGGACGGGCGCTTCTCGTCTTTGAGGAACTGCTCGCTCACGCCTCGGGTCCCCCTTCTCTGGGGCTGTTGGTGCGCTTGGGGTGCACGATGTCGGTGAGGGTCGTCTCGACCCGGTGGAGGTGGTGGGACATGGCCTCGACCGCGTCCGGTTCGCAGCCGTCGATCAGCGCCTCGAAGATCGCCCGGTGCTCGCGGTTGGACTGCTCGCGGCGGCCGCCCAGCTCGTTGAGGAAGGTCGACTGGCGTGCCAGTGCGTCGCGGATCTCCTCGATGACCCGGCGGAAGACCGGGTTCCGGGAGGCCTCGGCGACCGCCAGGTGGAAGACGGTGTCGAGGGCCACCCAGGCCGTGGTGTCGGTCTCCTGCTCCATCCGGTCGAGCAGGTGGGCCAGGTGGTCCAGGTCCTCCGGGGTGCGGCGCAGCGCGGCGTACCCGGCGACCGGGATCTCGACGTGCCGGCGCACTTCGAGCAGGTCGCTGGCGGCGTAGTCGCCGAAGGTCGGGTCCTCGACCGTGTTCGCCACGACGAAGGTCCCCTTGCCGGTCTTCGACACGGTCAGACCCATGGCCTGCAGGGCGCGGAGCGCTTCCCGCAGAACGGGCCGGCTGACTTCGAGGGTGCGGCACAGTTCGGCTTCCGAGGGGAGCTTGTCGCCCACCGCGTACTCGCCGCGCTCGATGGCGTTGCGCAGGTGGCCGAAGACCGCTTCCATCGCGCTCACGCGCCGCGGCCTCTCCCCACCTGTCTGGCTGTCTGACAGGTTCACGGGCTGATCTTGCGGGCTGCCGAGCCGGGCTGTCAAGGGTCCGCCGGAACCCGTTCCGCTTGCCGGTGCTGCGGGATCAGGCCTCTGCGTCCAGGGGGGACTCCTCGCCCAGGCGGGCCCGCCAGTCGCCGACGAGGTCCGCGGACGTGGAGGCCAGGCGCGCTATCTCCTCGTCGCTGCGCCCGTCTGACCACGCCAGGACCCGCGTCACGGTGCGGTTCCGCGCGGCGCGGCACTCCCGCAGCATGTGCTCGATGCGTTCGACCTCCTCGCCCTCGCGGACGAGTTGCCGGTCGACGGCAGCCCGCTCCTCGGCGCGCAGCCGCCACAGGTAGGCGGACAAACCCATCAGGGCCAGCCCCTCCTCCTGCGCGGCGCCCTGGAACTCCTCGGCCAGAAGCGACAGGACGCAGTCCGGCACGTCGGCGAGGGTGGCCCCGAGGGGTTTCGCCGCCTCCCAGGCGCTCCTGCCGGCCTCCGTCGCCTCCAGCCAGGTGCGGGCGTCCGTCGGAGTACGGTCGCCACAGGCGCGGGCGCGGTGGGCGTACAGGGCGGCGCGGTGGCCGTAGAAGGTGAAGCCGTCCTCGATCTGCCGGTCGGCCGCGCGGCAGACGCGCCCCGGAACGCCGCCGTAGCCCGATTCGGGCCGGTAGTCCGCGTAGGCGTCGAGCTCCGCGTCGGTGGCCGCCTCCCAGGCGGGGTCGCACAGGTCGGGGTTGCTGTCAAGCAGGGCGCCGACCTCGACCCGCCAGGCGGGGACCGGGGACATGCGGAGCCTGGGCCACACCACGTCCTCGGAAGCGCGGAAGGTGTGGGTGGCGACCCGCTCGATGTCGTCCCAGGCGGTGGCCGCTTCGGCGGACCACTCCGGATCACCCTCCGGCCCCGTCCGGTGGATCGAGTCGACGAGCCGCTGAACGGCCGGCAGTACGCCGAGCGCGAGCTCGTGGAGTTCCGCGGCGGTGAAGAAGCGCCAGGAGCAGCCGTGTTGCTCGTCGTGCGTCATGTGGCTCAGGAGCTGCACCAGCACGCCGGGGGCCGGCAGCATGCCGTCGCCGAGCGCCTTGCGCGGGACGCCGGGCAGCCGGTCCTCCACGTCCTCGCGCGGAGCCCGCCAGTCGACGTCGCCGAACCAGACCGCGCCGGTGCGCGCGTCGACGGCGAGCCACTGCTGGTATCCCACCCCCGGGCCGTACCGCTGCTCCTGCTGCTCGGCGTCCCTGTCGTGCCAGACGTACTCGGCGGGGGGCGGGTTCAGTTCGGCGGCCAGGAAGCCGTCCTCGGGGCGGTAGCCGGTGAGGATGCAGGCGGTTCTCGGCGCTTCGGCAGTGCTCATGAGGGGTTTCCTCTCGGTGGAACAGCAACCTCCGCAACCGTAGTGCGCTTGTCGGCCAATAGTTCAACATTCAGCCATTTGACCGACTCGACGACACGGGAGGCCAGCCTTCCGGCTCCGAAGGGGCGGAGAGGTCTACGCGCGTTCGGGACGAACGGCAGGTTGTCTCGTTTTCATATGTTCGGGTGTGCAGCTGCCGCCCCGTCACGACCTCGCGGCGGACTCCGGCGCGGCCGCCTCCGGCGCGGCACCCTCGCCGTCGGGGGTGTCCTCGCGGTGGAGGAAGGCGGCGAGGAGGTCACCGACGGGGTGGTCGGCCTCCAGCGGGTGGCGCAGGGAGACGCTGGGATCGATGGTGTAGCGGTTGCGGCGTCCCACCCGGGTGCGCGTGAGGTAGCCGGCGGCTTCCAGGTCGGCGACGATGATCTGGACCGACCGTTCGGTGATGCCGATCCCGGCGGCGACGTCGCGCAGCCGCACCTCGGGGTCGCGGGCCAGCCACAGGAGCACCCGGGCGTGGTTGGTCAGGAACGTCCACTGGTCGCCGCGCGCCGATGAGCTCTTCATGGACTCCATCATACGAACTCGGCTTCGCATATCCATCCCTTCATGCGAACCCTTATTGACGAAAAAGTTTTCGCGTAACGGTTGACGCATGTCGTTGGCGGAGTGACGCTGGAGGGGATTCCTCCCGTTCAGGAAGGCGGGCCGCAACCATGACCCGACACCTCCACCACCCCGCCCACCACGGCGTTCCGCGTCTTGCGCGGGCCGGCCTGGCCCCGCCCGTCGCCGGAGTCCTCACCGACCGCATGGACGACGTGGCGGTGGCTGAAGCAGCCGCCCGGATCGCGCTGGCCCGCCGTGCGCCCCTGCTGCTGATCGCCGTGATGCCCCCGCACACCGGCCGCTCCGGCCTCGGACCGGCCGCCGCGCCGGTGCGGGCGGTGCTCGCCCGGGTCATGCCGAAGGTCGGCCCCCTCCGCCTCGGCTACATCCCCGAGGCCTTCCTCCTCCCCGCCGCAACCGCCCCGCGCCTGGCGGCGGCGACCGGACTCCTCGCGCTCGCCGCCCGACACCGGGCCCGGGACCTGGTCGCGGCCCGCCGCGGCCCGCACGGGCTCGACGCCTTCACCCTGATCGAAGCCGCGGCCCTGCGCGGCGGCCCCCGCGTCCACGCCGTCGCCCCGGCCCTGTGGAACCCCCTGCGGACGCCGCCGCCTCCTGCGCACCCCGCCGGCGACCCGCTGCGCGCCCGGAGAGGAGACGTCCCGCGATGAACGACCTGTCGTTCGCCGTCCCGCTGTGGGTGTGGGCGGCGGTCACCGCCGGCATCCTGGTGATGCTCGCCGTCGACCTCGTCGCCCACCGCGACAACCACGTCATCGGCTTCAAGGAGGCGGCGGTCTGGAGCGGCGTCTGGATCGCCATCGGCCTCGGCTTCGGCCTCATCCTCTGGGCCTGGCAGGGCGGGGAGGTGTCCTCCACCTACTACGCCGGCTACCTGATCGAGAAGGCCCTGTCGATCGACAACGTCTTCGTCTTCGCGCTGGTCTTCTCCTTCTTCGCCGTCCCCGACGCCTACCAGCACAAGGTCCTCTTCTGGGGCGTCCTCGGGGCCCTCGCCGCCCGGCTGGTGTTCATCTTCGTCGGCGCCGAACTCCTGGAGATGTTCTTCTGGACGGCCTACCTCTTCGGTGCGTTCCTGATCTGGACCGGCTGGAAGATGGCCGTCTCCAAGGACGAGGAAGTCCACCCCGACCGCAACCCCGTCGTCCGCCTCGTCAGGAAGCTCATCCCCACCGACCCGCGGTTCCACGGCGACAGGTTCTTCATCCGCAAGAGCGGCAAACGCGTCGCGACCCTGCTGTTCGTGGTCCTGGTCGCCGTGGAGGCCACCGACCTCATCTTCGCGGTCGACTCCGTCGCCGCCGTCCTGGCGATCACCACCAACACCTTCCTGGTGTGGACCGCCAACGCCTTCGCCGTCCTCGGACTCCGCAGCCTGTACTTCTGCCTCGCCGGGCTCCTGCGCCGCTTCGCCTACCTCCACTACGGCCTCGCGGTCCTCCTCGGCTTCGCCGGCGTCAAGCTCATCCTCTCCGAGACCCCCGTCGGCAAGCTCCCCATCCCCCTCACCCTCGGTGTCATCGCCGTGACCATCACCGTCTCCATCGCCTGGTCCCTGATCGCCACCCGGGGCCGGCCGCCCACCGACCCCGACCCGCAGCCCACCGCCACCGGCACCGGCACCGGCACCGGCACCGGCACCGGCAACCCGCACACCCAGGAGCCGTCATGACAACGACCCGGGCGGCCCGGCCGGCCCCCGTCCCACCGGCCCCGCCGAAGGCGCACGTCCCCTGCTCCGCCCACCCGGGGAGCCCGCGGTGACCGCCCGGGTCGTGGTCGGCATCGACGGCTCCGCCTCAAGCCTCGCCGCCGTCGAGGCCGGGACGCGGGAAGCCCGGTGGCGCGGCGCGCAGCTGCACCTGGTCCACGCCTTCATCTGGCCGGCGATGCACGTACCCCTGGGACCGTCGCCGCTGGGCCCTCCGGAGGGAGGCCTGCGCAACATGGCCCGGCACCTGGTGGCCGAGGCCGAGGAGCACGCCAGGACGGTGGCCCCCGACGTCGAGGTCACCTCCGCGATCGTCACCGGCGAACCGCTGACGGTGCTCCAGGCCCAGTCCCGCACCGCGCAGCTGACGGTGATCGGCTCCCGGGACATGGGCGGCCTCGTCGGCCTGCTCGTGGGCTCGACCGCGGTGCACCTGGCCGCCCGCGGCCACTGCCCCACCCTCGTGGTGAGGGCCGCCGGCGACACCGCGGGGCCCATCGTCCTCGGCGTTGACGGATCACCGGCCGGGGAACGGGCGATCGAGTTCGCCTTCGCCGAAGCGGCGCTACGCGGAGCCGACCTGCTCGCCCTGCACGCCTTCACCTCCTGGAACACCCAGATGCCCCCTCCCGTCGACCCGGCCCTGCCGTACGCCGGCGTACCCGGCGCGCTCGCCCAACGCGAGGCGACCGTCCTGTCCGCAGCCCTCGCCGGCATGCAGGAACGGCACCCGGACGTGCGCGTCGAACGCCGGACGGTGCGGCAGGGCAGCCGCGAGGCGCTGATCGAAGCCAGCCGCACGGCCCAGCTGCTCGTCGTCGGCGCCCGAGGGCGCGGCGGATTCACCGGACTGCTGCTGGGCTCGGTGAGCCAGGCCGTGCTCCACCACGCCCACTCCCCCATCGCGGTGGTCCCGGCGGCAGCCGGCACGCCCGTGTGAGCAACGACCGGCCGCCGCAGGGCACCGCCGTTCACCCCGGTCCGCGGGCTGCCCGGCAGCCGCCCGCGCGGGCCCGTCCGGGCGTACGGCGGACGCCGGCCCTCCAGTGCCCGCCGCCACCTGCCGAATACCTGGACATCGCCGACGGACGGGGTGAGGGGCATGGACGTCAACGAAGTGCTGCTGCCCGGGGTCGGGCTGCGCTACGAGTTCGCCAACAGCGACGGCGACCGGATCGGCGTGGTGGCCCGCCGCTCGGGCGACTTCGAACTCGTGGTCTACGGGGGTGCCGACCCCGACGAAGCACGGGCGGTGCTCCGGCTGACCGAGGAGGAGGCCGACACCCTCGCCGAGATCCTGGGCGCCCCGCGCATCGCGGAGCGGTTCGCCGACCTGACCAAGGAGGTGCCCGGGCTCATCGCCGGACAGATCGAGGTCCGCGCCGGGTCGCCGTTCAGCGGCCGCCCGCTGGGAGAGACGAGGGCGCGTACGCGGACCGGCGCGTCGATCGTGGCGGTCGTCCGCGGTGAGGAGGTCGTCCCCTCGCCCGGGCCGGCGCACGTCCTGCGCGCCGGGGACGTCCTGGTGGTGATCGGAACCCACGACGGAATCAACGCGGTGAAGCAGATCGTCCAGGGCTGAGCGGATGAAGATCTCCATCGCCCTGCTGCTGGAACTGGGGATCATCCTGACCGCGCTGAGCCTGCTCGGGGCCCTGGCGCGGCGCTACGCGCTGTCCCCCGTCCCGCTGTACCTCCTCGCCGGACTCGCCCTGGGCGAAGGCGGCATCGCGCCCGTCCCCGCAGCCGGTGCGTTCGTACAGGCGGGGGCGGGCATCGGAGTCGTGCTGCTGCTCCTGGTCCTCGGGGTCGAGTTCACCGTCCCCGAGTTCACCGTGAGCCTGCACCGCCACCTGCCCTCCGCGCTGGTCGACCTCGTGCTGAACGCGGCGCCCGGCGCGGTGGCGGGATGGCTGCTCGGACTGGACGCCGCCGGCATCCTCGGGCTCGCCGGCGTCACCTACATCTCCTCCTCCGGCATCATCGCCCGCCTCCTCACCGACCTGCGGCGCATGGGCAACCGGGAGACCCCGGCCGTGCTGTCGGTGCTGGTGCTGGAGGACTTCGCGATGGCCGCGTACCTGCCGCTCCTCGCCGTCCTCGCAGCCGGGGGCACCTGGCGGCAGGCGCTGCTGGGAGTGCTGCTCGCCCTCGCAGCGGTGCTCGCCGCATTCACCGTCTCGTACTGGTGGGGACACCACCTGGGACGGCTCCTGGGACATCCCGACGCAGAGCAGCTCCTCCTGCGCGTCCTCGGCGTCACGCTCATCGTCGCGGCCCTCGCCGAAGCCGTCCACGTGTCCGCCGCCGTCGGGGCCTTCCTCGTCGGACTCTCCCTGACCGGCCGGACCGCCGAGCGGGCGCGGGAGGTCCTCAGCCCGCTGCGCGACCTGTTCGCCGCCGTGTTCTTCCTCGCGATCGGCCTGTCCGTACACCCCGGCTCCCTGCTGCCGGTCCTGCCGGCCGCCCTGCTCCTGGCGCTGGTGACCGCCCTGACCAAGGTGGCCTCCGGCTGGTACGCCGCCCGGCGCGACGGAGCCGGATCCAGGGGACGGCTGCGGGCCGGCACCGCGCTCATCGCCCGCGGCGAGTTCTCCCTCGTCATCGTCGGCCTCCTGGGGATGCGCCAGGACCGGCTCAGCGCCCTGGTGGCCGCATACGTGCTGCTGCTCGCCGTGGCCGGGCCCGTGATCACCCGGTTCGCCAGCCCGCCGCCGACGGGCACACCCCGGCCCCGGCCCCGCCGGGAGGCGAGGCCGCCATGAACGGCCGGCGACGGCTCGGCAGGGCCGCGGCCGGCCGGGCACCGGGATCGGTCCCGAGGCTGCGCTTCCCTTCGCATCGCCCAGACCTGAACGCCCCTGCAGCTGCCTCCCGTGAGCGGCATCCGCGGGTACGGCGAATCATCAGGGCGCGTCCGGGCAGAGCTCGGCCTCGCCCCCGCCGAGCGGCCGGTGGGGGCGAGGCCGTGAACCGGTGTCAGTCCAGCAGCGCCACGCACTCCCGGAGCAGCGGCTCCAGGCGCAGCAGGTGGTTCTCCTCCCGGTCAAGGACCTGGAGGGCATCGAGGCAGGTGACGATCCAGCGGGCCTCGTCCTCGTCCTCGATCCGGAACGCCACGGCGGTCACCGCGCTCTCCAGGTCGAACGAGGTCTCCTTGAATTCCTCTGCGAGGGCCCGGTAGCCAGTCGCGAGCAATGGGTCCGCGAACACCCCGGCCGCCTCGGCGAAGGCCCGGGCGGCGGCCCGGTCCCGGCGCAGGCCGGCCAGGCGGTGCAGGGCTGCGTCCGGGTCGCCGAGTTCGCCGTGGAGACGGTGCGCCCTGTCGACCAGGATCGGCCAGCCTCCGGTGAGTTCGTGGAGTCGGTCCAGGCGGTCCTCCGTGTGGAACTCCTCCACGCGCTGGGCCCACCCGCGCAGGCTTCGGCGGTCGTGCCGGCGCAGCACGACGGGGGCGGCCGAGGTGGGTTCGGTGCCGGTCAGCAGGGGGCGCCACAGTCCGAGCTGGTTGGGGTCGGTCACGATGACCACGGCGCGCGTCACGCCGGGTGTGGTGGGCAGCATCGTCTCGGCCTGGTCGACGGCCTGCCGGGGGGCCTCTGGGCGGGCGTCCGGGTAGCGGGCGAAGTCGCTGATGACGACCCGCCGCTCCCGGGGGCGGCCGCCCGTCAGCTCCTGCTTGTAGACACTGGGCTTGCCGACGGCCGGCAGGGTCCAGTCGGCGATGCGTCCGGCGATCGCACGGAGGGTGTCACCGACGTCCGCGACTCCGGTCGCGGCGGTGCCGAGCACGACCCTCGTCTGATTCGACCGCTCCCCCAGCAGGTCGTCGAGCTGGATGATGGTGAGCGGCGCCGGTCGGCCGTCGGGCAGCTCGGGGCGGCCCTCCTGGACGATGCTCTCCTGCAGCTCGCAATCCTGCTCGGCCCTGAGCAGACGGGCGTCCACCTCATGGGAGGTGCCGATCATGCGGAGGGCGTTCGGGCCGCGCAGGTGCCAGCCCTGGCCGTCGTGGTTGGGCGCGAGGACGCCGAGGCCCACCATTTCGGAGAGGTAGGCGCGGAAGCCCTCGGTGTCGAGCTGCTCGAAGCCCTTGCGCCAGAAGGTCTCGCACTCCTCGCGCAGCTCGGCGTCGCTCAACCGTACCTCCAGGCCCCGGTGGCGCGCGTGGTAAGCCAGGACGTTGGCGATCACGTCGTAGCGGTGGTCGAGGCTCAGGGTGTCCTTGAACGCCGCCGAGATGCTGTCCCGCAGCCCGGTGTCCGACTCCACGACCTCGATGTCGCCGATCTCAACCGCGTACGGAGGTCCTTCGGCTCCGCGTCGCATCCGCTTGCGGTGCATGACCTCCACCAGCCGGTGGCCGAACATCTGGAGCAGGAACGGCTGGTAGGAGCAGTAGCCGAGCACGCGGTTGACGAGGTCCATGTCCTGGAACTCGAAGCCGAGCGCCCGCATCGGGTCGACCAGCAGTTCGGCGGCGGACTGGGGCGCGAGCGGGCCGATCACCTTCGGAGTCTGGGCGAGATGGCTGAACGGCCCGTTGCTGGCGAGCTTCGTGAAGCGCTGCACGGAGTGCAGGCCGGCGAAGACGACCTTGGCGCGGTCCTTGGTGTCGGTTCCGAGGCCCTTGAGCTTCTTGGTCTGGTCGAAGCGGGGGGCGTCGGCCTCGAAGAACTGGTCGCACTCGTCGAGCAGGATCAGCAGACGGCGGCGGGAGTCCCCGTCGAGCCAGGCGCCGATTCCGGCGCGCACCCGTTCGGAGATGTCCTTGACGGACTTGCGTCCCTGCTGCCCACCCAAGACCTCGGCCTTCCTGAGCTCCCGGTCGAGGACGCTCCACAGCGCCCCGAGCCCCAGTGAGCTGCCCTTGCCGATGTTCTCCTGGTCGAGGTTCACGTACACCGCCAGCTGGTAGCCGGGGCGCTGCCCTTCGAAGCGCTCCCCCGCATCGCTGAGGAGGGCGGACTTGCCGAGCCCGCGGCCGCCGAAGATGACCTGCGTGCCCAGCGGGTCGAGGACGCTCTTGCGTTCGGCGTCGCGGCCGTAGAACATCTCGCCGCCGATCCGGCCGCGCTTCTCCCTGATGTAGGGGTTGACGCCGGAGAACGGCAGCAGGGTCTGGGTGGCGGTGCTGACCTGGCGGTTGCCGCGCGCCGCGAGGTAGGCCAGGGCGGCGTCGTCCACGACCATCATCGGCTGCAGCCGGCTGGAGCCGGCGGCGAGTTCGACACGGGCCCCGCGGCTCAGGGTGCCGAAGTAGGCGACGAGGAGGCTCTTTCCGCTCGTGTCGCTTTCCGCCAGGCTCATGACGACCTTTGCGGGCGGGCGGCCCCAGACCAGCAGCACGCGCAGGGTGCCGCCCTGCTCGCGGATCTGCGAGCCGAACGCGGGCGCCTTCGCCCGTCCGTTGATCTCCACCTCGGTCGCTTCGAACAAACGGTACTCGCGTCGGCGGTGCGACCTTTCGTCCAGCGGCTTGGCGCTCTTGGCGTCGTAGCCGAGGAGCTTCAGGGCCGGGAGCAGCTGCCTTCGGGCGGACACTTCCAGCCGGTCCTTCGGCTCGGTGGCGCCCAGTGCCCGCCACTCCTCAAGGGCATCCGCGGCCAGGGCCGCCTCGTCGGTGGAGAGTGCGCTGTAGTCGAGGACGGGGATGTCCGCATGCGTGCCGCCGGACCGCACGAGGTCGACGAGGGTCCAGTCGATGCCCTTGGGCAGGCCGTCGGGCACGGCCGGGAAGAAGTCCGTCAGGTGGGACTCGCCGGCATCGATCTCCGGGACCTCCTCGCCGATCTCCAGGAAGTAGACGAGGTCCGCTGCCGTGGCCAGGCCCCCGGTGTCCAGGTGCCTGAGGACCTGTGCGCGCAGCTCCTTGCTGGGGTCCAGGGCGTCAAGGCGGGCGCGGATCCGGTCGGCGGCCTGCTTCCGGAAGTCGGGCAGGGCGTCCCGTACCGTGTCGAGGGAGCGCCGTACGGCCACGAGGTCGTAGGTGTGGGAGTCGTCGAGCCGCCGGATGGCGTCGGCGAGGAGCTCCTGGAGGCTCAGGTCCTGGTCGTCGGTGACGGCGCCGTCGGCCTGGGCGCGGTGCAGTTCGGCGACGAGTTCCCGGTGCTTCTCACGCAGCTCCGCGCGTCGGGACGCCGCCCGGGCGTCGATCTCGGCCACCGCGGGCAGGGGGAGCGCCCCGGGCTGCGGTGCGGGCAGCAGCCCCCGCCCCGCCAGCTCGACGAGCGTCCGCGCCGCGGCGAACGCGTCGTGGGCGAGCCGCTCGGCGAGGGCGTCCTGCCAGCTCCGTTCGACCGCTGTGAGCAGCCGGGCGAGCGGCGGGCGTTCGTCGACGCGGTCGCACACCTTGAGCAGTTCCACGTCCAGTACGAGTTCCGGGTCCACCGGGTTCTCGGCAGGTGCGGCCGCTGTCTTGCCGGCCAGCAGATCGAACAGCTCCTCCATCGACGCGTGGGCCGCCCAGGCGGTCGCGCCGTTGACGGCACCGGAGCTTTGGGCCAGTTGCAGCAGTTCGCCCAGTGCCGCGTCTCGGCCGTCCAGCAGGGACCGGCGCAGCGAGGAGATCTCCTTGACGGCCCTGTTGCCGTCGGAGCGGTCACCCCGGCGGATGGTGTCGACCACCAGGCACCACTCCTTCGCCAGGGCGGCGACCCGCTCCACGAGGTGCACCAGGTCCTGCCGTCCGGAGCCCTGGAGGGGCTTGCCGCTGGGCGAACGGTGTTTGCGGTCCATACGGTCGATCTCGTTGTTGATGTCGGGCAGCTTCGACAGGCGCTCGGCCTGCTCGCGGACCCGGGCCGCCCCGTCGCGGTCGTCGGCGGCGACCGTGCCCAGCATGGATCCGAGGAGCCCGTCGTCGGCCAGCCACCGCTTGGCGATCTCCGTCGCCCGTGCGAAGCGGAGCCGAGGCGGCAGAAGGTGGGTACGGCACTGCTCCAGCAGCTCCTGCAGCCGGGCCTCCGCTCCGGAGACGTCGGCGCTGACCGCCAGCGGCGAGGCCGTCATGAGGGCCCCGCTGAGGGCGCGGTCGGCGACGGCGGTCGCGGCCTCCGCAAGCCTTTCCGGCAGCCGGGGCGCCAGGGCCTTCAGCTGGGCGCCTGCCATGTGGTCCCCGGTGATCAGCGCCGTGCGCAGCAGGGCGGGCAGGAGGACGAGCTCGCTGCCCTCCGCGTCCCGGCCGGCATACCCGCCGTACTGCTGGAGCAGGTCGGCGGTCAGCCGGGCGCCCTGGCTGTCAGCGGGCGTCAGCAGCCCGGCGGCGCCGGCCAGGCGCAGCGCCACGACCTGCGGCTCGGGGTGGCCGGCCGCGCCCGCCACATGGTGGGCCAGTCCGAAGCGCCGTTCCACGACCAGCTGCGTCAGGACGCTTTCCGTGGCCGCCTCGTCAGCGTTCGCCTCGTCGGCGGCGGGGGCGGGGACGGGCTCCTGCGGGGCCGGCTCGGCCGACAGGGCGTCGCTGTCGTGCGGCGCGGGTCCGGCAGGCAGGGGCATGGTCTCAGAGACGGCGGATGCCGTCGGCTCATGGGCGGCCGGCGCGATCGGCGTGTGGTCGGTGCCGGCCGGGTCAGCCTCCGGCTTCGCGACGGGCGCTTCGGATGCGTGGACGGCGCGGGGCCGGCGCCCCTCGAAGGCGCGGTCCGCCGGCGCCGCGGCCGGGGCGTCCGTCTGCTCGGCGACCGGCTCGACAGGGTCGGCCGTCGTGTCGGCAGCGGGGGGCTCGTCGGCCGCCCCGGCGGCGCCTCCGGTGGTGCCCACCGTCGGCTGTCCCTTCGGCGCCGGCGGCTCTGCGGCCGCCTCCGGCCGGGCCAGGACCAGGTGGTCGGCGACGAGCACCGCCATGGCACAGCCGGGCAGCACCTGCACCACGCGGTCCTGTAAGGCCAGGATCTCCGCCGCCTCGTAGGCCTGCCGCCCCTGGCGGAGCAGCCGTGCCAGGTCGGCGAGGGCGGCGGCCTCCTGCCGCTGCGGCTGTTCCCACAGCGCTGCGTCGAGCAGACGGCGGGTCTCGGCACGCACGGTCTCGGCCGCGAGGGCGGCGGGGGTGCTGTCCGGCAGGGCGGCGACGCCGAGCAGCTCCCGCAGCGCCTCCCGCGCTTCGCGCTCGTGCTCGCGTGCTGTCCGGTGCTCGCGTGCGGCCTGCGCCATGTCCTCCAGACGACGGGGCACCCCGGTGATCCCCGCTGCCCGGAACACCGCGCCGGCGCTGTCGAAGGCGGCGCCGAGCGCGCCCAGCGCGGCAAGGTCCTCGTCGTGCGGAGGGCGGCCGTCCGACACCGCACCGGTCGCGTTCCCCGCGGCCTGCCGGGCCGCCGCGAGGGCCGACTCCACCTCTCGGCAGGCCGCCTCCAGGTCCGGCCCCTCCGCGCCGCCGACCCGCGTGTCCCCGGCCTCGTCGCCCGCGGCCGCGGGCACACCGCGGGGGGCGCCGGGCTCCGGCACGGCCGGCATGGCACTCTCGGAGTCACCTGCGGACGACCCTTCGAAGCCCTTCCACAGGCGCTCCAGGTCCGGGTACGCCGCCCGGACGGACCGGGCTGCGTCGGTTACGGCGGCCAGGCGTACCGGCTGCTCCTCGTCGGCCGCCTCCGTGAACCAGTCCCGGTCGGCCGCCCAGGCGAGGACGTGCGCATGGAAGACGGAGGCGTTGCACCAGGCGAACACCGTGGTCCGGATCAGCGTCGCGCCCCATCGCGCGACGGGATCGGAGACGGTCTTGCCGTTGCCGCCCTGTGCGAAGACGGCCTCGCCGATCTGGTTCATCACAGTGGCCGTGAGGTCGCTGATGCCGCAGCGGCACTTGTGCTGCCGGGCGTCGCGCCGCAGCCGTGAGAGGACGTCCTGGCACAGCGCCCTGCCCGCGCGCCTTGGGGCTGCCATGCGGATGCCCAGGTTGCCGAGCAATGCCTGCCGGTGTGTGGGCGGCAGGGAGTTGAAGGCGAGTTCCACCATGTCGGCCGTGAGCTCGTTCACGGCGGCGCCGACCGGGTCCTCCAGGGCGTTGAGCGCGGAGGCCAGTCCTTGCAGGGCCTCGGCTGAGACGGTGGGCGGGGACAGCGGCGGCCCCGTTATGACGTGGTAGCGGTCGTGCATGTACGCCTGCTCCGTTTCTGCGGCTGGTGGTGTGGGTGTGGGATCGGCTCACGCGGCTCCGAGCCGAAGGAGAGGGAGGTGGCGGGGCGGGTGGGGCATGGAGGCGCGGCTCAGCGGCCGCGCATGTGTTCGGTGACGAAGGTGTAGCCGTAGGGCAGTTCCCAGCCGTCCGCCTTGCCGAGCCTGCGGCAGTGGTCGCGGAAGGCCGCCCGCTGTGCCGCGCTGGGTGAGCAGCCCGGGCGCAGGCGCCGCAGGTGGCCGGCGACGAGCTGGAGGGGGAGCTGCCCGGCGCTGTCCGGTTCCATGTCGCCCCACGGACGTATCACCCGGCGCCGTAAAGGGCGGTAGGCGATCAGGAGGATGACGGGCTGCCCCCCGCGGGCCGGATAGTGCGGCTGGCCCCAGCCGTCCCGGCTGCCGAGGGCGGACTCCAGGCGGCGCTCCGCCAGGAGTTCGACGACCGCCGCCTCCAGCGCGAGTTCCTGCGCCCGTGCGGGCGGGCGCCCGTAGGCTGCGCTCGGCAGGACGGAGCGGTCCAGCAGGGCATGGCCGTCCGGGGTCAGCAGCCCGCAGCGGCGCACGGTGCGCATCACGAGCTGTCGCGGGCCGAGACCGACCGCGCTGTCGCCGTGGCGGTCGCTGCCCGGGGCGTCCTCTCTGGTGAGCACACGGGGGTCGTAGCAGTGCCCGATCACACGGTCGCCGACTTCCAGCGTCTCCTTGAGCTGCGTTGTGGCCGCGCGGATCACCGTTCCGCCGCGGGGCCAGAACAGTTCGAGGAAGAGGCCGGGGAAGAAGTCGCCGGGCCAGGCGATGCCCGCCAGCCGGCCCGGTGTTTCGCCGAGTTGGGCGGTGACGCCTTGTATCGCCTGGTGTGCGTTCGTGGTCCGGCCGGCGTGGTCGAGTTCGAGACGTGCCCTGATCCGCTGGCCGTGCGAGCGGCGGAGTCCGCGCAGGACGTACGGGTGTAAGGGGAACCAGCCGTCCATCAGGTGGGCCAGCCGCACGGGCGACCGCCACGCGACCCCCTCGGCGTCGTTGCGCAGGAGTTCGCAGGGGCCGAGGTCGGCGTCGTCGGCGAGGGGCTGATCGACCGGATCGACGTCCGCTTCCGGCTCCGTCCCTGCTTCCGCTTCCTGCTCCGGCGGAGCGGAGACCGTCGACGCCCAGCCGCGCCCAGACGGGGTCAGGGGGTCATCCGGCGGTTCGGCACCGCCGGGATGGTGCGACCTCCAGACGCCCCCGCTCTCGAAGGCGTCGTCGAGCGTGACCCGGCAGCCGTTCTCGAACACGCCGTTCTCGCTGTCCCGTCGGACGACGTCGGCGAGCGTCAGGTTCGCCCGGCACACCGCCGAGGCGTACCCCACTCCCTCCAGCAGTTCCGTGGCACCGGGCACCTGGCGCAGCCGCGGTCCGACCGCCGTGTACACCGTGACCGGTGCACTGAGGCCATGGCGCCGCTTCGCCGGCGTGGCCGCGTGTTCCACCGCGGCCGCGAGGGACCTGAGGTCGTGGCCGCCCAGCGGGCCGGTATCGCGCCAGCACTCCGCCAGAGAGGGCCGGGTCACGGCGTAGTGGCCCCAGGTACGCAGCGAGGCGCTGGACAGGAGAGCCGCCCGCACCGTGTCGAGCAGCCCCAGCAGCCCCGCCCGCAGCAGGTCCCCGCCCGTACCGCCCACGAGTTCGGCTAAGGACACGGGTACGAAGGGGCTGAGCAGCTGCTCGCGCCCCGTGGTCAGCAGGTGGTCCGCGTAGGCCGTCAAGTCGTCCCGCCGGGCGGCTTCCGGGGACGGGTGGGTGACGTCGACGACGACGTGCCCGTCCTGGTTGAGTCGGCGCCGGCGCGTGCGCAAGCGGTGGAGCTGGGCATGTGACAGGCGCAGGGCCGGGCCGAAGGCATCGAGATCCGGAACCAGGAGCTCTCGGCGGCGCAGAGCGGGGCCGCTCGCCGGCCTGCCCGGGCCCTCGGCTCCCGCGGGCGCCCCGGACACCCAGGCCGGGACGTCCCCCAGCGGCCCGACCTCCGGATGCGCGCCTTCACGGTAGACGATCTCCGCATAGAGCGGGTCCGATCCCGTGGCCACGCACACCATGGCACCGACGGGAAGTACGGGAGTGCGCTCCCCGAGGGTGACGACGGGGAAGTCGTCGAGGCGCAGCGGACTGCCGCCGTAGCCGTCGCCGTTGAGGTTGAACCCGAAGTACACGGCGTTGAAGGCGACCGCGGTGTGCACCGGTGCGCGGCGGGCGGCGACCACCGCTTCGAGGTAACGCACCAGCGGCTGCAGCTCACCGTCGGGTATCGCAGCGCGGCCCCGTGTCATGGAGGGGGTCAGCAGGGGCTCGTCACCGTATGGATCGAGCACCTTCGTCCGCCCGCTGCCGCCAACCGTTGCCGACACGTACGGGTCCCCACCCATGGCACCTCCACCGCACTGGGCGCACCACCCGATCCACCTGCGGTAATTCCCTCAGCCTACGCGGAGACGTGCTTTCCTGTGGCACTTTCCTCGGTTTGCGAACGCTGACGAGTAAGGCCCCGTCCCCGCCGATGACGCCCGAGCGGCGGGTGTGGGCCAGAAGAGGCCGTGCACGCCCCCGAGGTCCGCGGTCAGCGGGAACGTCGCGCTGGGCTTCACGGTGCAGCCGGCCATGGCGCGCCAGGCGCCGTCTTCGCGTACGCGGTGGAACCAGATGATGAACACGACGATCGTGGGCAGCATCGTGACTACCTGGAGCAGCCCGGCGAGGATCGTGAGCGCCGGGGACAGGCCGAGGTCGAGGGACGGACAGCCGTTATCCGGGGCGCGGGTGCCGATCGGCCGATCGGCACCGGGCTGCCCGGGGCCGCCGTACGGCTGCCGGGGCCCGATCTGGCCGAGGTGCCGGAGGGCGAGCCCGGCGAGGTGTACGTCGCGGGGGCGTAGCCGGCCCGGGGCTACCTGGGGGGGCCGGGCCTTACCGCCTAGCGCTTCGTCGCCGACCCGTACGGGCGGGCCGGTACGCGCATGCACCGCACCGGCGACCTGTCGTGCTTCACAGGCCGGCCACGGCGCGCTCCCGCAGGGCCGCCCACGCCTGCGCGCCGGCCTCCGGGCACAGCAGCACGTCCGCCGCCGTGCAGGCGAGGGCTTCCGCCGCCGCGAGCAGGACGCGGCGCCCGCGGGGAGAGGCGGCCGCCTCGGCGAACCGGGGGGTGTGGTCGGAGCCGTCCGCCGCGTCCATGATGGCGAGGAACGGGTGGATGGCCGGCACACGCGTGCTCACGTTGCCGATGTCGGACGAGCCCAGGTACACGCCGGCCTCCGGTTCCGTCAGGCGGATCCCGGCCCGTGCCAGGTGCCCGGTGAACCGGGCGGTGAGGACGGGGTTGTCGCGGAAGTGCTCGTACCGCGCCCCTGCCCGCTCCACGGTGGCCGTGGTCCCGGTGGCCGCGGCCACGCCTTCGGCGCACCGCTGAAGTTCGCCGGCGAGCGCCTCCAGAGCGGCCGTGGTCGCGCCGCGGAGCCCGAACAGCCCCTCGGCGTACTCGGGGACGATGTTGGTGGCGCGTCCGCCGTCGGTGACGATGCCCTGGACGTGGGAGCCGGGCGGCAGCCGGCGGTGCAGCACGCCCAGCGTGTTGAAGAGCTGGACGAGCGCGCCCAGGGCGTCGATGCCCTCCGTCGGGTTGCCCGTCGGGTGGGCGGCGCGGCCGTGGAAGCCCACCCTGATCTGCGCGCTGGCCGTCAGGGGCGCCCACGACCAGTCGTGGACGCCCGGGTGCACCATCAAGGCCGCGTCCACCCCGTCGAACACCCCCGCTTCCACGAGCGCGACCTTGCCGCCGCCCCGCTCCTCCGCGGGCGTGCCGACCGCCAGGATCGAGCCCTGCGGGCCTCCGAGCGCGCCCCGCACGGCGAGGGCCGCGCCCAGGCCGGCCGCGGCGATCAGGTTGTGCCCGCAGGCGTGGCCGAGCCCCGGCAGCGCGTCGTACTCCAGCAGCAGGGCCACCCGGGGCCCTTCGCCGCTGCCGGCGCACGCGGTGAACGCGGTGGGCAGGCCGGCCGCACCCCGCTCGACCCGGAAGCCGTCCCGCGCCAGCTCCGCCGTCAGCAGCCGGGCCGCCCGGTGCTCCTCGTAGGCCGGCTCGGGGTCGCGGTGGAGCGTCAGGGCGGTGTCCCACAGGCGGTCGGAACGATCGGCAACCTCCTGCCGGATCCTGTCGTACACCGCCTCCGGGGCGGGGACGGGCCGGCCGTCGGGGCCGGGGTGGCGGTCGGTCACGGCGACTCCTGGGTGGGCGGCAGGGTGCTGCTGTGCGTGTTCCACGGCAGCGGCTCCTGATGCGCCGCGTCGGGCGGGCCCACTGTCAGGCGGGGTGGTGGGGCGGGCGGCGAGGGGGTGTTTCGGCGCAGTGGACGCAGGTGGTGGTTGCCGGGCGGATTTCCAGGCGCTCCGGCGGGATGGGGTTGCCGCAGTGTTCGCACCGGCCGTAGCGGCCCGTAGCGAGGCGTTCCAGGGCGCGGTCCAGTTCGTGCAGGTGCTCGCGGGTGCGGGCCAGGAGGGCGGCTACGTGGGCCCGCTCGAAGGCGGTGCTGCCGCCCTCCGGGTCGTGCTCGTCGTCGACCGCGACCAGGGCGTTCGCCGCGACGATCCCGTCGTACTCGCGGCTGAGCGCGGCCGCCTCCGCGAGGGTGTCGGCGCGGTCGGCGGCGAGGCGTGCGTAGGCGGCGGCGCCGGCGGACGGGGTGTCCGCGTCGGGGCCGTGCCGGGGTGCGTCGGCCATGGCGGCCACAACGCCGGCCCTCGGTCGGCCATTCCCCGGACGGCCTTCGGAGGAGGCGCGGGTTCTACCGGGCCGGGATGGGCTGCGTGAGGTTCAGCGCGTTGCCGTCGGGGTCCAGGATGTGGGCGACGCGACGGCCCCACGGCATGTCGTTGGGGCCGCTGCGCACCGAGCCGCCCAGCGCCTCCACGCGGGCGAGCGTCCCGTCGACGTCCTCGACGCCGATGCTGAGCAGGATCCGCGGCGCCGTGCCGGTCCCCGGATCCGCGGTGGCCACCAGGCCCAGCTCGGTGTCCCCGATGCGCAGGCCGAGGTAGAAGGGCGGCCCTTCGGCCGGGAACCGGAACACCTCCTCGGCTGCGAACAGCTCCGTGTAGAAGCCGCGGAGTAGGTCTTGGTCGGCGGTGATGATCACAGGCTGGATGGTGGACATGGTGCCGGTGCTCTCCCTGTCGAGGACGGTCGCGTCGAAGGGGAGACCGGTACGGCGCGGCGAACTCATCGGCACCACCGCTTCCGCGGCGGCGCTTCAGCGGAGGGAGTGGGGCCGCTGGTGTCGGGTGGGTGGGGTGTGGCTCAGGCCGTTCTCGTCGAGGGCGTTGAAGACGGTCGTGCGACCCGTTTCGAAGACGAAGCTGACGTCGACGTTTCCCTGCGCCAGGTCCCGGCCGGTCCATTCGAGCAGTTCGACGTCCTTGAGGGGCAGGCCCAGCTGGGCTCGGACGCCGAGGAGGGGCGCGGCCCGCCACCGGATGTCGAAGCCGGGCCATCGGACAGGGGTGCCGGGGTCGATGGTGTTCCAGGTGAGGGAGAGGTCGCCGAACTTGTGGTGGTTGATCTCGACCTGTTGGCCCTCGAAGTCGAACAGGACGGGGCAGTCGCAGAACCACTCGTCGTCCCGGAGGTCCCAGACGAGCCAGACCCTCGTCAGGGTCCGGCCGACCAGGTCGCGCAGGCGGGGCCCGTGAGCGCGCACGACGTCATCGCGGCGGTTCAACCACAGGGGTCGGTAGCCTGTGACACCGAAATCGAACATCGGGTCATCGTGTCAGAACTGCGCGCCTGCGCGTCGGCTCGATCCGGCCCGGGGAGGGCGCGCCAGTGGGCTGGGACCTGGAGATCGTGCAGCCGGAGGGGGCCGGTGACACCGACTACCGCTTCAACAGATCGAGCATGGGGTACGCGAAGGCGACGATGGCCCGCCTCGGGATGCTGTCGTACGAGGACCCGCCCGATCCCCGGCTTGAGGACTTCGGGCTGACGCCCGAGGATCTCCGGGACCCGCACGGCGGGCGGGCCCCCGAGGCCCTTGCGGCGTTCACCGCCGCCTGGCGGGACTGGCAGGCCGAGCGGCCTGTCGGCATCCCCCACTACAAGATCGGCGAAGGGAACGACGGCTGGCTGGTGACCCCGGCCGAGATTCGGGCCGCGCTCGCCGCGTTCGATGCGCAACCGGATGAGGCGAAGGCCGGGACCATGGCGGAGGAGCCGCGCTGGGACGAGTGGATCGGCTTCCTGCGCCGGGCGGCCGATCACGGGGGCTTCCGGGTGGAGTGACATCGGGCCGCGCCCTGCCGGCTGCGGCCCGCCGGTTGCCGTCAGGATTCCTCTGCCCCACCGGCGGAGGAGCAGGTCGCCCGGCGTCTGCGGTAGGCGATCGTGCCGGACACCGCGAGGAGGAGGGCGGCCGCGGCGGCCGCGCCGAGGGCCGGGTGTTCGGTGAAGAGGCGACCCAGCACGGCGAGCGCGCCGAGCCCCGCGGTCGCGTAGATCAGCGCCCAGGCCGCCCCGCCGATGAACAGGGCGGGGAGGTACCTCACCAGTGGCATGCGCATGCTGCCCGCGAGCAGGTTGGCGGCGGTCTGGAAGCCGACGGTCAGGAAGGAGACGGCCACCACCGGGGCGCCCCAGCGCTGGATCGCCCGCTCGACCCGCTGGAACTTGGCCGAGGAGATCCGGTCGGCGAACCGGCTGCGCCGGGCTCCGGCGCCGGCGAGCCAGCCGACGGCGAAGGTTCCTCCGGCGCGGAGCAGCACGATGACGTAGAGGGCTCCGGCCGTGAGCGCGATCTTATCCACGGCGCCTCGTCCCGGTCTCCGGTCCGGCGTACGGGAGGCCTGTCACCCGCATGGGTGCTCCGTCCCCGCAGGGGCGCGGCGCGCACGCGCCCGGCCGTCGTCTCTCACCTGCGCCCCGCCTCTGACTGTTCCGTTCCATGGGTTGCCACCTGCGGCAGCGGTTCCCGAACCTGCAGCCAGGCAAGGCCACCCTAACCGAACGCGCATCGGGGGGGTACAGGGCACCGGCTCCGGCCCGCAGGCAGGTCCCCCCACGCAGCAGCGCCGTCAGGGGCCTGGGATTCCAGGAACCTGACGGCGCCAGTGCTGGGGGAACCCGCTGGCACAGGTTCCGGCCCGGTGTGGTGCGTGTCGAGTTGGCTACCGGCCGGGGAAAGGCCGAGATGGGAAGAGAGGGCGAAAGGGGGCAGTGAAAGGTTCCAGGGCCGCTGCCGAGTCCGAAGCGGACAGAGGGCAGGCCGTTTCCGGAAGGCGTACGTCCCCCCGGAGTGGCGTGGCCGGACGGCATCCCTATGGCCCTTGCATAACCCTCTCCTCCACCTGTGGAGTGCGCGAACAAGGAAGAGAGTGCCCCACCCCCCGGGGGCGGCGCTACGGCCCGTTTCAGTTCGTCCCACCTTCGCGTGGAACGCCTGCTCCCACGCCGCCGCAGGTCAGCGCGGGGGACGGGCGGCGTGCGGCGGCGTGGTCGCGGGCCGTTCCGCCCCCGTGTCCCGGTTCCCCGGCTCCTACGCGCTGGGCGCGGTGCCCGCGAACCGAAAGAATTTGCCGGAGGTGTCTGATCCGCCGGCTCTGGCAGGCCGTCAGATCGCAGGGGCACCGGTCGAGTTGGCTACCAGTCGCGAGGTGGATTTGAACCGCAAGACGAACGACACGCACACCGCTTCCCCGCTGATCCCCGCCGTGCCCGCCGTCATGGTGGTGCTCGTCCTCGGGGTCTTCACCGGCCTGGTCCTGGCCGGGATGGACCTGCAGACGGCCGCGGTCACCGTGGGCGTCGGCGGCCTGCTGGGCATCGAGCTGGTCCGCCGGCTGGTGCAGGCCCTCCCCGCCCGCCGCTCGCGGTAGCGGTGGGGCGCGGGACGAGCGCCCGTGCTGAGGCGGCCAGGAAGGAACTGGCGGAGTGGCTCCGGTCGCTCCGCCCGTCCTGGCTCTCCTACAGCCGCATGGCGCAGACGTCGCAGCAGATCGGCCATCCCGCCTCCGCGGCGGCGCTGTGCCGGGCGGACAAGGGCCGCAGCCTCCCGCCGTGGAAGACCGTCGAAGCGTACGTCCGGTGCTGCGGCGGTCCGGTGGCCGAGGCGAGGAAGCTCTGGCAGCGGGCGGCGAAGGCGGCCGTCGACGCGCGGGGCACCGCCGTCCCCCTGCCGAGGAGCGCGCCGGCCCTCCCCTACGTGATGGAGCCCGCCGATCTCCTCCAGGCGATGCGTGAACTGCGGGTGGCCGCCGGGCAGCCGACCCTGCGCACTCTGGAGGAGCGCGCCGCCGTGCCCGGGGCCGGCGGGGTGAGCCGCCTGCCCAGCACCACCATCGGGGACGTCCTCAAGGGCAGGCGCGGGTGCAGCGAGACGGTGCTGCTGCACTTCGTACGGGCCTGCGGGGTGACCGGGGAGCACGAGATCCGCCAGTGGCTGGACGCGTGGCACCGCGTCGAGGCCTACAAGCGGGAAGGGGCCGCCTCCCGGTACACCAGGGCGTCCTGAGGGCGCCGGGCGCGGAAAAGCGTTCCGGGGCGCGGGTGGGACGGCCGTAGGCTCCGCGCATGAGTGCGAGGGATGAGACGGTTCGTGCGGTCAACCGGCTGACCGGCCGCTGGGCCGAGGCCGCGGTCGCGGCCGACGGGCGTACGGGGAGCGTGCTGACCGCCGCCGGGGTCTGGCCGCTGCTGGCGCTGCTGGCGGACGGGGCCGGCGGGCCGGCCCGGGCGGAGCTGTCCGCGGCGCTCGGCATACCCGCCGGCCGGGCCGCCGGCGCAGCGCGGGAGCTGCTGGCCGCGCTGGGGCGCGTACGGGGGCTGGCGGCCGCGACCGGGCTGTGGGCGCGGGCCGACCTGCCGCTCGACCCGGAGTGGGCGGCCCGGCTGCCGGAGGGCGCCCGGGGCGGGCTCAGCGGCGACCCGGCCGCCGACCGCAGGCTGCTCGACGAGTGGGCGGCAGCGCGTACGGGCGGCCTCGTCGAGCGGATGCCGGTGCAGGTGACCGAGGGCACCCGGCTGGTCCTGGCGTCCGCCCTGGCGCTGCGGCTCCGCTGGATACGGCCGTTCCGGGAGTGGCCGGGGACCTTCCCGGAGGGGCCGTGGGCCGGCCGGGAGGTCCTGCGGCTGCTCCGTACGACCTCGCTGCTGCACCGGGTCCGGGTCGCGGGGACGCCCGCCGGGCCCGTCACCCTGCTCGAGGTGGTCGGCGACGGAGGGGTGGACGTCCACCTCGTCCTCGGCTCCCCGGACGCCCCCGCCGGGCAGGTCCTGGCCGGCGGCATCGCCGCCGCGACCCGGGCCGTGCCGTCGGTGGACGGCTTCTCCCTGCCCGAGGGCGCGCCCGGGCCGGGGCTGCGGGTCGGCGTCGGGGCGGCGTACCGGCCCGAGCCGCGGCTGAGCGTGGACACCGTGGCCTTCTCCGTCGACGCGGACCACGACCTCCTGGAGCACGCCGGGCTGTTCGGCCTGGAGACGGCCCGCACGCCCGCCCCCGCCGGCCACTTCCCCGGGGTCAGCCGGGATCCGCTCCTCGTCGACTCGGGCCGGCAGGCGGCCGTGGCGCGGTTCCACGCGAAGGGGTTCGAGGCCGCCGCCGTCACCGCTTTCGGCGCGGTGGGCGCCGCCGCGCTTCCGCCGCCTCCCTACCGGGTGCGGACCGTCGACGTCCGGTTCGACCGGCCGTTCGGCTTCCTCGCGGTGCAGCGGTCCTCGCGGCTCGTGCTCGCCGCGGGGTGGGTGGCCGAACCGCTCGCGTACGTCGCGGACGAGGGCTACTACGACGACGATGACGAGGACGAGGGCTGGGACGGCGGGGAGTGAGCGGGCGGCGCTGCCCGGCCTGCCGCCGGGTTGCGCCGGCCAGGGTGCCTCCTATGGTGGAAGCAGCACCACTCCGCGGACGATCCCCCTGCTGCCGGGCCTTCGCGTGCCGGCGGCCGGCCGCACCGACTCCGGGAGGCGCGGATGCTGAAGGCTCCGCTGCAGCCCCTGAAGAGGGGCGACCACGGCCCCGAGGTCGCGGCGCTGTACGGATACCTGCGGCAGCTGGGGTACGCGCCGTACTCGCCGCCCGCCGCCGACCACTACGACGAGCCGCTCGCCGGCGCGGTGCGCCGGTACCAGGAGTGCTTCGGTCTGGACGCCGACGGCGAGGTCGGCGAGCGAACCCTGGCGCAACTGCGCCGGCCGCGCTGCGGGGTGCCGGACCTGCTGCCCGGCACCACGGCGGTGCCCCGGGCGGTGCCCGCGATCCGCGCGTGGCCCCGTACGAACCTGACCTACGGATTCATGCGGCACACAGCCGATCTGACGCCGGCCCAGGCGGCCGCGGCGGTCTCGCATGCCTTCGCCACCTGGGCCGCGGTGACGCCGCTGGCGTTCCGGCACGTCCCGCCGCCGCTCGCGGTCAGCGGCGCCGTGCGCGCGCTGGCCCTGGCGGTCCGCTCCGGGCCGGCCTTCGACCGTGCGCAGGCGGCGGCCGTGCAGGCGCTGGCCCGGCTGTACCGCGTGGACATCCTCGTCGGCTTCCTCGTCCGCGAGCACGGCGATCCGCCCTCCTTGCTCGGCACCCCGCCGTTCGACGACAGCGCGCTGGTGCTGGGGCACGCGTGGCCGCCGCCGTCCACGGCGGCACCGGAACCCTTCGCGGGCGGCGTCCACTTCAACGACGCCCCGACCTGGACGAACCGGCCCGGCCTGCTCACCGACCTACAGGCCGCCGCGCTGCACGAGATCGGCCACGCCCTCGGGCTGGGCCACACGACGACCGGCACGGACTCCGTGATGACGGCCTCCGGCGGCGACGGCCGGCGCGAACTGGCCACCGCGGACATCGAAGCCGTGCAGCGGCTCTACGGGCCGGCGCGCTGGCCGCGCGACCGGACGGGCGGCCGCTGAGGACCGCCTGCCCGGCCGGCCGGCGTGGCAAGATCAACCTCAGTGGTCGACCGTTGGCGGCAGGGGTGGGGTTGTGAAGGCAGGACGCGCTGTGCGCGGTCTCGCGGTGCTGGTGCTCGCGGGGGCGGGGGTGGCGGGGTGTGCCGGGGAGCCGGGTGGCGCCGGGCCGCTCGGGAAGACGGCCGACGCCGTGGCGAAGGCCGGGTCGGCCGAGGTCAGCGTACGGGTGGCGTCGCCCATGACCGGCGGCCGGCCGGTGGAGATCAAGGGCGCCTACGCGTGGGGGAACGGGTACGCCATGGACGCCCGGACGGCGGGCGGGTCGGCGCTGGAGGAGGGCGGCACGGGCGGGACCTCCGCGGTGCGCCTGGTGGAGGACTCGTACTACTACGAGACCCGGAACGACCCCGAGGGCAAGCGGTGGCTCAGGCTCACGGCCGCGGAGGTCGGAGGGGGGTCCGATGCGGAGGCCCTCGGCGGGCCGGCGAACGCCGTATCCGCCATCACGGCCCTCGCCTCGGCGAAGGACGTCGCCAGGGTCGGCGAGGAGGACGTGAACGGCAGGCAGACCACCCGCTACAAGGCGACCATCCCGCTGGGGAAGCTGCACAAGGACGCGGAGCGGCCCTGGCACGGCGTGGTTGCGCAGGGTGTCGACATGGTGGCCGAGGTGTGGGTGGACGGCAAGGGCGTGCCCCTGCGGCTGTCCCAGACGGCGGGCGCCACCAGCGTGTTGACGGAGTTCCTGTCCTACGGTGTCCCGGTCTCCGTCTCCGCCCCTCCGGCCGGAGAGACCGCCGGGGACGGGTCCTAGGATCCCGGTATGGCAACACGACTCGTGCAGATCAACATGAAGGCGCAGGACGACTCCGCGCTCGGCCGGTTCTGGGCGGAGGCGCTGGGGTGGGGGATCGACAGCGAGGCGCCCGGGGTGACGAACCTCGAACCCGTGGGCTTCGCCTATCCGGACCCGTCGGCCGTCTGCATCGACCTGATCGCCCGGCCCGAGCCCAAGACGGTGAAGAACCGGGTGCACATCGATCTGGCCACCGCCTCGGCCGCCCACCAGGCGGAGTTGGTGGGCCGTCTGAAGGATCTGGGGGCGACACTCGCCGACGTTGGCCAGGGCGATGTCCCGTGGACGGTCATGGCCGACCCGGAGGGCAACGAGTTCTGCGTCCTGGAGCCCCGTCCGGTCTACCGGGACACCGGGCCGATCGCCGCGGTGGTGGTCGACTGCGCCGACCCGCGGGCCATGGCCCGGTTCTGGGGCGGGGTGACGGACTGGACGGTGGTGGAGACCGCGGACGACCACGCGTCGCTGCGTTCCGCCCAAGGCGTCGGCCCGTACCTGGAGTTCGTCCGGACCCCCGACGCGAAGACGGTCTGGAACCGCGTCCACCTCGACATCGCCCCCTACCGCGGGGACGACCTGGAGGCGGAGGCCGCCCGGCTGCGCGCCCTCGGCGCGGCCGACCCCGGGATCGACCAGTCCGGGATCCACTGGAAGGTGCTGGCCGACCCGGAGGGCAACGAGTTCTGCCTGCTCACCCCGCGCTGACGCGGGCCGGGGGGCGGCCGGTGCGGACCCGTGGGCGCCGGTGCGCGCCGCGGGTCCGCCCTCGCCTCCGTAGGCGGCCGGGGCCGGGCCCCGGTCAGGCCGCTGCCCCGGTCGGGGCGGGCGCGGCCGGGGCCTGCCGGGCGCTGGTGACGCGGCGGCGGCGAGTCGGCATCCCGAGGGTGGGGTTGGCGACGCCCCAGGTCGCGCCCTTGCAGATGATCTCCTTGTAGACGGCGGCGGTGCGGCCGGTGAGGGCCTTCTCGACGGCGCGGTCGTCGGCGGTGACGAACTGGATGAGGCCCTCCTTGCGCCCCAGCGAGATGCACTGCTGGTAGTAGCGGATCGGGACGTGCGGCACCTTGACGCCGGCGAGCCGGGCGGCGATGGCGTCGGCGGCCTGCCAGGCCATCGGAACGCCCGAGGCGCAGGACATGCGCAGCGGCCGGTCGTTGGGGCCGACGGCCATCGCGGCGTCGCCCACCGCGTAGACGTCCGGGTGCGAGACCGAGCGCATGGTGGAGTCGACGACGATCTGCCCGCGGTCGGTGAGTTCGAGGCCGGCCGCCTCGGCGATCGGGTGGACGGCGAAGCCGGTGGTCCACACGGTGGCCGCCGAGGGGAGGACCGTGCCGTCGGCCGTGGTGACCCGGTCCTCGGCGACGGCGGCGGCGTGCGTGTGCTCGTGGACGGTGATGCCGAGCCGGTCCGCGACCTTCCGCAGGTGGCCGCGGCCCTTCCGGGACAGCCAGTCGCCGAGAACGCCGCCGGTGAGCAGGTGCACGTCGAGGTCGGGGCGGGCTTCGGCGATCTCCGTCGCGGCCTCCACGCCCGTCATGCCGCCGCCGACGACCACGACGGGGCGGCCGGCCTCCAGGGCGGCCAGGCGCTCGCGCAGCCGGAGGGCGCCACCGCGGCTGGACACCTCGTGGGCGTACCGGGCGGCGCCGGGGACGCCGCCGTCGTTCCAGCCGCTGCCGAGGGCGTAGACCAGGGTGTCGTACGCGAGCTCCTCGCGGCCGGCGGCGCCCTGGACCGCGACCGTCTTGCGGTCGGCGTCGACGGCGGTGACCTCGGCGAGCTTCAGCTGCACACCGGTCCCGGCGAACATCTCGTCGAACGGGCGGGGGCGGAGCTCCTGGCCGACGGCCAGCTGGTGCAGGCGGACCCGCTCGACGAAGTCGGGCTCGGCGTTGACCAGGGTGATGGTGACGTCGTCGGCGTGCAGCCGGCGGGCGATGCGGCCGGCGGCGACCGCTCCGGTGTAGCCGGCGCCGAGGACGACGATGCGGTGCTGCATGTCCGTGCTCCTGTCTGCTCGGGATCCGCCGTGGTCCGGCGTGGTCTCGCACCTTGAACCGGACGGCCTTGCGATCCCTGACAGGATGCGGATGTGACCTGCGCCACATCGGTGAAGGGTGGCCCCGGCCCGCGTCCGGGCGGGCCGGGCCGGGGCCGTCGGTCGGGCAGGCGGTCGAGGACCCACTCGCCGATCTCGGGGGTCATGGCGCTGGGCGGGTCGTTGTCGGCGGAGAGCATGCAGTCGTCGAGCTCGGACCGGTCCGGGGCAGGCTGCCGATGTCGGTGTACAGGCCGTCCTGCTGGTCGAGGTCGCGCCGCATGGGTACGGAAGGGGCGTACCGTACCGCCGGGCCGGGCCCGCCCGGTCGGCAACGCCGCCGCTCGCCTCAGGAGGACAGCGCATGACCGACCAGCCCTCTCCCGCCGCCGACGGGGTATGGGATCCCTTCGGCACCCTGCGCCGCGCGCTGTGGATCGGCGGCGGCCAGTGGGCCGGCAAGTCGACCGTGGCGCGGCTGCTGGCCCGCCGGTACGGCGTCACCGCGTACCACTACGACTTCCACGACGCCCGCGGCCACGAGGACCGCAGGATCGCCCGGCGCGTGCGCCTCGGCGAGCCCGCCGACGGCCCCGACCCGGAGCAGGTGTGGGTGCGCACCGGCCCCGAGGAGATGGCCGCCGAGACGCTGGCAGGCTTCCCCGCCCGTTTCGAGTGGGCCCTGGACGACCTGCGCGCGCTCGTATCGGGCCGGCCAGTCATCGCCGAGGGGTGGGGGCTGCGCCCCGAACTCGTCGCACCGCTCGTCGATTCGCCGCGCCGGATGGTCGTCATGGTGCCCACGCCCGCCTTCCGCCGGCGCCAACTGCGCGAACTGCCCCGCGCCGCCTCCTTCGGGCACCCTGTCAGCGACCCGGCCCGCGCCCAGGCCAACCGGCTCGCCCGGGACGTGCTCGTCGCCGAGGACGCCGTGCGGACCGCCCGGCGGCTCGGGATCCGCGTCATCGAAGTCGACGGTTCGCACGACGCTGCCGCGGTCGCCGAGGCGGTCGCCGGGCACTTCGGCCCCTACCTCCCGCCGGAGGATCCCGCCGCCTGAGGTGGCGGGTGCGGCTCCGTGCCGGCTCAGCGGGGCGCGGCGTACGGGTTCGGCTCATCGTCGGCGAGGATGCCGACGAAGGGCTCGCCCTCCCCGGCGAAGGTGTACGCGCCGCCCTCGATCCGCTCGATCAGGCCGTTGGTCCACTCGGCCTCGCTGTCGGCCGAGTGGACCCACATGTTCATGATCTCGCCGATGTGCCCGAGCTGGCCGGGGCCGTTCTCCGGCGTGTAGTACTCGGTGACCGCGGACCGCCACTGTTCGAGCCGGGCGATCCGCTCCCTGAGGAGCGCGACGGCCTCCTCGCGCGGCAGGTCGACGATGAACCCGATGCCGGCCGAGAGGACGTCCATCTTCTGGTCGTACGAGGTCAGCGCCTGGCGCAGCAGGACGAAGTACTCCTCGGTGCCCTGCTGCGTCATCTGGTACTCGACGCGCGGCGGGCCGCCGGCGGTGCTCGGCGCGACCTCGTGGGCCAGGAGGAGGCCCTCCTTGGCCATCTGCTTGAGCGCGTGGTAGATCGAGCCCGGTTTGGCGTTGGACCACTCGTGGGCGCCCCAGAACTCCAGGTCGTTGCGGACCTGGTAGCCGTGTGCGCGTCCGTGCTGGCGGACCGCGCCGAGGACCAGCAGCCGGATCGCTGACATGGGCGTCTCCCTTCTGGACAACTCCGCACAGCGTAGGTGCGGGGGCGGCGGCCGGGGACGGCGGGGCCGCTCCGCCTCCAGAATGGTAATCAAGTTTGACTAATGGGCGCGGGCGGCGTACCGTCTTTCTTGCTAGTCAAGTTTGACCACTGACGGAGGGCTGGTGCTTTGACCGAGCGCGATCCGGCGATCCTCGCCGAGGGCCTGCGGAAGAGGTACGGGGCCAAGCAGGCCCTGGACGGACTGGACCTCACGGTCCGGGCCGGGACCGTCCAGGGGATCCTGGGCCCGAACGGCGCCGGCAAGACCACAGCCGTGCGCATCATGTCCACGCTGCTGCGCCCCGACGAAGGGCGCGTCGAGGTGGCGGGGGCCGACGTCAGGACGCGTGCCGACGAGGTCCGCGCCCGCATCGGGCTGGTCGGCCAGCACGCCGCCGTGGACGAGGAACTCAGCGGACGGCAGAACCTGGAGCTGTTCGGCCGGCTCCACCGGCTCGGCGCACGCGGCGCCGCACGCCGGGCCGACGAGCTGCTGGCCCGGTTCGGGCTCTCCGACACCGGCCCCAAGGCCGTCAAGCAGTACAGCGGCGGCATGCGGCGGCGGCTCGACCTCGCGGCGGCCCTCATCTCGCGGCCGGAGGTGCTCTTCCTGGACGAGCCGACGACCGGGCTCGACCCCCGCGGCCGTACGGAGGTGTGGAACGCGGTGCGCTCGCTCGTCGACGGCGGCACGACCGTCCTGCTGACCACCCAGTACCTGGAGGAGGCCGACCAGCTCGCCGACCGGATCGCGGTCGTCGACCACGGCAGGGCGATCGCCGAAGGCACCCCGGACGAGCTGAAGTCGGCGACCGGCGGGGACCGCATCGACGTCGTGCTGCACGACGCGGCCCGCCTGGCGCACGCGGCCGCCCTCCTGCCCGGCGACGCGGTCGTGGACGAGGACCTGCGCCTGGTCAGCGCCGCCGTCACCGACCGGATGGCGGCCCTGACCGGGACCGTACGGGCCCTGGAGGCGGCCGGCATCGAGGCGCGTGACATCGCGGTGCGCCGGCCGACGCTCGACGAGGTCTTCATGCACCTGACGAAGAGGGAGGACGCGGCATGAGTGCGGCTGCGGTACCCGGCGCGGGCACGGCGCACGGAGCGGTCACGCGGGCGGCCTGGGCCGCCGCCGACTCGTGGACGATGACCAGGCGCGAGCTGATGCACTGGGCGCGCGAGCCGGCCCAGGTGGCCGTCGGGCTGGTCTTCCCGGTGATGATCATGCTGATGTTCGGCTTCCTGATAGGCGGCGGCCGGGGCGTCGACGGGGACTTCACGGCCTACCTGGTACCCGGCATGCTCGCCATGACGATGGTCTTCGGCCTGGAGGCGACGATGCTGGCGGTCACCCAGGACCTCGGCAAGGGCGTCATCGACCGGTTCCGGTCGCTGCCGATGGCCTCCGGCGCGGTCCTCGTCGGCCGGAGCACCGCCGACATGCTGCAGTCGGCGGCCGGCCTCACCGTGATGATCGCCGTCGGGTACGCGATGGGCTGGCGCTGGCACCACGGGACCGCCGCCTTCCTGGCGGCCGTGGGGCTGCTGTTGCTGCTGCGGTTCGCGATGCTGTGGGTCGGCATCCACCTGGGGCTGGTCGCGGGCAAACCGGAACTGGTGCAGGCGGTGCAGATCCTGGTGTGGCCGGTCGGCTTCCTCTCCAACGCCATCGCCGCGCCCGGATCGATGCCGTCCTGGCTGGGCGCGGCCGTGGAGTGGAACCCGCTGTCGGCGACGGCCACCGCGGTGCGCGGCCTGGTCGGCAGCCCCGGCGGCACCGGCGGCGGCTCCTGGGCCGCCGAACACGCCGAACTGCTCGCTGTGGCCTGGCCGGTGGCGCTGATCGCAGTGTTCTTCCCGCTGGCCGTGAGGCGCTTCCGCGGCCTGAGCCGCTAGACCAGCCTTCGCCCTTCCCCCTTCTCCCTTCCTGTCGGAATCACGAAAACGAGGAAGTACCTTGCCCGAGACCGTTTCCGCCTCCGCTCCCGCTCCCGCCCCGCTCCCGTCGCTCGCCGCGCAGGCCGAGCGGCTGATCGGGCTCGGGGTGCCCGAGCTCGCAGGGATGCCCGCCGACCGCGTGCGGGCGTACGCCGAGGCCGCCGGCGGTGACGGCGGCGGCGATGTCCTGCTGGCCGTCCACCCGGACCTGGCGCCCGCGTCCGCCCTCGCGCCGCTGCTCCGCCACGGGGACAAGCCCGGCTTCACCGTCACCGACATGGCGGACGTCGACCGGTTCACCCCGGACGGCATCGACCTGCCCGACGCGCCCCTCTACCTCGTCGCCGGCCCCGACCGCGGCGACCGCATGGCCAACTGGAGCCCGGAGGAAGCACTGCCCGCACTCCACCGGGAGGACCGCACGCCGCTCCTGCTCACGGAGGGCATCCACTGGCTGCTCCAGCAGCCGGCCGTCCTGGAGCGCAACCGCTGCTTCATGACGATCGGCTCGCGCCTGCGCAAGCCGAACGGCACCTTCGACGCCCGTACGCCGGCCATCTGGATCAGCAACGGCACCGGCCGCGACGGCCGCGAGCGGCGCGACGCGCCCAAGGTCGGCTGGTGCTGGTGGAACAACCGCCACACCTGGCTCGGCTTCGCCTCCACCACCGGCCGCCGCCCCTGAAGCCCGCCCGAAACCGGCGCGCAACCTCCGGGCTACGCCCGAGATTGAGGACAAGAACTGACCTCATTGGCGCCTACTGTCGGGGCATCAGCCGGGATGCGGTATCCACGGCGGGGAGAAACGGGGACACCATGCTGCGAGGGCTTACCACCGTCAGCTTCCGGGCAGCCGACCTGGCGGCAGCACAGAGCTGGTACACGGAACTGCTCGGTGTGGAGCCGTACTTCCAGCGGCCCGGGTACGTCGAGTTCCGTCTCGGGGACTACCGGCACGAGCTGGGGCTGATCGACAGCCGCTACGCGCCCGCAGAGGCGGGGCCCGGGCCCGGCGGCGCCGTCGTGTACTGGCACGTCGACGACGTGAGCGCGGCTCTCGCAAGGCTGCTGGCCCTGGGGGCGAAGGAGTACGAACCGCTCACGGAGCGCGGAGCAGGGTTCGTCACCGCCTCCGTGACCGATCCCTTCGGGAACGTCCTGGGCGTGATGTACAACCGGCACTACCTCGATGTGCTGGCCGCACGCGGGTGACAGCAGGGGCCCGGACCCGGCGGTGCCCCGGCGGGGATCCCACCGGGGCACCGGCCTCATGCGCCTCACGCGCTCCGGGCGTCAGCGCAGGCGGGTGAGGCGGGTGCCGAGGGAGGGCTCCTCCAGGGCGGTGCGGACGGCCACCGGCACGCTCTTCGCGCCGTCGCCCTCGCCGGCCGTCAGGGTGCCGACCTCGGTACCCGCCTTCGCCTCGCGCCGCAGCGGCGACGCCCCGGGAGACAGCGTCAGCGTGAACTGCTGGCCGGGGACGGCGATCGCGTTCAGGTCCTTGGCGGCCACGAGCGGCGTACGGCCGCCGAGGCCGTCGTCCACGTGCCCGACGACATCGCCCTTGCGGACGAGCGGGGCGGACGCCAGGGCCGAGCGCACCGCCTCGACGATCTTCCTGCTGTTGGAGAGCACCAGGGCCAGGCTCTTCGTGGCGTTCGGGTCGGGGCCCTCCACGCGCTGCTCCATCAGCGTGCCGAGGATCAGCGGGGTCTCGTCGCCGACCGACTTGTACGCCGCCCACATCAGCGCGCCGCCGGCCGGCGTGCTGGACCCGGTCTTGATGCCGCGGACGCTGAGGCCCTGCACGGTCAGCAGGGTGTTGTTGTTGACCAGCGGCTGGGGCAGCCCCTTGATGGGCGCGCTGGGCATCGCGACGATCGAGCGGAACACCTCGTCCTTCATCACCGCCTCGGCCAGCTTCAGCTGGTCGGCGGCGGTGCTGACGGTGCCGGCGTCCAGGCCGCTGGGATCCGTGTACGTGGTGTCATTCATGCCGAGGTCGCGGGCCGCGGCGTTCATCTTCTCCACGAACGCGGCCTCGGAGTCGGTGCCGGTGTCCCAGCGGGCCAGCAGGCGGGCGGCGTTGTTCCCCGACGGGATCATCAGCATCTTCAGCATGTCCAGCTGGCTGAACTTCTGGCCGGCCGTGAGCCCCTCGATCCGGGACTCGTCCTCGGACTTGCCCTCGGCGACGGCCTTCGCGTCGACGGTAAGGGTGGGGCCGGACTCGTTCTTGCGCAGGGGGTGGCCCTTGAGGATCACGTAGGCCGTCATCACCTTGGCGACGCTGGCCGTCGGAACGGGCTTCTGCTCCCCGAACGAGCCGACGTCGCCGGAGCCGGAGACGCGGACCGCGCCCTGGCCCTTGGCCGGCCAGGGGACGGAGAACTGCCCGTCGACGCTACGGGTGGTCTCGGCGGCGACGAGCCGGGGCGCGGGCAGCGGACGCAGCAGCTGGGCGCCGACGAAGCCGCCGGCGAGGAGCAGCACGACCGGCGTCCACAGCCTGGCGCTGCGCAGCAGCGGGCGGCGCCGGGGCTCCGTGTGCGGGAGCTGCACCGCCGGCAGGTCCAGCGGCGGCGGCTGGAACGCCACGGGGGCCGGGGCCGGGGCCGGCGCGGGGGGCTGCGGGCGCGGGCCCGGCCGCGGAGCGGCGGGCGCCGGAGCGGTGGGGCGCGGGGCGGTCGGTGCTGAGGCGGTGGGCTTCGGTGTGGTGGGGCGCGGGGCGGTGGGCGGCTTGAGGGCGGGGAAGCGGGTCGTCCGCTCGGGGTCGGCTTCCCCTTCCTCCGTACGCGCCCACGCGGGCGCCTTCCGGCCGTCGCCGCCGGACGGGCCGGGCCGGTCGCCTCGTGCGGGCGGCTCCCCGGTTCCCTTCGCCGGGGGTGTCGGGCCGGACTCCGGCCTGGGCTTCCGGGCCGCCGTCGCCGTGTCGGGGGCACGGAAGACGAGGGTCCGCGTGTCGTCGTCCGCGCCCGCCGGGGCGGCCGGGGCGGGCTCGGCACCGGCATCGTCCCCCGGCGCCTCGGTGCGCGGCGTGGCGGCCGGCTTGGCAGGGGTGTCGGCAGGGCCGCGCGGCGGCTTGGTGAACACCAACGTCGCATCCGCCTTCGCGCCGCCCTCGGCCGCGTCGGACTCCTCCGGCGCGGGCTTGGCGGCCGGCTTGGCGGGGGTGTCGGCAGGGCCGCGCGGCGGCTTGGTGAACACCAGCGTCGCATCCGCCTTCGCGCCGCCCTCGGCCGCGTCGGACTCCTCCGGCGCGGGCGGCGCCCCGGCTCCGGATGCCGCGTCTGCCGCCTCCGGTTCCGGGCCGTCCTCGGCGGCCTCCGCCCGGGTGTCGGCCGCCGGGGTCGCGTCGGCGTCGTGGGCGGTGTCCGCCTCGTCCTCGTCGGCGTCCGCGGTCGCGTCGGGGGCCGTCGTACCGGTGTCGGCGTCGGCCTCGGAGGCCGCATCCTTCGGGGAGGCGCCGGCTGCGGGTGCGCGCCCGGCCTCGGGGCCGGTGCCGTCCTCGGGCCCGGCGCCCGGTGCCTCGGCGGGGTCGGTGTCCCCGTCGGGGTCCGCCGCGAGCGGCCGGGCGGCAGGCGCGTCCTCGGACGCGGCCTCGTCCGCCGCGTCCGCCTCGTCCGCCGCATCCCGGGTGTCCGGGGTGTCCGGTTCCGCGGCCTTGTCCTCCGGGCCCGCCGCGGGTGCGGTCGTCCTGTCGCGCTCCGGGTCGCCCGGAGAACCGCCCGCCACCGTCATCGCCTTCATCCCAGCCCCGCCTTGCCACTCACACCGTGCAGTTACGTGCGGCGCCGCCCCCGCGGAGCCGCACCGTACTGCTAGATGTACGCAGGGCCCCGCGCGTTCCCGATCGGACCCGTTCGGCGTGGCGTACCGGCTGATCAGTAGAAGCGGTGGCCCTGGACCAGAATCGTCCGCCTCCCGTCGGGCCGGACCAGGCGGTGCTTTTTGACGCCCTCGTAGCGGCGGCCGAACCGGAAGAGCGTCAGTCCGGCGATGAATCCGACGGCGACGAGGGGCACGAGGACGGCCATGGGGTTCATCGACGGGTCGTCCTCCTCGCGGACCTGGCCGCCGAGGTGGAAGGCCATGGGGAGGGTGACCAGCAGGGAGAGCAGCAGCACGCTGCCGATCACCAGGTAGAGCGTGCGCTTGCGCCGGGCCTTGGCGGCGCTCTCGACGGTGGCGGTGAAGTCCTTCCGGCAGCGCGGGCAGGAGAAGGCGACCGGCGCCTCGCCATGCTGCGGGCGGCGCATGTCGGGTGACGACAGCCTCGCCATGCTCCAGGTCACCGTCGTCAGGCTCCCTTGGTTCTTCACACTGACCCGGCATCCGACGCTCAACGCATAGCGGTCATCCAGCGCCAACTCGTCCACCCCCGACGGTTTCCCACGCGGCCCCGCGTGCCGCGGGCGCAGCGGGAGCGTACCGCCGTACCGGGCGCCGCGGACCCCCCTCGGCACAATCGGGGGCCGCTGCCCCGTCCGGGCCGGTCAGGAGGCGGGGGTGAAGAGCCGGGCGACCTGTTCCTCACGGTGGAGGGCGGCTTCGACGGTGTCCTCCGCGAAGCAGAGCATGACGCCCTTGCGGCCCGGGTGGTAGGCGGCCAGGATGATCGCGCCGCGGCGGGTGGCGGGGTCGTAGGCGTGGCCGGAGTCGCGGAGCCTGGTGAGGGCGGCGGTGAAGGAGGGCACCTCCCAGTGCCGGGGCCACACCCGTTCCAGCAGGATGCGGTCGGTGCCGAAGCCCGGGCCGACGACCCGCTTGCCGACGATCTCGTAGATGTGGGTGGAGCCGGTGGCGCGGCCGTTGTACTCGGTGAAGAGGACGTCCCCTCCCGGGGTGACGACGGCGTCGGCGCTGAGGATGCCGCGGTAGCCGACCGCGCGCAGTCCCTCCGAGATGCGGCGCCCGCCGTCGAGGAGGACGCCGAGCTGGTGCTCGGTGAGGTCCGGGGCGGGCATCACCTGGGCGTTGGGCAGGGGGCGGTACTGCATCTCGCCGTGCCCGCCGAGCCGGACGCCCGCGTCGGAGATCCAGTACTCGGCGAAGTAGGCGCGGCTGCCGGGGTGGTAGCGCTCGACGACGACCCGGTCGCGGCCGCCGACGGTCAGCCAGTCCCAGCGTTCGGCGAGGTACGCGGTGACCGCCGCCCGGTCGGGGAGGGCGCGTACGGTCCGTGCGCCCCGCAGGTCGACGTCGGCGGTGCGGCCGAGGATCTCGTTGCCGTCGCTGCCGGAGCCGAAGTCCTGCTTGAGGATGACCGGGCTGCCGTCGTCCAGCAGGCGGACGATGTGCTCCTCGGCGCGCCGCGGGTCGGCGCAGACCGCGCCGTCGGGGAGGGGGGCGCCCACGCCGGCGGCCAGGGCCCGGAAGACTGCCTTGCTGCTGCCGAGGAGTCCGCCGCTCTGCGTGAGGAAGGCGTGCCCTTCGAGGGCTTCCGGGCAGCCCAGGGCGTCTGCGAGGGCCGCGACGGCGGCGTCGGGCCACAGGGCGAACACCTCGTCGACGGGCCTGCCGGCGGTCCGCTTGCCCAGGTCGGCGAGGAAGGCGGGGTCGGTGAGCCGGTCCGCGGTGAGCGCGCCGGTGCCGAGGCGGCCGGGCGGCGGGACGACGACCTCCAGGGAGTCGCGGCGTGTGCCCGTCAGGGAGGTGACGTAGGAGAGGAACTCCTCCTCCGGAGAGACGGGGAGGACGAGGACGTCGCCGTCGCGGGCGAACCACAGCAGGCGCTGCACGGCCCAGCCGGTTGCGGCCCGCTCTTCCAGTTCCTCGCTCCAGTCGTTCCCGATCAGCAGTCGCGGCATCCGGCAATACTCCCTGTGGTCGCAGTGCCCTTTTCCGGCGGGACAGAAGAATGCCGCCCGGCCGGACCGGCCAATTGTCAAAAGCGGTGTGAGACGCCGTCAAGAGCGCCTCTCCCGCCTCCGAGGCCCCACGGGACTCGGCCGGGGCCGCCCGCCCGATTGTTGCGGTGGCCGGATCGCCACCTTGTCCGCCTCGCGCGCGCTTCCTACGATCGTTGACCGCTCACCGACGGAATCTCATATCCGGATATGAGGAAGGAGGTGAACCATGGAGCGTGAAATCGTCTGGACCGAGATCGAGGACGCCGATGTCGCCGCGATCGCCTCGAACAGCGACGTCTCGGACAGGCCCATCGTTTCGGCCAGCAACGTGAAGGACTGAGTCTGAGCCAGCCGACCAGTGCGCGACCCGGGTCCTTCCCCGCCCGCCGGGGAGGGGTCCGGCCTGCCGGAGCGGACGTACGGAGGAATCGTGTCAGGCGGCGCTGAGTTGAAACTGATCGGCCGGCCCCTGTTCCCGCCGGACTGCGTCCCGGCGAGGCCGCTGCGGATCGGGCTGGTGAACATGCCGTGGGCGCGCACCGACACCCCGTCCATCCAGTGCGGGCTGCTCCAGGCCGCGCTCCGCTCCTTCGGGCACGACGCGCGCAGCGTCTACCCGAATCTGGAGCTGGCCGCCGAGCTGGGGACGGACCTCTACGAGATCATCACCGAGGCCCCTTCGGAACGGGTCCACCTCTTCGGCGAATGGCTCTTCGGGACGGCGGCCTTCGGGGTGACCGAGGACGTCGAGGATTACCGGCTGCGTTTCCCCGAAGTGGCCGAAATGTGCGCCGAAGCGGGAGTGGACTGGGACGCCGTGGCCGATTTGCGGTGCCGCCGCCTTCCCGCGTGGATCGACGAACTCGCCGACCGCGACATCTGGCCGGAACTCGACATCGTCGGATTCACGTCGACTTTCATCCAGAACGTCGCCGCGCTGGCGCTCGCGCGCCGCCTGAAGGAAGCCCGCCCCGACCTGGTCGTCGTTTTCGGCGGCGCGAACTACGACGGCGACATGGGGCCCGAGTACCTGCGGAATTTCGACTTCATCGACTACGTGGTCGTCGGCGAGGGCGATGTGACGCTCCCCCGGCTCGCGGCGGCCGTGGCGCGCGGCGCCGACCCGGCCGCCCTCCCCGGCGTCTGCGGCCGCACCCCCGACGGCCGGGTGACCACCCCCGCCCCCGGCGTCCGGACCCGGGAGATGGACCGGCTGCCCGTACCGGACTACGACGACTACTTCACCGCCCTGGAGGCCCTCGGCCGGGACCGGGTGATCGGCCGGAACACGCAGCGGCTGCTGGTGGAGTTCTCCCGGGGCTGCTGGTGGGGCGCCAAGCACCACTGCACCTTCTGCGGGCTGAACGCGCTGGGCATGCAGTACCGGGCGAAGTCCCCGGAGCGGGCGCTCGCGGAGCTGGAGGAGCTGATGCGCCGGCACCGGGTCCTCGCGGTCGACGCCGTCGACAACATCCTCGACATGGCCTACCTCGACACCTTCTGCTCAGGGCTGCGCGGGGCCCCGTGGGACACCGCCCTGTTCTTCGAGGTGAAGGCGAACCTCACCAGGGACCAGGTGCGCCTGCTGGCCGAGGCCGGGGTGTGGAAGATCCAGCCGGGCCTGGAGAGCCTCAGCACGCACGTCCTCGGGCTGATGCGGAAGGGCTCCTCGCGGCTCCTCAACGTCCGGCTGCTGAAGTGGGCGCACTACTACGGCGTCCGCGTCGACTGGAACGTCCTGACGGGCTTCCCCGGCGAGACCGACGAGGACTACACCGGCCAGGCCGCCCTCGTTCCGCTGCTGACGCATCTGGAGCCGCCCGCCGGGGTCGGGCGGATCTGGCTGGAGCGGTTCAGCCCGTACTTCACCGACCCCTCCTTCGGGATGGGCGAGATCACGCCGAAGAGCGCCTACCGGCTGGCGTTCCCGGTCCCCGGGCTGGACCACAGCCGCATCGCGTACTTCTTCGACTACCGGGCCCCGGACACCGCCTCCCCGGACGCCGTCGCCGAGCTCGCCAAGGCCGTCGAGGCGTGGGGGCGGGAATGGGCCTCGGAGGACCGGCCCACCCTGGCCTACCGGCGCGGGCCGGACTGGCTGACCCTGTTCGACACGCGGGGCGGGCGGCGCCGCAAGACCACCCTCGCCGGGTGGCGGGCGCAGGCGTACGAGCTGTGCGGGGACGCCCCGCGCAGCGCCGCCCGCGTCCACCGGGAGCTGGGCGGCGGTACGGGACCGGGCGGGGCCGTGGGGCGGGCGGAGGTCGAGGAGTTCCTCGCCTCCTGCGCCGCGCACGGGATCTGCCTGGAGGAGGACGGCAAGTACCTCTCCCTGGCGCTGCCGCTCCGGTCCGGGCTGCCCGCACTGCCCGGGCGTACGGCCGCCGGGCCGGCCACTTCACGCGACCGAGGGAACTCACGATGATGCTGAACAGCTTCGACGAATGGTCCCCGCTCAAGGAGGTGGTCGTCGGCTCGGCCGCCCACTACACCTCCCACGAGCGGGAGCTGTCCTTCGACCTCTTCTTCCACGACAACATCGCCGGCGACAACTCGACCCGGTCCGAGTGGTACTACCCGCGGCTCACCGTCGGCGGGGCCGGGCAGGGGAGCGCCGGACCGGACGGGGACCGCCGCGGCCGGGTACCCATCAAGCAGCGCTACGTGGACGAGCTCGTCGAGGACCTGGAGGGCATCGCGGCGACCCTGACCGGCCTCGGGGTCACCGTGCTCCGGCCGATGGACCTCGACCCCGGCACCAGCGAGGTGCGCACCCCCGCGTGGTCGGCGTCCGTCGTCCCGCCGCTGAACATCCGCGACAACACGCTGATCCTCGGCGACGAGATCATCGAGACGCCGCCGATGATCCGCTCCCGGTACTTCGAGACCCAGTTCCTCACGCCGGTGTTCCAGAGGTACTTCGCGCAGGGCGCCCGCTGGACGGTGATGCCGCGCCCCCTGATGACGGACGCGTCGTTCGACCTCGACTACGCCCGCGAGAGCACGATCGGCGGCCCGACCGAGCCCATCGGCACCCCGAGCCCCTCCCCCTACGACGTCGGCATCGAGATGATGTTCGACGGGGCGCAGGTGCTGCGGCTCGGCCGCGACCTCGTCGTCAACGTCTCCACCGCGCACCACGCCCTGGCCTGCGACTGGCTGGAGCGGCACGTCGGCGACCGGTTCCGGATCCACCGCGTGCACCGGCTCAGCGACAGCCACATCGACAGCATGGTCCTGGCGCTGCGGCCCGGCACCCTGCTCGTACGCTCGGAGGCCGTCGCGGAGAAGCTGCCCGAGGCGCTGCGGAGGTGGGACCGGATCGTCGCGCCCGCCCCGGAGGGCGACAACTTCCCCCGCTACGAGGACGAGGACCTGGTGCTGACCAGCCCGTTCATCGACCTGAACGTGCTGTCCGCCGGCCCGGACACGGTGCTGGTCAACGAGGCCTGCCCGGAGCTGGCGCGGACGTTGGAGAAGCACGGTTTCACGGCGGTCCCGGTCCGGCACCGGCACCGGCGGCTGTTCGGCGGCGGCTTCCACTGCTTCACGCTGGACACGGTCCGCGAAGGCGGGTTGGAGGACTACCTCGGATGAGCCCGCCGGACACGGGGGCCGCCGCCCGGCTCGCCGGGGTCGGCACCGCCGTCCCCGACACCAGCTACAGCCAGCGCGAACTCCTCGACCTGCTGGCCGTCACCGACCCCCGGATCCGCTCGCTCTTCCTGAACAGCGCCATCGAGCGGCGCGGCCTGACGCTGCCCGCCGCCGGTCCCGACGGCTCCCGGGCGGTGGAGTCGCAGGGGGCGCTCCTGCGCAAGCACACCGAGCAGGGGCTGCTGCTGGGGCGGCGGGCCATCGAGAACTGCCTCACCGACACCGGGGCGGCGCTGTCGGACGTGCGCCACCTGTGCTGCGTGACGTCGACCGGCTTCCTGACGCCCGGGTTCTCCGCCCTGCTCATCAGGGAGATGGGCCTCGACGTCGGCTGCTCGCGCCTGGACGTCGTCGGCATGGGCTGCAACGCCGGCCTCAACGCCCTGGGCGCGGTCACCGGCTGGGCCCGGGCGCACCCCGGGGAGCTGGCGCTGCTGGTGTGCGTGGAGGTGTGCTCGGCCGCGTACGTCTTCGACGGCACGATGCGCTCCTCCGTCGTCAACAGCCTGTTCGGGGACGGCGCGGCGGCGGTCGCCGTCACCGCGCCCGGCGGCGGCGGACAGGGGGCGGGCGGGGCGCTCTCGCCGGCCCTGCTGCGTTTCTCCAGCCGGATCATCCCCGACGCCGTCGACGCGATGCGCTACGACTGGGACGAGGGGCACGGCAAGTTCAGCTTCAGGCTGGACCCGCAGATCCCGTACGTCGTCGGTGCGCACGCGGAGGGGGCGCTGGAGCGGCTGCTGCACGGCACGGGGCTGCTGGCCTCGGACATCGACCACTGGGTGGTGCACTCCGGGGGCAAGAAGGTCGTGGACTCCGTCCGCGTCAACCTGGGGCTGACCCGGCACGACGTACGGCACACCACCGGCGTGCTGCGCGACCACGGAAACCTGTCGAGCGGCTCCTTCCTCTTCTCCTACCAGCGCCTGGCGTCCGAGGGCTCGGTCCGCCCGGGCGACCTGGGGGTGCTGATGACGATGGGGCCCGGCTCGACGATCGAGATGGCGCTGGCGCGGTGGTGACCCGCACCCCGGGCCGCTCGGCGGGCGGCGGCACGACGACGAAGGGAACTGCGATGCGGACGCACGACACGCTGCCGCCGCCCGCGGAGGGCGAACCGGCGGACGGCACGGCGGGGGCCGTGCCCGACGGCCCCGCGGACGGGCTGTGCACCACCCTGGAGCTGGACGCGCGGCAGCCGCTGCCCGAGCTGACCGCCGCGGTCAGCGGCGCCTGCGACCGGGCCGAGGCGCGGGCCGACGGCTCGGTGGTCCTGCTGCGCCTGCCGGACGCGCCCGCCGGGGCGCGGGCCTGGCCGGGCCAGGTGGACATCCGGCAGATCAACCGCTGGGAGCGGGCCGTGCGGAGGCTGGAGCGGCTGCCCGCGCTGAGCATCGCCGTCGCCTCCGGGGCGTGCGGCGGACCGGCCCTCGACCTGCTGCTGGTCAGCGACTACCGGATCGGCTCGCCGGACCTGCGGCTCCTCGCGCCGGTCAACGACGGGCACTTCTGGCCCGGGATGGCCGTGCACCGGATATCCCGGCAGCTCGGGGCGGCCCGCGCCCGGCAGATCGTGCTGTGGGGCGACGACATCGACGCCGGGCGGGCCCGCGACCTCGGCCTGATCGACCAGCTCGCGGACGACACGGAGGAGGCCGCGCACACGGCGGCCGTGCTGATGGGCCGGATCTCCGACCGGGAGCTCGCGATCCGCCGGCAGCTGCTGCTGGAGGCGCAGAGCCTGGAGTTCGACGAGGCGCTCGGGCCCCACCTGGCCGCCTGCGACCGCGAACTGCGCCGCCTGGCGGCGGCCGCAGCGGCGGTGGCGGAGCCGGGCGGTACGGCGGGAGGGCCGGGTGAGTGACGGCGCGGGGCGCCGCGGGGCGGGCCTCCCGGCCGGCGGCCCCGCCTCCGCCGGCGGCCCCGCCGCCTCCCTCGGTCGCGCCCTCGCCGACCCGGGAGACCCCGCCGTGTTAGGCCCCGCCGTGGAAGGCCCCGCCGTCTACGGCGACCCCGGTTTCTGCGGCGAACTCGCCGCCGACGCCAAGCTGCTGGCCGGGCACGCCGCCGACACCGAGCGGAGGCTCGCCCTCCTGCCGCCCCGTCCCGACCGCACCGCCGCCGAGGCCGACCGGGCGGAGCGCATCCACGAGGCCTGCCGGGCGGTCCGGCACGCCTTCCTCACCCGCCACGCCGACGCCGTCTACGACGAGCTCACCGCCGGGCGGACGCGGCGGCCCCGGCTGCCCGACCTGGCCGCGGAGGCCGCCGTACGCTTCCCCGGGCTCGTACCGGACGCGGCCCAGCTCGCCGCGGAGCGCGGCCGCCTCCAGGCGCACAAGGAGGGCCGGGAGATCGACCAGGGCGTCTTCTTCGGGGCCCTGCTGCGCTCCCCCGCCGCCGGCACGCACCTGATCGAGAGCATGCTGCGGCCGGTGCCGGGCTCGGCGGCCCGCCTCGCGGAGTTCCGGCGCACGGACCGGCTGGAGCTGCCCGCGGTGCTGCTCGAACGCCGCGGGGAGGGGGCGTACGTCACCTTCCGCAACGGCCACTGCCTCAACGCCGAGGACAACCGGCTCATCACCGACCTCGAAACGGCCGTCGACGTGGCCCTCCTCGACGACCGGATCCGCGTCGGCGTCCTGCGCGGCGGGCCCGTCACCCACCCTCGCCACGCCGGGAGGCGGATCTTCAGCGCGGGCATCAACCTCAAGGAGCTGCACGCGGGCCGGATCTCCTTCGTGGAGTTCCTCCTCGGCCGCGAACTCGGCTACGTCAACAAGCTGGCCCGCGGCCTGCTCCGCGAGGGCCCGGACGCCGCCGGCGGCGCCACGGCCGGCAAGCCCTGGGTCGGCGTCGTCGACGCGTTCGCCATCGGCGGCGGCATGCAGCTCCTCCTCGTCCTGGACCGCGTCATCGCCGAGGAGGGCTCCTTCCTGAGCCTGCCCGCCGCCGACGAGGGCATCGTCCCCGGCCTGGGCAACCTGCGGCTCACCCGGCTCACCGGAGCCCGCACGGCCCGGCAGGTCATCCTCTCCGGCCGCCGCATCCACACCTCCGACCCGGCGGCCGCCCTGCTGGTCGACGAGGTGCTGCCCGCCGCCGCGCTCGACGCCGCCGCCGAGCGCGCCGTACGCGAGCTGGCCGGGCCGGCCGTGGCCGCCAACCGGGCCATGCTGACGCTGGCCGAGGAGCCCCTGGAGCTGCTGCGCGGCTACCTGGCGGAGTTCGCGGTCGTCCAGGCCCGCCGCATCCACAGCCCCGACGTGCTGGCCAAGACCGAGCGGCTCGGGGCGCGTTCCGGGCGGGGCCCGGCATGACCCTCCTCGCCCGCGAGGTGCTGCACGCCTCGCTCCAGGACCCGGTGCTGGAGTCGATCGGCTTCCTCAACGAGATCATGGGCCGCTACCCGGACGCCCTCTCCTTCGCCCCCGGCGCCCCGCACCCCGCCCCGTACGAGGGCCTGGACACCGCCCGCTACCTGGACCGCTTCACCGCCCACGCGGCCGCGGCCGGCCTCGGGCCGGACCGGGCGGCCCGGCTGCTCTACGAGTACGGGCCCGCGCGCGGGCTGATCAACGGGATCGTCGCCGACGCCCTCCGCCGCGACCAGGGCATCGACGCGGACCCGGACTCGCTGGTGATCACCGTCGGGGCGCAGGAGGCGATGTTCCTCGTGGTGCGCGCCCTGATCGCCTCCCCGGAGGACCTGCTGGCCGTCTCCGACCCGTGCTTCGTCGGCATCACCAGCGCCGCGAGCCTGCTCGGCGCCGGGGTGGTGCCCGTCCCCGAGGACGCCGACGGCCTCGACGTCGACGCGCTGGCCGAGGCGTGCCGGGCGGCCCGCCGCTCCGGCCGCCGCATCCGCGCCTGCTACGTCGCCCCCGACTACGCCAACCCCGGCGGCACCCGCATGGCGGCCGGGCGGCGGCGGCTGCTGCTGGAGCTGGCCGAGCGGGAGGACTTCCTCGTCCTGGAGGACAACGCGTACGGGTTCACCGCTCCCCCGGGCACCGAACTGCCCGCGCTGAAGGCCCTGGACGGAGGACGGCGGGTCGTGCACATCGGGACGTTCGCGAAGGTGTGCTTCCCCGGGGCGCGCGTCGGCTACGTCGTCGCCGACCAGTCCGTGTCCACCGCCGGGGCCCCGGCCGTCCCGCTCGCGGCGGAACTGGCGCGGCTGAAGACCGCCGTCACCGTCAACACCTCGCCGGTGTGCCAGGCGCTGATCGCCGGGATGCTGCTGGAGCACGGCGGCTCGCTCGCCGAACTGGCCCGGGCCCGGTCCGTGCTGTACCGGCGCAACCTCGCCCGCCTGCTGCGGGCGCTGGACCGCGAGGGCGCGGCCGGGCTGCCGCAGGGGGTGGAGTGGAACCGGCCCGGCGGCGGGTTCTTCGTGCGGATGCGGCTGCCCGTGCCGGCGGACGCCGGGCTGCTGGAGGCGTCCGCCGCCGGGTACGGGGTGCTGTGGACCCCGATGGCGCCCTTCCACCCGGGCGGCGGGGGGACCCGTACGCTGCGGCTGTCATGCAGCTACCTGGAGCCGGAGCAGATCGACGAGGGCGTGCGGCGGCTCGGGGCCTTCCTCAGGGAGCACGCCCGGCCGCGGGCCGGAGCGGGTGCGCGGCCGGGGGGTTCCTCGTGAACAGCGGCCGCGTTCCCGTCCACCCCACCGCCCGCGACCGGGACCGCCCGTTCGATCCGCCGCCGGAACTCGCGGCGCTGCGCGCCCGCGGCCCGGTCAGCCGCCTGCGCTACCCCGACGGCCACCTCGGATGGCTCGTCACCGGCCACGAGGCGGCCCGCCGGGTGCTCGCCGACCCCCGGTTCAGCGCCCGCTCGGAGCTGAAGCGGGTGCCGGTGGCCCGCCCGGGCACGGACCCGTTCTACGGCAGCCCCGCCCTGCCGGGCTGGCTCGTCGACATGGACGCGCCCCACCACACGCGGCTGCGCAGGCACCTGATGGGCTGGTTCACCGCCCGCCGTACGCGGGCCCTGGCGCCCCGCATCGAGCGGATCGTCGGCGACCACCTGGAGACGATGGCCGCCCTCGGCGGCCGGGCCGACCTCGTCGAGGCCTTCGCGCTGCCCGTCCCCTCCCTGGTGATCTGCGAGCTGCTCGGCGTGCCGTACGGCGAGCGCGCCTCCTTCCAGCGCAACAGCGCCACCCTGTTCCGGATCGACGCGACCGCGGCGGAGGCCGAGGCGGCGATGGCCGAACTGGACGCGTTCCTCACGGAGCTGGCCCGGCACCGGCGCCGGGCGCCGGGCGGCGACCTGCTGAGCGCGCTCGCCGCCGGGGGCGACCTGTCCACGGCCGAGGTCGCCGGCGTGGGCGCCCTCCTCCTGTCGGCGGGGCACGAGACGACCGCCGGCTCCCTCGGGCTCGGCACGTTCGCCCTGCTGTCCCACCCGGGCGAGGCGGCCCGGCTCGCGGACGACCCGTCGCTCGCCGGGAACGCGGTGGAGGAGCTGCTGCGGTACCTGACCATCTTCCACTTCGGGGTGCCCCGCTCCCCGCTGGAGGACGTCGTCCTGGAAGGGCAGACGCTGCGCGCCGGGGAGTCCGTCACGGTCTCGCTGTCCGCCGCGAACCGCGATCCGGCGCGCTTCGCCGACCCCGACCGCCTCGACCTCGCCCGCCCCGCCTCCGGGCACCTCGCCTTCGGGCACGGGCCGCACCAGTGCATCGGCCAGCACCTGGCCCGCACGGAGATGCGGATCGCGTTCCCGGCGCTGTTCGCGCGGTTCCCCGGGCTGAAGCTGGCCGTGCCGCCGTCGGAGGTGCCGCTGGGAGAGGACATGGGCTTCTACGGGGTGCACCGGCTGCCCGTGGCGTGGTGAGGGGCCGCCCTCGGCAGCCCCTCACCTCCCTCCCGGTGTGCTTCGCCTGCGACGGCCTCGCCCGACGCCGCCTACTCGTTGTGCAGCGCCTCGGCGACGGGGAGCCGCGCCGCCGACCTTGCCGGGGCGAGCGCACCGAGGACGGCGATCGTGACGCCCGCCAGGAGGAGGGCGGCCAGCTGCGGCAGGTGCCAGACCTGCTTCATGGATTCCGGGAACGCGATCACCCCGACGTGGTCCACCACCAGCCGGTGCGCGGCGATGCCCAAGGGGATCCCGACGAGCCCGCCGATCGCCCCCAGGGCCGCGACGGACGACACGGTCATCACCATGACCTGCCGCGGCGTCATGCCGATCGACTTGAGCATTCCCAGGTCCCGACGGCGCTCCCGGACGGTGAGCAGGACGGTGTTGAAGACGCCGAGTGCTGCGGCGGAGGTCAGGAGCACGGTGAACACCGACGCGAAGCCGACGACGGCCGTGGTGGCCGGGCTGTCGGAGTGCCTGAGTGCGGGACGGAGGGCCGGGTCTGCGGCTTCGACTGACTCGATGTAGTGCCGCGCGTCGGCGCCGGGCGCGAGGCGGACCGTGTACTCGGTCGCCCGCACCGTCGGGTCGAGCCGGGTCAGGGACTGCCAGTCGGCTGCGAGCGCCTTGGCGTTGCCCTCCATGAGTTCGCCCACGATGGTGAGGGGCGCCTGCCTGCCGTTCAGCCGGATCGTGACCCGGTCGCCGACCGACAGTCCGTGCTGGGCGAGGAACGCCGGGCCGGCTGCCGCTTCCCCTGCGTCGGCGGGCCAGTGTCCTTTCACGATCTCGGCGGCGAGGTCCCGGGTGTCCCCGCGGTAGAAGTCGGCGAACACGGTCTGCGTGTACCCGGCGAGGTGCACCTTGGTGAGTGCGCGGGCGGTCACCCGGTCGGCGCCCGGCAGGGAGAGCAGTCGTCGTTCGGTCTGCCCGTCGCCCGGTCGCGCAGCGTCCTGGCGGAGCGCCGGGGTGTCCGCCTGTATGTCGACGCGGGTGGCGCCCTCGCTCGTGCGCATGTCTCCGTAGGCGACCATGGTGCCGGTCAGGCCGGTCGTCAGGGTGACGGTGGCGACCCCGAGGACGATGGCTGCCATGGTCAGCAGGGAGCGGCCGGGTCGGGCGGACGGCTGGCCCAGCCCCAGGCTCACGGGGCGCGGCAGCCGGCTCCTGCCGAGTCGGCGCTGGAGGCGCAGTCCGCGTCCGGCCCGCGGTGCGCTGCCTGCCGTCAGCGCCTGGGCTGCGGAGAGCCGGTGTGCGCGGGAAGCGGGGATCAGGGCAGCCATCGCGACCATGGCAGGCATGCCCACCATGCAGACGGCGGACGGCCACCAGCCGATGCCGATGGAGGCGCTGCCCGTTTCGATGCCGGAGAAGGCCGCCTTCAGGATCGGGCCGGCCGCTGCGTTGCCGACCAGGGTGCCGAGGGCGCAGCCGATGACGGCGGGGAAGGACACCATCGCCAGGTAGACCGCCACCACCTGGTTCGGGGTGTAGCCCAGCGACTTGAGCACGCCGACGTGCCGGTGCCCGGAGACGACCGCCGAGCTGACGACGTTCCCGACGATCAGTACGGACACCAGGAGGCCGAGGACGCCGAAGAGGGTCATGAACGGCAGATAGGCATCGGCCTGTGCGGAGAAGGCCCGCTTGAGGGTGAGGTGGGACTGTGCGGTGGTCAGCGAGCCGGCGGGGAGTTCGGCGGTGGCCGCGGTGAGGCCCGCACGCAGCTCCTGTTCGGTCGCGGCGTCGGTGAAGCGGTACAGCATCTGCGCAGTGGTCGGCGTCAGCCGGTCCATCTGCTCGGGTGAGACCCACGCTCCCGCGGACTTGCTCGTGCTGGTGGCGAAGCCGACGACGGTGAGGGTCGGGGCGCCCCTGGCGGTGAGCCGGGTGCCGAGTCGGTCGGGGCCGGGCGTGCCGTCGACGGGCCAGTTGACGACGATTTCGCCCGGGGCGGTGGCCCAGCGGCCCTCCAGGAGCCGGATGCGGTCGACCGGCCCGCCCGGATCGGCCCGGCCCACGACGGAGAGGGAACCGGCCGACATCCACAGCCAGTCCTCGGGCATCTCCAGCACGGTCTGTCCGAAGGGGCCGGCCGCGGCTGCGACGCCGGGCCGACGGGCGGTGTCGGCCAATTGCCCGGGCGATGCCTTCGCCGTGTCGAACGAGGCCACGGCATGGGCGCCGCGGTGCCGGGAGAAGGCTTCGTCGAAGGGGGCCGATGCCGCGGTGAGCAAGCCGAGGCCCAGGAGGGTCGTGGTGGTGGAGCACAGGACCACGAGCCCGATGACGAACGTCTGGAGCCTGCGGCGTCTGACGGCTGCGTACGAGGCCCTCCACACGGCGCTCATGCGGTCGGCTCCACAGTGCTCTCGCGGGCCACTCGGCCGTCGGCGACTTCGATCAGGCGGTTGGCGCACCGGGTGGCGAGGTGCGGATCGTGTGTGACGATCAGCAGGGTCTGTCCGATCTGGTTGAGGTCGATCAGGAGGTCCATGACCTGTTCGCCCGAGCGGCTGTCCAGTGCGCCCGTGGGCTCGTCGGCCAGGAGCAGCGCCGGACGGTTCATCAGGGCCCGGGCCACGGCCACTCGTTGGCGTTCGCCTCCGCTCAGGGCGGCCGGATAGGCGTCCTTGCGGTCGGCGACGCCGAGTTCTCCGAGGAGTTCCAGCGCGCGGCGGCGGGCCTGCCGGGCGGACGTACCGGTCAGCTGGGCGGCGAGTGCGACGTTGTCCAGTGCGGGCAGGTCGTCGATGAGGTTGAAGAACTGGAAGACCATGCCGATGTGCCGCCGCCTGAACAGCGCCAGACCGGTTTCGTTGAGCGTCCCCAGGTCCTGGCCGTGGACCTGGACCGTGCCCGAGGTCGGGCGGTCCAGGCCGGCCACCATGTTGAGGAGCGTGGACTTCCCGCAGCCGGAGGGTCCCATCACCGCGACCGCTTCCCCGGCCCGGATCTCCAGGTCGATGCCGTCCAGGGCCTTCGCGTCGCCGTACTCCTTGTGCACGTTGTCGAGCCGGACGACGACCTGCCGGGGACTGCCGTGATCAGTTGTCATGGCTCGAACCTAGAAGCGGTGCGGCTTCCACGACGTCCCACCCCGGATGTAACCGAACGGGCAGGTCATCCCGGGGATGTAGGGGCCTGGACCCGGGGGATGAGGCGGACGGTGCGGCCGCCTGACATCCTTGCTCGGGTGGGGAGTTCGTGGGTGATCTGGCTTGTGGCGGCGGTGGCGGCGGCGTGCGCGGCCACGGCCGGGGCCCTGGGTGCGGCGCTCGTGCGGGCACGCCGGCGGCACCGGGCGGCCATCGAGGAGCGCGGCTGGCTGCTGGAACGGGAGCGGGAAAGCGCCGCACGGACCGCCGTCGACGGTGAACGGGCGCGGATCGCGGCCGAACTCCACGACATCGTCAGCCACAACGTGAGCCTCATGGTGGTCCAGGCCGGGGCCGCCCGCGAGGTGCTGGCCACCTTGCCCGGCGAGGCGGAGGCCGCGCTGAGCGCCGTGGAGAACGCCGGACGGGCGACGATGACGGAACTGCGGCACCTGCTCGGCCTGCTCGCCCCCGCGCAGAACGGCGACGACGAGGTGTACGGCCAGGACCTCGCACCGCAGCCCAGCCTGAGCCGGCTCAGCCCGTTGATCGACCGGGTCGCCTTCGCCGGCGTGCCCGTGGAGGTGCGGATTTCCGGTGAGCCGCGCCCCCTGCCCTCCGGGATCGACGTCACTGCCTACCGGATCATCCAGGAGGCACTGACCAACGCCCTCAAACACGGAGACGGAGCGAAGGCCCAGGTGAGCGTGCGGTACGCGGAGCACTGCCTGCGCGTCGAAGTCCTCAACAGCGGACCCAGCCTCCTGACCGGCGATGCCGTCGGCGCTCCGCGGCATCCGGGCCCGGGCGGGGCCCGCGGAACCGGACGGGGACTGCTCGGTCTGCGGGAGCGGGTCGCCGTCTACGGCGGCGACCTGGACGCCCGGCGCCGCCTCGGCGGAGGCTACCGCGTCCGCGCCAGGATCCCACTGGACCGGCCGTGACGACACCCGCCCCTGCCCCCCGGGTCGTCATCGCGGACGACCAGGAGCTGGTCCGCACCGGCTTCCGCCTGATCCTGACCTCCCGCGGAGTCGACGTCGTCGGGGAGGCCGCGGACGGAGCCGAGGCCGTCGAAGCAGTCCGCCGCCTGCGCCCCGACGTCGTCCTCCTGGACATCCGCATGCCGAACACGGACGGTCTGGAAGCGGCTCGCCGCATCCTCGCGCAGGTACCGGACTGCCGGGTGATCATGCTGACCACTTTCGATCTCGACTCGTACGTGTACGCCGCCCTTGCCGCCGGTGCCAGCGGCTTCCTCCTCAAGGACGTGACACCCGCCCACCTGGCAGCCGCCGTACGCCTGGTCGACACGGGTGACGCCCTGCTCGCCCCGTCGATCACCCGGCGCCTGGTGGAACGCCATGCCTCCGTCTCCGGTCCGGCCTCTGCGCGCTCGGCAGCGCCCGCCGTCCACCGCGACGTGGCCGTGCTGACACCCCGTGAACGCGAGGTGCTGACCCTCCTGGGCAAGGGCCTGTCCAACACCGAACTCGCCCGGACACTGACCTTGAGCGAGGCGACGGTGAAGACCCATGTGGCCCGCATCTTCGCCAAGCTGACCCTGCGCGACCGGGCCCAGGCCGTGGTCCTCGCCTACGAGACGGGACTCGTCACACCGGGCGAATCCGGGCACTCTGCCGACGTCCGCAGCTGAGCGTCCCCTGCCGGGAGAACACACGGAGCGTCAGCCGTGCCAGGACTTCCACAGGCGGGCGTACGCCCCGCCGCGGGCCACCAGTTCGGTGTGGGTGCCGGTCTCGGTGATCCGGCCGTCCTCCAGGACGACCACGCGGTCGGCGTCGTGGGCGGTGTGGAGGCGGTGGGCGATGGAGACGACCGTGCCGCCGAGCAGGCCGGCCAGGGCGCGTTCCACCGTGCGCGCGGTGTGCGGGTCGAGGAGGGCGGTCGCCTCGTCGAAGACGACGACCGGCGGGTCGAGCAGCAGCAGCCGGGCCAGCGCCAGCTGCTGGGCGCGGGCCGGGGGCAGTTCGGCCGCGCCGGATCCGACCTCGTGGTCCAGGCCCAGCGCCGACGCCCACTCCCAGGCGGCGACGGCCCGCAGGGCGCGCTCCAGGTCCGCGGGGGTCGCGTCGGGGCGGGCGACGAGCAGGTTGTCGGCCAGGGTGCCGCGGAAGACGTGGTACTCCTGGGTGACGAGGATGACGCCCCGGCGCAGTTCGTCCGGCGGCAGCTCCGCCAGGGGTACGCCGCCCAGGCTGACGGTGCCCCGGCCGGGGGTGTCGATCCCGGCGAGGAGGCGGCCGAGGGTGGATTTGCCGGCGCCGGAGGGGCCCACGACGGCGAGCCGCTCGCCGGGCCGTACGTGCAGGTCGACGCCGCGGAGGCTCTCCTGCCGCTCCCGGTAGGCGAAGTGGACGCCCTGGACGTCGAGCGCGCCGTCGCGGGGGGATCCGGGGTGTGGGGCCGTGTCCGGGACGGCGGCGGCCGGGGCGGCGGCGTCGCGGACGCCGAGGATGCGGGCCATGGAGGCGCCGCCGACCTGGAGTTCGTCCATCCAGTACAGCATGGTGTCGACGGGCCCGATCACCTGCTGGACGTACAGGGTGGCGGCGGTGACGGCGGCCAGGCCGACGAGCCCCTCGATGTACATCAGCCCGCCGATGACCAGGGTCGCGGCCACCGGCAGGATGTAGCCGGTGTCGGCGATCGGCAGGTAGGTGCTGCGGAGGTTCAGGGTGTGCCGTTCGGCCGCGTACGAGGCGGCGATGTCCGCGTCGGTGCGGCGGCGGCGGCGTCCCTGGAGCCGGAGCGCCTCCACCGTGCGGGCGCCCGCGACGGTCTCGCCGAGGGTGTCGGTGAGGCGGGCGTACGCGTTGTTGGAGCGCAGGTAGCCGGCGCGGGCCCGCCGCAGGTACCAGCGGGTCGACAGCCACAGCACGGGGACGGCCACCAGGCAGGGCAGCACGAGCAGCGGGTCGGTGAGGCAGACGGCGCCGATGGTCAGGGCGATGGTGGTGCCCGCCACGAGGGTGTCGGGGACGGCCCGCTGCACGGTGAAGGCGAGGACGTCGACGTCCCGGGTGGTCCGGGTGACCAGCTCGCCGGTGCCGGCCCGCTCGACGGCGGGGGTGGGCAGGGACAGCACCCGGTCGACGAACTCCTCGCGCAGCTCGGCCAGTACGGTCTCGCCGAGGCGGAGGGAGGCCAGCCGGGCGAAGCGGGTGAGGACCGCCTGGAGGACGACCGCGGCGCAGATCGCGAGGGCGACGGGGGTGACGTCGAGGTGGCCGTGCGCGGCGTCCTCGACGATCCGGCCGAGGAGCTGGGGTGCGGCGAGCGCGGCGATGCAGGCCAGCGCGTGCAGGGCGAGGGAGCCGGCCAGGGGGCCGCGGTGCCGGAGCATGGTCCGCCGGGCGTGCGCGCGGACCTCGCGGGCGGAGGCGACGGGCAGCCGCTCGGCGGGCGGGGCGCCGGGGGCGGCGTCGGGGGCGGCGCCCGGTTCCGGGGCGGTGTCGGCGGGGGCGGGGGCGGTCATGCCAGGACCTCACGGGTGACGACGGCGCGGTAGTCGGGGTCGGCGAGGAGGGTCCGGTGGTGCCCTTCGGCGACGGCCTTGCCGTCCTTGACGAACACCACCGCGTCGGCGCGGTCCAGGACGATCGGGCTGGTGGTGAAGACGACGGTGGTCCGGCCGGCGCGGTGGGGGCCGAGGTTGCGGGCGACGCGGCCCTCGGTGTGGGCGTCGAGGGCGTTCGTCGGCTCGACGAGGACGAGCAGCGGCGGGTCGGCGAGCAGGGCACGGGCCAGGCGCAGCCGCTGCTGCTGCCCGCCGGAGAACTCGCGCCCGCCGGTGGAGTCGTGTGCGAGGCCGTCGGGGAGGGCGTCGACGACGTCGCGGGCGGAGGCGGCGTCGAGGGCGCGGAGGAGGGCGTCGGTGCGGGGGCCGTCGGCGTGGTCGTCGCGGGGGTCGAGTTCGGTGCCGAGGCGGCCGGCGAAAAGGGTGGCGTCGTTGTCGGCGAGGAGGGCGTGGCGGCGTACGTCGTCGGTGCGGTGGGCGGACAGGGGGGTGTCGCCGAGGAGGACCGCGGAGTCGGTGTGGCCGCAGAGCCGTTCCGCGAGCGTACGGGCGTCCCCTTCGGTTCCGCACACGACGGCGAGGAGCCGGCCGGGCGGGACGGTCAGCCCGGAGTCGGGGTCGTGCAGCGGGAGGCCGTCCGCGCCGTCGTCGAGGGGGCGGGTGCCGCCGGGCCGCTCCCGTTCCAGGCGCAGGAAGTCCAGGACGCGGCCGGCGGCGACGTTGGCGCGGGTCAGCTGGTCGAGCATGGCGGTGACCTGCCCGAGCTGGTCGGTGAGGAAGACGGCGTACCCGTAGAAGGCGACGAGCAGGCCCGGTTCGAGGCGGCCGGTGCTCACCTGGTGCGCGCCGAGCCAGACGATCGCGACGAGCAGCGCGCCGGGCAGCAGGACGCGCAGGAAGGCGATGTCGGCGACGGTGGCCGCGACGCGGGTGCCCTCGGCGCGCACGGCCTGGGAGCCCTCGCGGTAGCGGCGGCCGTACGTCTTCTCGCCGCCGAAGCCGCGCAGGACCCGCAGCCCGTCGATGATGTCGACCGACAGGTCGGTGAGGTCGCCCTGCTGCTCGCGCAGCCGCTGCTGGCGGCCGTGCAGGACGCGCATCAGCCGGGTGACGGCCGCGGCGATCAGCGGGACGCCGACCAGCACGACCAGTCCCAGCTGCCAGGACGTGACCAGCATGAACACGGCGGCGAAGAGGATCGAGACGACAGCGCCGCTGCCGCGCGCCGTGCCCTCCAGGGCGGTGCCGAGGTGGCCGACGTCCGAGGCGCTGACGCTGACGACGGAGCCGGTGGAGGCCCGCCGCGGCAGGTCGGCGCCGAGGTCCGCGGCGTGGCGGACGACGAGCTGGGTGGTCCCGTACACGGCGCCGAACCGGTTCGTCGTCGACGCCCGGTCGCGCAGCATGCCGATGACGGCCTGGAAGACGCCGAGGGCGAGGACCGCGCCGCCCCACAGCAGCAGCGCGTCCCGGTCGCGCTGGAGCAGCCCGCGGTCGATGCCGAGGGCGACGGCCGCCGGCACCAGCGCCTGGGCGAGGGTGCACAACACGCCGAACAGCGTGGCCAGGGCGAGGCTGCCGCGGTGGCGGGTGGCCAGCCACAGCAGGAAGCGGACCGGGGAGCCGGTGGCGGGCGCCCCGGGGTCGGCGGCGGGGAACCGGCCGCGGTTCACGGCTTGGTGCCGATGGTCAGACCGTGCTCGTAGGGGTAGCCGGTGAGTGTGCGCACGGCGTCGAAACCGGCCCGGCGCATCCACTCCTCGTAGTCGCGGGCCGGGTAGGCCATGCCCTGGCCGCTGGCGAGCACGTTGAGGTAGAGGGAGAGGCGCGCGGAGTACCAGCCGCGGGTCTCGTCGTCGGAGGCGTTGTAGCCGTAGACGAACACCCGCCCGCCGGAGGGGAGGACGGCGTGCGCCTTCGCCAGCAGCGCCGTGATCTGCTCGCCGGAGAAGATCTCCAGGACGTGGCTGAAGAGGACGGCGTCCGCGCCGGGCGGGAAGGGGTCGGTGAAGAGGTCGCCGGGATGCAGCCGGATGCGGTCCTGGGCCTCGGACTTCGCCTCGGCCGCCAGCTGCGCGACGGACGGGATGTCGAAGACGGTCGAGCGCATGCCCGGGTGGCGGGCGAGCAGCCGGGCGCTGGTGGTGCCGTCGCCTCCGCCGACGTCGAGGAGGTGCCGTACGGTGGCGAACTCCCCGGTGTCGACGAGCGCGTCGAGGCTCTTGAGGGTGAAGGCGCTCATGCTGCGGTGAAAGACCGCCTCCCGCTCCGGGTCGTGCGCGAGGCGGCGGTAGAGCGTCGGCTCGTCGCCGGGGTGCGCGTCGAGCGCGAGGTTGGTGCCGGCGGCGAGGGCCTCGCTCATGCGGGAGAAGGCGGGATAGTAGATCTCCCGCCAGCCGGTGAGGATGTGGCGCCAGCTGTCGGGGCCGTCGGGTACGAGGAGCTCGGCGGCGGCGGGCGCGTTGCGGTACCCGCCGTCGGGGCCCCGTTCCAGCAGGCCGGTGGTGCACACGGCGTGGAGCAGGACCCGCAGGGAGTGCGCCGGCACCCCGACGGCGGCGTGCAGCTCCTCGAAGGAGGCGCCGGGGCGGGCGGAGAGATGGCCGAAGACGTCCCATTCGAGCGCGGTGGCGACGGCGTTGAAGAGGGCGGGTGCGTTCACGAGGAAGTGGAACCGCTCGACGACCGGATCGACGGCGGCGCCGTCCGGTCGGGCGCCGCCCGGCGGGGAGACCTGGCCGGGCACGCGGGCCGGCTCGGGACGTCCGACCTGGCCGGACGGATTCGTTCCAGCGGATGGTGCCGTGTCGGCAGACGAATTCAACGTCGCACCTCTCGTCAGCGGATCGCCGGGGCCCGCTCGCGGGGGCACCACAGCCGACTCCAAGATCACGATCACGCCCTCGCATGCTGGCACACCCCCCGAACCCCGGCAAGAACACCCTGCACAATCCGGCCGGTGCCGGACCGGGGGCCCACGAACCCGCCGCGCGGGGGCGGGGCGCGGCGCGTCAGAGGAGGTCGGGCTTCCAGAGGGTGCGGTCCGGGTAGACGTGGGCCGTAGGGGAGAGTTCGTACGAGCCGGCGTCGGCGTTGGCCGGGATCACCCAGCCGACGCCCTGGTACGCGTACGGCACCGGCTCGCGGGGGATGGAGCAGCGGGCCGGGTCGGTGATGACGGTGCGGCCCGGGGGGACGTCGACGGGCTGCGGGTTCGGTGCCTCCGGGCACGGGTGGAAGGCCTTCAGCCGTGCGTACTGCACCCTGACGCGGACGCGGGCCGTGGCCGCGTGGTCGGCCTGGTTGGTGAGTTTGACGGCGAACGCCACATGGTCCGCGTCCACGCGGGCGCACACCCGCCAGACCACCGACTCCGGGCCGGGGACGGGTTCTCCGCAGCGGCTGTCGGCGCCGAGGGTGTTCTTCTCCAGGCCGGGTCGTTCGACGGCGGCAGCCGTGGTGGTCGCCGCCGTCGGCGGGGGCGTGGGGGGCTTTGCGGTGCCGGGGGCCGTGCGGGTGGCGGCGAGGTAGGCGACCAGGGCCGCTGCCGCCACGCCCGTCGCGGCCGCTGCCGCCGGTCGGGGCAACGTCCGGCGCCTGCGTCGCGGGGTGGGGTGGGTGCTCGGGGGCGGGGGCGTGGTGGGGGCGTCCGGGGTCGGCATCGGCGCGGGAGCGGGGGCGGCGGCGCGGAGGTGCTCCACCGTGCGTTTGCGCCAGTCGCGGGGGTGGAGGTCCTCCAGTTGGCGCTGGAGGTCGTCGATCCGGGCCGCGAGGGCGGCCAGGCGGTCCGCCGGCGGGCCCTCCAGGCCGAGTTCGCGGACGATGGCCCGGGTGGTGGCCGCGCCGGGCAGGCCCGCGCCGCTCAGCCAGACCTGCTCCCGCCCCCGCAGCCACAACGACACCTTCGGCGCGGTCGTGCCCAGCCGGCGCGCCAGCCAGTTCTGGTACCGGCCCTCCGCGGCGAGGGCCTCCCTGACCGCCGCCGACCACTCGTCCAGTGCCCCGCCGAACGCCCCGGCCAGCTCGATGAACGACGGACGAGCACTCCCCAACGCGACCACACCCCTGCAGAAGTTGCACCGATTCGCTGAAACCACAGGTCGGAGCGGTGAAACCAGGGGTGCAGCATTCCACCGGCCGCCACCCCTCCTCCGGCCCCGGACCCGCGGTCATTGTCGTTCTCGGCGGTGCGACGGACGCACCGCTCAGGCCGGGGTTCACCCCGGAGAGGAGAAGAACGACATGATCCGATCACTCACCCGGGCAGACCGCCGCCGCGCCGCGTTCGCGGTGCCGCTGCTCACCGCCGTCCTGTGCGGCGCCGCCTCCCCCGCCGTCCTGCCCGCGGGGCAGGCGCAGGCCGCCTCCGGCGGGCGGGTCTGCTTCTTCCAGGACGCGGAGGGGGCGAGCGGGGCCGGGCACATCGCCTGGGCCGTCCGCGACCCGAAGAACGCCCGGCACTGGATCTGGGGCGCCACCGAGAACGCCGAGGGCGACTCGTACACCGAGCCCGGAAAGCCGAACGGCAGCTGGATCGCCGGCGGTACGTGGGAGGCGCTGCGCAAGAGCCTGAAGCCGGACAGCGGACACCGGAAGGGCTTCTACGACCACTACCGCTGCACGAGCACCCCCGGCGGCGACCTGCGGGCGGCGCAGCGCACGTACGAGAACATGAAGGCCAACGGCTACCAGGTCACCCACAACAACTGCCTGACCAAGGCCGTCGCGATCTTCCGCAAGTACAGCCCCTCCCTGGGCGGCAGCCGCCTGCCCGACGGTGCGGCGACCCCGCCGAACCGGTACTTCGGCGCCGTCCTGAACAAGGCGCCGGGCTGGGAGAAGGCCCACGTGTACACGCCCGCCAAGGGCCGGAAGTGAGGTCGGGCATGTGCCAGCGCTGCAAGGGCGACGGGAAGTGCACGACCTGCGGGGGCTCCGGGTTCCGGGGCTGGAGCGGGGCGAAGTGCGACAGCTGCAAGGGGAGCGGGGACTGCAAGGCGTGTGACGGGCGGGGCTGACCCGCCCCACCCGCCGCCGCCTTCGCCCGGTCCGTCCGTATGTACATACGTGCGTACATCCGCCGTCAAGACGAAAGGGGTTGCGCCATGCCGGCGTGGCTGGTCATAGCCGAAGAGGACTCCGGCGCGCAGCGGCGCGTCACGGTCATCAAGAAAATGAGCGGGAACAGGACGCGGGAGGAGGCCCTGGGCGAGCTGCTGAGGGCGGCCCGCACGCACGTGCCGTCCTCCTGGAAGAGCAAGGCACGGGTGGTCGGGCGCGCCGTCGACGGCTCGTTCTGGGTGCTGCCGAAGGGCGGCGGTGAGCAGGGCGCCGCCTCCTGCCGGATCCATCTCGTCGAGCAGATCCAGCTGTAGGGCCTGCCGCGGGCGTACGGCGCCGGCCGTCCGCCGACCTTCTCGGTCGGCGGGCGGCCGTCCCGTGCGTAGTCACTGAACGAGTCAGATGATCAGACCGCCAACGTGAGGCTGAGACCACGTCTCCCGCAGCTGTCGGTACATCGGACACGCTGGGCGCGAAACCGCAGGTGGGGCCTCGTATTTCGTTCGTACGGACCGGTGCGGTCGTGCGAGACTCGCGTCCTCATCGAAACGGGGGGTTCAGGGTGTACAGGCGTACGACGCCGGTTGCAGCGGCGGTGGCCGCTGCGGCGGCGGTTCTGATGCTGGGCGGGTGCGGTGCCGGTGGGGAGGCCGGGACCGGGTCCTCGCCCTCATCCGGAGTGAAGGCCGGTGCCGCCCTCGACCGGGACGCCGTCGACCGCGACCTCCGCAAGGCCGTCGCCGCGGCGGAACTCGACCACGCGCAGGGGTTCACCACCTCCGAGCGGGGCGACAGGAAGAGCCCGGACACAGTCGACTGGTATGCCACCGTGAAGACCCCGGAAGCCGAGAAGGCACTGCCCAAGATCGGGTCGGCGCTGGAGCGCGCGGGCTGGAAGCCCGAATCCGACCGTTCGAAGGCCGACATGCTCGTCTACCGGAAGTCCGACTGGAGCCTGATCGTGAGCGGTATCGCCGGAACGGAGCTCAAGAACGCCCCAGAGGGCAGCAGCATGCTGTCGGTCACGGCCAGCCGGCTCGGCGGGTGAACGCCCGCCCCGGGCCCGGCATCCGCGCACTCGCTCCGGAAGCGGGCCGCGTCGACGGTGACGGCCTCCGGACGTACGACGCCGAGGCGCTGGCCGACTGCGTCGTCGACCGGGCGGAGCCGGGGTGGCGGCGTCTGGCCTGTGCCGAGGCGCTGCGCGGCCGGGTCCCGCAGACCCGCCTGGAGGCGCTGCTGGCATGCGTCCGCGACCCGCACGACACACACGAGGTGCGCGTGCAACTCCTGGACCTCCTCTCGGACCGCGAAGAACTGCTGCCCTGGCTGCGCCACGAGGACCGCCAGGCAGAGCGTGGCTACCGGATCGAGCAGCCCGTCCTCCGGGCCAGGACCCGGCTCGGCGACCTCACGGCCCTCGCGGCGGTGGCGGACCTCGCGTTCCGCCCCGGCTGGCGCGACCGGATGGCCGGCGGGGAGTGCCTGGAGTCCCTGGTGGACCGTCACGGCCCCGCGGCCGTGGCCGGCGCACTCGACGGCCTCGACGAGGCCGAGCCCTCCGTCCGCGCCCTGCGCATCCGCCTGCGCGACCTCCGCGGCGAGGACATCACCGACGCGCTGACCGACCCCGATCCCGAAGTCGCGTACGTCGCCCAGGACCTCATGGCCGACACGGACCGGCTGCGCGCGTACCTCGCGGAGGCGCCGACGGTCGACGCCGCGCTCTGGGCGGCGTACGCCCTGTACCGCCTGACCGAGGACCCGGCCCCGGCGCGCGCCGCGTACGAGGCGCTGGGCCGGCCGCGGGTCGAGGTGGAGGGGCTGGACGAGGACGTCCGGCGGGCGATCGTGCACGAGTACGTCCCGTACTGCGAGAACGGCACCGACCCGCGCTGGCGCCTGGAGGCGATCTGCACGGACCCGCCCGCACGCCCCGACCAGGAGGACCAACTCCGCCGCGCGTCGGCGGCCCTGACCGCGGCGGGCCTCGCCCCGAAGCCCCCGGTCCACTGCGGCGAAGCACACCAGCAGGGCGACGGCACGTACCACGTGATCGAGTACGCGGACGGCCGAGAGGTCTCGATCAGCACCCTGGGCCCCTGGGCAGGCGACTTCGAGGGCGACCCGCGGGCCCGCACGGCCCTGGAATCGGTCGGCTTCCACTGGCTGGACGCAACAACGGGCGCGACATGCGTAACGGGCCTGAGTGTCTACTACTTCGGCTCCCGCCAGCCGATGGACATCCACACACTCCTCTACTACTGGCAGGGCTAAGGGATTGCGGGGAATCAACGTGTTCCGTATAAGCCCTTAGCCGCCTCTTCGCATCTCTTCGGCAGTGGTCTCGCAGCCCCGGAATGCCCCCGTGGCCTCGGCGCCACCAACGAGGCCGCCGTCCAATGACACTGCCGTCGACTATCGTACAGCCGCCACCTCATGCAGAAGCCCCGCCAAGCGCACTTGGCGGGGCTTCAAATTGGCCTCAGCGACTCATTATGAGACCGCCCCCTATCAAGCCTTACCTCCGTACTCCGACTGGAGACGGACTGCGAGAGCAGATACTTCCTCTACCTCGGGATCGATTTTTACCGTCCACCAGGTACTGTCACTGGCAGTTAGAACCAGAAGACATTCTGCGAAATCCCCTGCACCGAACTTCTCCGGATCGAGCAGACGGCGATCCTTTACCGCTACAAGCAGCAGATCGAAGCACTGCTGCACGCTGGCCGCGAAGTCTTGGAGCCGATCCCACGACATGACGCACCCTTGGGGCGAGGAGGCCACCCGCTGCAAAAATTCCCTATATCCCAAACCCGCCGTTTCCTGCAAAATCCCGTCGAATTCGAGCACGGACCATACCCAGTCATTGTCAGGGACCAGGGCAAGCAGACTGCCGAAACCGATCATCCCGCCTTCAGCGTCCCGCATCTGGAATTCTAGAATTCCATTCATCGATCACCCCTCAATCCAGCGGCTCCGGAATACCACGACTACGGGTGCCGCCAGTCGCATTTTCATTCCAGCGATGCTGATGCGGATTGTCATGGTTCTGCGGCCTTCCGTGGTCAGTGAAGTCGATGTCCCTCACAGGCTTGCCATCTGCATCAAACTCCCGAGCCTGAGCGTACGGGGGATTCCGCTTGCTGACCTTCACCCCAAGCTGCGTGTGTGGATAACCGGCGGCCGCCGGGTCAGGAGCTGGCTCACCGGTCCGAGGGTCCCTCGGGAGCTCCCTGTTCGGAAAACCCCGAGGTGTACCGCAGTTGCTGTTGTGTACCAGTACGGTGGTATTACCCGCCAGCACATAGTACGTGTGGAGGTCTGCGACCGTGAGGTTGTAGGTCTTTGCGTGCTGGGTGAAGGGGTGGTTCGCCGTGAGGATGGCCGTTGTGCCGTCGCTCGTCTGGAGCGTCATGCCGGGCCTCAGGTCGGCGGCCTCCAGCCAGGCGTTTTTCGATGGCGACCAGAAGGGATGCTCGTAAGTGGCTGTGAGTTCGCTGATTCCGTCCTGCGTCGCGATGGACAGCTTGTTGAAGTGCTTGTCGTTCTCGGTGACGATCAAGCGGGTGACCGGGCGCTTGCCGGTTTCACCGGAGCGCGGGTCGGCGGCCAGGACCTCGTCGCCGAGTTGCACGTCCTCGATGTTCTTGGTCGTGCCGTCGGCCATCTCGACCTTCGTGCCCGCGAGGAAGCACTGGCAGCCGGTTACCTTTTCTGTCGATATCTTGCGGTAGTTCGCGGGCATCGCCCTCGGCGTCGCCCGGACGTTGATGTTGCGACCCTCGAAGGGCCCGTACACGGCTTCGACGGCCAGGCCGTGCTGGATCACGTAGTCCCTGAGCTCGGCACACTTGATCGCTTGGCAGGCATTGATCATCGCCTGCGTTTTGTTGATCCAGTCATGCTGCTCGGAAAACCCGTAGCTCCAACCAAACCTCAGAGTCTGCTTGACGTATTGCTGGATGTACAACTCAATGAAGAGCTGCTTCTTCTCCTTGGGAAGCCGGATCGAGAGGCCGTAGTCGTCCTCCAGCAGCGTCGGCTTCCGGTACGGGTTGTAGCTGTTGTAGCCGCCCGTTATTCCCTTCTTGCGGGTCGGGTCCGTTACGGGCTTCTTGTCGTCGCGCGGGTCGTAGTGGCCGTCGCAGTGGCCGTTCAGGCAGTCCGTTTCGATCAGGCCCGACGGGTCGGAGAGGGTGACCGGATTGTTGCTCGAGTAGACGTACCCGTGCATCTGCTGCGAGCTGGACAGGTCCATCAAGGGGTCAACCGAGACGAAGCGGCCCGTCAGCGGGTCGTACTCGCGGGCTCCCAGGTGGGTGAGGCCGGTGTCGGTGTCCTTCGTGCCGCCGACGAAGCCCTTGTCGCCCGCCCACGACTCCGGCTGCGGGCCGCGGGCCTCGCCGAAGATGCCGGTCTTGCGGCGGGTCACCGTCTGCGCGGCGTCCCCGGTCACCTGGATGGTGCCGGTGCCGTGGTGGTCGGCGAAGAGGTACGTCAGCTTGCCGCCCTCGCGCATCGCCACGCCGCCGTAGTAGCGGGTGCCCGATACCGTGCCGGCCTTGTCCAGGCGCAGTTCGTTGCCGCCCGGCAGGTACAGCGTCGTGCCCTTGCTGTCCTTGCGGAGCAGGCGCTGGCCCGCGGTGTCGTAGACGAAGGAGTTGCTGGAGGTGCCCTGGTTGAGGGTCTTCAGGTGTCCTTCGGCGTCCCAGTCGAGGTACTGCGTCTCGGTGTCCGCGCCGGTCTTGCGGGTCTTGGTGTTGCCGGCCGCGTCGTAGGTGAAGACCTCCTCGTGCGGGTCGGCTCCGGTCTGCGTGACCTTGGGCAGGTCGTGCTTGCCCGGCGTCGGGGCCTGGTAGGTGCGGACGATGTCGGCGGCCGGGCCCGAGGCCGTCTTGCGCTTGGTCTCGGTCTTGCGGTTGCCGACCGCGTCATAGGTGTACGAGGTCCAGTACGGGTCCTCGCCGCCGATGACCGCCGCCGACGGGGACGCCGCGCAGGTCTCGCCCTGGTTGGTCCACGCCTGCGTGATGCGGTTCAGCGCGTCGAGTTTGACGCACTGGGTGTCGGTGGTGCGCAGTGCGTCCTGGCCGTAGGCGGTCGCGATGGAGGTGATGCTGCCGGCCGGGTTGTAGCCGTACTTGGTGTCCTCGATCCGCTGGGGGGCGGTGTCGCGGTCGGTGTAGGAGCGGGTGACCTGGCCGGTGTGCTCGTCGTACTCGGTGGTGCGGTACAGACGCTGGCCGAGGGCTCCGTGCTCGGAGCGGGTGGTGCGGCCGTAGTGGTCGTACGCCATGGCCGACACGAGTCGGGTGGTGCCGGCGCCCATGCTGTTGAGGAGGCCGGAGACCGACTTGTAGGTGCTGCCGACCGTCTCCGCGGGCAGGCCGCCGATGGCGGGGTGCTTGGTGGTGAGGACCTGGCCGGCGATGTTGTAGGTGTTCGTCCACTGGTAGGTGCCGGCTAGGGCCCCCGTGTCCGGGGTGGCCGGGATGGTCACCGTCGTGGCGAGCGGCTGGTACAGGTCGTTGTAGGAGAGGATCTCCGACTCGTACGCCTTGCCGCCCTCGTAGCGGACGGACTTGGCCGGGTGCCCCTTGGCGACGGTGTCGTGGACGTGCGCCGTCAGGGTGGTCGCGCCCTGCTTGGTCGCGACCGGGCGGCCGAGGTCGTCGTAGTCGGTGTGGAGGGTGATGCCACGGGCGTCGGTGACGTCGGTCGCCCGGTCCCCGGCGTCGTAGGCGGTCTTGGTGACGCCCTTGTCGGGGTCGCTCGCCTCGATCTGGCGGCCGCGGACGTCGTACGTGTACGTCCACTTCGCGTTGCCCGGGTCGGTGACCTGCGCCAGCAGCCCGAGCTTGTTGTACGTGTAGTGCGTCGACTGGGACGCCGTGCGCGCGGGGTCGGTGTACTGCTTGCGCTCGACGACGCGGCCGAGGGCGTCGGTGACGTCGGTGGTGGCCACTCCGCCCGCGGGCGGGACGACCGTGGTGGTGTCGCCGGTGTAGCTGGTGGTGGTGCGCCGGGTCTCGGTGCCGAACTTCTTGGCGATGACCGCCGTGGGGCGGCCGGCGCCGTCGAAGACGGTGTCGGTGGACGACGGGTAGGCCGTCTCTGCGCCGGTCACCAGGTCGGGCGACGGGGCGCCGTCGGCGTAGTAGGTGCCGGAGCTGCGCCAGGCCAGGCCGCGGGTGTCGTAGAACGTCTCCGAGACGAGGCGTCCGGCCAGGTCGGGCGACTGCGACTGCGCCTGGCGCTCGCGCAGCAGGCCGTCCTGGATGGAGTGGACGACGGAGTACTTCTGGTCGTGGGTCAGGGTCTTCGAGGTGGTGACGTTCGGCCCGCTGTTGCGGATCGTGTACTCGAAGACGCGGCTGGGCGAGTCCGGGTAGGTGGCCGGGGGCCGGTTCGGCAGCCAGACCTTCGTCATGCGGCCGAGGGCGTCGTAGGCCGTGCTGGTGGCCTTGCCGTTGGCGTCGGTGACCTTCACCGGCTGCGAGCGCAGCGGGTCGACCTCGGAGGTGACGGTGTGGCCCAGCGAGTTGGTGACCGTCATCGAGGTGGGCGCCTCGCCCGTGGCCGGCGTGTACGCGGTCGTGGTGACCTTGCCGTAGGCGTCGGCCGAGGCGAGCTGCCGCCCGTATATGTCGTAGCAGAGCTCGTTCTTCGCGGGGCCGCAGGTCGAGGGGACGCTGGAGACGGTGTCGTAGCCGTCGCCCTTGCCGTTGATCCTCTCGATCCTGGTCATCAGGCCGCTGCCCGGGACGCTGCCGAGGGCGGCGTTGTCGAAGTAGGTGCGGACGTCGCTGATGGTGTCGGCGGGGCCGCTCGCGGGCGTGCCGCAGGGCGCGGCGACCGAGGTGATGCGGCTGACCTTGTTGAGGATCCAGGTGGCGGTGTTGCGGGCGTAGGTGCTGGTGGTGCACTTCTCGTCGCCGGTCTTGGCCGTGTTGCCGGTTTCCGAGACCCAGTCCACCATGCCGAGGTCGTCGTGGTGGGTGGTGGATTCGACCGTGCGCATGCCGCCGGCGGTCGTCGTGCGGGTGGACTGCTTCTCCGTGCCGGTCTTGACGGCGACCAGGTCGGGCAGGCCCGTGCGCGTACGGGTGGCACTGGCGGCCGAGACCCACGGCGTGACGGACGTGGCCGTCAGGAGCTTGGCCGTGTCGTCGCCGTTGTAGAGCGCGGTCTCGCGCGGGGTGCCCGCGAAGACCTCCCGGTCGGTGACGGCCGCACCGGCGGAGTCCTTGACCTCCTTGCCGTCGAAGCCACGGAAGTAGCGCGTCTCCGTCAGCGTCTTGGCGTCGCCGGCGGCTCCGGTGCGGGTCTGCACCAGTCCGTAGCCGCGCGACACGGAGTGGACGCGGTCCTCGGCCTTGGTGAACTCGTCGGTGCTCTTCGCCCAGGCGGCGCCGCCCACGTAGGCGTAGGACGTGACCTTGTCGGGGGAGGCGGCGATGTTGTCGCCCTCCACGATCTGGGTGGCCACGTACGTGTTGAACCAGTCGACCTTGGAGGTGTCGCCCTCCCAGGCCCACTTGACGGGGTAGCAGCGCGTCGTGTTCGTCTCGTCCGGCTTGGGCAGCGCGGCCGCGGTGCAGTCCGGCTGGGAGTAGGTGACGCCGATGGTGCCGCCGGTCTCGGTGGTCACCTGGTACATCCGCAGCCGGATGAACGGGGCCAGGCCGTCGCCGGTGGCGTCGACGCGGTTGGGCCGCTGCTCGCCGGCGAAGGTGACGGGCGGCAGGGGCACATCGGGCCCGCTGCCGGACTTGCCGGTGCGGGTGATGGACTTCAGCCACAGGGCCCGGGAGATGCCGTCACCTGAGGGCGGGAAGTCCTGCTCCAGCTTCCAGGAGTCGACGTCCTGGTACGCCCCGCCGGTGAGGACCTTTGTGTTGATGCCGGTCAGGCGCATGCGCGACCAGAACGTCGGGGAGTACTGGCCCTTGCATTCGGTGGACCCGTCCTTGCAGAAGAGGTCCTGCGGGGAGTCCGGCCAGTTCTTGGCGTTGGCCTCGTCGAAGGTGGAGCAGCCGGTCAGGCAGCGCTCGTCGACGTCGAAGGTGACCTGGCCCATGGGCTTGGCCGTGTAGACGGCGTCGGCGCGCAGGCCGTAGTCGATGCGGTCGAGCCAGCCGCCGCGGATGTACTGGGTGACGGTGGCCTTGCCGGTCGTCTCGGAGACGTTGCGGCCGTAGTTGTTGGTCTCGGTCTTCCAGTAGTACGCCATGGCGCTGCCGCCGGGGGCGACGACGAAGTCGAGCTGCCAGCGCCACGCCTGCCGGCAGTGGGCGTTCGCGAAGGTGGCGTTGTAGCAGGGCTCGCCCGCGTGGTTGCCGAAGACGGGTACGGTCCAGGCCGAGTTGGTCGTCGGCGTGGAGGCGTCCTTCCAGCCGGGCAGGCGGTTCAGGCCGAAGTAGTACTGGGTGCCGTCGACGGTGGTGATCTTCCAGTGCTCACCGTTGTCGTCGCCGTTGGAGGCGTTGGTCAGCTTCTCGATCTTCTCGCCCGAGTCGGCCGCCGGGTGCCAGCCCTTGCCCTGCTCGTAGACGAGTTCCGTCGACTTGCCGTTCAGCGACAGCGTGGCGTTGTCGTTGAACCAGCACAGGTCGCCGACCTTGGTCGTGTGGGTGCTGCCGGTCTTGTCGTCGTTGCAGGGCTTGTACCTGCGCTCGATGAAGCCGGGTTCCCAGGACCAGCCGTCGCCGATCCAGGATGCCTGGGCGTTGGAGGCGGCCATCCGGCCGTCGACCGACTGGGAGCTGTACGACAGGCTGATCTTCGGGTCGAGTCCGCCGGGCGTGGTCGGGACGCTGACGTTGTACGAGTACGAGAAGGCGCCGGTGGACCCGCCGGCGCTCCAGGATCCGGAGGGCTGGAGCGGGGTGGCCTTGTAGTCGCCGGTCGCTCCGGACGCGTCGGCCGTCGCCGCGAGCACGGTGGCGCCGGCGGCGCCTACGCCCGCGGCCATGGCGGCTCCGCCCGACTTCGCCACGGGGGCGGCCGCGGCGGGTGTTGTGACCTCGGCGGTGAGCTTGCCCGAGCGGGTGTCGTTGCGGGTCCGGAGGGGCTTCTGCGTCCGGCATTCCGGGCGGTCCGGGGTCGTCAGCGCGCACGCGGGGAGTTCCACCAGGTGCAGGCGGGCGGCGTAGTCGCCGCCGTAGGCGTTGCGGAAGGCGTTGTAGTCGACCTCGATGTTCGCCGCGGCCGCCCCGGCCGCGCCGTCCGAGCGGCCGACCGACAGCAGCACACCGTCCACGCCGGCCTTCCGGGCGGCGCCCCTGCCGGACATGGACACCTTCACCTTGGCGGGCGCCTCGGCGGCCCGGCCCGGTGCGGTGTACACCGCGACCGGCAGCTTGCCCGCCTGCTGCGAGCGCGCGCCGACGGACGGGGCCTGGGCCGGGCCTCCGACGAGGAACGACTTCGACACCGGGGCGGACGCCAGGTCCACCTCCGCGGTGCCGGGCGCCGGCCAGGCGACCTTGGGCGCCTTCCACGGGTTCTGCGCGGCGGCGTCGGGCTTCTTCGTCCCCCCGCTGCGCACGGGCTTGACCGCTACGGCCTTGGGCTGCCGAATATCCGGAAGATTCGGTTCCGATTTACTGTCGGCCACGGCAATCGAGCCTGGCAAGACACCTGAGAGGACTACCGCGGCCAACGCCACGGAAAGTCCTCGCCTGGGAAATGTTCTCACACCCCACCCCATCTATCCACACAATTCACCGGCGCAGGCTAACAGGGATCGCCGACATAACCCGGGGGCGCGGCAAGCAGTACGCATATCTGCCTTATGGGCCCCAAGGCGAACAAAGTGGATGTTGGTATCCAACGGACACGTAGTGTAAGGATGGCTTAAAATCTGCTGGTCACGGCAGCGCAGGCGGCCACGAAACCGGTAGAGTCGCGGGAGAATCCAACCGTTGGAGTTTGCGTGAGAATAAGAAAGGCCCGCCCGTCCATTCGGGGCGGGCGGGGGATTTCAAGGCCGATTTCCGCCGTATTGGCAGGCGTTATCTCCGCCACCGGGATCGGTATTCTGCAGCCGTCCGCGACGGCCTCGGCCGCGGTCGATCCGGTCGCTGAGGGTTCCATGTCGGCCGCGGATTTCGCGCTCGCCAAGGCGAAGGAGACCGGGCAGCCGTACGAGCTCGTCGCAGCGCGTACGGAGACATCCGACACGTGGGCGCTGCCGACGGGCAAGTGGTCGGTCAAGCGTCACGGGACGACGGTGCGTGTGCGGCGCGCGGGGGGCTGGGTCGCGACCGACCCGACACTGGAGTTCGCGCCAGACGGGAAGGTGCGGCCCAAGGCCTCGGCGGTGTCGATCGCCTTCTCAGGCGGCGGCACGGGCCCCCTGCTGACCGGCGTGAAGAACGGCCGGACCCTGTCGTTCTCCTGGCCCGCGGCGCTGCCCAAGCCGACGCTCGCCGCGAACGTGGCCACGTACGCGAATGTGCTGCCGGATGTCGATCTCCAGGTGAAAGCCGAGGTCGAGGGCTTTTCGCAGCTGCTGGTCGTCAAAACGCCCGCGGCGGCGAAGCACCCGGACCTGGCCACGTTGCGGCTGAAGATCGACACCGTGGGACTGAACGTCAGCAGGGACGCTGTGAACGGCCTGCTCACCGCCGTCAATCCGGCGGGTGAAATCGTCTTCACCTCGCCCACACCCCTGATGTGGGATTCGACCACCACCGCGGGTACGGCCGCCCCGGCCGCGGCGGGAGCGCAGGCTCTCGGAGCGGGCGCCGGAGCGACCGCGGGCACGGGCACCGCCGCAGGCACGTCCGCCGCGGATACGGACCCGGCCCCGTCGGACGTGTTCATCACCCCGTCCGGCGCGAAGAACGCCCAGATGCCCGCGACTGTCGCCAACGGCACGCTGGAGATCAAGCCCGACCAGGCCCTCCTCACCGCCGCGGAGACGAAGTACCCCGTCTTCATCGACCCGTCGGTGACTTGGGGCCAGCGGCAGAACTGGGCGTGGGCCTACCGGACCTGGCGGTCGAACTCCTACTGGAACACCAAGGAGGACGTGCGGGTCGGCTACGAGTCCGAGACGAACGGGCTCTCGCGGTCGTTCTTCCAGCTCGACACCTCCAACGTCAAGGGGGCGCAGGTCACCGCGGCCACCTTCCGGATCAAGGAGACCTGGGCCTGGTCGTGCACGAAGACCCCGGTCGACCTGTACGAGACCGAGCCCATCTCCCCGGCCACCACCTGGGACCGGCAGCCCCGCAAGGGCGAGCACCAGAGCACGGTCAAGGACGCCAAGGGCCGCCCCGGCTGCGAGGCCGGCAACCTCGAGTTCGACGCTACCAAGGCCGTACGGGCCGCTGCGGCCGCCCACCGGTCGAGCGTGACCCTCGGCCTGTACGCGCCGAACGAGAGCGACGTCTACCAGTGGAAGCGCTTCGACCCGAAGACGATGACGCTGGAGATCCAGTACAACAACCCGCCGGACACTCCGTCGGACCCGGGCACCTCTCCGTGGGTGCCGTGCGCCCAGGGCGGCACGATCGGCAATGCCACCGTCAGCCTCTTCGCGACGGCCTCCGACCGCGACTCGGGGAACCTGACCACCGAGTTCCAGGTCTTCAAGGCCGGCCAGAGCACGCCCGTCGCGAGCCAGTCCATCGCCGTGAACAACGGGAAGGTGGCGGCCTGGGCCGTACCCGACGCCACCCTGCCGAACGGCGGCTACGAGTGGAAGGCGCGGACGACCGACGGCGACGGCGCCCAGTCGGCCTGGACCCAGCCCTGCAAGTTCACCATCGACCGCGACCGGCCCGCCAGGGCTCCGAAGATCGCCTCGACGGCCTTCCCCGACGGCAGGGACGGCTGGCCGCAGAACACCGGCAAGGCCCGCCAGGAAGGGGACTTCGTCCTCTCCTCCAACGGTGTCGGCGACGTCACCTGGTACGGCTACTACACCGACTGGGACCCGGAGGTGAAGAGCGCCACCGTCGCCGCAGGCACCTCGTTCACCGCCAAGATCACCCCGCCGGGCCCCGGCCCGCACTTCGTCTACGCCTTCAGCCAGGACGCCGCGGGCAACCGCTCCGACACCACGGCCTACCTGTTCTACGCGGGGCGCACCACGACCGTGGACATCCCGCACGACCTCGACGGCGACGGCCGGCGCGACATCTGGAGCGCCGACCTCTTCGGCAGCCTCCTGACCTACACCGGCAAGGGCGGCAACAAGTTCTCCGCGTCGATCAGCTCCCCGGAGTCCTTCGCCGGAGCGCAGGTCGCCACCCTCGGCGACTGGGACGGGGACGGCACGAACGACATGCTGGCCCTCCAGCAGCCCGCCGGGTTGCCGGGCAAGACCCTGTCGGTCTACTCCAACGCGGGCGGGGGCGCCATCCACAACCCCACGTCATTCGCGGTGGGACAGCCGACGAACGACCACTGGTCCGACGCCGAGCAGATCATCGCACCAGGGGACCTCAACGGGGACTCCGTCCCGGACATCCTCGTCAAGCAGGGCAACAAGCTCTGGGCGTACTTCGCCACCATCTTCGGCAGCCTGGACGATGCGGACCCCGTACTCGTCGGCGGCACCGACTGGGACAAGTACACCGTCGTCGCGCCGGGCGACACCAACAAGGACGGTGTGCCCGACCTGTGGCTGCGCGACAACGCCACCGGTGACGTCCTGCGCTCCCACGGCATGCGGAGCCAGGAGTCCGGCCGGGCCGTCGACCTCGCCACCTGGGGCACCCTGTCGCGATCCAAGATCGGCTCCGGCGTGTCCCGCGCCGCGTACCCGGCGGTGGGCTCCTCCGGCGACCTCGACGGTGACGGCGTCGCCGACCTGTGGGCGCGGCAGTCCGACAACACCATGGTCGGCTGGCCCGGGCGGCCCACCGCGGACGCCGCGACGGTCGGCTCCTTCGCGGCCCGCTTCGAGATCGACGGCGTGCCCGGCGCCCGCATCCCCTCTGGCACCACCCTCGCCTCCGGGCAGGAGTTCTCCAGCGGCAACGCCAAGCTCGTGATGCAGGCGGACGGCAACCTCGTCCTCTACACGAAGGACAAGAAGCCCATCTGGGCGACCGGCACCGGCGGCAACCCCGGCGCCGTGGCCCGCATGCAGAGCGATGGCAACCTCGTCGTCTACAAGGCCGACGGCACGACGCCGGTGTGGAGCACGAAGACGAACACCCCGTACTCGTACGCGGTGCTGCACCCGCGGGGCGTGCTCGTCCTCTACAACGCCTCCGGGCAGAGCCTGTGGACCAGCAACAGCCAGGGCCGTCCGGACTACAACGGCGACGGCTACACGGACGTCGTCACCCGCGACGCCAACGGCGAACTGTGGATCTACCCCGGCACCGGCGGCAGTGGCACCGGCACACTCGGAACGCGGTACTTCGCCGGCAACGGCTGGTGGCGCGACCACTGGACCCGCCTGCACACGGCCGACCTCAACAACGACGGCTACACCGACATCGTCGCGCGCAACCACCGCGGCGGCCTGTACCTCTACCCGGGCACGGGCCGCACCGGAACCGAGACGCTGGGCAACCCGGTCCTGATCGGAACGGGCTGGAACGCCTACGACCTCGGCTTCGGCGACATGAACGGCGACGGCCGCACCGACGTCATCGGCCGGGACGGCAGCGGCAACCTGTGGGTCTACCCCCACCAGGGCGGCACCGGCACCCAGACCCTGGGCAACCGGGTCTCGATCGGCGTCGGCTGGGGAGCCGCGGACTGGACGACGCTCCGCTTCGCGGACCTCAACAACGACCACAGGGTGGATATCCTGGCGCACCGCAACGACGGCAGGCTCCACCTCTACCCGAACACCACCAAGGAGGGGCCGATCACCCTGGGCAGCCCGAGCGTCGTCGGTGTCGCCTGGTGGAACAACGAGTGGACGCCGTACGCGGCCGACCTCAACAGCGACGGTGCGGCCGAGCAGGTCGGCCTCACCAAGACCGGCGAGCTGTATGACTTCGTCGGCCCCGACCGGTTCCTGATCGGGACCGGCTGGGTCACCTACGACGTCGTGCTCTGATCCCGGCAAACAGCGAGGGGGGTGGGGTCCGCGAGGACCCCACCCCCCTCAGCCGTTCACCCGACGGCTTCGGGTTGTCGCACCGGGCCCGCGGAGGGCCGCTCCGGCCGGGGCTCCTGACGGGGCTTCCGGCGGCTGCCGATGTCCTTCAGCCGCATGGCGGGGCCTTCTACGCAGTGCCACGACAGCATCGCCAGCAGAGCGGTCACCGCCAGGCTCAGGCCGAGGTAGGGCAGCAGACCCCAGCGGGCGAAGCCGAGCACGGCCATCCCCTGCTCGACGACGAAGCCGTAGATGTAGATGCCGTACGAGTAGTCGTGGCGCGCACCGATCCGGCGGAAGGGGGCCGGCAGCCGGATCGCCAGCCACACCAGGAAGTAGGCGAACGCGGGGATGCCGACCACGAAGAGGTATCCGTAGCGGGCGCTGGCGAGGAGTACCAGCAGGGACAGCACCCCGAGCGCGTCGCTGACGGGGATCCGCTCGCGGTACAGCTCGATGACCGCGCCCAGCGCGAAGGCGAACCCGAGGTAGATGATCAGGACGGGCTTCGTGTAGCCGAAGACCGGCAGGTCGATCGGATGGAAGTAGGAGGCTTCGAAGGCTCCGGCCCAGAACCGGTCACCGACCGCCTGCCGGAGCACGAGCCAGCCGAGGACGCCGGCGAGCAGCAGGACGGCGCGGCGGGCACGGGCGAGTACGCCCGTCACCAGCAGGACCGCCACCCCCGCGTAGCAGAGGACCTCGTAGTACAGCGACCACAGGGCCCCGTCGAGGCTGCGGTCGTGCGAGAGCCCCCGGCTCATGGCATCGGCCATCACGTCGGACACGTCGTTCTGCTGCAGAGCGATCGTCCAGTTGGCGCGCAGGTACTCCCACGGGCCCGAGGCGCGCCCGAAGAACCCGTCCAAGGTGCCGTGCAGGCGCCAGTACAGGACGGGAGCCGCGACGAACGCCGTCAGGAACAGGCACATCCACAGCCCGGGCAGGAGCCGCAGGCCCCGGTGCCAGAGGAAACGGCCCAGGCTCAGGCGCACACCGCTGCGGGTCACGAGGATCCCGGAGAGGACGAAGAAGCCGTACACGGACCACTTGCCGAGGTCGACCTGGCCGCGGGTGAAGGAATGGCCCAGTTCCGATCGGCCGAAACCCAGCACGTAGGCGTGCGAGACGACCACGGCCGTCGCCAGGATGAGCCGGATGAAGCCCAGACTGTTGTTGCGGCCGACGAGCAGGTCGGCAACGGTCCCGTGGGACCACCGCACCTGCCTTCGAGAAGTGCGGGTATCCACGTACTACGCCTATCCCTGGTGTGATGAACCGCGGGATTGTACCAAGCGGTAATCTGATGGTCGGAAATCTCCGGCAATGGCGGCGCGATCCCGTCGGCACGCCGCGGGGGCCGGGCCCGCCCCCAAACTCCTGCGCGATGCACGGACCGCGTTGTTATGCTCCGTCGCGTTCGGAGGGGGCCGAGTGCGCACAGTGATGCCTACGGGTCATCACATGCGTACCCGTGACGGAGCACTGTTCCCTTCCTCCCGCTTTGCCCAGGAGAGGGTGGTTGTGGAACTGACTGCACGACGATCGTCGCGATGGCGACGGGGGCTGGGGGCCGCCGCGCTCGCGCTGGCCACCGGCACGGCACTGCTGAGCGCGGCACCGCCCGAGGCGGTCGCAGCCCCGGCCGCCGCAGCCGCCGGGGCTCCCGGCGAGCTCGTACTGCCGCCCGCTCCGCGGGGCCTGCCCGCGAGGGAGCGGCTCTTCTCGGCGGGCGAAACCGGCCTGCTGCACGCGCACGAAGGCAGCGACCGGCTGCTGTGGACCCGGTACGGCAGCGGCACCACCACCGACACGGGCCTGCGGCTGCCCGCCCCGATCGAAGCGGGCCTCGACCGCGGCCAACTCCCCGGCGGATACACGGGAGCCCCCGACCACCGCTACGGAACCGGTTCGGACACCGTGGCCGTTCCCGTCGCGGCCACACCGCAGACACCCGCCAGGGTCGACCTGTACGACATGGCCACCGGCCGGCTTGTCGCGGTGGGCAGCCTCGCGATCCCCGCCGGGCAGACCTACCACGGGACGTTCGGGCGCACCGTGCTGACCTCCGAGGGCAGCGGCTCCACCGTCACCGGCTGGTACCTGAACCGGCTGGACGGCGGTTCGGCGGTGCGCGCCAAGGTGGCGCTGCCGGACGGCGCCGTCCTCACTCCGTCCGTGCACGACGGGGACCGGGACTCGCTTATCCTCCGCCACCGTCTCGACGGCCTCATGCACTCCGTGCTGGTCGACGTGGTGACGGGGCAGGCCACCGCGCTCCCGGACGAAGGCCAGTACGACCACACGCACACCTTCCACCTGGCCAAGGGCAAGGTGATGCGCACCGGCGCCGACGGCGCCCTGGACGTACTGGACCGGGGGCGGCCGCAGACCGTGCTGCTGTCCGACAGCACCCCATGGGATCGGGATCACGGCCGGCAGCGCATGCTGGGCGACGGGGACTGGTTGGTGACCACCGACTCCCCTGTGGGTGATTCCGGTGACAACCGGGGCCGCCCGCTCAGGCTCAAGGGCTTGGGCCCGAACTCCGGCAGGTACGGAGAACCGATGGAGTTCACCGACACCCAGCTCCTGCCCGCGCCGGACGGCTCGCTCGTTGTCATCGGCAGTGTGAAAAGGCCCGCGTACGGGACCCAGCCGGAGACCGCCGTCCACCGGCTCACCGTGGACGGGGGGACCGGCGAGCCGGTGCTCGAGAGGCTGGCCGACGTGCCCCCGGCGCCGGCGACCGTGTTCGGCCTGGCGATCGGCGGCGGTGTACTCACGGCAGCCTCCGACACCGTCCACTTCCAGCCGGGCGACATCACGGGCGCCTACCGCAGCTATCGGATCTCGAACGATCCGACTCCGGTGAAGACCGCCGAGTACCTCGACGGAACGCACGCCCTCCGGGACTGCAGCGGGCACTCCTCCGCTTGTGTCGGCCTCCGGTCCACCGGGGACGGGCGGTATCTGGAGTACGAGCCGGCTGAGAGGCAGAGGGCGGTCTTCCGCCGGGCGGGCAGCAAGGAATGGGCCGGCACCTTCCCAACCGGCGACGCCGGCGGTCTGCAGACCGCGGACGCCTCCGGCCGGTACGTGGTGCTCGCGCAGACCGCATACGGCGGCTGGTCGTCGAACCACCTCGTGCTCGTGGCCGATCTCGACACGAACGCCGAGGTGTTCCGGACGCAGGCCGCCGCTGTCGCCGTGCAGGGCGACACGCTGTGGACCGCCAGGGAGGGCGACACCACCGTCCGCGCCACCGACGTGCGGGGCAACCTCGACCGCGGGACGTTCACGACCCCCTGCACGGCCACGCTCCTCGAGGCCGTCGGACGCTTCGTCTCCTGGGGATGCCAGGACTACACCGGTGCCCTGCGCACGAGCGGCGTGTACGACACGGTGACCCGCCAGACGCTGTCCGTTCCGGTGCACAGCGTCGGCTGGAGCAGCCAGTACAGCGGGCGGGAGTCGCTGCTCGGCGACGGCTACCTGGTACGCCAGGACCTGTCCACGGGCCGGCTGCTGCTGCTCGACTTCCACGACGGCATCAAGGTCTCCGGCGGCGAGGGCACCGTGCGGGTCCGGACCCTCGCCCAAGGCGAGGAGTGGAAGTCCTTCCGCCGCCCGCACCGCTCCTGGGCGGTGGACCGCACCGGCTCCACCGTCGTGTGGGTCGACGCCGACAACCAGCGCATCCACGTCGTCGACAACGGGATCGCGGCGGCCAGGGCGGGCGACCGCTTCACGGCGCTCTCCCCGGCGCGGCTGCTGGACACCCGCACGGGCCTGGGACGCCCCGGGGCCGGCCCCGTCGCGGCGGGAGGCGAGGTTCAGCTGCAGGTGGCCGGACGCGGAGGGGTCCCGCAGAGCGGGGTCAAGGCGGTCGTGCTGAACGTGACGGTGACCGAACCGCAATCCGACGGCCACCTGACCGTCTGGCCGTCGGGCAGCAGCAGACCCGACTCCTCCAACCTCAACTGGACGGCCGGCCGAACCGCGGCAAATCAGGTCGTGGCACCGGTGGGCGAGGACGGCAGGGTGAACCTGCGCAACGCCGGCTGGGGGACCGCCCACGTCATCGCCGACGTGTTCGGCTACTACTCGGCGGACGCGGGCGGCAGCACCTTCACCGCGACGGGCCCCGAGCGGCTGCTGGACTCGCGGGCGGGAGTGGGCCGGCCGGGGACCCTGCCGGTGCCGGCGCGCTCGGAGGTCACGCTCCGGGTCGCCGGGCGCGGAGGCGTCCCGCAGAGCGGCGTCAAGGCCGTCGTGCTGAACGTGACCGTGACGGATGCGGTGGAAGCCGGGCACCTGACGGTGTGGCCGTCGGGCGTCGAGCGGCCGAACTCGTCCAACCTGAACTGGGCGGCTGGCCAGACGGTGCCCAACCATGTGGTGGTCCCGGTCGGCGCGGACGGGACGGTGAAGCTGTTCAACGCGAGCTGGGGCACCGCCCACTTGATCGCGGACGTGTTCGGCCACTACTCCGCGGACCAGGCCGGTGCCCTCTTCCACCCGGCCGGCCCCACCCGCCTACTGGACACCCGGGGCACCGGTGCGGTTCCCGCACGCGGAAGCATCGGGCTCGACCTCTCCGGCAGCCCTGAACTCGGCCGGGCCAAGGCGGTCGTGCTGAACGTGACGGTGACCGAGCCGCAATCGGACGGGCACCTGACGGTGTGGCCGGCAGGCACCGCCCGCCCGGGCTCCTCCAACCTGAACTGGACGGCCGGCAGGACCGTGGCCAACCTCGTGACGGTGCCCGTGGGGAGCACGGGGAAGGTGGATCTCGCGAACCTGGGCTGGGGCTCCGCCCATGTGGTGGTCGACGTCTTCGGCTACTTCGGCTGAGGCGGACAGCCCGCGGCACCGGCCGCGGGCGCACCGCGCTTGACGGCCCCGGACACTGCGCCGGGGCCGTCGGCATGCGGGCGGCCGGCGTCCGGGCGGCGGGGTCGCCTCGGCTCAGGCGGCTTCCGCGCTGTGCTGGGTGGTGGTGAGGGTGCGGATGGTGTGGGCGATCGTGGGGGCGTCCCGGCGGAGGATCTTCGAGTGGTTGCTGGGGACCTTTGCGCTGATGCGGATGTTCGGATTGCGGAGGGTGGCCGGGGTCAGGCCGGCTCGGATCTTCTCCATCAGTTGCGCTTCGCCGCCCAGGTTGCCGCCCGTCGCGAGGACGTAGCGGACGGGGAGGGTCAGGCGGTCGAGGACCGGGTTGAGGACCGCAGGCGCGCAGAGTTCGTTCACCTCGATGTTGATCTCGGCGTGCTGGGCGGCGCTCATCCGGGCCGCCATGCCGAGGCGGCGGGCGATCGGGAACAGCGGGCTCAGCCGGCGGAACAGCTTGCGGATCTCCACCCGGGCGGCGTCGTCCAGCCATTCGTGCGGCAGCGCTCCGTCCACGCACACCGCGCCCTCGGCGCGGCCCGGGTTGCGGGCGGCCCAGTTGACGGCGAGGGCGGCGCCGTAGGACCAGCCCACCAGGATCGGCCGCTCCACGCAGCGCGCCGCGAGGACGGCGTCGATGTCGCGGAGGCACGCCTCGAAGGAGTAGTCCGCGGAGCGCTGCGACCTGCCGCGGGCGCGGGCGTCGAACGTGATGTGCCGGAAGTCGGGGCCGAGGTCGGCGATGACGCGGCGCCAGTGCGACTGGTCGGCGTAGCAGCCGTTGAGGTAGACCACGGGGCGGCCGGGGCCGCCCGTGTCGGTCACGGCCAGTGCGGTGTCGTCGACGGTGACCGTGCCGGTCCAGGGTGAGGGGGTCTTCGTCATGGTGTCGCTTCTCCGATGCGTCGCGCTTTTGTTTCCTACACCGGAAAAGCTACGTTGCGTTTTATAAAGCCACAACGGAACTGATGCCCTGCGAAGGAATAAGCGCAGGTCAGCGCCGTCAAATCGTTGCGCTGAGCATGGAGGGTAATGCAATGAGCCATGGCCTGTCGTTGCAATGAGATGGGAGTGAATGCGCTTCTCGGCAGAAGGGCCCGCGGGGTGCAGCCTGTGTGCTGCTGTCCCGCGGGCCCCTCGTGTGTGCCGGTGTCAGCCGTTGATCACCTTGTCGTAGCGGAGGGCCACGTAGCCCGAGGCCGCGTGGCCGGCGATGCGGCCGTCCGAGCCGCCGTTGAGGTAGTCCTGTCCGCGCATCATGTCGTCGTTCGGGTTCGACTGGTGGATGAACGAGAACTTGCCGGCCGCCTTGTCGACCCACTTCTCGAAGAGCACCACATGCCCCGACGACGTGTTCAGCGCGTCCCCCGGCTGAAGGTCGGACTTGGAGATGGTGGCGCTGACGCCCGGGAGGCTGGCGGTGGTGTAGCTGCTGTCGGCGTGCCAGGCCATCGAGATGAAGCCCGAGCAGTCGGTGCGGTACGAGTGGCCGCCGTCCGGGTCGGAGGCGTACGCGCTCTGGCTGTACGGGATGTCGCGGTTCAGCCAGTTCACGGCGCGGCTCATGATCTCGGTGCGGGTGATCTGGCCGCCGCGCGTGGACGGGGTCGGGGTGGGCGGCGCCGGCGGCTGGTAGGTGCAGTCGTTGGCGTACGCGGAGAGCAGGGTCTGGGTCCAGCCGCTCGCGTCGACCGGGTCGTCGGAGTGGTAGGCGATGTCGCCGCCCTTGCCGTCGGTGGGGTCGGCGTCGTGGTACCAGTACATGCCGCTGTTCGTGCGGCCGTAGTAGAGGCCGCCGCCGGGCGAGACGAGGCTGTCGACCGCCGACCAGCCGCTGCTCTTGAGTTCCGAGCGCTCCCAGTCGCCGACGCCGTTGATCTGGTACGAGAGCAGTTTGCCGTCGGCGGTGGTGGCGATGAGGACGTCGTCGCCGGCCGCGGCGAGGGTCTTGAGGACGAAGCCCTCGTCGATCACGACGTGCTTGGCGATGTGGGCCGGGCCGGCGGGCTTGGCCTGGGAGACGTTGTAGCGGTGGAGCTGGCCCCCGACCGTGCCGTAGAGGTGGCCGGCGCCGTCGTAGACCATCTTGTCGAAGGTCCAGCCGCTGTCCCAGATCCTGGTCACGCCGGCCAGGGCCAGGGCGTTGTCGTTGGTCTGGATGTCGACGCGGTACAGCTCGCCCGCCGTGGACGTCACGAGGACGGTGTTGAAGTTGAGGGTGGCCATCGCCTTCGGCGTGAAGCCGAGGTTCGCGCCGATCAGCGTCTTGACGCGGTCGCCGGTGTTCGGGGCTATCGCCGTGTACGTGAGGCGCCCGTCCGGCAGGGTGCCGTAGATCGAGACGTTGCCGCCGCAGACGGCGGCCGCCTGGGCCGGCGTCGCCGTGGTGAGGGTGACCAGGCCGAGGGAGGTCGCGGCCGCGGCGAGGGTCGCGGTGAGGCGGAGCGTGCGGGACGACGAGCGACGCATGGGTTCTTCTCCGGTGGTTTCGGGCAGCCCTGAGCCGGGCGGGGCGGAAGAGGGTGAGGCAGGGGAGGTGCGGTCGCGGCCGCGCCTCAGTACCAGTTGTTCTTCAGGAAGTGGTTCCAGGCACCGCACGGTGTGCCGTACCGGCCGTCGATGTACGACAGGCCCCACTTGATCTGCGTGATCGGGTTGGTGCGCCAGTCGTCGCCAAAGGCGTCCATCTTGGAGCCGGGCAGGGCCTGGGGGATGCCGTACGCGCTGGAGTTCGGGTTGTCGGCCCAGTACCGCCAGCCGCTCTCCTTGTCCCAGAGCTGCTCCAGGCAGGTCCACTGGGTGGAGTTGTTCCAGACGCCGCCGTCGTGGCGGTTCATCAGGTCGCGGCCTGCCGCCTTCACGGCGGGGATGTCACGGCCGTCGAGCGGGTCCGCGGTGGTGGTGCAGGTGAACGTGCCCGGCTGGGCGGAGAGCAGCTGCTGGGTCCAGCCGCCGGTGTTGACGGGCGTGTCGTTGTGGTAGGCGATGTCGCTGCCGCTGCCGTCGGCCGGATTGGCGTCCTTGTACCAGTACATGGCGCCGGTGGTGGCGATCCGGCCGTAGTAGAGGCCTCCGCCGGGCGAGACGAGCTGGTCGAACGCGGACCAGCCCGAGGCCTTCAGGTCGTCGCGGCTCCACCCGCCCGCACTGTCGATCTCGTACGAGTACAGGGCGCCGGCCGCGGTGGTCGCCAGCAGGCGGTCGTCGCCCGCGGCGGTGAGGGTCTTCAGGACGAAGCCGCTGCCGATCTCCTTGCGCTGGCCGATGTGCGCCGAACCGGTCGGCTTCGGCTGCGACACCAGGTACTGCAGGAGGAGGCCGCCCGCGGTGCCGTACAGGTGGCCGTGCCCGTCGTAGGTGAGCTTGTCGTGTGTCCAGCCGCTGTCGAAGAGCTTGACGGGCGGGCGCTCCAGGACGAGCGACGTGTTGTTGGTGAGGACGTCCAGACGGTAGAGGGCGCCGGCGGTCGAGGTGACCAGGACGGTGTTGAAGTTGAGGGTGGCCATCGCCCGCGGCTCGAAGCCGAGGTCGGCACCGACGAGGACCTTCTTCAGCTCGCCCGTGGCGGGCGTGATCGTGCTGAAGGTGAGGCGGCCGTCGGGGAGGACGCCGTAGATCGAGGCGGTGCCGCTGCATGTGGTCGCGGCTGCGGCGGCGGGGGCGGCGGCGACGGTCGCGGCCGTGAGGAGCCCGGCCCCGAGCACACCGGACAGGGCGGCGACGGCGGTCTTGCGGGCGGCCTGGAGGAGGGTGTTCGTCACTGCGTTGGTCCTTGGTCCTTGGTCCTTGGGCCTGGGCCGGTCAGTGGCCCGGGGGCGGGGTGGCGTAGCCCTGGGCGCGCAGCGGGGCACGGGCGCCGGAGAGGAGGGCGCGGGCTTGGTCGAGGGCGGCGGCCTCGGAGGCTGCGCGGAGGAAGAGGTAGAGGTCCACGCCGGCGTGGGAGGGCCTGGCCCGGACGTGTTCTAGTCCGTGTGCTGCTCGGGCGTGCGCCCAGATGAGGTCGGAGAGGACGGCGAGGGCACCGTCGGCGTCGGGGCCGGGGAGGGGGCGTGGCCCGTCGAGGGTGGCCCGGATGACGCGCACGCCGGTCAGTCCCAGTTGATGCTGCCGGTCGCGTACTTGGGGGCGGTGTCCCAGTTGATGCTGCCCGGGCCGGTGCCGGCGGCGGCCGTCGGCGTGGAGGCGGCGCTCGCGGTGGTCGCGGCGCCGAGGCCGGATCCGGCGCAGAGCAGGGCGCAGAGGGCGGCGGCAGCGGCGGTGCGGGCGGTGCGGGACATGGATCCCCCCAGGATCGAAAGTCGGGAAGCGGTGGTGTGGTGCGGTGTGCTGAGCGCGCTGTCCGGGCCGGCCGGGTGCCTCCGGCGCCCGGGGCCGGGGCCTGTGCCCCGCCGTTCCGGTGATCACCATGCTGCTGCCGCCGGTGCCCGCGGGAAAGGGGTTGCGGCTGTCACCAACGGGCCTGGCACCTTGGTGTCAGGTCTCGTTTACGATCATGGGAACGGGCGTCCGCGGCGGGCCGCGGGGGCGAGGGGCCGTACGACAGCTGGGGGCTGGGGCATGCTGCAGGCGCTGGGGCTCGGGGCGGACGTGGAAGCCGTGTACCGGGGGATGCTCGCCGATCCGTCCGGGGGTGTCGCCGAGTTGGGGGCCCGTCTCGGCCTCACCGAGGAGCAGGTCCGCGCGGGCCTCGACCGGCTCGTCGACCTCGACCTGCTGAGGCCGTCGCGGGACTCTCCCGGCGCGCTGCGCGCGGTCCGGCCCGAGCTGGGCCTGGAACTGCTGCTGCGCCGCCAGGAGGAGGAGCTCGTACGGCGGCAGCAGGAGCTGGCGCGCAGCAAGGCGGCCGCGGCGCAGGTGGTATCCGAGTTCGCGGAACTCCGGCCGAACACCGAGGTCGACGGCGCCGAACGGCTCGTCGGGATGGACGCGATCCAGAGCCGGCTGGAGGAACTCGCCCACGGGCTCGTCGGGGAGTGCCTGGCGATCCTGCCGGGCGGCGCCCTGTCCGAGGCGAGCCTGGAGGCGTCCCGGCCGCTGGACCGGCGGGCGCTGGCCCGCGGCATCGATATGCGGTCGGTGTACCAGGACAGCGCCCGCAACGACCCGGCGACGCTGGCGTACGCGCGCTGGCTGACCGAGCAGGGCGCCCAGGTGCGCACCAGCCCGCTGCTGCCGCCGCGCCTGCTGGTGTTCGACCGCATGGTCGCGGTCGTGCCGATCGACCCGGCCAACTCCCGCCTGGGCGCGCTGTGTACGCGTGCGCCCGGCATCGTCGCCTCGCTGATCACCCTGTTCGAGCAGACCTGGAACGCGGCGGTGCCCCTGGGGGCGGACCGCCCGCGCCCCAGCGACACGCGGCCCACGGCGGCCGAGCTGGAACTGCTGCGGCTGCTGGCGTCGGGGATGACCGACGAAGCGGCCGGCAAGCGGCTGGGTGTGTCGCTGCGGACGGTCCGGCGGCAGATGGCCGCGCTGATGGAGCGCCTGCACGCCACGAGCCGCTTCGAGGCGGGCCTGAAGGCGGCGCAGCAGGGCTGGCTCTGACGGGGCGGGGCCCGGTCGGCCTGCTGCCGGGGCCCCGGGTTCGTGTCCGGCGGCCGCGGCGAGGAGGCGTCATCCTTCGTGCGCAGCACGACCGTCTTGGCGGTCGATCCCGCGTCGTCGGCGGGGTCAGGCCAGGTCTCGGTGGAAGCCGAGCCGAGCGGCTTGACGGCCGCGACGTAGCCGTTGCGGCAGGCGGCGGCGTCAGGCTTCGGCGCACAAGGCAGAGCTGCGGCGTCGCGGGGACCGTCACGGCAGGCCCGTCTCCAGGGCGGCCCGGAGGGCGGTCCGCAGCGCTTCCGGGCCGGTGAACAGGTGTCCCTGCATGCCGAGTTCGCGGGCGGTGCGGACGTTGTCCTCCCGGTCGTCGACGAACAGCACCTCCCCCGGGGGCAGTCCCAGCTCCCGCAGGCACCACTCGTACGCCGCGGCTTCGGGCTTGGCGCTGCCGATGCGGCAGGACAGGCCGCGTACGGCGAACCGCTCCAGCCAGGGCTGGGTTGCCTCGTACCGGACGGCGAGCTCCTCGGGGATGTTGGAGAGGAGCCCGAGGACGACCCCCCGGTCGGCCAGCTCGGCGAGCAGGGCGACGGCGCGGTCGTCGACCTCGCTCCAACTGGCCAGATCGGCGGCGATGAGGTCGCGGGTGAGGCGCTCGTCGGGGGTGGTTCCGAGGGCCGCGCATACGCCCTGCCAGTAGGCCGGGCCGTCGACGTCGCCGCGGTCGTAGGGGGCGCGCTGCGCCCAGTACGCCTCCCAGAATCGGTCGGGGTCGCCGCCGGCGACGGCCTGGAGCGCGGCTCTGGACTCGGGCGACTGCAGGCGTGCGATGACGCCGAACATGTCGAAGAGGACGGCTTTCATGCGCGGTTCCCTCGCTTTCCGGGGTTCACGGTGTGGTGGCGGCTTCGGGTCGGCCCGCGCCGCGGGGGTCTGGCAGGCCGTCGGGGTCGGGGGCGTGGCGGCGCAGCCAGAGGCTGAGCACGCCGCAGACGACGGCGAGGGCGAACAGCACCAGCGGCGCCGTCTTCACCTCCATCGTGTCGATGACCCCGCCGAGCAGCGGCGGGAAGGCGACGCCTCCGATCATCGAGGCGGCGATGACGTACGCGCCGGCCGCGGCCACGCCGGGGACGGCCCGGTTCAGCCAGGGCAGGCAGGTGGGGAAGATGGGCGCGATCATCAGGCCGACGCCGACGTACGCGTACGGGGCGAACGCCGGGACGGTGGCCAGGAGCAGGAAGCCGGCCATGCCCGCGCAGCAGACGATCAGGATCGAGGGGGCGGACCAGCGCAGGCTGAGCGGGGCGACGACGAAGCGGCCGACGGTCATGGCCGCCCAGTAGGCGGAGGTGGCGGTGGCGGCGGTCGCGGCTCCGTAGCCGACGGCCTCCAGGTGGGTGGGCTCCCAGCCGCCGACGCCGGTCTCGATGGCGACGTGGAGCACGTAGATGCCGATGAACGCCGCGATGATCGGCATGACGCGGGCGCCGCTCGCGGCAGTGCCCCCGGCGGGGGCGGGTTCGGGTTCGCGGGCGGCGACGCCGCCGAGGGTGAGGAGGATGAGCAGGCTGAGCACGCCGATGCCGAGGAAGATCCCCGGGTAGTTCTCCGCGCCGAGCCGGCCGATCAGGGCGGGGCCGGCGATGGCTCCGATGCCGAAGTGCCCGTTGAGCAGGTTGAGCATGGCGGTGCTGCGGTGGCCGAAGCCGACGGCGAAAAGCTGGTTGAGGCCGTAGTCGATGCCACCGAAGCCGAGGCCGATGACGAAGGTGCCGGCAAGGGCGGGGATCCAGCTCGGCGAGAAGGCGAAGGCGGCGGATCCGGCGGCCATCAGCACGTACGAGCCGCCGAGCAGCACGCGGTTGTTCAGGCGGCCGCGCAGCACGTGGTAGACCAGCACGCCGAGGAGCGCGCCGGCGAAGTGGGCGCTCAGGCTGAGGCCGGCGACGGCCGGGCTGATGCCGTACTCCTCCCGGAGGGCCGGGATCGCGGGGCCGTACAGCGCCTGGAGGGCGCCGATCACGACGAACGCCACACAGGAGGCGACGATCGCGACGGTGGTGAGGAGGGGCCTCGCCGTTTCGGGCGGCTCTCCCCCACGGGTGGCGGACATCAGTCTCCTCATCGGTTGCGTACGAATGAACATCTTGATCGTTCAATACAGCACTAACTTCACACCACCTCTCACAGATTGCGCACTGGGAATGTTCGTTTCAACAGCCTCGATGTTTGAAAGACTCGGGGAAGCGATCGTCGCGGTCGCACCTGGGGTAGAAACGGACACATGAACGTGATGGAGAGGCACAAGCTCGTGGTGGGACTGCTCATGCAGCAGAACCGCGCGACCGTCGCCGAGCTGGCCCAGGCCACGGGGGCGTCCGAGATGACCGTCCGCCGGGACCTGGAGGTACTGGAGTCGCGGGGCGCGCTGCGCCGGGTCCGCGGCGGCGCGGTGAGCGCCCTGCCCGGCGGCGTCGAGCCGCCCTACGCCGTCCGCGCCCTGTCCGGGACGCACGCCAAGGAGCGGCTGGCCCGTGCCGTGGTCGACCTGCTCACCGACGGCGAGACCGTGGCCCTCGACACCGGCACCACCGCCGTGGCCGTCGCCAAGGCCATGGCCGGCCGGCGGTTCACCGTCTCACCCCTCTCGCTGCACGCGGCGTTCGCCCTCTCCGCGCATCCCGGCATCCAGCTCGTCCTGCCCGGCGGCCAGGTGCGCCCCGAGGAGCTGTCCTTCCACGGACAGACCCCCGTGGAGACCTTCCGCGACCTCTGCTTCGACACGTTCGTCCTCGGCTGCTGCGGCATCGACCCCGTCCAGGGCGCCACCGCCTACAACCTCGACGACGTGCAGGTGAAGCGGGCCGCGGTCGCCTCGGCCCAGCGCGTGGTCCTCGTCGCGACCGCCGACAAGCTGGGCCGCGCCGCGCTCGGGCGCATCTGCTCCGTGGAGGAGATCGCCATCGTCGTCACAGACGCCCCCGCCGACTCCCCTGCGGTCGAGGCGCTGCGGGAGCGCGGCGCGGAGGTGGTCCACCCGGCGGACGACTGAACCGCGCCCCACCCGGGCCCGGTTCAGGTTCCGAGTGCGCCGAGTACGTGCCCGGTCGTCACGTCGACGTGGGCCGGTACCTCGTCGTGGCGGTCGCCGGTGGTCGGCGTCCCCGTGGGCTCGAACATGAGGATCGCGGCGCCGGACGGCGCGTACGGCCTGTGCTGCGTGCCCCGGGGCACGGTGAAGACCGAGCCCCGTTCGAGGAGCACCGTGCGCTCCCCGGCGGGCTCGCGCAGGGAGATGTGCAGTTCTCCGTCGAGGACGAGGAAGAACTCGTCGGTGTCGTCGTGTGCGTGCCAGACGTGCTCGCCCTCGACCTTGGCGATGCGCACGTCGTAGTCGTTGACCTGCGTGACGATGCGGGGGCTCCACAGGGCGTCGAAGGAGGCCAGGGCCTTGGCGAGGGAGACGGGTGCGTTGCTCATGGGCCCATCCTCCGCGGTTCCGCGCAGGCGGTGTGAGTGCTAGGAATCGCACATGCCGCATGGATCCTCGCACGCACCGCGCCCGGCGGGCGCACACCGGGTCGTCGTGGTCGTCGACGCGAACTCGAACCCCTTCGAGCTCGGCTGCGCGACCGAGGTGTTCGGGCTGCGCCGGCCGGAGATCGGTCGTGACCTGTACGAGTTCGCGCTGTGCTCCCCCGAGCCCCGCACCCCGATGCGGGACGGGTTCTTCACCCTGACGGGGGTCGCGGGCATGGAAGCGGCCGAGACGGCGGACACCCTGATCGTCCCCAACCGCCCCGACGTGGAGGTCCCGCGGCGCCCCGCCGTGCTGGACGCCGTCCGCCGCGCCCATGCGCGCGGTGCGCGCCTGGTCGGCTTCTGCAGCGGCGCCTTCACCCTGGCCGAGGCCGGGGTGCTCGACGGGCGCCGGGCCACCGCGCACTGGCAGTGGGCGGACTCCTTCCGGGCGCGCTTCCCGTCCGTACGGCTGGAGCCCGACGTGCTGTTCGTGGACGACGGCGACATCCTCACCGCGGCGGGCAGCGCGGCCGCGCTGGACCTCGGGCTGCACATCGTCCGCCGCGACCACGGCGCGGAGGTCGCCAACGCCGTGAGCCGCCGCCTGGTCTTCGCCGCCCATCGCGACGGCGGACAGCGCCAGTTCGTGGAGCGCCCCGTGCCCGACCTGCCCGACGAGTCCCTCGCACCCCTGCTGGCGTGGGCGCAGGAGCGCCTGGACGCGCCGCTGTCGGTGTCCGATCTCGCGGCGCGCGCGGCGGTCAGCCCGGCGACGCTGCACCGCCGCTTCCGGGCCCAGTTGGGAACGACACCGCTCGCATGGCTCACGGCGGAACGGGTCGCCCTGGCCTGCCGGTTGATCGAGCGGGGCGAGGCCCGCCTGGAGGTGGTGGCGCGGCGCAGCGGGCTCGGAACCGCCGCCCGTCTGCGGACGCTGATGCGCCGGGAGACGGGCATCACCCCGTCGGCGTACCGGGCCCGGTTCGGGCGGCGGCAGACGGCGGCTGCGGGGAGCGGTTCGGCCGGTGGCGGGCGGGGTGAGCGCGGGCCGGAACCGACGCCCGGGTCGATTGTCAGTGGGGGGTGACAAAGTAAGGACATCGGTTCGGAAGAAAAAGGCGGGGAGCGGTCGTGTCCGGAAACCAGAACTACATCAACCATGTTGCCCTTGTACTGGACGCCAGTTCGTCGATGTCGCACCTGAACGGCAAGGTCGTGGAAGTCGCCGACCGCCAGATCGAATACCTGGCCCGCCGCTCCAGGGAACTGGACCAGGAAACCCGCGTCACGGTGTACGTCTTCTCCAACACCGTCGAGTGCATCATCTACGACAAGGACGTGCTGCGCATGCCGTCCTTGAAGAAGCTCTACCGGGTCGGCGGAATGACGGCGCTGCTGGCGGCGACGCTGAAGTCGCAGCGGGAGCTGGCGCAGACGGCCCAGCTGTACGGGGACCACAGCTTCCTGACGTTCATCCTGACGGACGGCCAGGAGAACGCGAGCCACCGCTGCGCGGACGCGCCCTCCAAGAGCCCGAAGGCGCTGGTGCAGGCGGTGTCGAAGATGATCGAGACGCAGGACGACAACTGGACGCTCGCCGTCCTCGTGCCCGACCAGATGGGCAAGCGGGAGGCCATGCAGTGCGGCTTCCCGAAGGACAACATCGCCGTCTGGGACGCCACGAGCACCCAGGGCCTGGAGGAGGCCGGCGAGGTCATCCGGGAGGCCACGGAGAAGTTCATGGTGGGCCGCACGAAGGGAATTCGCGGCTCGAAGGCGGTTTTCTCCACGGGCGGCGACGCGGTGAACGAGGCCACCATCAAGGCGGCCGGCCTGACCGCGGTGGATCCTTCGGGGTACGAGCTCATTCCGGTGGCGCGGGAGGCGGGTATCCGCGAATGGGTCGTGGAATGCGGGCGCACCTTCAAGAACGGCTCGGCCTTCTACCAGCTGAGCAAGTCGGAGAAAATCCAGGCGCGCAAGCAGATCGCGGTGCTGGAGAAGAAGACGGACAAGGTGTACTCGGGCCCGGAGGCCCGCGCCCTGCTGGGCCTGCCGGACGCGGAGGTCCGCGTCAAGCCCGACCACAACGACGACTTCACCATCTTCGTGCAGAGCACGAGCGTCAACCGCAAGCTGGTCCCCCAGACCCGCCTCCTGCTGATGGTGTGAGGTTCCCCCTCCGCTGGCGAGCCGGTGCCCCTTCGGGGTACCGGCTCGCCCGGCTGCCCCTCGGCCATGGCGGCTCGGCCCGCGGCGGGGCGCCGTTCCAAGATTTTTCGAAGTTCTTCTCTCCGGCCCCGTCCGAATCGGGTTCCCTGTGCCTCACCCACGGCGACCGACCCACCCGGGGCGGTCGTGAGGAGAACCGAGATGATGGACCTGTCCTTCGCGGCCACACCGTGCCTGGGCTGCACCGCTCCCGTCGACCTGCTGGACCTGGCCGAACCGCCGGACCGGGCCGGGGACGTGACCGCGGAGTACCTCGACCCGTCGCGCTGGTGCGACCGCTGCCTGCACCACTTCGACGACTGGGACCGCTTCTTCCGGCTGTACCAGCCGCGGGTGCGCGCCTTCTGCCTGGACAGGCTGAGGGGTCTCCTGCCCGACAACGAGGACCACTGGGAGGTCGCCGAGGACATCGCTCAGGAGGTGATGGTCGAGGCGTACCGGCACTTCGGGCAGTGGGAGCGGCCGGAGCGGGCGATCTGGACCACCGCCCGCAACAAGATCCACAAGAAGTGTGCGGCCTACCGCATCGTGACCAAGGACGGCTACGCGCTCACGGTCAGGCACGCCTCCGCCGCGCTCGTGGAGGACCCGTGCCTCGGCGCGACCGCGGATCCGGCGCAGGCGGTCGTCGACAAGGTCGTCCTCTACTCCGCGCTCTCCCGCCTGCCTGTCGGCCAGCAGGAGGCGGTCGTCGTCCACAAGGCCTTCCAGGTGCCGGCGGCTGCGGCCGGCACCGTGCTGGAGCGGCCGGGGTCGACGGTCAAGACACAGGCGGAACGTGCCCTCGCCCTCCTGCGGGAGGCCGCGGCGAAGGGTGCGCTCATCGCGCTGCCGGGCGTCGGCCTGTTCGGGCTGTACAAGGTCCTCCAGGAGGTGCCTCTGAAAGCCGTCGCCGAGGGCGCCGTCGACCTCCTGGCCGAGCCCGACCCCTACACGGTGCTCGTCGCTCTCGCCGCGAAGCAGGCCGGCCCCTACCTCAGCGAGTGCTACGGCGCCCTCCGCGAGCGGCTCGGCGGCGGGGAGCGCTCCACCTGGCGCGACCGTTCGTCCGCCAAGGACCCGGGCGCCGCGGGCGCCGACCGGGGCGGTCGGGCACGACGCGGAAGGCGGGGAAAGTGATGGCGGTGTACGACGTGCTCACCGGCTGGACGGCGGAAGCGCTCGGCGGCTTCACGGTCGCGCTGGTGTGCTTCCTCCTGCACCGGGCCCGCGGGCGCCGGGCCGCCGCCCGGCCCACGGCGCAGCCGGTTCCCGGCGCGGGGGTGCTGCGGACCTACACCCTGATCGGCGCCCGCGCCGCCGACGGGCAGCCCGTCCACCTCCCCAGCAGCCGGCCCGCGGGGGCCGTCCTCGTGTGGCCGGGCCCGTCCGGCGCGGCCGAGCAGTTCGAGCTCACGGACGCGGTCCTGCCGGACGGCACGTACGCGGCGGAGCGGCGGTGCCTGTACGGGCGCTGACAGCGGGCGGGCGGCCGGTCGCGGGGTCAGAGGAGGTCCGTCGCGTCCGTCGGGCGGGTGGGTGCCCACGAGGGTGAGGCCCGCGATGGTCCGGCGGGCCAGGTCAAGGGCCTGGCCCGCCAGCGTCGCCCAGCTTCTCCAGGTGCTCGGGCCGACACAACACCGACGTGACGACGCCGCCGCCCGACTCCGCGCCGGCCGCCCGCATGCGCTGCGGGATGTCGATTTCTTCGCCAGGCTGAGCAGCGCAGGAGTCCGCGTCAACAGCGCATTGCGCCCGACGGGACGCCGGCCTGCCGGTAGGCCCGCATCCTGTCCTCCACGGCTTGGGCGTTTTTCTGCGAGGTCTCCTGGATGATCGCGTGGAGCCCGTGGGCGCGGACGTATGCCTCGGCCTGCGCCATCCATGCCCGGCCGTCGGCCCGGGTGCAGGCGGCCATGAGGGTGTCGTCCCGTGCCATCAGCGCATCGTGGGCCGGGTGGTAGGGCTTGTAGAGGTCGCTGTCGATGTCCGCGAACCCGCCGTGCTGGGCGAGGGCGGCCGCGACCATCTCGGTCACCGGCTCTTGCCGGCGCCGGGCTGGCCGACGAGGAAGACCACGGTAGGGGTCTGCTGAGGCGCACGTCCGGCGAGGAGGTCGGGGACGATCCGCTCGCGGAAGTTCCGCTGGTTCTCCGCTTCCGGTAACCGGTGCCGAGCGACTTCGGCCGGGTCGATCATGCGGCGCCGTCCCGGACCTCGCGGGCGAGCTGCGCGTAGCGCTGCCGGGCCTCGGCGATCTGCTTCCGGTCGCTGGAGCGCAGCGCCTCGCGCTCGTGGGCGAGCCGGGTCTGGGCCGCGCGGGCCTCCTGGATGACCGCCGGGTCCGGGTGGGGCTTGGCCTCCTCGGCGGCGATGCGGGCGCTGTAGGCGCCGACCGCGCCGTTCACCGCCTCGATCGCCGCCTCGTAGGCGGCCGTCTCCTCGTTCGACCAGTCGTGCGGCTCCAGCGCGTGCGTGATGGAGATGCCGTTGCCGGGTGTGCTCATGGTGACCTCTCGTCAGAAGGTGGGGAGGGGCGGGCGGGGAAGGCCGGCGAGGTTCCAGTTCACCCACTGGCCGTTCTCGACCGAGCCGACCATCACGGTCGCGGGGCGGCCGGTCTCCCGCTGGGTCTCGGCGACCCAGGCCCGCGTCTGCGCGACGAGTCGCGGGTCGGTGGACTCGAACGGCGCCGCGGCCAGGTCGTCCTCGCGGTTCCAGGCGGCCAGCAGGCCGTCGAAGGACTCGGCAGGGGCCGCCCAGAAGAAGGCGTGCAGCGTGTCTGAGTCGGGGTGGTTCAGCCCTCGCGGCCGGTGCTGGGTCGTATCCGACCCCGAAGACCAGAACGTGTTCGGCCGCGGGGGCGGAGTTCACGCGGATGACGGAGTGTTGGCGGCCGTCCTGCGGGCGAGCCGCGCCGCGGTGTCCTCGTCGAGGACGATGCCGAACTCCTCCCCCAGCACCCGTCCGAGGTCGCGCGGGTGCACCGTGCGGCTGGTGCGGCTGCCGTCGGGGAGGACGGTCGTCCACTCGTCCCCGTCGAGGATCCGGTGGCTGCGGCCGTCGAACCGCTGGGCGTAGGCGCGGCGGGTGAAGGGCGACCGGGGGTGCGTGCCGACGTAGTGGCTGCCGCCGACGTAGTCGACGGGGTGCTGCGGGGTGAGGGTGAAGGTGTGCCGGTCGACCCAGCCGTGCGGCCCGCGGTGGTGCAGCCACCAGTGGTCGATGCCGTACTCCCCCGGCCTCCGCTCCAACCGGAACGGCCATCCTCCGGCCTCGGACCGGGCGTCGTCGACCAGTTCGAGCGGCTCCAGGGGGCCGGCCCCGTACCCGATGTCGCACAGCCAGCGGCGGTCGTCGCCGGGGACTTCGGCGAGGAGCAGGGCGTGCGTGGCGGGCGTGACCTTCTCCGAGCCGAGAGTCACGCGGCCGTGCAGCGCGGTGAACCGGAACCCGAGCCTCTCCAGCGCGGCGGCGAAGAGCACGGCGTGCTCGTAGCAGTACCCGCCCCGGCGGCGCCGCAGCATCTTGTCCTGCACGTGGGGCACGTCGAGCGGTATGGGCATGCCGAGCACGGCATCGAAGTTCTCGAACGGCAACGCGGTCACATGCCCGCGCACCAGCTCGCGCAGCGCGCCCTCGGTAGCCGCCCGCTCCCCCCGGAACCCGATACGCCCGAGGTACCCCTCGAGGTCGAGCAGCTCCCCCTGCCACCCGCCAGCGCCCACCGCCACCACACCACCCGTCCGCTCGCACTCACCGAGGACCGCCGTACGCACTGCGCACCGCCACCTCCGACGCTACCCCGGCCCCCCTGTACCCCACATCACGCCACAGACCGACGCCACCCCCTCCCCTGGACCGATGCCGCAAGTCGTAGGCGCCCCGGCCGGACGGCCTCGGCCGGGAGCGGGTTCGAGGCGGTGTGTTGGGGTTGTCGGCCAATGTGGGGGGCGGGGCGGGAAAGCGTTTGTGTGGTTGTCCGTGGGGCGTGATACTCACTGGGTTTGCGGGGCGGTCTGGCATCGGCCCTGGTCATGGACGTGAAGAAGGACGAGCAAGGGGTGGGTATGGCGTTGCTCCGGGGGGCGGGGCTGTCGCTGAGGCGGTGGGTCGGCAGGGCCGGTGTGCGGTTGGAGAAGGACTGCGGCGATCCCGCGGTGACGCAGGTGCGGGAGGCCGCGGAGGCGGGCGACTGGGCGGGCGTACGGGACGGGCTCGCCGCTCGGCCCGAGAGGGCCCGGGCGGGGATGCTGTGGACGGTCTCCGAGGTCGCCGGGGTGGAGGAGTGGATCCACCGGGCGATCGCGGCCGAGCCCGACTCGGCGCTGCCGCTGCTGGTCGCCGGGACGCGTTACGTGGGCTGGGGCTGGGAGGCCCGGACCGGTGCGCGGGCCAAGGACGTGTCGCGGGCGCAGTTCGAGGTGTTCCACGAGCGGCTGCGCCGTGCCGAAACGTTTCTCTACGGGGCCGCCGAGCGCGAGCCCGACTGGGTCTCGCCCTGGCAGGTGCTGCTGACCAGCGGCCGAGGCCTGGAATTCGGGCCGGTCGTCGCGCAGCGGCGGTTCGAGGCGGCGGTGCGGCGGGACCCGTTCCATCTGCGGGCCCACCAGCAGCACTTGCAGCAGGTGTGCCGGAAGTGGGGCGGCTCGCACGAGGAGATGCACGCCTTCGCCCGCGCGTCGATGCTCAAGGCGCCCGGGGGCAGCCTGCTCGGGCAGCTCGTCGCCGTCGCGCACATCGAGCACTGGCTGGACCTCCACGGCGAGGCGCGCGCGCGGTACATGCGGGGTTCCGATGTCGTCGGTTCGCTGCGGGAGGCCGCCGACCGGTCCCTCCTGCACCCCGACTTCGAGCAGGGCGACGGCCGCGTGCAGGTGTGCAACACCTTCGCCATGGCGTTCGCGCTCGCCGGGGACAAGGAGTACGCCCGCCGCTGCTTCGACGCGACCGGCGGCGTCGTCTCCGAGTTCCCCTGGTACTACATCAACGGTGGCGACCCCGTGGCGGCCTACCGCAACTACCGGTCCTCCGTGGGCGCCTGACCCCGGGCCGACCCAGACCTCCTGCCCCGTCCTGCCGCCGCCCCGCGCGGCGCGCCGAACGAAAGATCCCGTACAGGTGTCGCACTCCGCATCCGCCCACACCTTCCAGGTCGACCTGCGCGGCCTGGTCGACCTGCTGTCCCACCACCTCTATTCCAGCCCCCGCGTCTACCTGCGGGAACTCCTGCAGAACTCCGTGGACGCCATCACCGCCCGCCGGGCCGCCGACCCCGGCGCGCCCGCCGCGATCACCGTGCGGACGGGCGGCACGCTCACCATTACCGACACCGGCATCGGCCTGACCGAGGCCGACGTGCACCGCTTCCTCGCGACCATCGGCCGCAGCTCCAAGCGGACCGCGGACGGCGGCCTGGACGGGGCCGGGCTGGCCGCCGAGCGCGGGGACTTCATCGGCCAGTTCGGCATCGGCCTGCTCGCCTGCTTCGTCGTCGCCGACGAGATCACCGTGGTCAGCCGGCACGCCGCCGACCCGGCCGCGCCCGCCGTCGAGTGGCGCGGCCACTCCGACGGCCGCTACACCATCCGCACCCTCCCGGCCGGCTCGGTGCCGGAGCCCGGCACCACCGTCCGGCTCACCCCCCGCGCCGACAACGCCGAGTGGACGGCGCACGGCCGGGTCGTCGAGCTGGCCCGCCACTACGGGCGCCTGCTGCCGCACGAGGTGACCGTCGTCGACGAGGACGGCGCGCGCACCCGCATCGACGAGGCCCCGCCGTGGCAGCGGCAGCACGGCTCGCCGCTCGCCCGCCGCGAGGCGCTGACCGCGTACTGCCGCTCCGTCTTCGACTTCACGCCCCTCGACACCATCGAGCTCGACCTGCCGGCCGCCGGCCTGCGCGGCGTCGCGTACGTCCTGCCCACCGCGCTGAGCCCGGCCCAGCGCGCCGGTCACCGCGTCCACCTCAAGGGGATGCTGCTCAGCGACCAGGCGTCCGAGCTCCTGCCCGACTGGGCGTTCTTCGTGCGCTGCGTCATCGACACGACGAGCCTGCGGCCGACGGCCTCCCGGGAGGCCCTGTACGAGGACGGCACCCTGGCCGCCGTACGGGACGCACTGGGCGTCCGCATCCGCGACTGGCTGACCGGCCTCGCCGCGAGCGATCCGGCGCTGCTGCACCGGTTCGTCGACGTCCACCACCTCGCGGTCAAGGCGCTCGCCCGCTACGACGACGAGCTGCTGCGCATCGTCCTCCCGTGGCTGCCGTTCGAGACGACCGACGGGAACGTCACCCTGGAGGAGTTCGCGCGGACGCACCCCACCGTCCTCGTGACCCGCAGCGTCGAGGAGTTCCGCCAGGTCGCCCCGATCGCCTCCGCCGCCGGCCTCGGCGTCGTCAACGGCGGGTACACGTACGACCGCGACCTGGTGCACCGGCTGCCCGAGATCCGGCCCGGGACCGCCGTCACCGACCTGGACCCGGCGACCGTCACCGCGCACCTCGACGCGGTGGACCCGTCCGCGGAGATCCGGGCCGCCGCGTTCCTCGCCGTCGCGCGCGAGACGGTCGCCGCGCACGACTGCGACGTCGTCCTGCGCGACTTCCAGCCGGTCACCGCACCGGTGCTGCTGCTGGACAACCGGGAGGCCCGCCACGAGCGGACCCGCTCCGGCCTGGCCGCCGACAGCGACGGCCTGTGGGCCGACATCCTCGGCTCGCTGCGCAGCGAGACCCCGCGCGCGCAGCTCGTCCTCAACCACCTCAACCCGCTGGTCCGCCAGGCCGTGACGATCACCGAGCGCGGGCTCGCCGTCGCCGCAGCCGAGTCCCTGCTGGGGCAGGCGCTGCTGCTGAGCCGACGGCCCCTGAAGGCGAACGAGAGCGCCCTGCTGAACCGGGCGTTCATCAGCCTCCTCACCCACGCCATGCACCCCGGCGGCGCACAGTCCGCTCCCGGTTCCCACGAGCCCCGGAAGGAGCAGTAGATGCCGGACACCCCCGAGGCCGTGTTCGAAGCGCTGCGCGAGAACAACGAGCGCCCGTACGGCCTGCAGCGCACCGTCACCGCGGAGGAGCTGGTCGAGGCCGCCGAGCCGTTCGACAAGCCGGACATCCTGGTCACGGCGTTGATGGAGCTGATGGCGGCTTACGAGAACACCGGCGAGCACCGCAAGTCGCCGGTGGTGTTCGCGCGGCTGCTGAAGCTGTGGGAGGACGCGCCCGGCGCGTTCAGCGAATGGGAGGCGCACCAGGTCCTGTGGCGCTTCAAGTGGGTCGCGACGTCGCTGCTCCAGGTGCCCGAGGTGCCGCTGGCCACGATCGAGGGCTGGATCGGGCGGATGCGGGAGCGGTACGAGGCGGACGGCCACGGCGTGCAGCCGGTGGCCGCGATGCGGTACCACGTCGCGGCGCACTCCGGCGCGGGGGCGGACGCGGCCTACGACCTGTGGGCGACCCGGCCCCGGACCCGGCTCAGCGACTGCGAGGCGTGCGAGACACGCCACCACGCGCTGCACCGGGTCCGCGCCGGCGACGACGCGGCGGCGCTGGAGATGTGGCGGCCGGTCCTGGAGGGCGACTCCTCCTGCTCCGACGAACCGCAGATGAGCCAGGCGCAGGCGCTGCTGCCGCTGGTGCGGTCGGGCCGCCCGGACGAGGCGCGCTCGCACCACCTGAGCGGCTACCGGCGGGTGCGCGGCCTGACGGGCATGCAGGAGGAGGTCGGGCTGCACCTGGAGTTCTGCGCGCTCACCCGCAACGAGGGCCGCGGCCTGGAGATCCTCGCCGAGAACCGGCCGCTCTTCGAGGCGGTCGGCGCGCCGCTGTCCCGCCTCGGGTTCCTGACCGGCGTGGAGGTGCTGCTCGCCCGGCTCGTCGGAGACGGGCACGCGGACACGCCGGTGGCCGGGCCGCCCGGGCGGGGCTGGACGGCGGGGGAGCTGCTGGAGACCGTGCGGGCGGAGGCGGAGTCCCTGGCCGCCGCGTTCGACGCGCGCAACGGCACGACGGGCGTCGGCGACCGGCGGCGCGCGCGGCTGGCGTGCGCGCCGCTGACCGGGGAACCGCTGCCGCTGGGGCTGCGTACGGCCGCCGCGGCCGCCGTGACCGCCGTGACCGGGACCGGCGGGGGCGGTGGCAGCGCCTCTGCGGCTCCGGCTGCGCCCGCGATACCCGAGGACTTCGTCGAACTGGTGCGGGAGGCGCGGCGGATGGCCGCGCTGGGGCACCCCGGCGACACGCCGCTGTGGCAGCGGATCACCGCCGTGGTCGGCGAGGACGGGTACGCGCACGACGACCGGCTCGGCCCGGAGGGGCGCCTGCGCGCCGAGGTCGTCGAGCAGCGCGCGTACGAGCTGTTCGGGGACGACCGGGAGGCCGAGGGCACGGCCGCGATGACGGAGGCCGCCGGACTGTTCGGCGCGGCCGGGCTGCCGTGGGACGCGCTCGTCTGCCGGGCGCGGGCCCTCGCCTGGGCGTCCGTACCCAAGACCAGGGGCGGTTCCGATGCCGGCTCCGGCTCCGGGTCCGGGTCCGATGACGGGGCTGCGGACCGGGCCGTGATCCGTGCCGGCCTCGACGCGGTCCTGCGCGAGGCGGAGGAGCTGGCCGCGTCGGCCGGCTCCCCGGGCCCCGCCGCACGCCCCGACGGACCGGCGGCCGCGGCCGACGCGGCCGACGCGGCCGACGCGGCCGACGCGGCCGAGCAGTACCTGACCGTCGTGTACTTCCGCGCGTACGCCGCCTACCACGAGGCCGTGGCCGAGCTGCCGGAGGTCTCCGCGGCCGCCCTCGAACGGTTCGAGGAGACCGTCGCGTTCCTGCGCTCCGAGGCCGAGCGGCTGTCCGTACCGCACCGCAAGGCGGGCGCGCTGGAGTTCACGGCGGACCTGGCGCTGCGCCGCGGCGAGCCGGAGCGGGCGGAGGCGTGCCTGCGGGCAGCACTGGAGGAGGTCGAGGCGTCCGGCCGCCCCTGGACGGGCATCCGCACCCGGTCGATCCTCGCCCAGACGCTGTTCGCGCAGGGCAAGTACGGGGAAGCCCTGGACCCGCTGCACCAGGTGATCGCGCTCGCCGTACGGCACGGTGCCTCCGACTTCCCGCTGGCTTCCGTGCACGCCATGCTCGGACACGCGGCCTCACACGTCGGCGACGCCGCCACCGCGGTGCGGCACCTGTCGGAGGCCGCCGCCCGGCACGACCGGAGCGGCGCGCACGACGCGGCGGCCGACATACGGCTCCAGCTCGCTGACGTCCTCGCGCGCGCGGGCCGGCCGGAGGAGGCCGTCGCCGTTCTGGAGTCCGTCGACACGGCCGAGCCGGGCGTCCTCGACGACCGGCTGCACGCGCAGGTGCGGCTCACCCTCGGGCGCGGCCTGCGGGGGCTGGAGGAGCACCGGGCTGCGGCGGAGGTGTTCCTGCGGCTGGCGGACACCGTCGCGGGCTGGGAGGACGATCCGGCGGTGCTGACGCTGGTGGCGTCCGAGGCCGCGGTCTCGCTGGCGGCGGCCGACCGCTGGGACGCCGCCCGCGCGGCGTACGCCCGCGCCGTCGACGCGCACGCGAAGGCGGCCAATCCGCCGGTGATCATCCGGATGATGTGCGAGTTCGCCCGGCTGACCCCGCTCGGCGAGCGCACCGACGCGGAGGACGCCGAGGGGCCGGCGGGGCTGACGGCGGCGCTCGCCCACCTGGCGGAGGCCGACGCCGTGTGCGCGGCGGTGCCGCAGGACACGGACGGCTTCTCCCACGCGTACGAGACCGGTGCCATCCACTACCAGCGGGCCCGCGTCCTCGCCGCGGCCGAGCGCTTCGCCGACGCCCTCGCGGAGGCGGAGGAGTCCGCCGCCGCACACGAACGGGACGGCGAGGACGGCGAGGTGCCCCGCGCCGAATCCGTCCGGCTGGCGGCGGTGATCGAGTACAACGGCCTGGGACGGGCCTCGGAGGCGATGGCCCGCCTCTCGGCCGCCGCCAGGCGCTGCCGCCGGCACGGCCTGGAGGAGCCCGCACAGATCCTGGACGCCCTGCGCTCGGAGTTCCGCGCCCGGCAGTCCGACCGGTGAGCGGCGGCGCGGTCCGGCCGCCTGGCTGCTGCGTCAGGGGTCGTCGCGCTCCCAGAGGGTGAAGGCGTCTTCCCAGGACGCCGTCAGTCCGGTCGGGGTGTCGTGCGACCAGTCCGGCCCCGGGTCGGCGAGGACGGCGCGGATACGGCGCGCGGCCGCGCTGCCCGGGCCCTGGACGGCGACGACCGTCGCGAGGAGTTCCGCGCCGAGGCCTTGGCCGAGGGCGGGCTCCGTGACGGTGCGCCAGAGGCTGTACGTACGGCGGGCCGCGGCCTCGGTGTCGGGGTGCGCGGGGCCCTGCATGCGGGCGCGCAGGCGGAGCGCGTGCAGGTACCAGCGGACCGCCGCTCCGGTGTCGCCGGCCAGGCTGGCGAGGTAGCCGCGGACCTCGCGGATGTCCGCGAGGGCGGAGGTGGGGGCTCCGCCGACGGCTTCGTACGCGGCGTCGAGCTGCTCGGCGTGCAGCACCGCCTGGTCCAGGCTGCCTTCGGCGGCGAGGGCGGCGATGACGGCGATCCGGGCGGGAACGTCCGGGCGGGCGGGGGGCGGCTCCGGCGAGCCCCTCCAGAAGTCCGCGGTCACCACGCCCCACGGCAGGTACACCGCGTCCTCGCCCACCACTCCACCTCCCTGCGGATGCCGGTCTATCGGGTCAGCCGGGGGCCACGGTTTCCGCCGGCTCGCGTACGGACCACGGACCGGGCCCGGTCAGCGGGGATGTGCTGTTGCCGGAGGCAACCGGACCACTGCGACCGGTGGTTGCATCCACCGCGATCTCCCCACAGGTCGTGACACTATTCCCATTGCGGTCGCAGAGCGGTGAGCGGTCCGTCGCGTAGGGTCACGATAGCCGCTCACGGTACGACGCGGCGCGGGAATACCGTGCATACGAAATTCACACGAAGTGACGTCCTTCGTCGGGGCGTGCGGCTCGGGGGATTCATACGAATGGGCGAGTTGGCGTCGGCGGAGATCCCGGGATCGGCGCGCCTCGTGCTGCCCGTGATGGCCGCCGCCGGCGGAAGCGGCCGGTCCACCGTCGCCTGCCTGCTCGCCGACGCGCTGGCGCGGCTCGGCGACACGGTCGTCGCCGACCTGTCGGCGCGGCTCAGCTCCCCCTGGCCCGCCTGGACGGCGGGCACCCAGGGCGGCGGCGGACTCGGGGCGCTCCCCCCGGACCGGCCGCTGAGCCGGGCCGCGATCCGCGAGGCGGCCACGGTCCGGCAAGGGGCTGCGGGCCGCTGGTCGGTGCTGACCGACTCCCGCGAAGGGAACGCCGCCCCGCTCGGCCTCCCCGCCGACCCCGCCGCCTGGTACCAACTGGCCGCCGCCGGCGGCTGGCAGGTCCTCGTCGCCGACACCGCCCACCCCCTCGCGCACGACATCGCCGCGGCCGACTGGGCGGGCAGTCCCGGCCTGACCAGGGGCTGGTACGACCTCCCGTACGCCGTGCCCGTCCTGTGCGCGCAGCCCACCGCGGGCGGCGTACACCTGCTGCAACAGGCCGTGCAGGTCCTTCGCCGCAGCGGGGTGCCCCTGGACCGTACGGTCGTCGCGTTCTCCGCCGCCTCGGACGGGGACCTCCCGGCGGTGGCCAGGGCGGCCGCGACGATGCTGGCTCCGCATACCGCCGCCGTGGTGCACGTTCCGCACGACGCGGACATCCGGGCGCACGGTCTCGCGGCCGAGCCGTCCCGCATCCGCGACCGTACGGCGGGGGCGGCGCGCGCCCTCGCCTCGGCGGTGCTCGCCACAGCCCGCGAAGCCTTCGGGGATCCGCTTCCGGCAGCGCCCGAGCCGACGCCGATGCGCCTGTGACCTCACCTGCCGTATGACCATCCGATGAACGCCGTCGGCGTGGTGCTGCGGTCGGAGGCGTGCGGGGCCTGCGACAGAGCTGTCACAAGGTGGCATGACCGCTTGATCCAGAGCCTGGGGGCAAGGTGACAGTAGTCCCCGACATCGCGCGCGAACAGCGCGGGAAGGGGAGTTCATGTGACCGGGACCTGCGTCATCCTCGACATCGGCGGCGTACTCGAGTTCACCCCGGAGACGGGGTGGGTGCAGAGGTGGGAGGAGAGGCTGCGGCTGCCGCCCGGCACGGTGGACGAGCGGATGGGCGACGTCTGGCGTGCCGGCAGCGTCGGGGAGATCGGCGAACGGGACGTGCACGAGCAGGCGGCCACGCGCCTCGGCCTCGACGCGACGGGCGTCGAGGCCTTCATGGGCGACCTCTGGGCCGAGTACCTGGGCACACCCAACGCGGAGCTCATCGCCTACGTCGGCGGACTGCGCGGAAGATGCCGCCTGGGCATCCTGAGCAACAGCTTCGTCGGCGCGCGGGAGCGGGAGACGGCCCGGTACGGCTTCGACGAACTGGTGGAGCGGATCGTCTACTCGCACGAGATCGGCATCGGCAAGCCGGACGGACGCGCCTTCGACACCGTATGCGCCCGGTTGGACGTGCGTCCGGAGGACTGCCTCTTCGTCGACGACGTGGCGGTGAACGTGGAGGCCGCCCGCGCGGCGGGTATGCAGGCCCATCTCTTCGTGGACAACGCCGCCACGATCGCCCGCATCGCAGCCCATGTGGAGCCCGGGCGGACCGTGTGAGGCGCGGGCCAGGCGCCGGTCTCCTCGCAGATCGGCGACGGCCGGACCGGCTTCGCGGCCACGATGTGCCCGTCGGAGCGCAGGGACCATCAACCCGAGAGCTTCGCCCCTGCGGGTCGAGCAGTTCGACTCCGACTGGCACTCGGTACCAACAGCTCGATGCACGAACGGGCGTTGATCGGCTGCGCTCGTGTGATCGCCTTGGACGGGAGTCACAGGGGCTATTCGGACGGCATGGCACCACGCCTCAGGACGACGTCGGAGCTCCGCAAACCCGTGCTCCCCGCCCATCTCCCCGACCGGTGCTCCTGACCGACCGCGACGCCCTGAAGGGGTACGGGCGCCGCGGCAGGTTCCTCACGGCCGTGTGGTGGGCGCGGTGTCACAGAGCACGGGCGGTGATGTTGCCGTACGCGGTGGTGGCGTGGATGGTGAGGGCCGGGGTGGCGCCGTCGGTGTTGGCGAGGGCGTTGTGGATGCGTCCGTAGGAGGTGCCCGCGTCAAGGGAGGCCGAGGTGCCGCGGGCGGCACCGACGGTGATGTCGCCGTGCTCGGTGCGCAGGGTGAGGGTGCCGTGGTGGGCTTCGGTGACGGTCAGGTCGCCCTTCTGCGTGCGGAGTTCGCCCGGTCCCCCCAGGCGGCCGACGGTGATGTCGCCGGCCTGGAGGGTGAGGCGGGCGCCGGCGGCCTCGTCGAGCTTGACGGTGCCGTGCGCGCTGTCGTAGGCGACCTCGCCCAGCCGCCCGACGCCGCGGAACTCGGCGGAGGCGGTCCTCGCCTCGACGTGGGAGCCGGCCGGGAGCCGGACGGTGACCTCGACGCAGCCGGAGCCGGAGCCGGAGCCGGCCAGGATCCCCTTCTTCTTCGGGGTGGTGATGGTCAGGACGCCGTCGGTGCGGGCGACCTCCGTCTCCTGGGCGGCGGTGACGTCGCGGCTCTTGGAGGCGTCCGCGGGCAGCACCTCGACGGTGGTGTCGGCCCGGTCGGCGGCGATGAAGCGGATGTTGCCCGCCGGGACGTCCAGGACCACGGAGACGGGGGCGGGGGTGGCGAAGGTGTGCATGGCGGGTTCTCCCTGAAGTGATGCGGCGGGCCCTTGCGGCGCGCTGTTTCCGATGCGAGAAAGCTACGTTGCATTCGAGGGCCAGGCAACGGGCTCGTTGCGCTTTGAGTTCATATATGCAGCTCAAAGCCATTTAATCGTTGCATCTGGATGAGAAATAACGCAACGATCGACCGGCTTGCGTTGCAATGAACTGCGCATGAACGCTATACTGGACTTCCGGATCACAAAGGAGGCCGTCATGCCGGGAGGCCGGCTCACCCAGCAGGAACGCCAGCAGATCGCTCTCGGGTTGGCCGACGGCCTCGCCTACGCGGAGATCGCCCGGCGGCTCGGCCGCCCGACCTCGACCGTCACACGCGAGGTCATGCGCAACGGCGGCCCCACCGCCTACCGCGCCGACCTGGCGCACCGCGCCACCGAGCAGCGCGCGCAGCGCCGCCGGCAGGCCGCCCCGCGCAACGCGCCGACGCCCCCGCAGCCCCACGGCCGCGACGCCGAGGCGGTAAGCCGGTACGAGGAGGAGTTCACCACCGTCCTCATGGGCTCGGGCGTCCCGAAGATGATGGCCCGTGTGATGGTGTGCCTCTACACCACGGACGCCGGCAGCCTCACCGCGGCCGAGCTGGTCCAGCGCCTCCATGTCAGCCCGGCGTCCGTCTCCAAGGCGATCGCGTTCCTGGAGGAGCAGGGCCTCGTACGCCGGGAGCGGGACGAACGCCGCCGCGAGCGCTACATCGTCGACGACGACGTCTGGTACCAGTCGATGCTGGCCAGCGCCCGTTCCACCGCCCAACTCGTCGTGGTGGCCCGCCAGGGCGTCGGCATCCTCGGTCCCGACACGCCGGCGGCGGCCCGCCTCGAGAACATCGCGCGCTTCGTAGACTTCGTCACCGAGAGCCTCATCCGTGCCGCGGAACAGGCACGCGACATCCTCTACGCGAAGCCCGCCGGCACCCCCGACCGGGACGACAGCGCGGGGGCGGGCCCGCAGTAGGCGCACCGCAGGAGGGTCGGCGTCCACCCCGGGGGCCGCGGGCGGTGACGGTCACGCCGTCGCCCGCGGACTGGGCGGGCAGCGGTGTGCCCCAAGAGCTGCCCTCGCCGGTCTGCTGCCCCCGCCGGTGATCGTGTTGCGTGGGGTTGCCCGCCCGTTCCCGACCAGAAGGGCCCACCCCCGCGTGACACACGAGCACCGTTCCACTTCCCGTCGGACCGCCCGCGACAGAAGGCATTGCAGGCCAGGATCGCCGTCACCGCCGCGGCCGGAGTCCTGGCAGCCGGATGCGTCGGCGTCATCGGTGTCGCCAGCGTCTCTCCGCACCAGGGCGCTGCCGACCACGCCGTCGCCGTCGTCGCCCCTTCGACTCCGCACGCCGCTGAACAGCAGGAGGCGGCCCCGGCACATGCCCGCCAAACCCCTGCGCCGCCGCGACGACGAAGCCCCCGACGCTTCCGAAGCCGTCGTCCACCGCCAACAGGGCCCCTTCGCTCGCCGGTGTGATGAGTGAAGTCACCACGCCAACGACGAGGGGCGCTGCCTCGTCACCACACCCACTGACCAGCCCATTTCACCCTCCAGCACAGGATGAAAGAGGTTCAGTAGGATGTTCAAGGTCTCGTCGACGTACCGTCAGGCGGTGGCCTGGGATATCCCGAAACCGGCTCCGAGCTGCGAGAACGTCTCGTTCTTAGGCAGGTGCACCAGTGCGAGGAGCGCCTGCTGGAAGCAGCCGAGCTTGCGCCAGCGTGTGTTGCGGGCCTGGCGGTGCTCGTACAGCAGCCAGGCCACATGCTCGACGAGCTCATGAGGGATGTCGAGCGTGGCAGTGGCCGGCTGGGCGCCCGGCCTCCACGAAGCCCTCACCGGCCTCGGCGAAGGCGACCACGTCATCGTTGACGGCACCCTGATCCCCATCGACCGGATCCGCGCGGACGAGCCGTACTACTCGATGAAACACCGCAAGCACGGCATGAACGTGCAGGTCATCGCCCGGCCCGACGGCACACCGCTCCGGTTCTCCCGCGCGACGCCAGGCAGGACCCACGACCTGACCGCGGCCCGGGCCCACGGCATCGTCCAGGCCTGCCTCACCAGACAGATCCTCGTGCTCGCCGACCGCGCCTACCAAGGCGCCGGCGCCACCTTCCGCACCCCCTACTACCACCACCGCGAACAACCAGAGCACTACCAGCAGTTCTCCCGCTCCCCCGGCAGCTCGTCATCCCGCAGATTTCCCGACTCCAGGGTGGGCCGCGGGCCTCACTGGCCGGTCTGGCTGGTGCGGTACTCGTCCAACTTCTCGGCGAGGGCCTCGGTCTCCGTGATCAGGTGGGCGCGCGCGGCGGCCTGCTCCTTGTCGCCCTGTGCCTTGAAGGCCTTTGCGAAGTGGGGCTGGAGTTGGGTCCACCAGCCGTGATCCAGCATGGCCCACGCCTGCGGGCACAGCGGGGCCCGGCTCTTGGGCAGGTAGCCGGTGTCGACCAGGGGTCCCTCGTACTTCTTCGGGTCGCTCCCGTCCAGCGAGCAGAGGAAGTTGAAGACCCGCTGCTGGGTGACGGGGTGGTCGCTGGAGAATCCCTCCAGCGACAGCTCACCCTGCCTCCGGGCCATCTCGTCGAAGAGGATCGCGGCCGCCAGCGACGGGTTCGCTCCGGCGCCGTTGACGGTCTGGAAGGAGGCGAACCCGTCGGCCGCATCCTCTTCGAGGCCGAGGTTGGCCAGCATGAACTGGCGCTGGAGCGCGTGGCCCAGCTCGTGGCCGAAGATGAACTGGCCCGCCAGCGCGGTTAGGTCGTCGGCGTTGTACCGGTCCGCGGGAAACACCGCAGGCCGCTTGACGTCCTTGACCACGTCCTCGAACACGTCCCGGAACTCGGTCAGAAAGGCCGGGGGCATGTAGACGGTGCGGCCGTCGGGCTGGGTGACGGCGTCGGTGACCCCTGGCGGGACCTTGTCCGTCACCTTGACGACCAGGTCGTGCGGGAGGGCGACCCGCTCGTTCACCCAGTCGGCGCTCTGCTCGAGTACGCGGGACTTCCGGATCACGTCGTAGGCGTCCCGGTTCTCCGGTTTCACGGCGCCGTCCTCGTAGACGATGGTGACTCTGCCGTTCGCGTCGTCGGCCGCGCCGTCCGCCGCGCGGGCGCCACCACCGGAGCAGACGGTCCCCAGCCCGGCCACGAGCATCGCTCCCGCCACGGCGGTCCTCGACACGGCGCTTCCCGACACGGAGTGCCCGCGCCCCTTGCTCAGCACTCTGATCAGCTCCGTCCCCGGTCAAGGCCACGGAGGCACCGGCCTACGGCCCCCAAGCCAGATGGACGATTCAAGAAGATTATCCCCCTCCAGTGGTGTCGGTGCCCGCCCGGTCGCCGTCTTCCGGCAGAGCTGCGGATCCTCCACAAGACGCAGGGCCCGGCCTAGCCGGCTACCGAGACCGGACCTGGCGCCGCTCATCAGCCCGTTCCGTCGCTCTGCCCGCTCCCTTCCGCGCTCGGGTTCGTCGCGGGCGCCTTCCTGCTCTGGTTCGGCGCCGCCCTGGCCTGGTTCCACCTCGACGGGGACCGGGGCCGGCACGCACTGCAGCGTGCGTACAAGGTGACGTTCGGGTGGGGCGACGGGTTCTGATACCGCCCGGGCTCAGGCGCGGGCCGCGGGAGCGTCTTCGGGCAGGCGGGCGCGCAGCGTGTCGGCGAAGTCCTCCGCGCGGGCGAGCTGGACGCGGAGCCTCTCCACCTGCTCGGCGGCGGCCTGCTGGTAGGTGCGTACGCGGTCCAGGAGCGCCCCGCGCTCCTCGGCGTCGAGGGCGGCGCCGCCGTCGAGGCGGTCGGTGGCCTCCAGGAGGTCGCGCATCTGGTCGAGGGTGAAGCCGAGCGGCTTCATGCGGCGGATGACCATGAGGCGGGAGACGTCGCCCTCGGTGTAGAGGCGGAAGCCGCCCTGCGAGCGGGCGGACGGGGTGACGAGGCCGGTCTCCTCGTAGTGGCGGATGGTGCGCAGGGACAGCTCGGTCCGGGCGGCGACCTCGCCGATCTGCATGTGCCGGGCGGTGGTGTTGTTCGTGCCCGTGTGGTTGCCGCCGTTGTCGTCCACGTCCGTGGTCCTCCGGTCCTTCCGCGCCCGTCGGCCCGTGCCAGTGGGGGCGCCGCCGATCCCTACTCTAACGTTAGGGTAGAGTTGTCGGCGGCCGGGGCGGCCCGCTGCCGTCCTGCCGTTGCCGTGTCGGGGCCGACGGCGCCCCCGCAGAAGGTCCGATTCCGCAGGAGAGCAGCGTGCGCGAGCCCTTGGTGTCCGGCGCCGCCGCCTGCCCGCCGTGACGTTTCGCCGCAGGCCGTGAGCCGGGAAGCGGCCGCACCGCACGGTGCGTACGGTCGGCGCCATTCCCGGCGTCCCCGTCTGCTTCCTCTCCTCCGGTTCCGCTTCTTGGGGCCGCACGCCGTGTGCCGGCCCCGGTCTCCGCCTCCTCCGCGTGTCCCGGCTGCCGATCGGGGCGTGCCCGAGTACGACAGGTCTGTTCTCCTTGTCCCCTGCTGCCCCTCCTGCCTCCGGCACGTCTGCCGCCCCTCCAGCCGCTCCCGCCGTGGCCGCGGGCGCACGACTGCGCCGCCTGAAGCCCGACTGGGTCTCCGACCCGAAGGTGTGGCGGACCGAGATCCTCGCCGGTCTCGTCGTCGGCCTGGCCCTGATACCCGAGGCGATCTCCTTCTCGATCATCGCCGGCGTCGATCCGGCGCTCGGCCTGTTCGCCTCGTTCACCATGGCCGTCACCATCGCCGTCGTCGGCGGACGGCGGGCCATGATCTCCGCGGCGACCGGCGCCGTCGCCCTCGTCATCGCCCCGCTCAGCCGCGAGCACGGCGTCGGCCACCTCGTCGCCGCCGTCATCCTCGCCGGTGTCTTCCAGGTGGTGCTGGGCGCCCTCGGCGTGGCACGGCTCATGCGGTTCATCCCGCGTTCGGTGATGGTCGGCTTCGTCAACTCGCTCTCCATCCTCGTCTTCATGGCGCAGGTGCCGGAGATGCGGGACGTGCCGTGGGCCGTCTACCCGCTGATCGCGGGCGGCCTGGCGCTGATGGTGTTCTTCCCGCGGATCACGACGGCGGTCCCGGCGCCCCTGGTCTCCATCGCGGCCCTCACCCTGATCACGGTGGCGGCCGGGATCTCCGTACCGACCGTCGGCGACAAGGGTGCGCTGCCGTCGTCGCTGCCGGTGCCGGGTCTGCCGGACGTCCCGTTCACCCTGGAGACGCTGGCGACGGTCGCCCCGTACGCGTTCGCGGTGGCGCTGGTCGGCCTGATGGAGTCGCTGATGACGGCCAAGCTCGTCGACGACATCACCGACACCCGCTCGAACAAGACGCGCGAGTCGGTCGGGCAGGGCATTGCGAACATCGTCACCGGCTTCTTCGGCGGCATGGGCGGCTGCGCGATGATCGGCCAGACGATGATCAACGTGAAGGTGTCCGGCGCCCGCACCCGCCTGTCGACGTTCATGGCCGGTGTGTTCCTGCTGGTGCTGTGCATCGTCTTCGGGCCGGTCGTGTCGGAGATCCCGATGGGCGCCCTCGTCGCCGTCATGATCATGGTGTCGGTGGCGACGTTCGACTGGCACTCCGTCGCCCCGGGGACGCTGCGGCGGATGCCCGCCGGCGAGACCGCGGTGATGCTGGTCACGGTCGTCTGCGTGGTCGCGACGCACAACCTCGCCGTGGGTGTCGTCACCGGCTGCCTGTGCGCCATGGCCGTCTTCGCCAAGCGCGTCGCCCGGCAGGCGGAGGTCACCTCCGTGACCGACCCCGACGGCGCCCGCGTCGTCCACCGCGTGTCCGGCGCGCTGTTCTTCGCCTCGGCGGGGGACTTCGTCGGACGGTTCGACTACGCGGGCGATCCGGAACGCGTCGTCATCGACCTGTCGGCCGCCCACGTCTGGGACGCGACCTCCGTGGCCGCGCTCGACACCGTCACGGCCAAGTACGCGCAGCGCGGCAAGACCGTCGAGATCGTCGGCCTCAACGGGCCCAGCGCACACCTGCACGGCAGGCTGAGCGGCGAACTCCCTGTGGGGTGATCGGGGGCTGCCGAACCCGGCCCGGCCTGGTGCAGCTCGGCCCGGCCTGGTGCAGCTCGGCTCAGCTGCGGAGGGTGGCGGACGGGCTGCGTCCGTAGCGGCGGCGGTACGCGGCCGCGAAGCGGCCGGTGTGCGCGAAGCCCCAGCGCGCGGCGACCGCCGACACGGTGGCACCCGTCGAGGGGTCGGCGGCCACCAGGTCGGCGTGCGCGGCTGCCAGGCGTACGGCACGCAGGTACGCCAGCGGGGTGGTCCCGGCGTGCCGGGAGAACGCGTACTGCAGGGCCCGCGGGGTGACGTGGGCGGCGGCGGAGATGTCGGCGAGTGAGACGTCGCGGTCGGCGTTGTCTTCGATGAACGCGATGGCGCGGCGGAGAGTTCCCGTTCCGGCGTCCCGCCCGTCGGCGGGCGCCGGGCCCGGGCCGCCGGCACCGCCCGGTCCTTGGCCGTCGGGGCCGAGGGTGCTCGGCAGCGTGGCGAGGGCGGTGGCGGCGAGCAGTTGCGCGGCGCTGCCCATCACGAGTTCGGTCCGCAGTTGCCGGGGCAGTGCGGCGATGTGCGCGACGTGGGCGAGGGTGTCGGCGAGCTGCCGTCCGGCCTGCGCGCTCAACGGACGGCGGCCGGTCAGGCGGACGGGCCTGCGGTCCCGGGCGCCGCGGGCGGCGACCCGCGGGAGGAGGCCGGGGTCGAAGAGGACCGCGGTCTGCCGTACGGAGTGCAGGGCTCCGCGGTAGGGGCTGTCCGAGGTGGCGTGGAGGAAGGTCTCGCCGGGCCCGAAGGAGGCGTCGGGGCCGGTGCCGTCCGCGTCCACGGACACGGTTCCGGAGCGGACCGTCGCCACACAGACCCGGTTGAGGGGCTGCGCCGCGTACCGCATCGCGAAGCCGATCTCGAACTCGTTCACGCTGAACCCGGGCGTGGTCCGGCGCAGCAGCCGGGTCCTGGTGGGGCCGTCGCCGCCCGCAGTGGAGATCCGTACGTCCGCGTAGGTGCCGGAGAGGAAGGTTTCGGTCTCTTCCAGGTCCCTGCTGTGGAACACCAGCGGCTCCATCGGCTTCTCCACTCGTTCGTCGGAGGGCCCGCGGGGAGGCGCGAGCCGCTCCCGGTCGTCCTTGCCGGTGGGACCCTACGCCTGCCGGGACATGCCGCGGGCACAGTCGGAGGAGACGGGCGCGCCGACAGGCGGCAACGGCACCGCAATTCACCCGGCCTTCCGCCCCAGGAGAGCGAGAAGCCGCTGCTGGGGCGCACAGTTCGAGACCTGCGGCCTGCGGGGTCCCAGGCGTGCACGAGCGGTTCGATGGCGGCCGCGGCCACCACCTACTCGGCCGTCACGCCCCCGTGATGCGGGGCGACGCGTCGCGTCGGCGGCAGCGGCTGGGACGAGTCGCCGGGCGGGCTGGAGAGGGCGCCGTGAAACGCCTGCCGCCCATCTGACCAATTAAGGGATGGAGGGCGCCGTCCGGAGTCCCCGTCACCGTCACCGTCACCGTCACCGAGGAGGCAGCGAGTGAACAGTCCGCGACACGAGACGGGACCGCCGGAGCCGAGGGCGCGCGCGGGATTCGAGGTGTTCCGCGCGCAGCACTTCGGCTTCGTGCTGGGCTTCGCCGGGCGCCGGGTGGGCCGCCCGCACTGCGCCGGCGACCCGAACGCGGGCGTCTTCCGGGCCGGCATGCGGTCGGCCCCCGCGCCCCCGCCCGCCGGGCGCGGCCTCGCCGTCCTCGACGGCCTCACGGCCGCTGAGGCCGTCCGCGTTCTCGGGATCGGCCGGGTGGGGGTCCGCATGCGGCTGCGCCGTGCCCGGCGGCGTGCCCTGGGGTCCCGCTGCCCCGTTCCCGCATTCCAGATGGAGGCAGACCGATGACCAGCAGGCCCCACGCGTTCGAGGAGCGGCTCAAGGCAGCCCTCCTGGCCAGGTTCCCGGCCCAGCCGGCCCCCACTCCGACCCGCTCGTTCGCCAGGCGGTACGGCATACCCCTCGCCGTGGCCGCGGCGACCGTGGTTGCAGCCGGACTGGTGGCGCTGCCCGCCCTCGGCTCGCTCGGCGGAGGGCATGTCGGCGGCGCGCCCGCCATAGCCCCCTCGGTTTCGGTTTCGGCTTCGGCCGCGGCGGGCGTGGATCGTTCCGTCGACGGCTCCCTTCTGGTCGTGCTGCCCACCACCGAGTCCTTGCCGGGTGTGGTGGAGGAACTGCGCAGGCAGGGGGTGAAGGTGGCGGTGGTCGACAGGAAGCCCCTGTCCGAGTGTCCGCACCCGGGGGGCGGCTACTTGGGCCCGGGGGTGTCCCCCTACGACCCGGCGGAACCCCTCCTCGGCACAGGCGCAGGGCCGGCGGCCGACGGGCCGATCCTCAGGATCAACGACCGTTCCGTCCCGCCCGGTCACACCCTGGTCTTCGCCAAGCCGTACAAGTCGGCGAAGGCTCCGGTGAACGCCGGGGTCATGGCCGACTCCAGGGTGCCGCCCTGCGAACGGGACTACGCCTACCCCGACGCCGGCAGCGGAGCCGGGCTCGGGGACGCCCCAAACAGGGCGATACCGTGACGCGGCCCTGCCCCTGCCGCACCCGCCGCGGCCGGCTGGGACACGGGGGTGTCCAGCCGCCCGGGCGGGCGGGGGAGAGCGGGATGGGCCGCCATCGGCTCGGGCCGCAGCGGCGTGGCGCGGTGTCCGACGCGTCGCCTGTCTCCGGGGCCCGCCGCGTCGCCGATCTGGTCGAGCCGGCCGGGCCCTGACCGGAGGGGTCAGGAGGCCAGGAGTGCTTGGGCGATGGTCTTCTGCTCGGGCTGGAGTGTGACCGCGCCGTCCTCGATGTCCCAGAGGCAGTTCTGCAGGATGCGGCCGAGTGTCCATGCGGTGGCTCGTTCCCGGTCCAGACCGACGACTTCTGTCATCAGGTGGAAGCGGTGGCGGATGGCCGCGGGCACGTCTGCGGTGCCGAGGATGTCGTCCCAACGGTTTCGCAATGCGGGAAGCAGCTCGAAGCCGGGGTCGCCGGACAGGGGTTTGGGGTCGATGGCGAGCCAGGGAGCCCGTCCCGAGAGCTGCGAGGACGGGAGAGGGGCGAGAACGTTGTCATAGTGCAGATCCCAGTGCAGAAGCCGGTCGCCGGGCTCGTCCAGTAGCTCCCGCATCGCGGCCGCGCACGTAGCCAGCAGTCGTCGCTCGGAGGGGTCCGCCAGAGAGCGGGAGTACGTCGGAACCTGGTCGAGCATGGCTCGGGCGATGTCGGCCAACAGCCGCAGGCCGGCGGGGGCCGGGAGGGCAGCCAGTCGCCCCAGCAGCTCGGAGAGGTGCTGGAGAGCCTCGGTGCCGTCGGGCACCGTCGCGAGGGATCTGGCGGCATCGAGGCGTTCCAGGAGCATGGCTCCGGAGTCGGGGGCGGCGTTCAGTAGTGCGGCCGCGTGGCGGGGTCCCCAGACGCGCAGGGCGAGCGGCTCGTGTCGTGTCTCCTCGTCCACGGGCTGCAGCTTGAGTACGGCGGGGGTGCTGTCTGCCTGGAGCACTGGCAGTACGAGGGCGACGGCGCCGTGCACGGGCGGCCCGTCCAGTCGCAGACTCCAGCGGTCCAGGAACTCCTCGGCCAGGGTCGGCAGGGCAGCGGTCCATGCCCGCCAGGTATCGCCGTCCTGCGAGGCGGCCAGGGCCGCTGGAACTTCGACCTGGGACTGAGACCGGCTGAAGGCCACGACGCTCCCGGATGGCGACGGTGCGGGGGTGCTGGGGGCCAGCGCGCCTGACCGTCCTCGTCGTCGAGTCCGTCGGGCCGCCGTCATGCGATCGTACGTCTTCCTCGGCGCTGCCCGCCTGCCCTGGGGCTTCCGGTCCCGTCGGGGGAGGTTCTCGTGGAGGCTGCCGCCGCGTGGCGCGCCGCGCCGGAGTCGGCGGGCGCAGGAGTTGGTGTGCGGATGTCAGCGGACGTGGCCGGTCTGCCCCTTCGGGTGCGGGCCACCCGTACTGGTCGTGCCGCTGCGCCATGGCGGCTGTTCCCTTACGCGGCCTTGTGGAGGGCCAGTGAGTCCGAGACGCCCGGGAGGAGAGGGGGGAGGGGCTGGGGGTGGGGGCCCTCCCCCCTCGGTCTCGGGGTTACTTGAAGGTGACGTCCGAGCAGGAGTAGAAGGCTTCCTCGCTCTGGAAGGAGCCGTCGGGCTTCTTCAGGCCGTGCCAGATCGTGTAGATCAGGTGCTTGCCCTTCTTCTCCGGGAGCACCGCCTTGAACGAGAACGCCTTGGAGCCGAGGTAGCCGGACGGGGCCGCCGTCGCCGCGGTGTTGTCCGCGCTGAGGAACGGGGTGTCCTCCAGGTCGGACCACTTGAGCGGCTTCTTCGGGTCGTAGCCGTCCTTCGTGACGTACATCTCCATGCGGTACGGGTTGTGCAGGGCGCTGATGTCGTAGCGCAGGTCGTACTCGGCGCCGCCGGGCAGGGTCGTCGAGGGGAAGTCGTCGCGGGGCAGGTCGAGGCCGGAGAACTGGGCGTTGCCGGCGCTGCACAGCTTGCCGTCGGGGATGCGGGCGCGGTGCTGCGGGGAGGAGGTGGGGGTGCTGTGGTCGATGGCGCGGCCCTGGACGATGGACTTCCAGTCGCCGGGGATGGCGGGGCTCGCGGCGAGGGCGAGGCGGCAGGCTTCGGTCGCGGTGCGGTTCTTCGTGCAGGCCACGGTGCGGCTGACGGGGTCGGAGGTGGCGCCGTGGGCTGCGGCGGGGCCGGTGCCGAGGGTGGTGGCGGCCAGGGGGAGGACGGCGAGGGCGGTGAGGCGCAGGGCCGCGGTGCGGCGGCGGGGGGCCCGGGCGGCGTCGGCGGGGCCGTGGCCGGTGGGGGTGCGGGGGGTCGTCGGGTGCGGGGCGGTGCTCATGTGGGGTGCTCCTGGTGGTGTGCCTGAGGTGGGTGGGGCGGGCGGGGCCGCGGGGTCAGCCGCCGGTCTTGACGGTCAGTTCGCGGGAGAAGGCGCCCCACGTGCCGTCGCCGAGCCGCGCCCGGATCTTCACCGTGTACGTGGTGCCGGGGTGGGAGCCGACGAGGACCTCGCGGGTGCCCTTCGTGGTCGGCACGGGCAGTACGGGGGTGGCGGTGCCCCACATGAACGTCTGGGCCGGCTTGCCGTTCAGGTAGACCTGGTAGGTGGTGATCTGGCCGAGGTTCTGGGGGACGGACCAGGCGAGGTTGAGGTAGTGCTGGGTGACGGGGCCGTCCTGCTTGGTGGAGGTGGTGGCGGTGAAGTCGCCGGGTGCGCCGGCGCCGGTGCCGCCGCCCGTGCCGCCGCCACCGCCGCCGCCGGGCGCCGGGGCCGTCGTCACGGTGGCTTCGCGGGTCGGTTCGGACTCCTTGCCGGAGGCGTCGACGGCGGTGACCTTGAAGCGGTAGGCGGTGCTCGGGGTGAGGCCGGAGACGGTGGCGGAGTCGGCCTTGGCGTCGGCTTCCTGGACGCGCGTGCCGTTGCGGTAGATGCGGTAGCCGGTGACGGCCACGTCGTCGGTGGCCGGGTGCCAGCGCAGGGAGGCCTGGTAGGGGCCGGAGGCGGCGGCTTCGAGGTCGGCGGGGATGACCGGCTTCGCGGTGTCCTGGCCGGGTGCCGCGTGCGTGGTGAGGACGATGTCCTTGCTGAAGCCGGAGGTGCTGCCGTCGGCGCGGAGGGTGCGGACCTTGAACGTGTAGCGGGTGCCGGGGGCGAGCTTCTCGATGTCGGTCATCGTGCCCGTGACGGTCTTGAGCTGCTTGCCGTTCTGGAAGACCTCGTAGCGGTCGGTGTCGGCGGCGCCGGACGGGGGCTTCCACATCAGGTGGACGGCCGTGTGGTCCTTGACGAAGGAGCCGCTGTCGGCGGGGACCTTGGCGTCGGTGCCCGTCCCGGTGCCGCCGCTGCCGGGGCCGGTGGCGCGGCAGCCGCTGATCTTGGGGATGCCCTTGCCGGCGGGGTTGATCCCGACCTTCACGGCCCGGGTGGCACCGGCGGCGACGTCGGCGCGGTCGGCTATGGGCTTGACGGTGACGCGCTTGCCGTCCTGGCGGAGTTCGTACGCCCACGGGTTGTCGATGGTGGCCTGGCCCTGCGAGAGGTCGAACTCGGCGGTCCAGTCCCGTACGGGCCGGTCCCCCTTGTTGGCGACGGAGACCTCGGCGGACGCCCACCACGCGGTGGACTGCTCCGTGATGCGGCAGGTAGCGCCGAGTCCGCTCTCCTCTCCGGCGTTGGCTGCGACGGGGACGGCGACGGAGGCCGCTCCGACGACCACGGCCGCGCAGGCCAGGGCAATTCGCTTACGGGACATCAGGAACCTCTTGGTGAACAGGCGATCCGCCGGGGAGTCGGCGGCGGCATCGGATGTGCCTCGGTCAACGCCAGTGACCATAAGCGCGATTGCGTCCGCTTCCGGGCTCCGGAAGGGATGTGGGGACGCTGTTATCCGTCCCTTAAGGTCCGGCTAGGGCGGCCTTGAAGTGCGGGCCGGAATCCGGCCGGGCGACCGTCCGGAATCCTGCGAAGGAGCCGACCGAGGATTCCGCTTCTGTACGCCGCCTGCGGCGGGCGCGGTCTGCTCGCCCGACCGGGAGGCCCGGCGACGCGCGAGGGCCGCCACCCCGGGCGGGCGGCGGCCCTCGGCTCCGGACGGACCGTCGGATGCCGTGCCGGACCGCGGCCTTCGCGGTCGTGCCGTCCCCGGCGAGGCCTCCCGGTCGGCGGGGTGGTCTTCAGCCCGCGGTGGCGGGGCGCAGGCGGACCCGGGCGGTGTCGGGTACGGCGCCGCCGGCGTCGGCCGGGTCGAGGGGCCGGAAGGCGTCCTCGTCGGGCAGGCGGTACTCCCACTCCAGGGAACGGGTCGCGACGCGGGTCACCGGGTGGTCGCGGTAGTGGCGGGACCAGTCGCGCCAGGACCAGGTGCGGTCCGGGGCGTCGGCGAGGGAGGCGAGGCGGGTCCGTTCCGCTTCGAGGGTCTTGGCGATGTCCTGGGCGTGGCGCCGCACCAGGGTGATGCTGTCGGTCCGCAGAGGGGTCTTGTAGCCGTTCGGGGTGCGGAAGGGGGCCGTGGTGCGGGTGGTGCGGCCGTTGTCGTCGGACCAGTCGACGGTGACCGTTCCGGTGTCGTGGAGGATGATGACGGCGTCGACCGCTGCGTTCCACCACAGCACGCCGCGGCCGATCCAGCCGACGGTCAGCGTGCCGTCCGGTCCCAGGCCGTGGCGGGGGACGGTGCGTTCGGCGATGTCGTGCGCAGGGATGCCGAGGCGGGCGGCGGCCCGCTTCACGGACTTCACTAGGACCTTCTGCGGGTGGATCGAGGGGGTGATCCGCTGGTGCAGGTCCCACAGCTCTTCCATGGCGGCGGTGCCGGGCAGGTCGCCGAGCGCGGTGAACGCGGCGCCCGCGATCTCGTGGTCCACGCGGTGGTAGGTGTCCATGGCCTGGGAGTTCTTGCGGGCGACGAGAGCCAGGTCGGCGCTCAGGCCGTCGCTGCCGGCGCCCAGCCAGCCGGAGGCGAGGAGGAAGCCGATCGCGAGCGGACGGGCCGGGGAGGGGGGCTTGACCTGCCCGATCTCGCGGATGATGTGTTCGGGGTCGCCCTGGTTGTGGAAGGAGCCGCCCGCGGCGAGTTCGCGTACCGCGAGGCGGACGAGCGCGTCGGCGCCGTCGGCCTTGAGCAGCGCCTTGGTGCGGCGCTTCCAGGGGGTGTCGACCTTGTAGCGCCAGTTCCAGAACGCGTCGGAGGTGGCGAGGTGCAGGACGAGTTCGGCCAGGTATGGCGGCAGGCCGGTCAGGTGCGGGTGGATGCGGGTGCTCCAGCCGTTGCCGGGATCGAACACGCGGGCCAGGGGATCGCTCATGTCTTCGATCATGCCGGGCGGCACTGACGGTGGCGGGGGGCCGCGGCAGCGGCCGGCTCAGGGGCTGGTGAGGGGGCGGCGGGTCTCGGCGCGGACGTCGAGGGTCAGGCGGGCGAAGCCGGCCAGGTCGACCGCGGCGGGGGCGCTGCCGACGACGTCGGGGAGGACCCAGCCGACGAACGCGGCGGTGTTCCCGTCGCCCCATGCGCACACGGGGACGGTCGACGTGTCGCCCTCCTCGGTGAGCAGCAGGACCTGGCAGCTGACGGCGACGTCGGAGCCGGTCGGCCGGAAGACCTGGGGCGGGCCGGCTTCGGTGGCGCCCTCGGAGGTCCGGGCGCCGCGCAGGATCGAGTCGCGGACCGTCTCCGGGTGCTTGAACCGGCCGTACAGTCCGGAGAACGAGAGCACGGCGGTCTTCTTCCCGGCGGAGCCGCTGTAGCGGCCGACGGCGGGCCGGGGGTCGAGGATGGTCGGGTCGCGGCGGACGGTCTCGCCGGCCATCTCCTCCTTCATCGCCGCCGATTCGTCGTCGGTCAGCGTGTACTGGCCGCCGAGCAGGTGCTGCGGGAGCGTCAGCATGTGCTCGGCCGGCGGGAACGCGCTGGTGGAGACGGCTCCGAGGAGCTTCTGGGCGGGGACGGCGAGGACGCCGAGGAGGACGAGGACGCCGGCCGTGATGGCGAGGGTGCGGCCGGTGCCGCTGCGGCGGGGCGGGGCCCCTGGCGGGAACGGCGGCATGGCCGGCATCGGCGCCGCGGGCGGGATCGCCCAGGGCTGTTGCGGGGGCGGGCCGGGCGGCGGCCCGAAACCGGAAGCGGGGAGAGGCTGCTGCCCGCCGAGGGGGTGGGGCGGTCCGTACGGCGGGGGTGTGCTCATGCCAGGCAAACTACCGGACGCAACCGGAATCCGGATCATGGCCCGTCGCGGGTACGCGTCCGCCGGAGGCCGGACCCCGTTGCAGGGCCCGGACTCCGGCGGGTGTGGGCGGGTCAGGCGGCCGGTTCGGGTTCGAGGGCCGGCGTACGGGGCTTCGGGGCGGGCCGCATGACGAGAGTGGCGAGGAGGGCCGCGGCCAGGACGCCCGCCGCGCTGATCGTGAAGGTCGTCGCCATCGCGGAGGTGAAGGCCTCGCGGGCGGTGTGGGCCAGGCCGGGCTCGCCCTGGGCGGCGGACAGCGCGCCGGCGATCGACTGCTTCGCCTGGTCGGGGGCCCCGGCCGGCATCCGGTGGGCGTACCCGCCGGTCAGCAGCGAGCCGAGGATCGCGATGCCGAGGGCGGTGCCGGCCTGCTGGATGGTGTCGTTGAGGGCGGAGCCGACGCCGGCCTGCTCCTCGGGGATGGTGCCCATGAGGGCGCCGACCGCCGCCGGCATGGCCAGGCCGGCGCCGAGGCCGAGGAGGCCGAGGGCGACCGCGGGGACGGTGAAGCCGCTGTCGGCGGAGACGGTCGTCAGCAGGGCGAACGAGGAGGCCATCACGAGCATGCCGGCGAGGATCAGCGGGCGGGGGCCGGCCTTGGCGGCGAGGGCGGCGCCGGCGCCGTTGCCGACGAGGGCGGCCACGGCCAGCGGCACGAAGGCGAGGCCGGCCTTGAGGGGGGAGTAGCCGAGGACGAACTGGAGGTACTGGGTGAGGACCAGGAGCAGGCCGCCGTTGCCGATCTGCACCAGGGTCAGGGAGAGGGAGCCGCCGCTGAAGTTGCGGTGCTTGAAGAGGGCGAGCGGGACCATCGGCGCTTCGGTGGTGTTCTCCCAGACCACGAAGCCGATCAGGGCCGCGGCGGCCACGCCGAGGGTGACGGCGGAGCGGCCGCCGAACGCGCCGTGCTGCGGGATCTCGATGATCCACCAGACGAGGGCGGTCATTCCGGTGGCGGAGAGGACGGCGCCCAGGGGGTCCGGCTTGCGCCAGGCGCCCTTCGACTCGGGCATCAGGATGAGGGCCGCGGCGATGGCGAGGACGGCGACGGGCACGTTGATCAGGAAGATCGAGTGCCAGGAGAAGCGGTCGATCAGGACGCCGCCGAGGACGGGGCTGCCGACGAGGCCGAGCATCGATACGGACCCCCAGGCGGCCATGGCCTTGGGCCGCTCGTCCTCGTCGAAGACGGTGATGAGTATCGAGAGGGTGGACGGCATGATCAGTGCGCCGCCGACGCCCATCGCGGTGCGGACGGCGATGACCTGGCCGGGGTCGGTGCAGAGCGTGGCCGCGAGGGAGGCGGCGCCGAAGAGCAGCAGGCCGATCAGCATGATGCGGCGGCGGCCGAACCTGTCGCCGAGGCTTCCCGAGGTGAGCAGCAGGCCGGCGAAGACCAGGATGTAGGAGTCGAGGATCCACTGGGTGTCCTGGGCGCTCGCGCCGAGGTCGGCGGTCATGGACGGGACCGCGACGGTGAGGGCCATGGAGTCGACCACGAGGACCAGCGAGCTGAGGCACAGCACGATCAGGATCCACCAGCGGCGTGGATTGCGGTCTGCCATGGATTTCCCCTCCGGTGGGAGCAGTTGCGTGGGTGGAGCGGCCATCTGCGTACACCGTTCCGTCGATGCGCACACTGTACGCAGGGCGGAACGGTGTACGCAAGAGCGCTTCTTGTACGCTGCTGCGCACGGTGTACGCACGGAGCGCGCACCGGTCCGTGCTGCGAGGAGCAAGGAGCGACGCCATGGCAGGCAAGAGCAATCCCGTCCCGTCCGTGTGGGCCCGCACGCCGCGCGAGGCGGCCGGACAGCCCGCGCTCAGCCGGTCGGCGATCGTGCGGGAGGCGGTCTCGATGCTCGACGCCGAGGGGGTCGAGGCGCTGAGCATGCGGAAGCTGGGAGCCCGCCTCGGCGCGGGCGCGACGTCCCTGTACCGGCACGTCGCCACCAAGGACGAGCTGATGGAGCTCGCGGTGGACGAGGTGTTCGGCGAGATCCGCGTCCCCGCGGGCGAGGAGCGGGGCGGGGACTGGCGGGCCGCCGCCACCGAGGCGGCCGCGTCCTTCCGCCACACCGTGCTGCGGCACCCGTGGCTGGCCTCGGTGCTCGGCCAGGCCGGGCTCGCCTACCTCGGGCCGAACCTCATGGGGTCCTCCGAGCGGCTCGCGGCCCTGTTCACCGGGGCCGGGTTCCCCGAGCCGAGCCGGGCCATCGAAACCCTCCTCGCCTACGTCATCGGGATGAGCTCCACGGAAGCGGCCTGGCTGACGACGGTGGCCCGGTCCGGGGAGGGCGAGGCGGAGCTGATCGCCCGTCTGATGCCGGCGGCGGCGCAGGCGGCGGCCGGACACGCCCACCTCCAGGAGGAGTACGAGGCCGTGCAGGCGGCCCACACCGGCGGGAGCGGCACCGGGCAGGCGGCTACGGGCGCCCGCGACACGGACACGGCGGGCGCCGCCGGCGCCGATCCCGCCGCGCTGCGGGACGCGAAGTTCGCGTACGGGCTGGAGGTCGTCCTCGACGGCCTGGCACTGCGGCTCCCCCGGTAGGTAGCCCGGGCACTGCCCCGGCGGCCGGGGCGCGCGCGAGGTGATCGCTTAGGGTGCCGGGGCGGCCGTGTGCCGTGCGGGGCCGGCGATCGCGGTGTCCCCGGCGAGGAGAGCGAAAGGGGCTTCGGCCGTGTCGGAGATATCGGAGCCGGGCCGGGCGGGGGACGCCCCGCGGGGGCGGCCGGAGGACCGCGACCCGTGGGCGCCCCCCGGATCGGCGGGCGACCCGTGGGCGCCGCCCGGGCCGGCGGCCGGTCCGCAGGACGCGCACCGCGGCGGGCCGCGGCCGTACGCCGGAGGCGCGCAGGGCGGGGAGCCGTACGCCGGAGGCGCGCAGGGCGGGGAGCCGTACGCCGGAGGCGCGCAGGGCGGGGAGCCGTACCCCGGAGGCGCGCAGGGCGGGGAGCCGTACGCCGGAGGCGCGCAGGGCGGGGAGCCGTACCCCGGGGGCGCGCAGGGCGGGCCATACGCCGGGGGCGCTCAGGGCGGGCCGTATGCGTACCCTGCCGCGGCGTGGGGGTGGCCGGTGCAGCCGCAGCCGCCGCGGCGGGTCGCCGCGCCGGCCGGGACGCGGTACCACGAGCAGTCCCGCAACGGCCGCCAGCGCGTCTGGCACCGCCTCGGCGAATTCGTGATGGTCGGCGGGCTGTTCATGGTCGCGATGGTCCTGCTGGTCGGAATCGGCCTGACGGTCGGCCAGGCGCTGGGGTTCGACCTCGCCCCCGAGGAGGGCGGCGACCGGCTGCTGGCCGACCCGGTCGCCGACCAGGCGCTCGCGCTGGTCGGCCTGGCCCTCGGCATCCCCGCGGTGCTGCTGGGCGTGCTGGCGTGCGGCGGCCGGCCGGCGGGGACGGTCGTGTCGGTGGTCGGGCGGATGCGGTGGCGCTGGCTCGGGCTGTGCGCGGCCGTGGCGTTCCCGGTCATGGCCGTGCAGATGGGCGTCCTCGTGCTGTGGGAGTGGCTCCAGGCGGGGGACGCGGGGGACGAGGTCTTCGCCGGCGACGTCCCCGGGATGACGCGGCTGCTGGTGGGGCTGCTGTTGTTCGCGGCGCTGGTGCCGTTCCAGGCGGCGGCCGAGGAGTTCGTCTTCCGGGGCTGGCTCGTCCAGTTCTTCGGCGGGTTCCTGCGCTCCCCCTGGCCCGGGGTGTGCGTGGCGTCGGTGCTGTTCGCGCTGGCGCACGGGTTCGGCGGGTGGAGCGGCTTCTTCCTGCTGCTGTACTCGGCGCTGTGGTGGGGGTGGCTCGTCCTGCGGACCGGCGGACTGGAGGCCGTGATCGCCATACACACCGCGAACAACGTCCTGTCGTTCGGGCTGGCGCTCGCCCTCGGGCAGTTGGCGGAATCCGGGACGGCCGCCGACGCGCCGTGGCAGGCCCTGGTCGTGGAGTTGGTGAGCGCGCCGGTGTTCTGCCTGGTCATCGACCGGTTGGCGCGGGCCCGTGGTATCGCCTCCCGGCGGCCCGCGGATCCGGCCGAGGCACCGCCGGAGGTGGCGCCGGGACCGCACCCGCAGGGAATGCCGGGCCCGGGCACCGGCCTTCCCGCCTGAGCGGCGCCCGCGTACGCGCGGCGAGGTCTTCGGCGTGCGGGGCGGAAGGACGGGGGCCGCGCCAACGGCCCCCGCCGGTGCGTGGATCCGGACCGTCGGCTCCCGCGCAGGGGGCGCGAATCTTCACGGATGCGCCCCCGAGGGCAGTATGCGCGACAGGGGGTGTTGTTCAGTGCGGTCTCTTCTTCGTGAACGCTTCCGCACCCACAGGCCGGCTGTGAGCTGCGAGGACGCCTCGGCGGGCGCATAGTTCACGGACGGACGGCCCCGGCGGTGCAATGGTCACTGGGCCGGGCATCAGCGGATATCACAAGCGATAGGGGCATTTTTCGGACCGGTGCCGGGGAGGGCTGCGCTCGGGCATGGTGGGTGGGCGCCCGTCGGCTTCCGGCCTCCGAGCGGCTTCCCGCAGCGCCAACTGCGGGCCCGCGCAGGCGCTTCGCACATCGATCCGGACCGTTGCTTCGATCGGAGGATTCCGTGATGGGAATGTCCGTGGCTTCCGCTGGGTGGGCTCCGGGGCTGGGCGTACGCCCCTCCCCCGTACGCGTGAAGGTGGTCGTCGTCGTGGTGGTGGCCGTGGTCACCGCCGTCCTGGCCGTGCTCGGCCAGGCCCCGGGAACGTCCCTCGCGGTGATCGTGATGGTCACCACGACGGGCCTGGAGCTGGCCCGCCGTATCTCCGGCGACGGCGTCGGAGAGGGCGGCGGTACCGGTCCCGCCGTCCCGCAGGCCGGCCGGTAGCGGCATGGCGACGGGACGGCGCGGGCGGCCCGAACAGCCGCTCGACACGAGCGTCCCGGCCCTGGCGGAGCTCGCGCGGGAACTGCGCGGGCTCCGTGCCGCGGCCGGGCTGACCCTGGCCCGCCTTTCCGCGGACGTCAACTGGAGCAAGGGCGCGCTCAGCGCCGCCGCGTCGGGGCGGAGCCTGCCGCGCTGGGAGCTCGTCCGGGCGTGGGTGCAGGCGTGCGACCCGGCGGCCAACCTCGACCTGTGGCAGGCCCGTTACGCGCGGGCCCGGGCGGAGCACCAGTGGACCCGCATCGCCCCGCAGTCCGAGGGCCGGGCGGCGGGGCCGCCGTCCGCAGGCCCGCCGCCCGGCCCGAGGGGCGCCCACCCCGCAGGCGCCGGCGGGGGCCTGCGCACCGCCCACCCGCGTACGGACCCCGTCGCCGCCGGCGGCGGCCTCCCGGCGGGCGGCGCGCCGGGGCCGACCCGGGCCCCGGCCGCCCCGGCGGCCGGCGAGGCGGCGGCCGCCCTCCCCGCGGACCCGGCCGGCCCGCCGCACCCCGCGGACCCGGCCGGGCCGGACAGCCCCGCCGGCGTCCCGGCCGACCGGGAGGACGCCGGCGACCCGGACGGCCCGCTCGCCAGCCCCCTGGAACGGGACGCCTGGCGGACCCTCGCCCCCGACCGGCGGCCCTGGGGCGTGGCCGCCCACCCGGCGCCGATCCGCCTGCGCTACACCACCGTCGGCCCGGACTTCACCGACGCGGGCCCAGACGCCCCCGACCTCGGCGGGCGCTACGACGAGATCGCGGAGGTCCACGCCCTCGCCCCGGGGCGGCGCCTGCTCATCCTGGGCGACCGCGGTTCGGGCAAGACCCAGCTCGCCCGGCACCTCGGCACCCGGCTGCTCACCTCGGCGGGCACGGGCGCGGTGCCCGTGCTGGTGTCGCTGCGGGGCTGGCGCCCCCAGCCCGGCCCGGTCGACGACCTGCTGGCGTGGATCGCGGGCGCACTCAGCGGCTGCTCCGCGGAGGACGTGCGCACCCTGCTCGGCAGGCACCGCCTGCTGCCCATCCTGGACGACTTCGACAGCCTGACCCTGCGCCAGCGGGCCTGCGCGCTGCACCTGTTCAACCGGCTGCCCGAGCAGGCCCCGTTCGTCCTGGTCAGCGGCTGGGCCGAGTTCACCGACGCGGTGGAGCGGACCGACACCGTCATCGCCGGGAGCGCCGGGGTCCGGCTGCGCCCCCTCGGCGTGGACGACCTCGACGGCTGGATCCAGCGCAGCTCCCGCTCCCGTACCAAGCAGCAGGAGTGGGCGCCGGTGCTGGAGGCGCTCGCCGCCCGGCCCGACCTGCCGGCCGCCGCGGTCCTCGCCGACCCGACCCTGGCCGGCGCCGCACGGCTGCTGTACACGGACGGGCGCGCGGACCCCGGGGAGCTGGTGGCCGAGGACGCGACGGAGGAGTCGCTGCAGATCCGCCTGGTACGGCACCTGTTCGGGGCGTATCTGCCGTACGGCCAGCACCGGGGGCCGTTCCGCGAGCAGCGCCGCCACGCGGCCCTGCGGCTGCTGGCCTTCCGGGAGCAGGAGGAGGGCGGGCCGGTGGGCGACCTGCGGGTGCTCTACCGCGGGCGGCGGCCCTCCCGGTGGCAGGCCGGCGCGTACGCGCTTCTGACGGGCCTGCTGGTGTGGCTGGTGCTGAGCCTCTACGAGACCGAGAGCCGGGCCGACGACCTGTCCTACGGGCCCTCGTACGGCGGGTCCGACACGGACCGGGAGCCGGTGTGGTTCCTGCTGGGGGTGCTCGCCGGGTTCGCCTGGTACGCGTACCAGCGGCACCGGCTGGATCCGCGGGCGCCGCGCGGGGACCCGGTGGGGCGGGTCTGGCAGGGGGTGCTGAAGGGTGTGCCGAGCGGGCTGGTGCTGCTGTTCGCGCTGACGGTGCCGGATTCGGCCACGGACATCCTGTTCCTGATGGCGGCCGCGCTGCTGCTGGGGTTCACCGCGTGGTCCGCCGAGCGGGTGGTGCGCCCGGCGGAGACGCTGTGGGTCGTCGGGGACGTGCTGGCGCCGCTGCTGTGCTTCGTGCTCCTCGTCGCCACCTCGGCCGCCTGCGTGCTGCTGGTGCCGCTTCTGGTGGGCACCACCGTGAGCGGGCACTGGTTCCGGGCGGTCGTCTCTTCCCGGTTCGCCGTGTGGGGGCTGCCGCCGAGCGCGGTGTGCGGGCTGCTCGACGAGGCCGCGGCCCAGGAGGTGCTGCGGGTCGGGCCGGGCGGATGGTCGTTCAGGCATCCGGCCATGGCCCGGTGGTACCGCCATGCGCCGGCCCTGCCGGAGTTCGACGGGCCGTAGAGAGGGCGGCGGGGGTGGCCGGTTCTCACCTCCATGCGGTTACGGAGCGTCAGGAATCCACTACGGTGGGCCGGGTCGTTGTCGACTACACGCAGCTCGGGAGATGACAAGTGGAGCGCAGCCGTACCGATCTGAGGATCCGGGCCGTCCTGGCCGCGATGGGGGTGGGAGCGGCCATCGCGGCGGCCCCTGCCGCCCAGGCGGCGCCGGCGGCCGCCGAAACCCCACCCGCGGCGACCGCGGTGGCGGGAGCGGCCGGCTCGTCCGCCGCTCCGCCGGAGCCGTGCACCGGGGAGTTCCTGGGCGACAAGCGGCTCGGCCCCCGGCATCTGCCGAAGCGGTGGCAGCAGCCGGTGGGGCCGCTGCTGGAGGACTACCGGCGCACCGGGGGCCTGGCCCCGGCGGAGTTCCTGAAGAAGTACTGGGAGGGCCCGGCCGATTCCGGCGGCTGGAAGTACCCGCCGAACGACGGCTTCGCCGAGGTCAACGGGCAGGTGGACAAGGCGCCCGAGGTGCTGGAGCCGGGCGAGCGGCTGGACCGCTTCGGGTCCGAGTACGGGTCGTACCTGGCGCCGGCGGGCGACCCGTACGCCAAGCGGGCGCTCCCCCCGCAGAACCTCAGCACGCGGGACGCCGCCTTCCCCTGCGACTACCGCGTGTACACGGTGGTCAGGCCGTTCACGGTGTGGGAGGGCTCCATCGCCCCGTGGTTCGAGCAGCCGGGCGGCGGGCGGCAGATCAAGCTGGACCCGGCGTTCCTGGACCCGGGCGAGGGGCAGCGGCTGAACGTGAAGTGGCTGCTGGACAACGGCTACCTGGCGCCCGGGGCGTGAGCGCGGGCCCGGCGGGCAGCGGTCCGCCCGCGCGGGAGCGGCACGCGCTCGACCGGGCGCTGCGGGAGGCGGGGGTGCCTGCCGCGCACTACTGGATCGAGGGCGTGCACGAACCGGCGCCCCGTCCGCCGGACTTCGTGTACCTGCGGGCGCGCCCCGAGGGCGGCTGGGAGACGGGGGTGTACGAGCGCGGGGCCTTCGATCCGGTCGCGGCGCACGCCGACGAGGCGGGGGCGTGCGCGCACCTGCGGAGGCTGCTCGGCGTGTGAGGCGCGGCGGCGCCTATCCGGCGGGCGGCTGCCCGTCGGAGGGGTCCGGCCCGGCGGAGCCGTCGCGCAGGGCGAGGTAGTCGCCGAGCCGGGCGGCCGCGGTGAGCATCGCCACGCCCCGCGCGGTGAGCTGCCGCTGCCAGTCGTCCAGGGCGCGGGTGAGGGCGTCGGCGCCCGCGCCGGTGCCGGTGCCGGCCCGGGTGCCGGTGCCGGTGACGGCCCGGGTGCCGGTGCCGGTGACGGTGCCCGCGGTCGCGCGGAGCTGCCGGACGACGGTGGCGATGCGGTCCAGGGGGTAGCCGCCGCGCCGCAGGAGGTGGGCGAGTTCGGCGTCGCGTACGTCGGCGGCGCGGAAGACGCGGTATCCGGTGCCGGGTTCGCGGGCGGGGGCGAGGATGCCGGCGGTCTCCCAGTTGCGCAGGGTCGCCGGGGCGAGGCCGAGCCGGCGGGCGAGATCGCCGACGGTCAGGGGCCCGCCGGCCTGGGCGGGCCCTGCGGGGGCGGGGTCCGGTCCCGCCGCGAGGTGGCCGACGGCCTGCCGTACGGCGGCGAGGGTCTCCCTGTCGCGCAGCAGCCGGGCGTGGCCCCGGTCGACGGTGTGGAGGGCGTCGTCGAGGGCGCCGTGGTGGACGGCGTTCATGATGCGGCCGGCGGGCTGGTGCCCGTACGCGCCGACGAGCGCGAGGAAGGCGCGCAGTGCGGCCGCGTGCAGCGGGGTGTAGACGCGGTAGCCGCTGGGGGTGCGCTCCGCGGGCGGGAGGAAGCCGTCGCGCTCGTAGTTGCGGACGGCCTGGGTGGAGATGCCGTGCCCGCGGGCGAGGTCGGCTGGTCGCATGGCTTCCCCGCTGTTTGAGGGTTCGGCCTCCATCAGGTCGGCCAGACACGGCTTGGAGAGACGAAAGTCTCCACCGGTCTTTCAAGGATACGCTTGCGGGACATGATGAGTCAGGACATCCGGGAAATCGTTCCTGCGTCGTGCGCCCTGCTGGGCCTGGGCGAGCCGACGCACCTTGAACCCGCCTTCGGTCGGGTCCGCAACGACCTGTTCGAGCAGCTCGCCGGGCACGGCTTCCGGTCGATCGCCCTGGAGACCGACCGTGTGGCCGCGCTCGCCGTGGACGACTACGTCCGCAAGGGGCACGGAACCCTCGACACGGTGATGCGCGAGGGGTTCAGCCACGGCTTCGGGGAGTCGGCGGCGAACCGGCGGCTCGTCGCGTGGATGCACGCGTACAACCGCGGCCGGACCCCGCGGGAGCGGCTCGCCTTCCACGGCTTCGACGCCCCGACGGAGTCCATGAGCGCGCCCAGCCCGCGCCCCTACCTGGAGCACGCCCGCGCCCACCTGGGCCTGGACCTCGGCGTGGACCTCGCCGAGCTGGCCGGCGACGACGGGCGGTGGAGCCGTCCCGAGGCGGTCCTGGACGCGGCGGCCTCGCCCGGGGCCGAACCGGCGGCCACGGCGCTGCTGGCGCTCGCCGACGACCTGTGGGGCGCGCTGTACTCCCGCGCCCCGGAGCGGATCGCGGCCACCTCGCGCGAGGAGTGGCAGCGGGCGGGCATCCACCTGGCCGCCGGGCGCGGCCTGTTGCGCTACCACCGGCAGGCGGCGCGGCCCATGGACCGGTCGCAGCGGGTGCGGGGGCTGCTGGCCGTGCGGGACGGGCTGATGGCCGAGAACCTGCTCGGCATCCGCGCGGCCGAGGCGGGGCGCGGCCCGACGCTGGTCTTCGCGCACAACCTCCACCTCCAGCGGCCGCCGAGCAGCATGCGGCTCGGGGACGCGGACGTCACCTGGTCCGGTGCCGGCGCGGTGGTGGGGTCCCTGCTGGGGGCGGAGTACGCGTTCGTCGCCGGAAGCCTGGGCCGCAGTGCGGCGATCGGCCTGGGCGATCCGGAGCCCGACACGTGCGAGGGGCTGCTGCAGCGCCGGGCGGAGGGCGCCGGGTGGGGGCTGGCTCCGGTCCCCGAGCCCGGCTCCGCCCGCACGCGCACCGACACCGTGCCGCAGCAGGGCTACTTCCCCCTCGACGACGCGGTTCTGGCGGGCGCCGAGGCGGTCCTGCACGTCCCGGACGGCTCCCGGGCGGCCGCCAGCGACACGGCCGACACGGCGGCGGCCGAGTAGCCCGGGCGCACCGGCGGCCGCGGCCCGGGCGGCGGCCGGGGCCGCCGGCGCCCGGTGCGGCTGCCTTGACGACCGATCCGCCGAGCCGCGGGCTACGCCGGCTTGTCCCGGGCCGACTCCCGGTGCCAGTGGAGTTCCGCCACCGCGTCCGAGGCCTCCCGGCGCACTTCGGGATGGGGGTGCTGGAGGAACCGCTCGACGGTCGGCAGCGCCGCCTGGTCGTGGGTGTTGCCGAGGACGGCCAGGACGTAAGCGAGGAGGAGGCGCTCGAAGCCGTCCGCGCCGGCTGCGAGCGGCTCCACCACTCGGTAGGGGAGTTCATGGTGCGTGGAGGCCGTGCAGACGGCGTGCAGCGCGGACTCGCGCACTGCGTGGCTCTCGCCGGAGAGCGCGACGGTCACGAGACGCCGCACGGCCCGCTCGGCGTCGCTCTGCGCAAGGCGGCCCGTCTCCAGGACATCGCTGACGACTTCGAGGCAGAGGTCCCGGCTGCCCGCATCGGAGCTGTCCAGCTCCTCCCACGCCGATTCGATCAATGCCGCGAGGCCCTGGTCTCCGTCCACGCCCGGAGCATATGCGCCGGTCGCTGCCCTGTCTGGTGTCTGGTGCCCGGGACAGACCAACCCCGTCGTCGCGCACGGGCGGCACCGGCCACCGTGGGGCCGCGGCAGGGCGCCCCCGCGCACGACACGCACCCGGGGGGCGGACGAGTTCCGGGCGGCGGTGCGCGACGTGGTGAGCGGAGGGGGCGCCGCCGGAGCGGAAGGCTCCTGAGCGGGTCGTCAGCGGGCCGCCGTGCGGAGGGCCGTCGTGACCAGGCCGGCGAGGGTGTCCTCGCGGCCCTGGAGGTAGAAGTGGCCGCCGGGGAAGACGCGGGAGGAGAAGTCCGCGGTGGTGGTGTCGGCCCAGGTGGCGAGGGATTCCGGCGGGCAGCCCGCGTCGGCGTCGCCGCCGAGGGCGGTCACCGGGACGGGGACGCGGGCCAGGGGCCGGGCCGGGCGGTAGCCGGTGAGCAGCCCGAAGTCGCCGCGGAGGGACGGCATGAGGAGGTCGCGCAGTTCTGGGATGTCGTACACCTCGGGCTGGGCGGCGCCCTGGTCGCGGACGTACGCGAGGAGGGAGGCGTCGTCCAGGGCGGGCAGGTTGGTGCGGTCGCGTACGGGGGCGGCCGCGCCGGAGACGAAGAGCCGGACGGGCAGCGCCCGCGGGGTCTGCCGGGCGAGCCGCAGGACGGTCTCGTACGCGACGAGCGAGCCCATGCTGTGGCCGAAGACGACGGTGGGCAGTGCGGGGAGCGCGGCGAGGGCGGCGGCGACCGCGTCGGCGAGTTCGCCCAGGGTGTCGGGGACGGGATCGCCGAGCCGCTCCTGGCGGTCGGGGTACTGGACGGCCAACAGCTCGGTGTCCGCGGGGAGGTGGCGGGCCCACGGCTGGTAGGCGGGGGCGGCGCCGCCGGCGTGGGGGAGGCAGACGACGCGGGAGCGGAAGCGGGCCCCGGCGGTGGCGAAGGCGGCCGAGCCGGGGGCCTGGCCGGTGGCGGGGGTGAAGCGCTTCAGCCAGCGGTCTGCGTCCTGCATCTGGTTTCTCCGGTTGTTCGTGCGCGTACGGGCGTCGGCCGCCCGCCCGGCGGTCGGCCCGCCGGGCACCAGGATGCTGGGGCCCGGCCCGCGCCCCGGCGCCGGGGTCCCCGGCCGGGGCCGGCGGCCGGCTACAGCGGCTCGCCGAGGGGGCCGTGGACCGGTTCGAGGGCGTCGGCCCAGTGGGCGGCGAAGTCGGGCCGGGTGCCGTCGGTGTCGGTGAAGCCGTACTCCTTGGAGAGGGACCAGGTGGCCAGGGCGCGGCCCGTCCGGCGCAGGACGTCGGGGTCGGCGGCGAGGGCGGCGACCGCGCGGCCCAGGTAGGCGGGGCTTTCGGAGTGGGCGAAGTGGGGGTCCTGGGCGACGGCTTCGCGCCAGGTGGCCTCGGTGACGCCGAAGTGGTCGAGCACCGCCTCGGAGCGCAGGAAGCCGGGGGTGAGGGCGACGGCGGCGATGCCGTGCTCCTTCAGTTCGGCGGCCTGCGCGAAGGCGAGGCGGATGACGGCCGACTTGGCGAGGTCGTAGAAGAACGAGCCCCGGTAGCGGGCGGTGTTGCCGTCGGTGACCTCGACGACGAGCCCGCTGCCCTGCGCGACCATGAGGGGGAGGGCGTGGCGGCTGGTGATGACGTGGGTCTCGACGGCCTGGCGGAGCAGCCGCAGGCCGGTGTCGAGGTCCTGCTCCCACAGCGGGTGCTCCCAGTCGGTGAGCGGGTCGCCGCCCCAGACGGAGTTGACGAGGACGTCGAGCCGGCCGGACTGCTCGGCGGCGATGCGGGTGGTGAGGGCGCGGACCTCTTCGGGGTTGCTGTGGTCGACGCGTAGGGGGATGCCGATGCCGCCGGCGGCGGTGACCTGGGCGGCGGTCTCCTCGACGGTTTCGGGGCGGTCGAGCGGGGAGCGGCCGTCGGTGCTGCTGCTGCGGCCGGTGACGTACACCGTCGCGCCGGCCGCGCCGAGGGCGACGGCGGCGCCGCGCCCGCCGCCGCGGGTGCCGCCGGCGACGAGGGCGACCTTTCCGGCGAGGGGCCGGGCGGGGGTGTCGTGGGTCATCGTTCCTCCGGGCGGGCGTCACGGTGGGGGCGGTGGGCGCGGAGCACGGCGGCGAGTTCGCGGCGCACGCGGTCGGCGAGGGTGCCGCTGCGGTCGAGGGCCCAGACGAGGCCGGCGCCGGCGGTGGCGGCCTGCACGGTCGCCGCGAGCGCGGCGGTGTCCGTACCGGGGAGGAGCTCCCCGGCCTCGGCCGCCTCGCCGAGGAGGGCCTCGACGGCACGCTGCTGGGCGCGGTGCACGGCCAGGGCGTGGCGGTGGAACTCCGGGTCGGTCAGGTCGACGCACAGGAAGGCCAGGTGGTGGGCGAAGGCCTCGGGGGTGTCCATGTCCTCCGTGAAGGAGACGAGCAGCGCCTCCAGCGCGGCCAGGGCGCTGTCGTGGCCTCGGCGGGCGCGGGCGTGCAGGTCGTCCGCGTCGCGCGCGGCCTGCTCGGCGAGCGCGAGGAGCAGGCCGCGCTTGGAGCCGAACCGCTGGACGAGTGTGCCGGGGACGAGCCCGACCTCGCGGGCGACCGCAGCCAGGGTGAGGCCGGAGGGGCCGCAGCGACCGATCACGCCGACGGCGGCCCGCAGGATCACCGCGTCTTCCACGCCCCGGGGTCTTGCCATGCTCCTGCCCCTCTTCGGGTTAATGAATGAATGTTCATTCATTAAAACGCACGGCCGTGGCGGCGACAAACCCGCAGGTGGCGGGGGCGGCGCGGATGGGTCCGCGCCGCCTGGAGGTCAGGCGGTGGTGCGGGTGTAGGTCAGGAACACCGCGCCGCTCTTGACGACCGTGTGGTCGGCGAGCGTCCACGTACGGGGGTCGAAGGCGGCCTTGCGGGAGAACAGCGGGATCCCGTCGCCCAGGGTGAGCGGGCCCACCTTCAGGACCAGCATGTCGATCTCGGCGTACAGGGAGCCTGCCAGCTCGGCGCCGCCGATCAGCCAGATGTCCTTGCCGTCCTGCTGCTTGAGCTCGCGCACGGTCGCCGCCGGGTCGCCGGAGACCAGTTCGACGGCCGGATCGGGAAGCTCCGTGAGGGTGCGGGAGAACACGAGGTGCCGCAGGTGGGGGTAGGCGTCGGTGATACCGGCCGCGAGGCCGATCTCGTAGGAGCGCCGCCCTTCGAGCACGGTGTCGAAACGGGTGCCCTCGGCCGTGACGGACAGCGCCTGCCGCGCCTGGACGGGCAGGGTCTCCGGGTACTCGGCGACGAGGTGCTGGAGGTAGTCCTCCGCGATCGGCCAGAAGCCGTTCGGACCGGTCGGGTCGGCGCCGTCCGGGCCGGCGATGAAGCCGTCGAGCGTGGTGGCGATGTAGTAGACGAGTCGGCGCACGCCGGGTCCCTCCTGTTGGTCCGCTGCCGCGGTACGCCCCCGTGCCGTTGGCCGGCAGCCGGGTCGCGCACCCGCGGAACGATCATCGCATCGGGTCGTCGGGGCACCCAACACGGATGCGTTCGGGTGGAGTTCGCCCTGCGGATCGGTCGGCGTAGGGGGGGAGCCTTCGTTCCCGGCATGACGGGCGAGGTGCCGCTCCGCCCCGTCGGAACGGCCGCGGAGCATGCCCCCGGCGGGCTCGCCGCCGTCTTCGACGACCCGGTGCGCCTGCGCGGCCGCGGCGGCCGTGAGGCCGGGCGGGGGGGCGGGGGCGGGTGGGCGGTCGGGGGCCGCCGCGCACGGGTCGCGGCTGCGGGCGGCGGTCGGGGCGCGCCGCTGCCGCGGGTTGGTGGACGGACCGTACGTCGCCGGTGCCTTGCCGAGCCGGCATCGCGGAGGAGCTCGAGCTGCTGCTCCTGCGGCCCTTCGCCGCGGCGGGCGTCGGCATACCCCTCCGTACGGCCGGCCCGGAGGCGCGACCGGCTAGGGCCTGTATCGGGTTGCCCCGTGGAGCAAGGAGCGGCGTTCGGTACGTGCCCTCGGCGCGCGGGACGAATGTCCTCGTAGCGGAGCTACTAGCCTTCGGCTCGTGCGCCGAGGGTGCGTACCGGGCGTCGCGACGCCGCGGGGCACCTCAATACAGGCCCTAGCCGGCGGGTGGTCGGCGTCGTACGCGGTGCAGGGCCTCGGCGACCTCGGGGGCGTGCGCCGCGAAGGGGCCGAGGTCGGTGGCGCGCGCGAACGACGGCGAGTCGCGGTGCTCCCCGAGGCGGGCGAGGGCCCGCCGCCCGTAGTACGCGGCGGGCCGGGCGGCGGCCGTCGGGACGGCTCGGGGTCGTTCGCCGGCGGCCACGGCGGGCAGCGTCCGCTCGAACAACGTCTGGCAGGCGCGGACGCCGCGGAGCATCACCTCGTGGAAGCGGTCCGCGGGCCCGATCGGGAAGCGGTGCTCGGCGAGCACGGGGCCGGTGTCGATGCCGGCGTCGACCTCGTGGACGGTGGCCCCGTACTCGGTGTCCCCGTGGAGCAGCGCGAACACCACGGCGGCGGACGGCAGTCCGCGGTGCTGCGGCAGCAGCCCGTTGTGGACGTTGACGATGCGGAGCCCCAGCGACAGCACCGGGGCGCGGAAGATCTGCCGGTTGTTGACCGACCAGACGATCCCGTCGGTGGAGGCCGCCGCCAGGTCGGCGGCCGCGGCGTTGGCGTCGGGCGCGGCCAGGTGCGCCGTGCCGGGGCCGGCGGCCGCCGCGTCGAGCGGGTCGGGCGAGCAGACCAGGTCGACGCGGTGGCCTCGGGCGGCGGCGTGGGAGACGGCCCGGCGCAGCAGGGCGCCCTCTCCGACGAAGATCATGCGGTGGTTCCTTCGCGTACGGCGGCGAGGCGGTCGCAGACCCGGCCGAGGGTCAGGTCGCGGACCAGGACGCTGAGGTCCTCGGTGAAGCGGCGTGCCTGGTCCGGTGTGAGCAGGTCGGCGCTGACGGCACTCAGCATCTCGACGAGGGCGAGCGAGTCACCGCCGAGCGCCTGGAAGTCGGAGTCGGCGGTCAGCGCGGCGGCCTCGACGCCGAGGACGGTCGCCCAGTGGCCGGCCACGCGGGCGCGCAGCGCCTTCCGGCTGCTGCCGGGGCCGACGGCTTGGCCCCACGGATCGTGCGGTCCGGCCGACTCGTGCGCCTCGTACGGCCCGTGCGCCTCGTGCGGCCCGGCCGGCGGCGGGGCCGCTCCGGCGAACGGGTCGGGAAGGGCGTCGAAGTCCGTCTTGCCGCCCACGGTGATGGGCAGGGCCGGGACGGTGACCACATGCGCCGGAACCAGGTGCCGGGGCAGGATCCCGGCCAGGTAATCGCGGAGTTCCTCCGCCGAGGGCCCGCCGACGGAGGGCTGCTGCGGGGTGCGGACACCCGTGCCCGCCGGGCCGGTGTCGACAGGGCCGACACCCGCGGCACCGGAGGCCGCCGGGCCCATGGCCGCAGGGCCGGAGGCCGCTGGCACCGCAGCAGCTGAGCCGGAACTCGCCCGGCCCGCGGCCGCAGGGTTCATGGCCGCAGCACCCGTGGCCGCAGGGCCTACCGCCGCCTCGTGGTCCGCCAGGCCGGCGTCCGCCGAACCCATGGCAGCAGGGCCGGTAGCTTCTGGCGAGCCGAAGTCCGCAGGGACGGGGGCCGCCAGGCCCGCGGCCACAGGGTCCACGGCCGCACGGCCTATGGCCGCCGCCGCAACGCCGTCCACCAGGCCGGAGGCCGCAAGGCCCATAGCCGCATGGCCAGTGCCCGCCACGGCGAAGTCTGCTGGCTCTACGGTCGCCGAGCCGGAGTCCGCCAGGCCCATGGCCGCAGTACCCCTGGCCGCAAGACCCATGCTCGCCCGGTCCGTGGCCGCCTGGCCGGTGGCCGCAGGACCCATAGCCGTAGGGTCAATGCCCGCCGCGCCGGAGTCCACCAGGCCCGTCCGGTCCGTGGCCGCACGGTCGGTGGCCGTCAGGCGCGCGGCCGCAGGCCCGATAGCCGCATGGCCGATGACCGCCGCGCCGGAGTCCGCCACGCCCGTGGTCGCGGCACCTGTGGCCGCCGGGCCCGTAGCCGCCGAGCCGGGGGCCGCCAGGCCCATAGCCGTACGGCCGGTGTGGGGAGGGCCGCCGGCCGCGGGGCCGTGGGCCGGGATCGCGTATGCGACCAGGACCGAGCCGCGTGCGCCCGGGCGGCGCCGGGTCGTCACCGCGGCGCGGGCCACGCCGGGGTGCGCCTCCAGGGCGGCGGTGATCTCGGTGGGCTCGATGCGGTGGCCGGCGACCTTCACCTGGCCGTCGACCCGCCCGGCGAAGGCGATGCCGCCGCCGGGGAGGCGGCGTCCGAGGTCGCCGGTGCGGTACGAGCGCACCCCGTCGGGCCCGGTCGCGAACGGCGTGCCCGCGGCAGCCGGTTCAGGCGCCTGCGCCGGGGTGTGGTAGCCGCGGGCCACCTGGACGCCGTGGACGACGATCTCGCCGACGCGGCCGGCGTCGTCCGGGCCCGACCCGATGGGCGCGCCGTCCTCCGCGACCAGGTCGACGCGGAGGTCCGGGCCCGGGGTGCCGAGCGGCAGCGACGGGCCCGTCTCGGTGTCGTCGACGACGTGCGCGAGGCAGGCGACGGTGGCCTCGGTGGGCCCGTACCCGTTGATCAGCCGGCAGCCGGTGCCGAAGGCGGCGTACGCGGAGCTGACGGCCGCCGGGGTCAGCTCCTCCCCGCCGAGCAGGAGGGTGCTCAGGGGCCCGCCGCCGTCGCCGTCGAGGAGGGCAAGGTGGGACGGCGTCAGGGCGAGCGTGTCGGCGCGGTGTTCGCCGACGAGGGCGCGGAGTACGGCGGGGGACGGCGCCTCCGGGGCGAGGACGGCCGTCCCACCGGCCAGCAGCGGCAGGAACAGCGGGAAGCAGGAGATGTCGAAGGCGTAGGAGGAGGCAAAGCCGAAGCGGGTGCCTTCGCCGACGCGGCAGAGGTCGGTCATCCAGCGGACGAAGGCAACGAGCCCGCGGTGCTCGATCAGCACGCCCTTGGGGCGGCCGGTCGAGCCGGAGGTGTGCATGACGTACGCCAGGTCGTCCGGGGCCGGAGCCGTGCCGGTCGGCCCGGGGGCCGCGGGCGGGGCCGGCGTGTGCGGGGGCTGCGCGGGCGTCGGCACGTCGTCGACGGCCAGGAGCGCGCCGGGGACGAACTCGGCGAGGCTGGTGGCCAGGTGGCGGCGGGTCAGCGTGACCTGGGCGCCGCACGATGCGAGGACGCCGCGGATCCGCGGGCCGGGGTGCGCGGGGTCGAGGGGGACGTAGGCGGCACCGGCCTTGAGGATCCCCCACAGCGCGGCCACACCCTCCGGGGTGCGGTCCACGACGAGGCCGACGAGGTCCTGGCGGGCGGTCCCGCGCCGCACCAGCTCGGCGGCGACCGCGTCGGAACGCCGGTCCAGCTCCGCGTAGGTGACCGGCCCGGCGGGCCCGTCGAGGGCGACGGCCGCGGGCGTACGGGCGGCCTGGGCGCGGAAGAGGTCGACGACGGTGGCGGCGGCCGGGGCGGACACAGCATGCGGGGCGGACGCGTCAGCCGGGGCTGTCGCGGCGGGCACGGCAGCTGAGGTGGCCGGGGCGGCCGGGGCTGTGGAGACGGCCGGGGCGCTCACGGCAGACGTGGCGGACACGTCAGCCGAGGCATGAGGGGCGGCGGGGGTGGCGGAGGCGCTCGCGTCAGCGCGGGCCGTCGCGGCGGCCGGGGCGCTCGCGGCGGACGCATCAAGCAGGGCGGACACAGCGGCCGGGGCGGACGCGTCAGGCAGGGCGGCCGGGACGGTCTGGCCTGTCAATGCGGAAGCAACGGCCGGGGCCAACGAGGCCGTCGGGGTGGACGAGGCCGTCGAGGCGGACGGATCGGACGCGGACGCGTCAGCCGGGGCCGTCGCGGCGATCGGGACTGTCGGAGCCGTCGCGGCGATCGGGACTGTCGATGCGGACGCAACAGCCGGAGTGAGCGAGGCCGTGGAGACAGCTGAGGCAGACGCGCCAGCCGGGGCCAACGCGGCGGTCGGGACGGACGGGGCCGTCGCGTCCGGGGCGAGCGGGGCCGTCGGGGCAGCCGAGGTGGACGGGGCCGTCGGAGCGGACGCGGACGAGGCCGTCGAGGCGGTCGGGACGGTCGATGCGGACGCAGCGGCCGGGGTGGACGAGGCCGTCGACGTGGTGGGGGCGGATTTCGTGGACGCCGGGCTCGTACGGGCGCTGGGGCCGTCCGTGAGGAGCGCATCCATGACGGAGTCCAGGAAGGCGGGTGCGCGGTGCGGTAGGGACGGGGCGGTGGCTCGGACGCCGAGGGTGATTTCGGTTGCGACCGCCGTCTCCGTGAGGGCGAACGACAGGGGGACCAGGGGGGCGTGCACCGGCAGGGCGTAGGCCGTGGTGGCGGTGAACCCGCCGCCGGAGAGTTCGCCGGTGTCGAGCCGCCCGAGGTGGGAGACGACGGCGGAGGCCAGGTGCCGGTCGGTTCGTACGGCGGCGGTCTGCGCGGCGCGCAGCAGTGCCGCGACGGCCGGCCCGGGCAGGCGGCGGACCAGTCCTGCTTCGAATCCGGAGGCGAGTTCGCCGCCCGCGGCGAGTTCCGTCAGGAGGCGGGTGTGGGCGGCGGCCCAGTCCTGGCCGGGCCGCAGGTCGAGGAAGAGGGGCAGGGTCAGGTTGCCGGTGGCGGCGTTGAGGTGCGGAAGGTGGCGGCGCAGGTCCACGGGGACCATGGCGCGCGTGTCCAGCCGTGCCGTGTCGGCGAGGGCCTGGGCGAGCCGGGCGGTGAGTGCGGGGTGCCGGCCGGGCAGGGTGCGGCGCAGCCACAGCGTCTGCGGCGGGGCGTCGGCGGCCGGGGAGGGGCCGAGCGGGGAGCGCCGGCCAGGCAGCGGCGCGGGCCGCCGACGGGGGCGTCCGCCCCGGTCTGCGGCGAGTCGACGCAGTACGCCGAGGTCGGTGGACGGGTCGGCGGCGGGCCGGGCGGCTTCGCCGCGGAGGGCGCGGAAGACCTCCCGGACCCAGGTGAGGGCGCCGTGCCCGTCCATCACGGCGTGCGAGGCACTGAACACCAGCGCGGTACGGGCGCCGCCGGCACCGGGCACGACGAGCACCTCGCACCCGGGCCGGTCCGTCGGCCCGGCCCGGTCGGCGAGCAGACGGACGGTCCCCGGGTCGGAAACATCGAACGGCCCCGCGGTGGGCGGCGCTTGGACGATGCGCGGCAGCGGCCCACCGCCCACCCAGAGGCGCCCGCGCCGAACGAGCCGCGACCCGGGGCACGCCTCGGCGGCCCGGGCAACGGCGTCCCGTAGCCGCCCGGCATCGGGCATACCGTCGCCCTCGACGACGATCCGCAGGGCCATGGCTCCGCGCGGCTCTCCGGCGGCGAGGTAGAGCCGCTCGGTGGGTGACACGGGCCGCCGGTAGGCGTGGGCGGAGGAGCGGGGTGCCTCCGGTAGGAGCGGGGTGCCGGGTGCGCTCGCCGCGCCGAGTGCGGTGGACGCCGACGAGTCCGGAGTACCGGGCGCCCCCGGAGTGCCTGGGGCCCCGGGGGTACCGGGCGCGCTCGGACTGCCGGGCGCGCTCGCCTCGCTGGGTGCGGTGGACACCGACACGTTCGGAGTGCCCGACACGTTCGGAGTGCCGGGTGCGCTCGCCGCGCTGGGTGCGGTAGACACCGGCGGCTTCGGGATGCCCAGCGCGCTCACCGCGCCGAGTGCGGTGGACGCCGACGAGTCCGGAGTACCGGGCGCCCCCGGAGTGCCTGGGGCCCCGGGGGTACTGGGCGCGCTCGGAGTGCCGGGTGCGGTGGACACCGACACGGTCGGGGTGCCGGGCGCGGTCGGGGTGCCAGGTGTGCCGGGAGTGCCAGGTGTGCCGGGGGCGTTCGGGGTGCTGGTGGTCATCGTGAGGTGTCCTCTCGGCCGACGGGGCCGGCCGGATCGGTGGGTGCGTGACGCGGCGTCTGCCCTCCCGGTGCGGCCCCTCCCCCGGCGTCTCCGGGCTGCGCGGCTCGGGCACGTGCCGTGCCGGTGGGGAGGGTTTCGCCGTCGGGGTTGTCGGGGCCGTCGCCCCCCGTGCCGTCGGGGTCGGGCTGCCCTGCGGGGTCGCGTACGGACCGTCGGGCGCGCCCTGCCGCGGCGGCGGGCCGGGCGTCGGCAGGGCCGCGGGCGGGCGCCGGTGTCGGTCCGGGGGGCGGCGGGGGGTCGGCGGCCGGAGGGTGCGGGGCCGGGTGGTCGGCGAAGGTCGCTTCGGGGCCGGTGCGCACGTCGCCGGTTCGCGGGTCGCCGGCACGCGGATCGCCGGTGCGGGGGTGGGCGGTGCCGCGCGGTCTGCCGGGGGCGGGGTGGTTCCGGACCGGGTGGTCCGGGCCGGGCGCGGCCGTCGGGAGGGGTGCGGCGGTGTCGCCGCCGGGTGCCGTTTCCGCGGGCGGGTGCTGGGCGCGGGCCGGGGCCGGGGGCGTGGCGTCCGGGGTGTGGGTGTGTGCGGGGTGCGGGCGGGGGGCGGTCCAGGAGGCGACGCCGCCTTGCGCGGTGACCCAGCGGACCAGGTCGCGCAGGCCGTCCTCCTGCGTGCGGGCGGGGGTGTAGCCGAGGTCGCGGCGGGCCGCCGTGGTGTCGTACGTGCTCGAACGGGTCAGCAGGGCCATCATGTACCGGCTCAGCGGCGGGCTCGTCCGGGCCCGGGCGGCGGTGTCCGGGCGCAGCCGCCATGCCGTCTCGACCGCCGCGGCGAGTGCCCGGCCGGCGGGCAGCGGGATGCGGGGTGCGGGCGGCGGGCAGCCGAGGCGGGCGGCGACGTCGGCGAGGAACGGCCACAGGTCGGTCGTCTCCGCGTCGGCGACGAAGTACGCGCGCCCGCCGATGCGCTCGGCCGGGGCGGACACGGCGGCGCGCAGGCAGGCGTCCACCGCGTTGTCGACGTGGCAGAGGGAGACCAGGACGCGTTTGCCGCCCGACAGGTCCGGGAGGCGTCCCGCGTGCAGGGCGCCCATGAGGCGGGGCAGGAACCCGGCGTGGTCGCGGGGCCCCCATATGCCGCGTGGCCGCAGGGCGCAGGTGGTGAAGCCGTCGGTGTCGGCGGCGAGGACGTGCCGCTCGGCGGCGGCCTTGGTCGCGCAGTAGTCGTTGAACCAGCGGGTCGGGTAGGGGGTGGTCTCGTCGATGCCGAGCCGGTCCCCCTCCCGCGGGTCCATGAGCGCGCTCGGGCTGGAGACGAAGACGAACCGGCGGGCGCCGGCGGCGCGGGCGGCGTCCATCAGCCGGAGGGTGCCGGTGACGTTGGCTTCGGTGAAATGGGCGCGGGTGCCGTGGTCGACGACGCGTGCGGCGCTGTGCAGGACGGCTTCGCAGCCGTCGGCGGCGCGCCGGAGCGAGTCGGGGCGGGTGAGGTCGCCGGTGACGAGTTCGACACCGGGCAGGGCGCGCAGCCGGTCGGTGTCGCTGCCGGGGCGGACGAGGGCGCGTACGCCGTGGCCGGAGCGCAGGCAGGCGTCGGCGAGGTGGCCGCCGAGGAAGCCGGTGGCTCCGGTGATCAGGATCTTCACAGCTGCCGCCACCAGGTCGCCCCGTAGAGCATGGTGAGGCCCGCGGCGGCAGGGCGGCCGATGCCGGCCGCGCGGGCTCGGGGCAGGGCCAGCGGGATCTGGACGGCGTGCCCGGCGGTGCTGAGCACGGCGTCCGCCCACCACAGCAGGCGGGGCAGGCGGGCTTCGGGAACACCGACCACCGCCGCCCACACGGCGCCGCCGACGAGGTACGCCCACCCGGCGAGCGGGACGAGGCGGGCGGCGCGCTGACGGGGCGTCAGGGGGGTGGGAGGGGTGAGGCGGCGCTCGGCCCAGCGGGCCAGCTCCTCGCGGCCGATCTTGGCGTTGTGCCGGATGTCGACGGGGAAGCCGGGGTGGTGCAGGAACTCCTCGACGCCGGTGGTCGGTGCGTGCGCGCAGGCCAGGGCGCGCAGTTCGGCGGTGAGGCGCTGCCAGGCGGCCTCGTCGAGGTGTGCGTCGGCGGTCTCGACGCAGACGACCGGGCGCAGGGCGCGCCGCCGGGGGCCCGTCGGCGTACCGCCTGGCGCAAGGTGCGACGGCCAGCCCGGCGCACCACTCGACGCCCCGCGCGGCTCGACGCCCGACTCCTCGCCCGACAGCCCGCCCGGTGCAACGCTCGGCGCCCCGCCCGATGCCACGCCCGACGCCCCGCCCGGCGCCCCGCCCGGCGCCCCGCCCGGCGCCCCGCCCGGTGCAGCGACCAGTGCAACGCCCGACGCGGAGCCGCTGCCGGCAGTCCCGGTGCGGGCCGGTCCGCTGTCCGCGGTTGCACCGCGCGAGCTGCCGCTGCCGGCAGTCCCGCTCCCCGCGGCTCCGTGCGCGGCAGCGCCGCCCGCGGCCTCGCCGACAGCAGCACCGCCCGCGGAGCCGCCCTCGGCAGGGCAGTTGCCCGCGATCCCGCTCCCTGCGGTCCCGCGGCCCGGAGTTCCGTTTCGTGCGGTGCCGCTGCTCTGCGTCCCGCTGTTTGCGACGCCGTTCGTGGGCGTCCCGCCGCCCGCGGCTTCGCTGAGCGCCGCAGCGCTGCGGGGGGTCGGGCTCTCGGCGGTGCCGTCTCCGGTGCCGCTGCGGGCTGTGGTGCGGCCGCCGCGGCCCCAGCCGCTGTCCGCGGGGTCGGGGGCGGGGATGCCCACCAGGGCCGTGCGGCGGACCTGGGGGTGGGCGTTGAAGACGCCTTCGCAGCGCACCGTGTGCAGGTCGCGGTGCTCGGTGCGGACGCGTTGGGCGGAGCGGCCGCAGAACCAGAGCCGGCCGTCGTCGTCGAGGTAGCCGAGGTCGCCGGTGCGGTGCCAGGCGGGGCCGGCGGGGTCGGTGGCGTCGGGCACCTTGTGGAGCCGGTCGGCGTCCGGGGAGTGGTGGTAGCGGGGGCTGACGCAGTCGCCGCGGACGGCGATCTCGCCGACCCGGCCCGCCGGGAGGTGCGGGGCGGGGCCGGGCAGCGGGCCGTCGGTGACGGGCAGGATGGCGAGGCGGATGCCGGGGACGGGGTGTCCGACGCAGGTTCCGGCGCCTTCGGCGGCGCGTGCCGCCGTACCGCCGCGAACACCGCCGCGACCACCGCCGACATCACCGCGACCACCGCCGGTGGCCTCGTCTGCGTCCGGACCGAGGAGTTCGGTCGCCTCGATCGACGTGATCGGCAGGGCCTCCGTCGCCCCGTACGTGACGTGGATGCGGGCCCGCGGGTCCAGTACGCGCCGCAGCGCGGCCACCGTCGTGTCGGGCACGGGCGCTCCGCCGCCGACGACGCAGCGCAGGTCGGGCAGCGGGTGGCGGCCGGGGGCGGCGGCGAGGTGGGCGGCGAGCGGGCCGAGCAGGGCGGGCGAGGCGAACATGGTGGTGACGGCGAAGCGTTCCAGCGCGTCGACGACGAGCGCGGGGTCGGCCTGGGCGACGCGGGAGGGGGCCAGGGGGGCGAGGACGAGGGTGGAGCCGTAGACGAGGTCGAGGACCCCGTAGAACGGCAGGGTGACCAGGGAGGTGTCCTCGCGGGTGCGGCCGTGCACGGCCTCGATCTGGCGGGCGATCGACAGCGCCATGCGGTGGGTGTACTCGACGCCCTTGGCGGGGCCGGTGCTGCCGGTGGTGAATCCGATCATCAGCAGGTCGTCGCGGCCCGCGGCGACGGGTGCGGCCCCGCCGCCCTCGGCGCCGAGGGTCCGTAAGGCGGTGAGGGTGCGGGCCCGGCCGAGGCGGTGCCGTCCGAGGGTGACCGGGACGCGGATCCCGGCGAAGGCGCGGCGGCCGAGCAGGCGGGCGGCGTGGGCGAGGGGCGGCCCGATGAACGCCTCGGCTCCGACGGTGCGGTAGCAGTGCAGCATCCGGCGGACGCCCATGCCGGGGTCGACGACGACGGGCACGGCGCCGACCCGGAAGAGGGCGAAGGCGAGGGCGAACAGTTCGGGGCCGGGCGGCGCCATCAGGACGGTCTTGGTGCCCTTGGTGATGCCGGCGCGGGTGAAGCCGGCGGCGAGTTCCTCGACGGCCTGCTGGAGCCGGCCGTAGGTGAGGGTCCGGTAGGCGGGACGGGCGCCGTCCCGCCGCGGGCCGGCAGCGGGGTGGATGACGGCCGGCTTGTCGGGGAAGGCGCGGGCGTTGCGTTCGAGGAGGCCGGCCAGGCTGTGCGCGCCGAGGTCGTCGGCGGTTGCGGGCCGGGGCGCCGCGGGGAGGGCGGTCGTGGTCGCCATGGCGCTCACCATCCCTGCGGGCGGTAGGAGGCGCAGGCCGCTCGCGGCCCGGCGCCGGCGGTGACGAACAGGAGGGTGTCGACGCCTTCGGGGCGGGCGCGTTCCATGGCGTGCAGGTAGCCGAGGACGGGGGCCGCGGTGTGCGGTCGGCCCGGTGCCGCCCCGGCAGCGGGGTCGGGGTCGGCGGGGGTGTCGGGGCCGATGACGAGGGTGCGGCCGGGGTCGAGGCCGAACTCGCCGGTGTACGCGGCGACCGCGGCCGCGGCGAGTTCGGCGGTGCGCTGCTCGTGGCCGGGGGTGCGGTGCACGGTGATGCGGGAGCGCCCGCCGGTGCCCATGGTGTCGAGGTCGAGGTAGCCGGCGACGTCGGTGGGCCGGTCGCCGCCGTAGTGGCGTACGGGGCCGAAGCCGGTGCCGGGGTCGGCGTCGCGTTCGAGGAGGAACGCTCCGGCGAGGTCGGCGTAGGGGTAGTCGGGGTCGCGGGAGGCGTCGCCGCCGGGGTGGACGTCGGCGGCGGTGATGAGGAGCCGCTCGGTGGTTCCGGTGGCGAGGAGGGACTGGCCGGCCTGGACGGCGCTGAGGACGCCGCAGGCCCCGTCCATGAGGTCGAAGGAGAAGCCGGCGGCGGGCTGGGGGTCGGCGAGGTAGTCGGGGTTGATGCCGGTTTCCTTCTGGACCAGGGCGGCGACGGCCGGTTCGAAGGTGTTGTTCTCGCGGTAGACGCCGACGTTGACGAGGACGCCGACCCCGGACGGGGAGACGCGGGCGCGGGCGAGGCAGCGGCGGGCGGCGCGCCCGGCGAGGTCGACGGCGGAGGCGGGGCTGCCGGGGTCGGTGTGGGTGGCGGTCGCGGATGCGGTGATGACGATGCCCATGGCGGATCACGCCCCTGCGTGGGTGACGGTGGCGGACAGGGCGCCGGTGACGAGTCCCGAGGCGGCGGGCACCAGGAGGTACGTGGCGCCGGCGGCCTCGCGGGCCGCGCCGGTGGCGGCGGCTTCGCCGCGGGTGCGGCGCAGGTGGTCGCGCAGGGTCAGAAAGTGGGAGGTGGTGGCGGTGTTGCCGTACTCCTCCACGACCTGGAGGGACGGGGGCATGGGTGTGCCGAACTCGGCCTCGGCGGTCCGGTTGGCGTACTCGATGAACCGGGTGCCGACCTGGTGCTGAATGATGTGGTCGAATTCCTCGTCCTCGAAAGAGCGCCCGTTCTTGGCGAGGAAATCCTCGTGGAACCGCGGCCACAGTTTGAGGCGTTCCCGGTCGTGCATCTTCTTGTTGTCGGTGTAGAGGCCGATTCCCTGGGTGCGGTCGCTCGGCATTCCCATGCAGAGGTGGGAGTATTCGGCGCAGGTCATGAGCTCGATGTAGTGGATGCGGTCGGCGGGGTCCGTGGATTCGTCGAGGACGACCGCGGCGGCGGAGTCGCCGACCGAGAGGGAGGCGAACTGCGGGTCGTAGGAGTCGCGCAGTTCGCGGGCGGCGGTGCGGGCGACGCGGGTGGCCTGCTCGCCGCTGACGACCATGCCCGTGCGGACGGCGCCGGAGCGGATCATCCGGTCCAGCAGCCACACGCCGGTCATCATGCCGGCGCAGGCGTTGGAGACGTCGAAGCTGATGGCGGGCCTGGCGCCCAGCTCCTTGGCCAGCATCCCGGCGAAGGAAGGCTCGAAGTGGAAGCGGCTGCCGTCCTTCACGCGGGTGATGGACGCGCTGATGACGACGTCGAGGTCGGCCGCCCGGTGGCGGGAGGCGGCCAGGCAGTCGCGGGCTGCGGCGAGGGCCATCCCGAAGGAGTCCTCGCCGGCGGCCGGGTCGGGGTCGTGGACGCGGCGCTCGGCGATGCCGGTGATCCGGCGGACGTCCGCGTCGCCCAGGTTCGGCACCTTCGCGCGGAGTTCCTCGTTGGTCTCGCGTCCCGCGGGAAGAAAGGCGCCGAGGGCCTCTATTCGGCTGCGGCGCTCGGTGGTACTCATATTCGCCCTCCATGGCGATCCGCCGGGCCTTCGAAAGGTCAGTGGCTCCGGTCGGTAAAATGGCTGAGGGCCGTCACTGGTGACGGACAGCGAAGTTACCGTAGCGTACGGAATTCCGGGCGCAGGTCGCCGGACCGGTTTCGGAGGCCCGGCCGATCGAATCTCGGCCAATCCGCTCCGGGGCCAATCAGCCTTCCCTTCCGGGACCTTCGGCCCGGACCGGGGGCACCGGCGCCGGGCCGGGCGTCACCGTGCGGACGCCCGTACGGGCACGGAACGGGCGTCCGGGGGGCCGCCGGTCCGGTGCGGCCGCGGAAAAGATGTCCGGAATCGCCCGGTCCGCCTTGACCTCGCTCCCCCACCCGCCACCCCCGGCACGCCGGCACCGCGGGCGGCGGCCCCGCCGGCCCGGTGGGGCCAGGGCCGGTTCGGTCCAGTGGATCTCTCTTCCCAGGGCTTTGGCCAGCGGCGAAGCTGATTCCTGTCAGCGAGGGAGACCTCGGGACACCGCCTCGGAGCCCTGAGGAAACGTCACCGCGGGACGTGTCCGAAGGAGTCGGTCCGCTCCTGGGGACCGGGGCGGGACGCCACACCACCGCCCCTGTTATTCGAAGCCGCAGCCCGCACCCGGCATGGCCGACCTGGTGGCCGCGAACATCAACGGCGAATCCGTCGACGACGTGGTGGGCGTCAAGGCCTCCACCGGCAAGCTGCGGCTCTACAAGGGCCGGGGCAACTCCGACGGTCGCGGGCGGCTCCGAGCGCATCCTGGTCGGCTCCGGCGGCTGGAACGGCACAACGAACCTGACCGCGCTCGACCTCAAGGGTGACGGCGCCGACCTCGCGGCGGTCGAGAAGCCGACGGGCAGGCTGTACCTCTACCCGGGCACCGGCTCCGGCCTCGGCGCCCGCAAGGAGATCGGCGCGGCCGGCTGGTAGCCGCCGGGGTCCGGCCCGCACGGGACGGACCCGTGAGCACGGAATGAGGACCGCGTGGGCAGCGGCCCGCCCCCGCGGAGGGGCGGGCCGCTGCCCACGCGTACGGGCCCGGGTCAGCGCAGCTTGCCGACGGCGCGGAGGGACTCCAGCACGGCGTTGACCGCCGCGGACGAGGTGTCCTCGCCGGTGGCCAGCGTGTGGTAGCTGAGGCCGCCGGGGTTCACCATGTTCACCTCGATGACGTAGGGGAACGCCATGTCGATGCCCGAGTAGTGGATGCCGAGGTCCGTCATCCGCTTGCCCAGGAGCCGGACGAAACCCTCCTCCTCCGGCGTCAGCTCCAGGGCCTCGAAGCGGGCGCCGAGGGTGGCGTTGGAGCGGTGGTCGTGCTCCGGGTGGAAGCGCAGGAAACCGGAGACGGGGGTGTCGCCCGCGATGATGACGCGCTTCTCGTTGGTGCGGACGTGGGGGACGTACTCCTGGGCGACGGTGTGCCGCTTCGCCATGCCGATGATCTCGCGGCCGTAGCGGCCGTTCCGGGAGGCGGCGTTGCCGGTGGCCGAGCCGAGCAGCGCGGAGCGGTTGCGGTCGAGCTTGTTGACGACGAAGACATCGGCGCCGCAGCCGTCGCTGGTCGGCTTGACCACCCAGGAGCGGTCGGCGTCGGACTCCACGAGGGCGTTCAGGAAGTCGAAGTCGTTGGAGACGTACGAGGCGGGCAGGTGCTCGGCGGGGACGATCGCCCCCAGGTTGATCTTCGTGTTGAGGAAGAACAGCGCGGAGGCGTCGTTGACGAACGGGACGCGCTGGTTCAGCAGCCACAGCAGGCGGAAGGAGTCGTCGCCGGCCTCCGGATGGGTGCCCGCGAGCACCCACACCAGGTCGAAGTCCTCCGCGGAGGCGTACGACTCGCTCAGCGACGGGAAGTCGCCGCCGGCGATGAACTCCTCGGAGAGCCGCACACGGTCGCAGACGACGACGGAGTCGTGCACGTTCAGCGTGTCGATGTCGCCGATGTGCACCTCGTGGCCCTCGCGGTGGAGGGCGCTCGGGATGATCGAGTGGTTGTCGAGCTCGAACTTCGAGGCCTGGGAGACCAGGACGAGGATCTTGTACGGCACGGCGGGCACCTTTTCTCGGAAGGACGGGGCGGCGGCGGGGCGGGTCAGGCGGCGGTCAGGGTGCGGACGGCGCGGGCGAGGTTGGCCTCCAGCTCCTCCCGGGTGTCGCCGGTCGCGACCACGAAGCCGTGCCGGTCGCCCGACGCGGCCACCGGCGGCGGCAGTTCCCCGGCGGGCACGCTGATCTCGACCTCGGCGACGCCGGGCAGCGAGGCGACGAGCGCGGTGCCCGTCCCGTGCGGCGGCACGGGCACGCTCCCGTCGAAGGTGACGTACCGGATGCCCGCGACGCGCCGGCGGGCGGCGGGGGCCGGCTCCGGCAGTCCGAACACGGCGAGCATCATCTGCGCGAAGACGTCCTCGCCGAGCGCGAGGCCCAGCATGTCGCTGATCCGGTCGCCGCCGGGGCGGCCGTGCGACTCGATCAGGCGGGGGCCGGCCGCGGTCAGCATGACCTCGGTGTGGGACGGCCCGTAGCGCAGGCCGGCCGCGTCGAGGGTGGCGGTGACCACGGCGGTGACGGCGGCCTCGTCGGCGGGGTCCAGCCGTACGGGCAGGACGTGGCCGGTCTCGACGAAGTGCGGGGCTCCGGTGGTCGCCTTCTCGGTGACGGCGAGGACGCGGTGCCCGGCGGGCGTGCTCACGGCCTCGACGCTGTACTCGGCGCCCTCCAGGAACTCCTCGACGACGTGCTCGCCCGTGAACTCCGCGGCCGACAGGTGCGCCTCGGCCTCCTCGGGCGTGGCGAGGAGGCGCACGCCGGAGCTGCCGGTGCCGGCGACGGGCTTGATGACGCAGGGGAAGCCGATGCGGGCGACGGCGGCACGGGCCCGGTCCCGGTCGGAGCAGACGGCGTACGCCACCGGTACGCCGGCCCGGTCGCCGACGACGGCCCGCAGCCGGGCCTTGTCCCGCAACGCCTCCAGCGCCTCGGGCGGGTTGCCGGGCCAGCCCAGTTCCCGGTTGGCGGCGGCGGCGGTGCAGGCGCCGACCTCGCCGAACCCGAACACGGAGGCCGGTCCGTCCGGTGCGAGCACGCGCAGCCGGCGTACGAGGTCGGCGGGGTCGGCGATCCACGGGGTCCGCAGGACGGGGAAGGGCAGGCCGTCGGGGACGGGGACGGGCGAGGAGGGGTCGGCGGCGACGACGACGGACAGGCCGAGCCGCTGCGCGGCGGCGATGACGAGGTCGCGGGGGTTGAGCAGGACGGCGGTGGGCCGCGGCTCGGGCAGGTCAGGCAGGTCAGGCAGGTCAGGCATGCTGCATCCGCGCTTTCGGGAGGAGGAGTGAGGAGGCGGCCGCGGCGACGGACACCGCGACGATCACCAGCCAGATGCCGGTGCCGGTGTGCAGCGTCTGGAGCAGGAAGCCGCCGAGGCTGGAGCCGAGCAGGCTGCCGACGGCGCCGGCGGCGCTCATCGCGCCGAGGGCGAGCCCGGTCCTGCCGAGCGGTCCGGCCTGGACGGCCTGTTCGTCGAGGCTGGGGGCGATGAGCATCTCGGCGAGCGTCACCGGCAGGACGAAGGCGAGCAGTGCCGACCAGCCGGCGAGCGGGATGAGGAGCGCGTAGGCGGCGGCGAAGGCGAGGAACCCGACGACGAGCAGGGTGCGGGCGGTGGCCTGCCGGAACACGTGGCGCAGGAGCGTGTACTGGAGGAGGACGACGAGGAGGCCGTTGACGGTGAAGACGACGGAGATGGCGGCGGTGCTGCCGGTCATCTCCTTGGCGCTGATCGGCAGGATGACGTTGAGCTGGCTGTAGAGGGCCCAGAAGGCGACGCCGACCAGGCACAGCGGGACCCACTGGCGCACGGCGCGGCGCCGGGCGGCGGGGTCCGCGGCCGCCGGGGCCGCGGCGGTCGCGGCGGCCGCCGGGCCGCCGTCGGGCTGCGGTGCCGGGGCCGCCGCCGCGCCGGCGGGGCGGAGGGTGAGCCGGATGCCGAGGAGCAGGTGGGAGAGGATGCAGGCGGCGAGGATCCAGCCGAAGCCGAGCGGGTAGACGAGCGCGCCGAGTGCGGGGCCGGCGATGACGCCGATGTTCACGAAGGTGGAGCGCAGGGCGAGCATGTCGCGGGCGGGGACGCCGTCCTCGGCGACGAGCCGGGTCTTGACGGCGAGGCCGAGCAGGGAGCCGCCGACGCCGATGGCGGCGATCCCGGCGACGGCGGTCGCGGAGGCGGTCCCGGTGCCCAGGAGGGCGTACCCGGCGATGCGCAGTCCGAAGCCGGAGGCGAGGACGGCGCGGGTGCCGAAGCGGTCGACGACGAGCCCGCACAGCAGGGAGAAGCCCTGGCTGCAGAAGGCGAGCAGGCCGACGAGGAAGCCGACGCGGCCGCCGGGGACGCCCTCGGAGGAGAGGTGGACGGCGAGCAGCGGCAGGAACATGAAGGTGGTCAGGCCGGTGAGGAGGACGGTGACCAGGAGGGCGCGGCCGGTCGGCGAGGTCTGCCGCCAGGTGTTCACGGGGCCGGCACCTCCGTGTCCCGTACGCGGTCCATGAGCCAGGCCTCGGTTTCCAGGAGCCGCTGTTCGACCTGGGCGGCGTCGGCGCCCTCGACGATCGCGAAGCACAGGTAGGAGGTGCTGTTCTGGGCGACGGCGCCGGGGGCGAGGTTGTCGTTGGCCTCGTAGTGGCGGACCCAGGGGAACGGCGGCCGTTCGGGCGCGGCGACGGGCCGGCCCTGCGGGAGGATCGACACGGAGCCGTGGACGGCGGCGGGGGGCTGGGCGGGCGGCGGGGCGGCGGGCAGGCCGACGGACTGGCGCAGCCAGGCGGTGTGCAGGTCGACGCCGTAGGTGAGGCGGGTGAGGGCGGGGATGCGGTCGCCGCCGACGCGGGAGGCGATCTCGCACAGGACGAGCTCGTCGTCGGGGGTGTGGAAGACCTCCAGGTGGTAGGCGGCGGTGTCGGGGGTCTCGAAGGCGTCCAGGACGCGGTCGAGGAAGGCCTCCAGCCGTCGGGCGAACGGGTCGCGGACGGGGTGGAGCTGGACGGAGCCGTTGTTCTGCCCGGAGAACACGCCGAGGCAGCTGCGCAGGTAGCGGGAGGCGGCGACGAAGCGGTAGCCGGGGGCGATGACGGCGTCGACGTGGTACATGGGGCCTTCGACGAACCCCTCGGCCATGAGGTCCTCGCGCCAGGGGCGGCGGCTGAAGGCGAGGAGGGCGTCGTCGTCGCGCAGGACGGTGATGTCGCGGGAGCCGCCCTGTTTGACGGGTTTGACGACGACGGGGTAGCCCTGCTCGGCGATGAAGCCGGTCAGGTCGGTGATGTCGGCGAGCCTGCGGAAGGGGGCGGTGGGGACGGTGCGGCGGGCGGTCTCCTTCATGACGGCCTTGTCGCGGAAGGAGAGGGCGCTGGCCGGGCTCTGGCCGGGCAGGCCGAGGTCGGCGCGGATGCGGGCGGCGCGCTCCAGGTCGTACTCGTTGTCGGTGATGACGTGGGCGAGTCCGGTGTCGCGGGCGAGTCCGCGGATGCGCAGCTCCGGGTAGGGGACGGACTCGCAGTCCTCGACGTACTCGTACGAGGCGAGGCCGGCGGTGCCGGTGAGCCGGTGGTGGCTGAAGACGTGGAGCCGGTCGGCGAGTTCGGGGAGCATCGCGGCGTAGTCGTGGCGGGGGCCGTAGTTGATGACGGCGACGTGGGTCATGGTGTGGCCTCGCAGGAGGTGCCGGACAGGGGTGGCGGGGGCTGGGGCTCAGGCGTACGCGGGCTGCCGGGCGGCGGCGGGGGTGTAGGGCGGCAGGTCGTCGGTGACGCTGTAGGGCCGCCGGTCCCAGCGCATGGTGCACCAGGGGCCGGCCATCTCGGAGAGGTCGGTGATGGTGCGGGGGCTGTGGGCGGGGTCCTCGGTGAGGGGGCCGTCGGGCGGGAAGACGCGTTCGACGTAGCGGTGGCCCGGGTCGGCGGCGAGGAAGACGATGGGGTTGCCGTCGGGTTCGGTGGCGCGGATGTGGCGGGAGACCTGCCAGCCCGCGCCGGCGGAGAGGCCCGCGAAGACGCCGGTGGTGGAGAGCAGGTGGCGGCATCCGGCGGCGGAGACGGAGAAGTCGAGCCAGTGGATGTCGTCGTAGGCGCTGTAGTCGATGTTGTCGAAGCGGATGCCGCTGCCGATGCCGGCGATGATGAACCCGTCGAGGGGGACGGCCTCGGAGCCGAAGGAGCGGCTGCCGAAGGGCTGGATCCCGGCGACGCGGACGCCGGCGGAGGCGGCGCGCAGGTAGCGGCTCATCGCGCCGGTCGACGCGCCGGTGCCGATGCCGCCGACGAGGGTGACGCCGTCGGAGCCGAGTTCCTTGACGACGGTGTGGGCGACGCGCTCGTAGCCGAGGTAGTGGACGTCGTCGTGGTACTGCTGCATCCAGTAGGCGTCCGGGTTCTCGCGCAGGTAGGCGTGGACGAGGCGGACGCGGGTCTCCTGGTCGTGCTGGAGGCCGTCGTCGCCGGAGGACGGCACCTGCGTGTAGGTGGCGCCGAGGTACTTCAGCTGGGTGCGGATCGCGGCGTCGACGGCGACGGAGGCGAAGACGTGCGCCTTGAGGCCGAGTTCGCGGCAGACGAGGGCGAGGGCGTGGCCGTAGATGCCGCTGGAGCTGTCGACGAGGGTCTGCCCGGGGCGGATCACGCCGCGTTCGAGGAGGTCCACGACGGCGGCGCGGACCGAGGTGACCTTCATGACCTCGAAGCGCAGGACGTGGATGCCGTTCCCGAGGTCGATGAGGTCGGGCTCCGAGAGCTTCTCGGCGAAAGACTTGTACACCGCGGCTGTCCCTTCCAGTGGTGTCCGTGGGGGGCCGGGCGGCAGGCCGTGTGCGCGGGCCGCCGGCACCGACGAGTCTGGGAGGGGCCGCTCCCGGCGCGTTCCCGGCGGCTTCCCGGCGGGTTCCCGGAACGCGGCGGGAAGGATCCGGGAAGGGCGGCTGCGCAGCATGCGGGCCATGACGAGACATCAGCTTGCCCTCGACGCGGTGATGGAGCACGCCCTGCGCAGCCCCGATGGCCCCGCCGTGGTGTGCGGGGGCTCGGTACTGTCCTACGGGGCCCTGCGGGCGGCGGCGGAGGCCGCCGCCCGGGAGCTGGACGCCGACCCGCGGTCCGCCGGCGCGGACCGGATCGGCATCCTGTCGCACCGGACGGCCGGGGCCGTCGTGTACGCCCTGGCGGCCTGGCTGTCGGGCCGGTCGTTCGTGTTCGCCGACCCGCGGGCGGCGCCGGAGGCGCTGGCGCACATCCGGGAGTCGGCGGGGCTGGGGGTGGTCGTCGACCCGCGCACGGGCGCGTTCGACGCCCCCGCGGGGCCGCCGCCCGCGGACCCCTCGGCGGGCCCCTCGGCGGGCCGGGAGTGGGTGCGGGATCCCGCGGAGCGTGAGGCGTACGTGCTGTACACCTCGGGCAGCAGCGGCCGCCCGAAGGGGGTGTCGGTCTCCCAGCGGAACCTGGCGGCGTCGAACGCGGCGCGCGTCGAGGTGTACGAGCGGTTCGGCAGGCCCGTCTTCCTGCTGCTGTCGCCGTTCCACTTCGACTCGTCGGTGGCCGGGGTGTGGGGCACGCTCGCCGTGGGCGGCACGCTCGTCGTCGCCGACGAGGAGGAGCGGCGCAACCCGCAGGCGCTGGCCGGGCTCATCACCGGGCACGGCGTCAACCAGACGCTGACCGTGCCGAGCTTCCACTCCGAGCTGCTGGACACCGCCCGGGAGGACGCCGGTGTCGCGGCCGCGCTGGAGCGGCTGCGGGTGGTGGTGTGCGCCGGGGAGTCCCTCGCCCGGTCGGTCATCGACCGGCACTTCGCGCTGCTGCCGGAGGTGGTGCTGGGCAACGAGTACGGGCCGACGGAGTGCACGGTCTGGTCGACGTACCGCTTCTACACCGAGCCGGCGGACTCCACGATCGGCTTCGCGATCCCGGGGGCGACCGTGCACCTGCTCGACGAGCGGCTGCGCGCGGTGCCGCTGGGCGCGGCCGGGCAGATCGCGGTCAGCGGCCCGACGGTGGCCCGCGGCTACGTCGGCGACGAGGCGCTGACGCGGGCCCGGTTCACCGACGTCGAGACGGGGCCGGGCCGGCTGGAGCGGGTGTACCTGACGGGCGACCTGGGGCGGTGGCTGCCGGAGGGCGGCCTGGAGTTCGTGGGCCGGCTGGACAACGAGGTGAAGATCCGCGGGGTGCGGGTCCACATCGAGGCCGTCGAGGAGGCCATCGCCGCGCATCCGGGTCTGCGGGCGGCGGCCGTCGCCTATGACGCCGAGTCCGCGACGTCGTACGCCTTCGCCGTGCGCGAGCCGGGTGCGGAGGTGGACGCGGCGTCGGTGCGGCGGGTGGTGGAGGAGGCGCTGAGCGCGGCGGTCGTGCCCGACCGGATCGTGTTCCTGCCGTCGCTGCCGCGCTCCGCGCACGACAAGATCGACCGGGCGGCGCTGCTGGCGTCGGTGCGCCGGCCCGCGCCGGCCGCCGCTGCCCCGGCACCCGCGGCGGGCGGGCTCGCCGCGCAGATCGCGCGCGCCTGGGAGGAGGTCCTCGGCGTGCCCGTGCGGGGCACCGAGCAGGACACCTTCTTCGACCTCGGCGGGAACTCCCTGTCCGTGCTGCGGCTGTCCCGCGCACTGGGCCGGATCGCGGGCCGGACGCTGCCGGTCCGGCAGGTGTACCGGTGCGGCACCATCCCCGAGCAGGTCGAGCTGCTGTCGCGGCCCTGACCGGGCCCGCCTGCCCCGGCCGCCGCGGCTGCCCCGGCTGCCCGGGCTGCCCGGCCTCCGAACGCCGTCCGTACGTCCGCCACGACACCGATGGGTTCCCCATGCCTTCGACCACCAGCTCCATCAGAGAGTTCGCCCCGGGGCGCGACGGGCGCCCGGCCGTCCTGTGCTTCCCCCACGCGGGCGGCTGCGCCTCCTTCTTCCGCTCCTGGCAGGGCCTGCTGCCCGGGGCCCGCGTCCACGCCGTGCAGTACCCCGGCCGCGAGGACCGCATCACGCAGGACCATCCCGCGTCGCTGACCGCACTGGCGCAGGCCGTCGCCGACGAGGTCATCGCGAGCGGGGAGGCGTACTCCGTGCTGTTCGGGCACAGCATGGGCGCGTACGTCGCCTTCGAGACGGCCCGGCTGCTGGAGCGGGCCGGCCGGCCCGTGCCCGTCCTGGTCGTGTCGTCGGCGGCGGCGCCCGCGCTGCGCCCGCCGGTGCCGTTCGAGGACACCGCGGACGTCCTCGGCTACCTCGGCCGGTACGAGCCGCTCAGCATCGAACTGCTCCAGGACGAGGAGCTGATGGAGCTGCTGCTGGAGTACATCAAGGCCGACCTGCGGCTCGTCGCCCACTACGGCGGGTACGAGGACGCCCGGATCTCCTCCCGGCTGGTCGCGGTGGCCGGGGAGGACGACATCCCGGAGATCCGCACCCGGTTCGCCCAGTGGAGCGGGCACACCTCCGGCGGGTTCACCCCGCTGGTGCTGCCCGGCGGGCACTTCTACCTGCGGACGGAGCCGCCGTTCCCGCTGATCGCCGGCGAGCTGGCCCGGTCCGCGGCCGCCGCGGCCCCCTCGGTCTCGTGAGCACGGCGGCGGCGCACGCGCCGCGGACGACCGCGCAGGAGGACACCGCACGCCTCCTCGACGGCGAGACGCACCGCTCGGGCGACCCGTACGCCCTGTGGGCCCGGCTGCGCGAGCAGGAGCCGGTGCTGTGGCACGGGCCCGGCGAGTTCCCCGGGTTCTGGTCGCTGACCCGCTACGACGAGATCGACGAGGTGCTGCGGGACGCGCGGACGTACAGCTCCGCCTCGGGGATCCTGCTGCGGCCGCTCGCCCAGGGCGACGACCCGGGCGGCGACCGGACCCTGGCGCTGTCCGGGCCGGAGCGCCACCGGGTGCTGCGCGGGGCCGTCGCCGGCTGGTTCGCCCCGCGCAACCTGCGGCTGCTGTCGGACGCTCTGGACGCGCAGGCCGAGCGGATCGTCCGGGACGCGGTGGCGGCCGGGCGCACCGACTTCGTGACCGGCATCGCGGCCGTCCTCCCGGTGGAGGTGGTCTGCACGTTCCTCGGGATACCGGAGCGGGACCGGCCGGACATCGTGGAGTGGACGACGGACGCGTTCTGCGCGGGCACCGCGACAGAGCGGACACTGGCGCACCTGCAGATCCTCGACTACTTCGGCGAGTTGGCGGAGCGGCGGCGGGCCGCGCCCGGCGACGACCTGGTCAGCGTCCTCGCGGCGGTGCACGTGGACGGCCGGCCGCTGCCCGTCGAGGACGTCGTCCTCAACTGCGACAACCTGCTCGTCGGCGGGACGGAGAACGTACGGCTCGCCATGTCGGGCGGCATGCAGGCGCTGCTGGAGCGGCCCGCCCAGTGGGAGCTGCTGCGCACCGGCTTCGAGGAGGTGGCCGGGACGGCGATCGAGGAGATCCTGCGGTGGACCTCCAGCGCCACGCACCTCGTACGCCGGGCCGCGCGGGACGCGGTGCTGGGCGGGCGGCGGGTCCGCGAGGGCGACCTCGTGGTGTGCTGGCTGCCGTCCGCGAACCGTGACCCCGCGCACTTCGCCCACCCGGACTCCTTCGACATCCGCCGTACCCCGAACCGGCACCTGGCGCTGGGCGCGGGCCCGCACTACTGCGTGGGCTCGCAGCTGGCGAAGCTGGAGATCCGGGCGGTGCTGCGGGAGTTCGTCCGCCAGGTCCGCCACGTGGAGCCGGCCGGCACGCCGGAGCGGCTGGACTCGATCGTGGTGGGCGGCCTGCGGACGCTGCCGCTGCGCCTGACGGGGTGAGGGGCGTACGGGCGGCCGGGCGCCGCCCGCCGCGGCCGGGACCCGGACGGGAACCCTTCGGGAACGGCCGCGGCCAGGATGGTCGCTGCCGGGCGCGCCGCGGGGTGCGCCGGATCCGACGACGAAGGGGTTGCGTGATGCGGAGGACGGTGGCCGCCCTGGTGGCGGCGGTGGCGCTGGCGGCCGTCTGCGGGGCGGGGGCCGCCGCCGGGTCGGCGGGCGGGGGTGGGGAGGTGCGCGCGACCGAGATCGGCCCGTCGTTCGTCCGGCCGTAGGCCCGCAGCACGCCCCCGCCGCACCGGCTCCGACTCCGGCTCAGGGGACGGGAGTGAGGGCGGCGGGTGCCGGGGCGCCGGTCAGGGCGGCGAACGCGGCGTCCGCGCGGCCGCGGTGGGCGCGGGCGCGGTCCGGGTCGCCGAGGGCCTCGAAGGCGAGGGCCAGGCCGTGCAGCGCCCTGGCTGCCTCGACGCGGTAGCCGACGGCCTCGGCGCTGCGGAGGGCGTCGGCGTGCAGTTCGCGGGCCCGTCCGGGGGCGCCGCGCATCAGGTGGACCCGGCCGAGGACGTTCTCCACGACCGCCTGCCGCATCGCGGTGCCGTGCGCCCGGATCAGCTCCAGGGCCCGTTCGGCGTGGTCGCCGGCGAGGACGGTGCGGCCGGTGCGCTGGCAGGCCTCTGCGGCCAGGGCGAGGGTGAGGCCGAGGTTCTCCGGCATGCGGCACTCCCCCGCCAGGTCCATGGCCCGTTCCAGGGCGGCCAGGGCCTCCTGCTCCTCGCCGAGTGCCAGGCGGGCGACGGCCAGGTCGTTGAGCGCGGACACCTGCTCGCCGGCGGTGCCGGCCCGCCCGGCCAGGGCGACGGCGCGGGCCGCGGCCGCGGCGGCCTCCGCGGGCCGGCCGGTCCAGGCCAGGACCGAGCTGAGGTTGCACAGGGTGTACGCCTCCTGCCGCGCGTCGGAGAGCTGCCGGTGCAGGGCGGCTCCGCGCTCCAGGTTGCGGCGGGCCGCGCCGAGGTCCCCGAGGAGGCTGTGCAGCAGGCCGAGCAGGGTGAGGCAGACGGCCTCGCCGGACCGGTCGGCGAGGCCGGCCGCCAGGCCGAGGGCCTCGGTCGCCGCGGTGACGCCCTCGGGGAACCGGCCGAGCTTGCAGTGGGCGACGGCCTGGTTCGACAGGCTGACCCGCAGGACGGCCGGGTCGTCCAGGCGGCGGGCCGCGGCCACCGCGACGGCGGCGATCCGGCCGAACTCCTCCAGGCTGCTGCGCGAGTTGAGGTGGAAGGCGAGGTTGCGGGCCAGGTGGACGGCGTGCCGGTCGAAGCCGGCCCGCTCGGCGCACTCCGCCGCGGCGAGCAGCGCGCCCTGCTCCCGCTCGAACCAGTCCTCCGCGGCCGCGGCGTCGACCGGGCCCGGGAGGCCGGGCAGCCCCGGTCCGGCGTTCGCGGCGGCCGGCGGGCCGGCGGGCCGGCTCGCGGGGGCGCGGCCGGGGAAGCGGATCCGGCAGGCCTCCTCGGTGGCGGCGAGGAAGTGGTCGAGGACCCGTTCGAGGGCGGCCCGCTCCTGCGGCCGGGGCGGCGCGCCGTGCAGGCTGTGCGTGAAGCTGCGGACCAGGTCGTGGAGGGCGTAGCGGCCCATCTCGTACTGGCAGGCGAGGTTCATGTCGAGGAGGTGCTCCAGGACGTCCTCGGCCTCCCGCAGCCCGGTGCCCAGCAGGGCGGCCGCCGAGTGGACGCCCATGTCGCGGCCCGGGTGCAGGCCGAGGAGCCGCAGGGCCTCGCGGTGGGCGGGGGCCATCGCCTCGCACGACAGCTGGAGGGTCGCCTTGACGCTCTGGTCGCCGGCGCTGAGCTCGTCGATGCGGCGGGCCTCGTCGCCGAGCCGGTCGACGAGGTGGCGGACGGTCCAGCGGGGCCGGCTGCGCAGCCGGGCGCCGGCGATCCGCAGGGCGAGCGGCAGGTGCCCGCACAGGGCGCCGAGTTCGGCGGCGGCGCCGGGTTCGGCGCGCACGCGGTCCGCGCCGAGGACGCGGGTGATCAGGGCCAGGCCGTCGCTGGGCGGCATCGCCGCGACACTGATCCAGTCGGCGCCGTCGAGACCGGTCATCCGGGTGCGGCTGGTGACGAGGACGAGGCAGCCGGAGGAGGCCGGGAGCAGCGGCCGTACCTGTGCGGCGTCCGCGGCGTCGTCGAGGACGAGGAGCACGCGGCGGCCGGCGAGGGTGGCCCGCCACAGGGCGGTGCGGCCGTCGAGGTCGTCGGGGATGCGGTCGCCGGGGGTGCCGAGGATGCGCAGCAGGGAGCCGATGACCGCGCCGGGCGGGCGGGGGCTCTCGGCGGAGGAGAAGCCGCGCAGGTCGGCGTAGAGCCGGCCGTCGGGGTAGCCGGGGGCGAGCCGGTGGGCGGCGTGCAGGGCGAGGGCGGTCTTGCCGCTGCCGCCCATGCCGTCGATGCCGAGGACGCGGGCGGCGGCGTCCGGCAGGCCGGGGTCGGGCGGGGCGAGGAGGTGGCGCAGCTCGCGTTCGCGGCCGGTGAAGTCGGGGAGGTCGGGCGGGAGGGTGCAGGGGGCGCCGGCCGGTGCGCGGGGGGTGTCCGGCGGCGGGGCGGCGGGCGGTGCGGCGGGTTCGGGGGCGGCCAGTTCGGGGCTGTCGCGCAGGATCGCCTCGTGGAGGCGGGTGAGCTGGGGGCCGGGGTCGATGCCGAGGTCCTCGACGAGCAGTTCGCGGACCCGGCCGAACTCGGCGAGGGCCTCGGCCTGGCGTCCGGACCGGTAGAGGGCGAGCATCAGGTGGCCGCGGAGGGTCTCGCGCAGCGGGTGCTCGGCGATCAGTTCGCGCAGGTCGCCGATGAGTTCGCCGCTCTCGCCGAGGGCGAGGCGCAGTTCGACGAGCTGCTCGACGGCGGTCAGGCGGCGTTCTTCGAGGACGGCGGAGGCGGCGGCGATGACGGGGCCGCTGCTGCCGGCCAGGACGGGGCCGCGCCACAGGGCGAGTGCGTCGCGCAGGTGTCCGGCGGCCTCGGCGGGGCGGTGGGCGTCGAGGGCGCCGCGGGCCTGCTGGAGGCGGTGGGTGAAGAGGGTGAGGTCGAGGCGGGCGGGGTCGACGTCGATGCGGTAGCCGGGGCCCTCGGTGGCGATGGCGGTGGCGCCTCCGGGTATGCGCTGGCGCAGGTCCGCCACCGCTTTGCGGACCTGGTGGGCGGCGGTGGTGGGGGGTTCGTCGTCCCAGGCGGCCGCGACGAGGCGGGAGACGGAGACGGTGCGGCCCGGTTCGAGCAGCAGGGTGGCGAGCACCCGTGCGGGGATGGGGCCGCCCAGGCGCAGCCGCTCCTCCCCGGTCCTGACCTCCAGCGGTCCCAGCACCGCGAAGCTGACGTCCCCGCTCACCCGGCCCCTCCTGATCCCCCGCTGCGGGCTCCGGCGGGCGGTCGGCCCGCCCCTCCTTCCGGATGCTAGGGGAGCCGCGGCCGGAAGGCGCCGGTCGCACCGGGCGGGGTGGCGCGGCCCTCCAGGGGCTCTCCAGGGCGACTCCAGTGCAGCTCGGGAGCGGTTCCGGGCGCCGGGCCGCGGGAGGGGTCAGGCGGCGCAGGCGGGGCGGCCGCCGCGGTAGAGCGCCATCTCCTCGAAGAGGGCGCCGATGTCGAGCGGGGCGCCCGGCTCGAGGCCCTGCTGCTCGGCGTACGCGCGGTGGAGGTTGGGCAGTAGCCGCTCGGGGTCGAGGAGGTCGGCGTACGGGCCCGGCCCGGCGGTCCGGGCGAGTTCCAGGGGGGTCAGGCCGGCGGCCGCGCCGGCGGCGGCGAGGTCCCGTACGTGGCGGAGGTAGTCCTCGTTCGCGTCGAGGAGGTCGGGGCCGCCGACGGGGCCGTGGCCGGGGACGACGGTGTCGGCGCCGAGGGCGCGGAGCCGGTCCAGCGCGGCGAGGGAGCCGCTGACGGATCCCATGGCGCAGAAGGGGGTGACGCCGTTCATGGCGAGGTCCCCGGTGAACAGGACGCGCTGGTCGGGGAGCCAGACGACGGTGTCGTCGGTGGTGTGCGCGGCGGGCCCGATGTGGATGAGCTCGGCCCGGACGTCTCCCACGTGCAGGGTGGTGCGGTCGCGGAAGGTGAGCTGCGGCGGGGTGATGTCGATGTCGCCCCAGCAGACTTCCGGCCACAGTCCGGCCATGTGCTTCCCGGCGGCCAGGACCATGCTGCGGGTGCGTTCGTGGCCGATGGCGAGCGCTTCGGGGAAGAGGCAGTTGCCGTAGGTGTGGTCGCCGTGGAAGTGGGTGTTGACGACGGCTCTCGGCGGCCGCGGGGCGAGCCGGAGGGCGGCCGCGCGCAGCCGCCGGGCGCGGGCCTCGGTGGCGGCGGTGTCGACGAGGGCGCTGTGCCCGCCGTGGTGGATGATGCCCGCGTTGTTCAGGCACCAGCCGCCGGGCGGCTGGACGTAGGCGTGGACGCCGTCGGCCACCTCGGTGAGGGTGGCGTCGCCGGCCGGCTCCCGGTGGTGCGCGCCGTGCACGGCGGGCCTCCTTCCGCTCGGTTGGGGCCGCGCCACCGCGCGTCCCCGGTACCCCCAAAGGTCTCCCTCCGGCCTCGACACGCGCTCGAACGCCCTGGCGGAAGGGGCGTTCCCGGTCCGGAAACCCGCCCCTGCCGGGGTGCCAGCGGTCCTGCGTCCGGCTGCGGTCGGAATTCGAGCCCGGCTGTAGCGCACGCTCCCAAGCTGGCTAGTGCTGCGGCCGGGATGGTTCACCGGGTCGCGGCGCCCGGCACGGCGCCTCGCCGCGTTGTCGGACCGCACACGTACGCCCCGTACGCGCCGCGGCCCTCCGCCTTGCGATGCACCGCGCCGGACACCGCGACCCGGCAGACCTTCCCGGCCACAGCACTACGCGACACCGGTCCGCACCCGGTGCCTGATGTGTCGAAAGGGCCCGCATGAGCATCGTCGACGAAAGACCGCTGGAGAACGAGACGACCATCCGCTACGCCTCCTTGCGCGAGCGGACCGCCGAGCTGGGCGCCATGCGGGCGCTCGCCGAGGCGGGTCCGAGCGAGCGCGCGACCGCCGCGCAGCACGCCAAGGGAAAGCTGACCGCCCGCGAGCGCATCGCGATCCTCTTCGACGAGGGCACGTTCAACGAGGTGGAGGGGCTGCGCCGGCACCGCGCCACGGGCTTCGGCCTGGAGGACAAGCGGCCGCACACGGACGGCGTGGTGACGGGCTGGGGCAAGGTGCACGGCCGGACCGTCTTCGCGTACGCCCACGACTTCCGGATCTTCGGCGGCGCGCTGGGCGAGGCCCACGCCGAGAAGATCCACAAGCTGATGGACCTGGCCGAGGCGGCCGGCGCGCCGATCGTCGGGCTGTGCGACGGGGCGGGTGCCCGCATCCAGGAGGGGGTCACCGCCCTCGCCGGATACGGCGGCATCTTCCAGCGCAACGTCCGCAACTCCGGTGTGCTGCCGCAGATCTCGGTGGTGCTCGGCCCGTGCGCGGGCGGCGCCGCCTACTCGCCGGCGCTGACCGACTTCGTGTTCATGGTGCGCGGCACCTCGCAGATGTTCATCACCGGCCCGGACGTGGTCCAGGCGGTGACCGGCGAGGCGGTCACGATGGAGCACCTCGGCGGGGCGGACAGCCACGCCGCGGCCTCCGGTGTGGCGGCGTTCGCGTACGACGACGAGCAGAGCTGCCTGGAGGACGTGCGGCACCTGCTGTCCCTGCTGCCGTCGAACAACCGGGAGCTGGCGCCGGCCGGCGACCGGGAGGACCCGTGCGACCGGCGCTGCGAGAGCCTGCTCGACCTGGTTCCGGCGCGGCCGACGCAGGGCTACGACATCCGCGACCTGATCGAGGAGGTCGTCGACCACGGCGACTACTTCGAGGTGCACGGCCAGTGGGCGCAGAACGTGGTGTGCGCGCTGGCGCGGCTCGGCGGCCAGGTCGTCGGCATCGTGGCGAACCAGCCGGCGCACCTGGCGGGCGTGCTGGACATCCAGGCCTCCGAGAAGGCGGCCCGGTTCGTGCAGTTCTGCGACGCGTTCAGCATTCCGCTGGTGACGCTGATCGACGTGCCGGGCTTCCTGCCGGGCGTCGACCAGGAGCACAACGGCATCATCCGGCACGGCGCGAAGCTGCTGTACGCGTACTGCAACGCGACGGTGCCGCGGATCAGCCTGATCCTGCGCAAGGCCTACGGCGGCGCGTACATCGTGATGGACTCGCGGTCGATCGGCGCCGACATCGCGCTGGCGTGGCCGTCGAACGAGATCGCGGTGATGGGCGCGGAGGGCGCGGCGAACGTCATCTTCCGCCGGGAGATCGCCGCCTCCGACAACCCGGAGGAGACCCGCGCTCAGAAGATCAAGGAGTACCAGGCCGAGCTGATGCACCCCTACTACGCTGCCGAGCGCGGCCTGGTCGACGACGTGATCGACCCGGCGGACACGCGGTCCCGGCTGATCGCCGCCCTCGACATGCTGCGGTCCAAGCACCGGCAGCTGCCGAGCCGGAAGCACGGGAACCTCCCGCTGTGACCGCCGACGGGAGCACCGCGCTGGCGGCGGCCGCGATCCGGATCACCCGGGGCAACCCGACCGCCGAGGAGGTCGCGGCGGTGGCGGTCCTGCTGACGGCCCGGCTGCGGCTGGCGGCCGAGGCGCAGGCCGCGGCCGAGCAGGAGGAGTCGGCGGTGGTGTTCAAGCTGCCGCGGCGCCGGCCGCCGGTGTTCGCGCCGCCGGGCGCCTGGGCGTCGTAGCCCTCCGGCGGCGTGGCCGGGCCCGGTCCGCCGGGCCCGCCACCGCTGCCTCGCACTCTCGTCCTTCTTCGAGTCCCTGGAGGTCTCGTGCGTAAGTGGTGGCCGCTCGTCGCGGTCAGCCTGGGCGTGTTCATGCTGCTGGTGGACGTCACGATCGTGATCGTCGCGCTTCCCGCCATCGGCTCCGGCCTGGACGCGTCGCCGTCCGACCTCCAGTGGGTGATGGACGGGTACGCCCTCACCCTGGCCGCGCTGCTGCTCGGCGCGGGCTCGCTCGCCGACAGGTCCGGGCGGCGCCGCGTCTACACCGGCGGCCTGGCGCTGTTCGCGGCGGCCTCGCTGCTGTGCGGGCTGGCCGGCGACCCTGCGGTGCTGGTCGCCGCCCGGGCCGTGCAGGGCATCGGCGCGGCGGCGATGCTCGCCACCGCGATGGCGCTGCTGAACTCCACGTACCAGGGCCGGGACCGCGGGGTCGCCTTCGGGGTCTGGGGCGCCGTCAGCGGTGCGGCGGCGGCCGTCGGGCCCGTGCTGGGCGGTCTGCTGACGGAGCACCTCGGCTGGCGGTGGATCTTCCTGGTCAACCTGCCGCTGTGCGCCGCCGCCGTCGCCCTGTCGCTGGCGGTGCTGCCGGAGTCCCGCAATCCGGCGGCGGGCCGCATGGACCGGGCGGGCACCGCCGCCTTCACGGTGGCGGCCGGCTCGGCGGTGTACGTCCTGATCAGCGGCGGCTCCGAGGGCTGGACCTCGGCCGGCACGCTCGGCTTCGCCGCGCTGGCCGCGGCGGCGCTGGCGGTGTTCCTGCTGGTCGAGCGCCGCGCCGCGAGCCCGATGCTGGACCTCTCGCTGTTCCGGCGGGCCCCGTTCGCCGGGGTGATGCTGTGCGGCCTGCTGTTCTCCGCGGTGGCGTTCGCCTACCTGCCGTACACCTCGCTGTGGGTGCAGTCCGTGCTCGGGCTGGGGCCCGTCGCGGGCGGTCTGGTGGTCCTGCCCATGAGCGTGCTCGCGTTCGCGGTGTCCGCCCTGGCCGGACGGCACCTGCCGCGGATCCCGGCCTGGCTGGCGCTGGGCGGCGGCCTCGCCCTGATCGGCGCCGGCAGCCTGCTCCAGGCCCGGCTGGACGCCGGCTCCGGGTGGACGGCGCTGATGGCCGGCCTCGCCCTGACCGGGCTGGGCGTCGGGGTCGTCTCCCCGGTGCTGGCCGCCACCGCCATGGCCGCCGTGCCGCCGGAGCGGGGCGGCATGGCCGGCGGGGCGCTGAACACCTTCCGCCAGCTCGGCCAGGCGCTCGGCATCGCCGCCTTCGGCATCGTGCTCCAGCAGGGCCTGGCCCGCGCGCTGGACTCCGGCCCGGGGGCCGCGCTCGGCGCGTCCGCCGCCGCGCAGCTGGGCAGCGGGCAGGCCGGCGAGGTCGTCGCCGCGGCTCCCGCGTGGCAGGCGGACGGTGTCGTCCACCTGGTCCGCGAGGCGTTCGCCGCCGCGCTGAACGACGTGATGCTCGCCTCCGGCGCGACCGGGCTCGCCGGCGCCGCCGTGGTCGGCCTCCTGCTCGTCCGCAAGGCGGCGCCGGCTCCGGCCCGGCCCGCCGCACCGACTCCCGCGGCCGGGAGCGGCGGCGCCGACGAAGCCGCCGCACCGCTCCGGGCCGCGGGCAGGTGAGCCCCGGCGCGGGGCGGCCACCGACCGCCCGGCGCCGGACCTCCCTCCCTTCCCGCCTTCGCCTTCCGGCGCCGCCCGCCCCCGCGGGCGCGCCCACCACTTCCGCGACCGACGCCCCAGGGGGAATGCGACCGTGTCTCCGTACTACGTCGAAACCAGGATCGAGCCCGCCGAGGACCAGCTCGCCGCGGCCGCCGCGCTCGCCGACTCCGGCCTGCACGACGACTACGTCGTCTACGAGGGCCCCGGCGGATGGTCGTACGCGGGAGGCACGCTGGCCGAGCTGACCCTGGACCGCGCCGGCGCCCGCCTCTCGTACGAGGGGGAGCGGTTCCTTCCCTGGGACGGCAAGCCGCTCCGTCAGGTGCAGGCGCTCCTCGACACCCTGGCCGTCGACGGCTGGCGGGCCTACGGCTGGGCCGCGTTCGAGCTGTCGTACGCCAAGGACGGCTCCCTGGACCACGTCGGCGGCGAGAAGCTGCTGCACCTGGTCGTGCCGCGCACCGAGGTCCGCTTCGAGGGGGCGACGGCGCTGGTCCGCTCGGCCGACCCGGAGGGGCTGGTGGCCGCGCTGGACGTGCTGCGCTCGCCGGGGCGGCCCGGCGGCGGCCGCACCACCCGGATCGACGTGCGCGGCTTCGACAAGACCGACTACCGCAGCTCGGTCGAGTCGGCGGTCGCCGAGATCCACGAGGACCGGCTGCAGAAGGTGATCCTGTCGCGGGTCGTGGAGGTCGAGGACGACATCGACCTCGTCGAGACGTATGTGCGGGGCCGGCGCGGCAACACCCCGGCGCGGTCGTTCCTGCTGCGGCTCGGCGGTGTCGAGGCGGCCGGGTTCAGCCCGGAGACCGTCGTCGAGGTCGAGTCGGGGGGCCGCGTCTACAGCCAGCCCCTCGCGGGGACGCGGGCGCTGACGCAGGACCCGCAGCGCAACCGGGCGCTGCGCGAGGACCTGCTGTCGGACCCGAAGGAGATCTACGAGCACGCGATCTCGGTCAAGGTCGGCACGGACGAGCTGACGGACGTGTCGCTGGCGGGCTCCGTCGAGGTCCCCGAGTTCATGGCGGTCAAGGAGCGCGGGAGCGTCCAGCACCTGGCGTCCCGGGTGTCGGGCCGGCTCGCCGACGGGTTCGGGACGTGGGACGCGTTCGGGGCGGTGTTCCCGGCCGTCACGGCCTCCGGGGTGCCGAAGGCCGCCGCGTACGACGTGATCCGCCAGTACGAGCCGGAGCGCCGCGGCCTGTACAGCGGGGCGGTGCTGACGGTCGACGAGGACGGGGGGATGGACGCGGCGCTGGTGCTCCGCTCGGTCTACCGGCAGGGCGGCCGTACGTGGCTGCGCGCCGGTGCGGGGATCGTCGGCCAGTCGACGGCGGCCCGCGAGTTCGAGGAGACCTCCGAGAAGCTGGAGAGCGTCTCCCGCTTCCTGGTCGCCGCGGACGGGGCCGGCGGGGCGGGCGGGCCGCAGGCCCGCCTGGCCGGCTGACGCGCCGCGCGCCCCGCCCGCCCCTGCCCGACTGGCCGATCCCGTACCGGACGGAGAGCTGACCACCATGCGGTTCGACAAGCTGTACCTCGCGGGCATCGCGAGCGTCCTTCCCGAGGTCGTGGAGACCGAGCGGGCCGTCAAGGAGGGCCTGCTGGACCCGGACGTGCGCGAGGCATCCGGGATCCTGTCGGTGGCGGTCGCCGGGGACGTCCCGGCGCCCGACATGGCCGCCGAGGCGGCCGCGGCGGCGGTCCGCCGGTCGGGCCGCGCGCCCGGGGAGTTCGCGGCGCTGCTGCACAGCAGCGCCCACTTCCAGGGCCCGGACGGCTGGTCCGCGCAGCACTATGTGCTGCGGAAGGCGCTCGACGTGCCGATCCCGGCGCTGGAGGTCCGCCAGGGCTGCCTGGGCATGTTGGCCTCCCTGGAGCTGGCCGCGCACCGGCTGATCGCAGACCCGTCGCGTCCGGCGGTGCTGCTGACGGCCGCCGACAACTTCGGTACGCCGATGGTGGACCGGTGGCGGGCGTCGGGGCTGTTCCTGCTGGCCGACGGGGCGGCGGCGGCCGTGGTCGCCTCGGACGGCGGCTTCGCCCGGGTCCTGGCCGCCGGGTCGCTGTCCAACCCGGAGATGGAGGAGTTCAACCGGGGCGGGGAGGTGCTCTTCCCGCCGCCGGTGACGGTGGGGCGGCCGCTGAACCTGGAGGCCCGCCGACAGTTCTGGCGGGACCAGTGGGCCCAGGGCGTGCTGCCGCCGATGGGGAACCTGGGCGAGCTGGTGGCCGCCGTCGCCGAACGCACCCTGGACGAGGCCGGCGTGGGCATGGACCGGATCAGGCGGGTCGTCCACATCGGCTTCTCCCGCGGCCCGCTGGAGGACACCTTCCTGGAGCCGCTGGGCATCGGCGCCGACCGGGGCGTGTGGGAGTTCACCCGGCGCACCGGGCACGCGGGGGCCGCCGACCCCGTGTCCGGGCTGGAGTACCTGCTGGACACCGGGCAGGTGGCGGCGGGCGACCACGTGATGCTCGTCGGCGCCGCCCCGGGCGCCGAGGTCACCTGCGCCGTCCTGGAGATCACCGGCCCGCACGGCGGCCGCTGACCCGGCCCCCGCGGCGGCCCGGCCCCTCGCGGGGCCGCCGCCCCCGACGACCGTCCTCCCGCTGCCACGCACAAGGAGACCGACCACCATGCTTGACGGCTGCACCCCGCCCGGTGAGCACCTCGCCGAGGCCTACCGGGCGAACGGCTATTGGCGGGGCGAGAACCTCTCCGCCCTGCTGCGGTCCTGGGCCCGCCGGTACGCGGACCGGACGGCCCTCGTCCATGGCGCGACCCGGCTGACGTACCGCGACCTCGACGCGCGGGTCGACCGGCTGGCCGCCGGCTTCCGGGCGCACGGGCTCGGCCCGGGCGACCGGGTCGTCGTCCAGCTGCCCAACGCGCCCGAGTTCCCGGCGGTGTGCTTCGCGCTGTTCCGGCTGGGCGCCGTGCCCGTGTTCTCGCTGACCGCGCACCGGGCCGCCGAGATCGGCCACCTGCTGCGGGTGTCGCAGGCCGCGGCGTACGTGCTCCCGGCCGAGCACCGCGGCTTCGACCACCTGGCGCTGGGGCTGCGGCTGCGGGCCGAGGTGCCGTCGCTGCGGACGCTGTTCGTGCTGGGCGGGGTGCCGGCGGGCACGGCCGCGGTCCCGCTGGACCGGGTGGACGCCGACCCGGTGGAGCTGCCCGAGCCGGACCCGTCCGAGGTGGCGTTCTTCCTGCTGTCGGGCGGGACGACGGCCCTGCCGAAGCTGATCCCGCGGACGCACGACGACTACGCGTACCAGACGCGGACCGCGGCCGCGGTCAACGGGCTCACCGCGCGGGACGTCTACCTGGCGGCGCTGCCCGTCGAGTTCAACTTCACCTGGGGATGCCCGGGGGTGATCGGCACGCTCGGCTCGGGCGGGACGGTCGTCCTCGCCGACAGCCCCGCCCCGGACGACTGCTTCCGGCTCGTCGAGGAGGAGGGCGTCACCTTCACCTCGCTCGTGCCGACGGTGGCGCAGCTGTGGCTGGAGGCCGCCGAATGGTCGCCGCACGACCTGCGGACCCTGCGGACGGTGCAGATCGGCGGGGCACCGCTGGCACCGGAGCTCGCCGCGCGGGTCGGGCCCGGGCTGGGGGTGCGCCTGCAGCAGGTGTTCGGCATGGCGGAGGGGCTGCTGTCCTTCACCCGGGCCGACGACCCGCAGGAGGCGGTCCTCACCACGCAGGGCCGGCCGATCTCGCCCGGCGACGAGGTGCGGATCGTCGGGGAGGACGGGGCGGAGGTGCCGCCCGGCGCGACCGGCGAGCTGCACACCCGCGGCCCGTACACCCTGCACGGCTACTACCGGGCGGAGGAGCACAACCGGACGGCGTTCACCGCGGACGGCTTCTACCGCACCGGCGATCTGGCCCGGATGACGGCCGAGGGCCGCCTGGTCATCGAGGGCCGCATCAAGGACGTCATCGTCCGCGGCGGCGACAAGGTGTCCGCCGGCGAGGTCGAGGGGCACCTGCTGGAGCATCCGGCGGTGGCGCGGGCAGCGGTCGTCGGGATGCCCGACGAGTGGCTGGGCGAGCGGATCTGCGCGTTCGTCGTCCCCGACGGGGAGCCGCCGACGCTGGCCGGGCTCAAGGAGGCGCTGCAACTGCGGGGGCTGGCCGACTACAAGCTGCCCGACCGGCTGGAACTCGTGGACGCGTTCCCGCTGACCGCGCTCGGAAAGGTCGACAAGAAGACGCTGGCGGCCGGCCTGGCCGCCGCGGCGCACCGGCCGCTCGCGGCCTCGGCTCAGGGAGGGCCCCGATGACGAACAGCTCCGCCGCCCCCGGTACCGCTGCGACGGGCGCCGGCCCGCAGGACGTGACCGCGGCGCTGGCCCGGATCACCGCCGGCGTCATGAAGGTGGAGCCGGAGGACCTCGCCCCGGACGCCAACCTGGTGCACTGCGGGCTCGGCTCGCTGGAGATCATGCGGGTCGTCGGGGCGCTGCGCCGGGCCGGCATCGCGGCGGGCGTCCGCGAACTGGCCGTGGAGCCGACCCTGGAGGCATGGACGCGGCACCTCCTGGAGGGGCAGAGCGCCGCCGAGGTCACCGCGAGGCTGGCGTGACCGCCACCCCCGCCGGGGGCGGTGCGGGGCCGCTGCCGGAGAGGGCGCCGGCGCTGCTGGTGCGGGGCGGCTGCGTGTACACCGCCGACGCGGACGCGGCGATGCACCCGTCGGGCTCGGTCCTGGTCGTCGGGGACACCGTCGCCGCGGTCGGGCCGGTCGCCGAGGTCGACGCGGCGGCCGCGGCGCTGCCCGCGGCGGTGCGGGCCGGGATGCGGACCGTCGAGGCCGGCCGGCACCTGGTGCTGCCGGGCTTCGTCAACGCGCACTGGCACGAGATGTTCGCGCTGCGGCTGCCGTTCAAGGGCGCGCTGCGCGACCCGCGGGACGCCTCCGACGAGCCGGGCGTGATGGCGCTGGGCGGCGACGTCCGGAAGATCTCGGCGATGTTCGACACCTTCCAGGACGTCGCCGACGGGCTCACGCCCGGCGAGGCCGAGGCCGTCGCCCGCTACTCGCTGTGGACGCAGCTCCGCTCGGGCACCACCGCCCTCGGCGACGTCGGCTCCTTCAACCGCGCCGAGGCCCTCGCGGCGGCCGCCCGCACCGTCGGCGTCCGCTGCGCGGTCAGCCACTGGACGGGCGACGGGGTGTGCGCGCCCGGCGAGGGCCGCTTCCGGCGCACCCGTGACACCGACGCGGTGCTGTCCCGGCTGGAGGGCCTCCTCGCCGACTGCGCCCGCGACCCGTCCGGGCTGGTGACGGCCCAGGCCAGCGCCGCGTACGTGACGAACGTCAGCGACGGGCTCGGCAAGGGCCTCGGGGAGCTGGCCCGCGCGTACGACGTCCCGTTCGCCACGCACGTCGGGGCGCTGCGCCGGGAGGCGGAGGTGATGCGGGAGTACCACGGCGCGACCCCGGTGCGCCGGCTCGCCGACCTCGGGCTGCTCGACGACCGGCTGGTGGCGGTGCACTGCGCGTTCCTCGACGCGGAGGAGCGGTCGCTGCTGCTCGCCGCGGGCGCGCACGTCAGCCACTCCCCCGCCAAGTACGGGCCGACCGGCGAGTCCACGCTCACCGAGACCCGCGCCATCCCGGAGCTGCGCCGGGCCGGGCTGGACGTGTCGCTGTCCACGGACGGCGGGGCGCTGCCGGTGGGCGGCATGCCGGAGGCGATGCGGGCCGCCTGGCATACGTACACGGAGATGTACGCGGACAACACGGCGCTGCTGCCGACGGACGCGCTGGCGATGGCGACCCGGATCGCGGCGCGCGCCCTGCGCCGGCCCGACCTGGGCGCGCTGGAGCCGGGCCGGCAGGCCGACATGGTGCTCGTGCCGGCCGGCGACTGGCGCTACCTGCTCAACCCGCGGCCGCTGGAGGGGTTCCTGAACCTCGGCGGGTCGGCGGACGTGAAGACCGTGATCGTGGCGGGCCGGGTGCTCCTGGAGGACGGCCGGGCCGTCCACCTGGACGAGGAGCAGCTGGCCGCCGACTACCTTCGGGCGCTGGCGTCCTTCTCGACGCGGCGGCTGGGCATCGCGCCCGAGGCCGTCGCCGGGGTGCTGGCGGCACACGTCAGGGGGGCGGAGGCATGACCGTGGAGACGGACAAGGTCGCGCTGGTCAGCGGTGCGGCGGGCGGGATCGGGGCGGCGGTCGCGCGGGCGCTGGCGGCCGACGGCCGCGCGGTGGCCCTGCTGGACCGGGACCGGTCCGCGCTGGACCTGGTGGCGAAGGAACTCGCGGAGGACGGCCACCGGGTCGTCGCGGTCACGGCGGACGTGGCCTCGCAGGCGGAGGTCACCGCGGCCGTGGACCGTGCGGAGGAGGCGCTCGGACCGGTCTGCGAACTGGTCAACTGCGCGGGCGTGCTGCGGATGGGGCCGGTGCTGGACCTGTCCGACGACGACTGGGAGGCGACGTTCGCGGTCAACGCGGGCGGGGTCTTCCGGCTGTCGCGGACGGTGGGCCGGCGGATGGCCGAGCGGGGCAGCGGCGCCGTCGTCACGGTCGCGTCGAACGCTGCGGGCACGGCCCGCATGAACATGTCGGCGTACGCGGCGTCGAAGGCCGCGGCGACGATGCTGACCAAGTGCCTCGGGCTGGAGCTCGCCCGGTACGGGATCCGCTGCAACACGGTGGCGCCAGGGTCGACGTACACGCCGATGCTGTACGGGATGTACGACCCGGAGGACGTGGCGCGCAGCTCGATCGAGGGCCTGCCGGAGTCGTTCCGCACGGGGATACCGCTGCGCCGGATCGCCGTCCCGCCGGACATCGCGGACGCGGTGCTGTTCCTGCTCTCCGACCGGGCCCGGCACATCACCATGCACGACCTCGTCGTCGACGGCGGCGCCACGCTCGGCGCCTGAACCCGGAAAGGAGATCGTCATGGGCATCCCGGCGATCGCACCGTACTGCATGCCGTCGGGCGGGGAGCTGCCCGTGAACACCGCCCGGTGGACGGTCGACCCGCGGCGGGCCGTGCTGCTCGTCCACGACATGCAGGAGTACTTCCTGCACCCCTTCCCGGCGGGCGCGCAGCCGCTGACGGACCTCAAGGCCAACAGTGCGGCGCTGCGCGGGCGGTGCGCCGAGCTGGGCGTGCCGGTGGCGTACACGGCGCAGCCGGGGGACATGACGCCGGCGGACCGGGGCCTGCTGAAGGACTTCTGGGGGCCGGGGATGACGGTGGCGCCGCAGGACCGGGCGATCACCGCGGTGCTGGCCCCCGCGGAGGGCGACGCGGTGCTGACGAAGTGGCGGCCGAGCGCGTTCTTCCGGACGGACCTGCTGGAGCGGATGCGGGCGCAGGGCCGGGACCAGCTGCTGGTGTGCGGGGTGTACGCGCACGTGGGGATCCTGGCGACGGCGAACGAGGCGTTCGCGCACGACATCCAGACCTTCGTGGTGGCCGACGCGGTCGCGGACTTCGACGCGGGGCACCACCGGATGGCGGTGGAGTACGTGGCGACGCGCTGCGGGATGGCCGTCACCACGCAGGACGTGCTCCGGCAGCTCGCCGGGGCCGGTGCGGAGGCGGTCCGTTGACCGCCGGCGGCGGGGACCTGCTGGGCCGGATCCTGGCGGCCGGCCCGGCAGGCGCCCCGGCGGGCGGCGGCGGACCGCACTTCGCACTGCTCCACCGGCCGGAGTCCGGCTCGGGCGGGGTGGACGTGCTGCTCGGCCGGGCCGTCGAGGTCCCGGACGCGGAGGGGCTCGCCGGGCTGCCGCTGCCGGCGGCCGGCGCGCGGGGGCGGCACGAGCTGCTGGCCCTGCTGCCGTACCGGCAGGTCCGCGAGCGCGGCTTCGCGTGCCCCGACGACGGGACGCCGCTGGTGGCCCTGGAGATCGCGGAGCAGGCGGTGGTGCCGCTGGAGGAGGTGCTGGAGCGGCTGCCGCGGGAGCCGCTGCGGACCTCGGGCGGGGCGTTCGACCTCGACGACGCGGCGTACGCGGAGCGGACGGCGCGGGTGCTGGCCGAGGAGATCGGGCGCGGCGAGGGCGCGAACTTCGTGCTCCAGCGCTCGTACACGGCCGTGGTGGAGGACTGGGGGGCGGCGGCCGCGCTGTCGTTCTTCCGCCGGATGCTGCTGCACGAGCCGTCGGCGTACTGGACGTTCGCCGTGCACCTGGGCGGCCGGACGCTGATCGGGGCGACCCCGGAGCGGCACGTCAGCCTGGCGGGCGGGACCGCGGTGATGAACCCGATCAGCGGCACCTACCGCTATCCGGAGGACGGGCCGACGGAGGCGGGCCTGCTCGGCTTCCTCGCCGACCCGAAGGAGGCCGACGAGCTGTACATGGTCGTCGACGAGGAGCTGAAGATGATGGGCCGGATCTGCTCGGAGGGCGGGCAGGTCGTCGGCCCGTACCTGAAGCAGATGGCGCGCCTGGCGCACACCGAGTACCTGATCCGCGGCCGGACCGGGCTGGACGTCGTGGAGGTGCTGCGGGAGACGATGTTCGCGCCGACGGTGGTGGGCAGCCCGCTGGAGAGCGCCTGCAAGGTGGTGCGGAAGTACGAGCCGGAGGGCCGCGGCTACTACAGCGGGGTCGCCGCGCTGATCGGCCGCGACGCCGACGGCGGGCGGGCCATGGACTCGGCGATCCTGATCCGCACCGCGGACGTGGACGCGTCGGGCTCGCTGCGGCTCGCGGTCGGCGCGACGCTCGTCCGGGACTCCTCGCCGGAGTCGGAGGTCGCCGAGACCCGGGCGAAGGCGGCCGGGCTGCTGGCGGCGCTGGAGCGGGAGGCGCCGCCCGCGGAGCCGGTGCCGTCGTTCGGGGACCGCCCGGCGGTGCGGCAGGCGCTGGAGGCCCGGAACTCGGCGCTGGGCGCGTTCTGGCTGGCCGATCCGCAGGCGCGGGCGGAGGCCCGGCCCGGGCTGGCGGGCCGGCGGGTGCTGATCCTGGACGCCGAGGACACGTTCACGGCGATGGCGCAGCACCAGCTGGCCGCGCTGGGGCTGCGGGTGTGCATCCGCCGCTACGACGAGCCGTACGAGCCGGGCGCGTACGACCTGGTGGTCGTCGGGCCCGGTCCGGGCGACCCTCGGGACGCCGGCCATCCGAAGATCGCCGCGATGCGGGCGGCGACGGAGCGGCTGCTGCGCGCCGGGACGCCGTTCCTGTCGGTGTGCCTGGGGCACCAGGTGCTGAGCACCCTGCTGGGGCTGGAGGTGCGGCGCCGGCCGGTACCGCACCAGGGCGTCCAGCTGAAGATCGACTTCTTCGGCCGGCCGGAACTGGTCGGCTTCTACAACACGTTCGCCGCGCACAGCCCGGAGGACTCCTTCCGGTGCGCCCGCCGGCCGGGCACCGTCCGGGCGTTCCGGGACGCGGCGACCGGCGAGGTCCACGCGCTGGCGGGCCCGGGGTTCGCCTCGGTCCAGTTCCACCCGGCGTCGGTCCTCACGCAGAACGCGACGCAGATCCTCGCGGACCTGCTGGCGGCGGCCCTGCCCCGCTGACGGCGCCGGCCTGCGGGCCGCCGCCGCCCCACCCCCGACCGCCTCTCACCCCTCATCGAACGGGAGTAGCCATGCCCCTGACCGCCACCCTGGACGCCGGCCTGCGCGACGAGCAGGTGACGGAGCTGGACTGCACGATCATCGAGCTGGTCCGCCGCCGCTCGGAACTGGTCACGCGGCTCCAGCGGGCGAAGAGCCTGGCGGGACTGCCGAGGACCCAGCTGGGCCAGGAGACCGAGATGCTGAACCGCTACCGCTCGGCCCTCGGTGCCCACGGGACCACGCTGGCCCTGCTGCTGCTCAAGCTGGGCAACCGGCCGGACCTGCTGCCGACGGCCGGCGCCTGAGCCGCCCGCGCCCGCCCCGCCCGCACCCCCGGTCCGCACCGCCCCCCGCGACTGCTTCTGCGGGGTCCCATGAGCGCCCTTCCGGCCACTCCGGAGGGGCGCTCGTCCGTGTGCGGCACACCCTCCGGAGCGCCCGAAAGGTCGGGTTCCTCCCGTTAATCGAGGCGGCTCCTCGACGTGAACTCAATGCCGGGTGGAGGCCCGACAGGCATGTCCCGGACAGCGGCGGGAATTGCTTGCCACACCCTCCGGCACCTGCCTACTGTGCTGGACAAGGACAGGGGCAAGGCACGGGGAAGAACCCGTGGAATTCACAGGATCCGTCTTCTCCGTCTTCTGTTTCCGGACCCGCCCGGGGGGGTGCCACATGTACCGCACCATTTCCTTCCCCGCCGCCGGCGGAATCACCGGGGCAGGGGTCCCGTAATTTCTCCGACGCCTCATCCCACCGCCGTGCAGGAACTGTCGGCAGTGCGGCGTCAGGGCGGTCCGGACGTGCGCCGAACGCGCACGACGGCCGTTTCCGGCCCTCGCCCCCCTTTCAGACCGGGTCTTCCGGAATTCACGGACCAGGGAGGAACCAACGTGCTCGTTGTGACGGCGTCAGAAGCCCAGCAGTGGCTTGTCGAGAAGATCGCCCACAAGCTCGGTGTGGAGCAGAGCGAGGTGTCGCCGGAGCTTTATTTCGACGAGCTCGACCTCGACTCCACCGAGGCTCTGATCCTCGCCGGGGAAATGGAGAACTGGCTCGGATTCGAACTCGGCACCACCACCCTGTGGTACCACCCCACCATCAAGGACCTGGCCGCCTTCATCGCGGAGGAGTCCAAGACCCGAGCCGAGGAACGGCATGCGGCTGCGTCCTGACCGGACTCCGGCGCCCGTCCGCCGGCTGAGCACCGCCGCGGCCGGGGCCGACACGGTGTACCTGGTGCACCCCGGCGCGCTGGACGCCGAGGTGCACCGGACGCTCGCCGCGGCGCTGCCGGCCGGGTCGGGGCTCACCGTCCTCGACCTGTCGGCGCTCCCCGAGTACTGGGAGGCCGCCCTGACCGGCGGCCGCGCAGCGACCACCGTCGAGGACCTCGCCGGCCGGCTCGCCGCGGAACTCCTCGGCGCCCGCGCCGAGGACGCCCGCCCGTACACCCTGGCCGGCTGGTCCTTCGGCGGTGTCGTCGCCCAGGCCCTGGTCGAGCAGCTGCCGGCCGGGCAGCGCCCCCGCCGGCTCGTCCTGCTGGACAGCATCGCCCCCACCGATGCGTACAAGCCGTCCGACGAGGAACTGGACCCCACCCTGCTCCTCGGCTGGTTCGCCCTGTACCTCGGGGCGAAGCGCGGCATCCCGGTGGCCCCGGACCCGGAGCGGCTCGCCGGCGCGGACGTCGACGGCGGCCTGGAGGCCGTCCTGGACGCCGCCGTCGCCGCCGGCGCCCTGAAGGCCGGCACCCCGGTGTTCGGACTCCGCAAGCTGTACGACACGTACGTGGACGGGCTGCTGCGCAACAACCGGCTCACCACCCCGTACGAGGCCGTGCCGTCGAGCGTGCCGCTGGTCCTCGTCACGGCCGAGGGCAGCCTGATCCCCGACGACCCGACGCTCGGCTGGGAGCCGCTGGCCCCCCGCGGGCTCACCCTGCACCGCAGCCCCGGCGACCACTACACCATGCTCAGCCGCCCGGACGCCGCCGCCCTGATCGCGCAGCTGGTGCACGCCGCCTGACCGCCGCCCGCTCCTGGCAGGCCCTTCTCCACGATGACCGGCGGACCCCGGCCCACGGCCGATCGCCCCGAGACCCTGAGAGCTCTGTCGTGAATTCTCCGCAGCCCGTCACTCCGCCGTCGGACAGCCAGCTGGACCGCCGGCTGGCCCGAGACCCGATCGCCGTCGTCGGCCTCTCCGCCCTGTACCCGAAGTCGCCCGACCTGCGCGAGTTCTGGTCCAACGTGGTCGCGGCGGCCGACTGCATCGAGGACGTGCCCGGCACCCACTGGGACCTGTCCGAGCACTACGACCCGGACCCGTCGGCACCCGACAAGACGTACTCCCGGCGCGGCGGCTTCATACCGGACGTGCCGTTCAACCCGCTGGAGTTCGGCCTGCCCCCGAACACCCTGGAGGTCACCGACGTCCTCCAGCTCCTCAGTCTCGTCGTCGCCCGCGACGTCCTCAAGGACGCCGGGGCCGACCAGCCCTGGTACGACGCCTCCCGCACCGGCGTGGTCCTCGGCATCACCGGCGCCAACCAGCTCACCCAGCCGCTGACCGCCCGCCTCCAGACCCCGGTCATCAAGGAGGTCGTCCGCAGCTGCGGCCTCTCCGACCGGGACGCCGAGGAGATCGCCGCCAAGTTCCGCCTCGCGTACGCCCCGTGGGAGGAGAACTCCTTCCCCGGCATGCTCGGCAACGTCGTCGCCGGCCGCGTCGCCAACCGGCTCGACCTCGGCGGCATCAACATGACCGTCGACGCCGCCTGCGCCAGCTCGCTCGGCGCGGTCCGCGCGGCCGTCAGCGAGCTGCTGGAGCGCCGCTCCGACACGATGATCGTCGGCGGCTGCGACGCCGAGAACACGATCTTCATGTACCTGTGCTTCAGCAAGACGCCCGCCCTGTCGAAGTCCGGGAACATCCGCCCCTTCGACAAGGACGCCGACGGCACCCTGATCGGCGAGGGCATCGGCATGCTGGCCCTGCGCCGCCTCTCCGACGCCGAACGCGACGGCAACCGCATCTACGCGGTGCTGCGCGGCATGGGCACCTCCAGCGACGGCCGCTTCAAGTCCATCTACGCCCCGCGCGCCGAGGGCCAGATGGTCGCGCTGCGCCGCGCGTACGAGGACGCCGACTGCTCCCCCGCCAGCGTCGAGCTGTTCGAGGCGCACGGCACCGGCACCGCCGTCGGCGACGCCACCGAGCTGAAGGCGCTCACCTCCGTCCTCGCCGAGGCCTCCGACGCCAAGGCGTACGCGGCCGTCGGCAGCGTGAAGTCGCAGATCGGCCACACCAAGGCCGCCGCCGGCGCCGCCGGCATGATCAAGCTGGCGCTGGCCCTGCACCACAAGGTGCTCCCCCCGACGATCAACGTGCAGGAGCCCGGCAGTTCTCTGCAGCCGGGGGCCGGCCCGCTGTACGTCAACTCCGAGGCCCGCCCCTGGATCCGCCACCCCGAGCGGCCCAAGCGCCGCGCGGCCATCTCCTCGTTCGGCTTCGGCGGCACCAACTTCCACATGGTGCTGGAGGAGCACGGCGACGGCGACGACCTGCGCGCCGGCCACCAGGTGGCCGCCGTGCACCTGTGGCACGCCCCCGACACGGCCGCGCTGACCGAGCTGCTGGCCGGCGGCGCCCCCGCCACCGCGGGACCCGTCCCCGAGGGCAGCGCCCGCATCGCGCTCGTCGCCCGCACCGCCGGCGAGCTCGCCGCGCTGCGCGACACCGCCCTCGGGCAGCTGCGCGCCCGGCCCGCGGAGGAGGCCTGGTCGCACCCGAAGGGCATCTGGTTCCGCCGCCGCGCGGCCGCCGCCGGCAAGGTCGGCGCCCTGTTCTCCGGGCAGGGCAGCCAGTACGTCAACCCGGGCAGGAGCGCCGTGCTGGCGCTGCCGCCGCTGCGCGCCGCGTTCGACGCCGCGAACCGGCAGTTCGAGGGCGCGGCCGCCGCGCTGTCCGCGGTCGCGTTCCCGCCGCCCGCGTTCGACGACGCCGCGCGCAGGGAGCAGGAGGCCGCGCTGCGGGCGACCGCGTACGCCCAGCCGGCGATCGGCGCCCTGTCCGCGGGCCAGTACCGCTACCTGTCCGAACTGGGCTTCGCCGCCGACGGTTTCCTCGGCCACAGCTTCGGCGAGCTGACCGCCCTGTGGGCGGCCGGCTCCCTCGACGACGACGCGTTCTTCGCGCTCGCCCGGGCCCGCGGCAGCGCGATGTCCCCGCCGGCGGAGGAGGGCTTCGAGGCCGGTGCGATGGCCGCGGTGTCCGCCCCGGAGGAGCGGGTGGCCGAGCTGCTCGCCGCCGTGGACGGCGTCGTCGTCTGCAACCGCAACGCGCCCGACCAGATCGTGGTGGGCGGGGCGACCGCCGAGGTGGAGAAGCTGATCGCGGCCGCCAAGGAGGCCGGCGTACGGGCCTCGCGCCTGCCGGTGTCGGCGGCGTTCCACACGCCGTTCGTCGGGCACGCCGTGGAGGCGTTCCGCGGCAGCGTCGACGCCGTCGAGGTCGCCGCGCCCGCCGCGCCGGTGTTCGCGAACACGCGGGGCGCGGTGTACGGCGCGGACACCGCCGCGAACCGGCGGATCCTGACCGAGCAGCTGCTGAACCCCGTCGACTTCGCCGCCCGCGTGGAGGAGATGTACGAGGCCGGGTTCCGGGTGTTCGTCGAGTTCGGCCCGAAGGACGTGCTGGCGAAGCTGGTCGGCCGGATCCTCGGCGGGCGCGAGCACACCGTCGTCGCGCTCGACGCCGGCCCCGGCAAGGACGCGGACACCGCCCTGAAGCAGGGCGTGGCCCAGCTCGCGGTGCTCGGCCTGCCGCTGGAGACCGCGGACCGGTACGGGCCCGCCGCGCAGGCGGAGCAGGCGCCGAAGAAGGGGATGTCCATCCTCCTCAACGGCATCAACTACGTCTCGCCGGAGCGCAAGGCCGCGTACCGCGACGCGCTCGAGAACGGGTACCGCATCGCGGTCCCGACCCTGCCGAAGGCCGCCGCCCCGGCTCCCGCGGCTCCGGCCGCGGTGCCGGCCGCCGCGAAGGCCCCGGCTCCCGCTGCCGCGAAGGCCCCGGCCGCAGCGCCGGCCGCGCCGGCGAAGGCGCCGGCGGCAGCCCCGGCTCCCGTCCCGGCCGCGGCCGCGGTCGCCTCCGCACCGGCCGCCACCGCGACGGCCGTGGCCGTCCGGCCCGCACCCGCCCCGGTCGCGGCCTCCGCACCCGCCCCGGCGCCGACGCCGACGCCGGCCCCGGAACCCGCCGTCATGGAGACAGCCCACGTGGACAACGACCGCCTGGCCGATCTTGTGGCCGACCACCTTTCCCTGCACGACGACTACCTGACGGGCCAGCTGCAGAGCGCCGAGCGCCTGACGGGGCTTCTGGAGCGGGCGGCCGAACAGGGCCGGCTGAGCGAGGTCCTCGACGCGGTCAACGCCGTCAAGGAGCACGGGCTCGACATCGGACGCAGCCACCTGCGGGCCAACGAGATCCTGCGCGACCTCGCCGGGCTGGAACTCGGCGCCGCCGCCGGCGCCCCCGTCCGCAGCGCCGCCCCGGCGCCGGTGTCCGCTCCGGCCGCCCGGCCCGCCGTGGCGCCCGCCCCGGCCCCGGCCGCCCTCGCCCCGGCCCCCGCGCCCGCCGCCCCGGTGGCGCCCGCACCGCAGGCCCCGGCCGCCGCCCCGGTCCTGGTCTCCGCGGCCGTGGCCGCACCGGCCGCCCCGGCGCCCGCTGCCGCCCCGCAGCCCGCCGCGCCGAAGGCCGCCCCGGCCCCGGCGCCCGCCCCGGCCCCGGTGTCCGCGCCGCAGGCCCCGGCCGGTGCGGGTGTGGCGGACGTCCTGCTGGAGGTCGTCTCGGAGAAGACGGGCTACCCGGCGGACATGCTCGACCTGGACATGGACATCGAAGCCGACCTCGGCATCGACTCCATCAAGCGCGTCGAAATCATGGGCGTCCTCCAGGAACGCGCGGGCGCCACCGTCACCGCCGGACCCGAGCAGCTCGCCGAACTCCGCACCCTGCGCGACATCATCGGCATCATGGCCGGCTCGACGGCGGCGGCCCCCGCCCCGGCGGCCCCGGCCCCCGCGGCCGCTCCCACGTCGGGCGCGGTGGAGGCGGTGCTGCTGGAGGTGGTCTCGGAGAAGACGGGCTACCCGGCGGACATGCTCGACCTGGACATGGACATCGAAGCCGACCTCGGCATCGACTCCATCAAGCGCGTCGAAATCATGGGCGTCCTCCAGGAACG
>NZ_JBVIGV010000011.1:221357-315481 GCF_055570615.1 Streptomyces sp. NPDC031121
GACCTCGGCATCGACTCCATCAAGCGCGTCGAAATCATGGGCGTCCTCCAGGAACGCGCGGGCGCCACCGTCACCGCCGGACCCGAGCAGCTCGCGGAACTCCGCACCCTTCGCGACATCGTCCAGCTGATCGCGGGTTCCGCGGCCCCCGCCGCCCCGGCCGCCGCTCCGGCCGCCTCGGGTCCCGACGCGGGCGCCGTCCAGGCCGTCCTCCTCTCCGTCGTCTCGGAGAAGACCGGCTACCCGGCCGACATGCTCGACCTCGACATGGACATCGAAGCCGACCTCGGCATCGACTCCATCAAGCGCGTCGAAATCATGGGCGTCCTCCAGGAACGCGCCGACGCCACCGTGACGGCGGGACCCGAGCAGCTCGCGGAACTCCGCACGCTGCGCGACATCGTCCGGCTGATCGCCGGAAGCTCCGCCCCCACCGGAGCCCCGGCCGCGCAGCCCGCCCCTGCCCCCGCGGACGCGGCCCCGCAGCCCAAGGCGGGCATCGGCCGGGCGCAGGCCGCGCTGACGGCCCTGCCCACGCCGGACCTGCTGGTGGGCGCGTACGAGGAGGGCTCCGCCGCCCTCGTCGTCGACGACGGCTCCGAGCTGGCCGCGGCCGTCGCCGCCCGGCTCGCCGGCTCCGGCCGCCGCGTGCACGTGCTGCGGCTTCCCGGGGTCGCCGAGCGGATCACCGGTGTGACCGACCACGCCCTGTCCGGCTGGGGCGTCACCGAGCTCGCCGAGCGGATCGAACCGGTCCTGGCCGACCGGGTCAGCCTGGTCGTCGACGTGTCCGCCGCCGACGGCGGCGACTGGTCGGACGGGGTGCGCCGGCTGGCGCACACCCTCCTCGTCGCCAAGCACGCGGTCGAGCCGCTCGGCGCCGCCGCCGCCTCCGGGCGCGCCGCGTTCGTCACCGCCACCCGGCTCGACGGCCGCTTCGGTCTCGGCGGGGTGCCCGAGGAGAAGGTCCCGGCGGGCGGTGTCGCCGGCCTGGTGAAGACCCTCGCCGTGGAGGCCCCGGCGGTGTTCTGCCGGGCCGTGGACCTGGCGCCGGCGCTGGACGCGCAGACGGCCGCCGCGCTCGTCGTCGACGAGGCGTCCGACGCCGTCGCCGACACCGTGCAGGTCGGCCACGACGGGACCCGCCGCGTCGGCCTCACCGTCGCCGAGCAGCCTCTGCGGGCCGCCGGAACCGACGTCCCGCAGCTCGGCCCGGACGACCTGCTGGTCGTCACCGGCGGCGGCCGCGGCATCACCGCCGCCTGCGTCGTCGAGCTGGCCCGGCAGTACCGGCCCGGTCTGCTCCTGCTGGGCCGCACCCCGCTGGCCGACGAGCCGGAGTGGGCGCGCGGCGTGGCGGAGTCCGCGCTGAAGGGCGCGGCGGCGGCGCACCTGAAGGCGGCCGGTGAGAAGCCGACCCCGAAGCGGGTGGAGCAGCTCAGCGGTGCGGTCGTCGGCGCCCGCGAGATCCGGGCGACGCTGGAGCAGGTGCGGGCCGCGGGCAGCGAGGTCGAGTACCTCGCCGCGGACATCACCGACGGGGCCGCGACGGCCGCCGCGCTGGCCCCGTACCGGGAGCGCGTCACCGGCCTGGTGCACGGTGCGGGCGTACTGGCCGACCAGCTCATCGCGAACAAGAAGGCCTCGGAGATCGAGCGGGTCTTCGCGCCGAAGCTGGCCGGGCTGCGCTCGGTGGCCGCGGCACTGCCCGAGGGGGCGCTGCGCCACGCGGTGCTGTTCTCCTCGGTCGCCGGGTTCTTCGGCAACCAGGGCCAGTCGGACTACGCCATGGCGAACGAGGTGCTGAACGCCTGGGCGTCGTCGTTCAAGCAGCGCAACCCGCAGGCCCACATCACCTCCCTGAACTGGGGGGCGTGGGAGAGCGGCATGGTCTCCCCGCAGGTCAAGGCGATCTTCGAGGAGCGGGGCATCGTCCTGATCCCCGTGGAGACCGGGGCGAGGATGTTCGCCGAGCAGTTCTCGGCGGGCCGCGCGGACGACGTCGTCACCGTCCTCGGGCCGACGACGCCGCTGTCCGAGCCGGAGCGTCCCGCGAGCGGCGCGCCGGTGACGGTGGAGCGGTCGCTGGAGGCGCTGGCCGGGGACCCGATCATCGGGGACCACGTCATCGGTGACGCGGCGGTCCTGCCGGCGGCGGTCGCCCTCGGCTGGGCTATCGGCGCGGCCGAGCGGACGACGGGCCAGGAGGTGCGCCGGGTCCGGGACTTCACCGTCCAGAAGGGCATCGTCTTCGACGGCACCGAGCCGGCCCGGATCTCCCTCACCCTCACCCCGTCCGGCGACACGCTGGGCGCGGCGATCCGCTCGACCGGCGCCGACGGCGGCCCGCGGCCGCACTACGGCGCGGTCGTCGAGACGGGCGCCGCGGCCGACGTGCCGGCGGTGGCCGGGCTGCCGGCGGCCGGGACCGGCCGGGACGCCGGATTCCTGTACGCCGACGGCACCCTGTTCCACGGCCCGTCCCTGCGCGGGGTGCGCCGGATCCTGGCCGAGGCGGAGTCCCGGCTGGTGCTGGAGGCCTCGCTGGCCGAGCACCGGCCCGACGGCGGCGCCTACGGCGGCTCCCGGTACGCGCCCGGCACGGCCGACCTGCTGCTCCAGGCGGGGCTGGTGTGGGTGAAGCTGTTCCGCGGGACGTCGGGTCTGCCGCTCTCGGTGGGCCGCGCCGACCTGCACCACCCGCTGCCGGACGGCGAGCCGTTCCTGATCGTGGTGGAGCCGACCGCGGCGAGCAACGGCACCAGTTCCTCGCTCACCATCACGGCCTGCGCGCCCGACGGACGCGTCCTGACCCGCTTCGACAACGTGTCGGTGGTCTCCGCCCCGCAGCTGGCGGCGAAGTTCGCCACCCGGAACGGCACCAGCGGCTGATTCCGCTCCGTATCCGACGCAAGCGGTCGTGTCGGCCCGGACGGTACCCGCACCGTGCGCCCGTCCGGGCCGGCCGCCCCTCAGAAGGGACCCCACAGCTCTCATGAGCAAGTACGCGATCGTCGGCCTCTCCTGCCTGTTCCCCGGAGCGGGGACGCCTGCCGAGTTCTGGCAGAACCTCAGCTCCGGCACGGACAGCCGCAGGGAGGGCGGGGAGGAGGTCTTCGGCCCCGCCCTCGACCCCCGGGACACCGACCCCCAGCACGAGATCTACTGCCGCCGGGGCGGCTTCATCACCGACTTCGCCTTCGACCCGACCGGCTACCGCCTCGACGCCGGGCAGCTCGCCGGCCTCGACCGGATCTTCCACTGGTCGCTGCACGTGGCGCGGGAGGCGCTGCGGGACAGCGGCCACGCCGACCGGCCGGAGGTCCTCGCCCGCACCGGTCTGATCCTGGGCAACTACTCCTTCCCCACCCTCGCCTCGGCCGAGGTCAGCGTGCCGCTCGTGCAGGAGGCCGTCCTCCAGGGCCTCCGCGACGCCGGCCACCCGGCGCTCGGCGCGCTCGCCGACAAGGCCCTGCAGATCGACGCGGCGTCCCTGAACCCGCAGGACCTGCGGGTCAGCGGCTCCCCCGTCGGCGTGGCGGCGGCCGCGCTGGGCCTGGGCGGCCCCCGCTACGCCCTCGACGCGGCCTGCTCGTCCGCCCTGTACGCGCTCAAGCTGGCCTGCGACCACCTGGCGGCCGGACAGGCCGACCTGGTGCTGGCGGGCGGCGTGTGCGCCCCGGACCCCACCCTCATCCACCTGTCGTTCTCGGACCTCCAGGCGTACCCGCGCAACGGGTTCAGCCAGCCGTTCGACGACCGCTCGGGCGGCATCCTGACCGGCCAGGGCGCCGGCATGGTCGCCGTGAAGCGGCTCGCGGACGCGCTCCGCGACGGCGACACCATCCACGCGGTCGTCGACGGGATCGGCCTGACCAACGACGGGGCGGGCCGCCACCTCCTCGTCCCGCAGGGCGGCGGCCAGCTCCAGTCGTACGAACTGGCGTACGCGCAGGCGGGCGTCGACCCGGCGGCGATCGACTACCTGGAGTGCCACGCGACGGGGACGCCGATCGGCGACGCCACCGAGGCCGGATCGGTCGCCGAGTTCTTCGGCGCAGCCGGCCGGACCCCGCTGATCGGCTCGGTCAAGGGCAACATCGGGCACCTGCTCACCGTCGCCGGCCTCAGCAGCATGCTGAAGGTCGTCCTGGCGATGGGCAACGGGCACATCCCGCCGACGATCGGCGTGGAGCAGCCGGTGTCCTCCAAGGACGGCCGGGTCGGCTCCGCGAACCTGGTGCGCGCCGGCCGCGACTGGCCGTCCGGTCCGGGCCCGCGCCGCGGCGCGGTGTCCGCGTTCGGCTTCGGCGGCACGAACGCGCACGTGGTGCTGTCGCAGCACACCGGCGGCGAGGCCCCGGCGGAGGAGCCGGCGGCGGCGCTGCCCGCGCTCGACGTGGTGGGCCTCGGCGCGCACTTCGGCGCGCTGGACGGAGTCGACTCCTTCGAGCGGGCCGTGTACGGCGGCGAGGACGCGCTGGTCCCGCTGCCCGAGCGGCGCTGGCGCGGCCTGGACGGCACCCGCGGCGGCTCCCTGGAGGCGGCGGCCGGGGTGTCGCCGGACGCCCTGCCGCACGGCGCGTTCGTCGACGGCGTCGGCATCGACCCGATCGACCAGAAGATCCCGCCGACGGACCTGCGCACGTACAACCTCCAGCACGCGCTGGCGACGAAGGTCGCCGACGAGGCGCTGCTGGACGCCGGCTACAGCCGGGCGGTGCCGGCCGGGCGGGCCGCGCCCGAGCCGCGCCGCATCGCGGTGGTCGTCGCGATGGAGATGGAGCCGGCGACGCACCTGCGGCTGACGCGCTACCGGCTCGGGCAGTTCCTGCGCGCCGAGTTCGAGCGGGCCGGGGTGCCGGTCGACGAGGAGGTGCTGTCCAAGCTGACGGCGGTCGGCCGGGACGCGGTCGTCGACCCGATCGTCGCGAACGAGGTCCTCAGCTACATCGGCAACGTGATGGCGAGCCGCATCTCCTCGCTGTGGAACCTGACGGGCCCGTCGTTCACGGTCTCCGCGGACGGCTCGGGCACCGCCGAGGCGCTCGAGGTGGCGCGGCTGCTGCTGCTCGACCCGAGCATCGAGGCCGTCCTGGTCGGTGCGGTCGACCTGGCGGGCTCGGCGGAGAACATGCTGCTGACGCCGGAGGCGGTGGCCGAGGCCGGCCTGACCTTCGGCGAGGGCGGGCAGGGCCGCCGCATCGGCGAGGGCGCCGGCGCGGTCGTCGTCACCCGCCCCGGCGGGGCGGGTCCGGGTGCGCGGGTGTACGCGCGCCTGGAGTCCCTCGCCATCCGGTACGCGGACCCCGTCGACGGGGAGCTGCCGGAGGCGGACGCCGGCGCGTTCGCGGCGGCGGCCTCGGCCGCGCTGGAGGAGGCGGGCGTCACCGCCGCCGACATCGGCTGCGTCGAGGCGCACGCGGGCGGCACCGCCGCCCAGGACCGGGCGGAGATCGCGGCGCTGGCCGCGGTGTACCCGGCGGGCACGGCGAGCGCCGCCCTGGGCAGCGCCAAGGCGCAGGTTGGCGACGCCGGCTGCGCGGCGGGCATGGCGGGGCTGATCCGCTCCGTCCTCGGCCTGCACCACGGCTACGTGCCGGGCACGCGCGGCTGGCAGCGCCCGGCCGGCGACCTCGCGGAGGACTTCGCGGCGTCCGGGCTGTACGTGCCGACGGCCTCGCGCCCGTGGCTGCGTACCCGGAAGGACAGCCGCCGGTACGCGGCGGTCAGCTTCCTCGGCGGCAGCGGCGCCCACGGCCACATGGTGCTGTCCTCCGACACCACCCGCGGCGCGGTCAGCGCCGCGGACTGGCGGCGCGCGGACGGGCCGGTGCTGCTGCCGCTGGCCGCGGACTCGGCGGACGACCTGCTCATGCTGGTCGCCCTGCACCGGGACCTGGTGGCCGAGGGCCGCGACCCGTACGAGCTCGCCCGCGCGGCCGCCGGCACGCTCGCCGGCAAGCCGGTGCGCGCGGTGCTCGTCGGGCGGGACCGGGAGGAGCTGCTCGCCCAGCTGGAGCTGGCCGTGCGGGACCTGCCGGGCGTGCACGCCGGGGGCGGGGAGTGGGCGACGCCGGCGGGGAGCTTCTCCACGGCCGCCCCGATCGGCCCCGACGGCAGGGTCGCGCTGGTCTACCCGGGGGCGTTCAACTCCTACCCGGGGCTGGGCCAGGACTTCTTCCGGGCGTTCCCGGGGCTGCTCGACCGGTTCGAGGGGCAGGCGGACGAGCCGGCCCGGCTGATGCGCGCCGCGGCCCTGTACCCGCGGACGCAGGCGGCGCCCGGGCGGCGGGAGCTGATGGAGCTGGAGGCCTCGCTGGGCGAGGACATCCCGTTCATGCTGGCGACCGGCACCAGCTTCGCGATGCTGTACACGGACCTGGTCCGCGGCGTCCTCGGGATCACCGCGCACGGCGGCTTCGGCTACAGCCTCGGCGAGTCGAGCATGCTGTTCGCGACGGAGTGCTGGCTGCCGGAGGGCCGCCGCGACGACCTGATCAGCAACACGCCGCTCTTCCACGACCGGCTGTGCGGGCCGCGGCGCACCGTGCGCGAGCTGTGGGGCCTGTCCGAGGACACCCCGGACGCGGACGTGTGGGCGAGCCACGTGCTGCTGACCGACGCGGACACCGTCCGGGCCGCGCTGGCCCGAGGCTATGACCGGGTGTACCTGACGCACGTCAACACCCCGAAGGAGCTGGTGGTCGCGGGCGATCCGGCGCAGTGCCGGGCGCTGATCGCGGAACTGGGCTGCCCGGCGGCCCGGTCGCCCGTCAACGCCGTGATGCACTGCCCGGCGGTCGACGCCGAACTCGACGGGCTGGCCGGGCTGAACGACTACCCGACCGGCTCGACGGGCGGCCTGGAGCTGTTCAGCGCGTACGACTACGAGGCGATCCGGGACCTGGACCGCAAGGAGGTCAGCCGCCGGATCGCGCACACGCTGCGCTCCGCGATCGACTTCCCGCGGCTGGTGCGGGGCGCCTACGACCGGGGGTTCCGCTACTTCCTGGAGGTCGGGCCGAGCTCGACCTGCTCGCGGTGGGTCAAGGACACCCTCGGCTCGGCTCGGCACGTCGCCGTGCCGGTGGACCGGCGCGGCGTGCCGACCGCCCGGTCGGTGGCGCAGCTGGTCGCCCGGCTGGTCGGGCACGGCCTCGCCGTCGACCTGGAGCCGCTGCTGGCGGCCGCCGACGAGCCGGTGCCGGTGCTGGCGGCCCGCAACTCCCGCTTCCGGGTGGGCGGCGGCGTCCCCGTACCGTCGCGCGTCGCCGCAGGCGTCACCGCGGCCGGCGCCGCCGGCCCCCTCGCCGCATCCACTGCGCCCCTGCCCGACGGCACGCGCGCCGCCACGGCCGCCGGGAACTCCGGCCGACCGGGCTCCGCGGGCACCGCACCGACCGCGCCGGGAACCGCGGCGCGCGGGGCAGCCCAGGACGGCGCCGGACGCACCGCCGCGGCGCCCGGGCCCGGTGCCTCGGGCTCGCCCGGCGGTGGACGTGCCGTCCCGCCTCCCGCCGACGGCCCCGCCGGGGAGTCGGCCGCGGACTCCGCGCCGTCTCCCGCCGGCGGTCCCGCCGGCCCGCCGGCCGCGAACCGCACGCCGTCCGCCTCCGCTGCGGCCGCCGGCGGTGGTTCCGCCGGTCCGGCCACCGGGAGCGCCGGTCGACCTGGCGCCGCAGGCGCCGGCTCAGCCGGCTCCGGCTCCGCGCCCGCCGGGCCGCGTTCCACCGGTACGGCCGCCCCGGCCGCCGGCAGACCTGCCCGTCCGGGCGCCCCTGCTCCGGCCGCGGCGTCGGCCGCGGCAACACCCGCACCCGTCCCGTCCGTACCGCCGGAGGACCCACGCCTCATGCCTGCCGACCCGACCCTGGCCGATCCGGAGGTCATCGCCTTCGACGGCGAGCCGATCTCCTTCCTTCCGTGGGCGCCCCCGGTGCCCGCGGCCGTGCAGCCCGCCGCCGCCGAGCCGGCCGCCCCCGCCGCGCCCGCGGCCCCGGGCGCCCCGGCCGGGCAGGGCTCCCCGCTGCCGGCGCCGGCGCCCGCCCGGGCCGCCGCCCGCCGTACGCCGTCCCGGTCCGCCCAGGCCGCCCCGGCCCCCGCCGCCTCCGGCGACGCGGCCGCGGCCGCCGCCGACCTGGTCCGCGACATCCGCCGGCAGATGGTCTCCACCCACGCGGTGGTGATGGAGACCCAGCGCATCCTGCAGGAGTCCGCGCTCAGCCGCGCGGAGTCCCTGCTGGAGGGCGGTCCGGCCACCGCCGGGGGCGTTCCCCCGGTGAGCGCCGCGCCCGCCGCACCCGCCGTGCCCGCCGCGCCCGCCCGGGCGGCGCTGCCGGCCGCGCCGCCGGCGCCGGCCGCCCTGCCGCAGCCGCCCGCGCCGCGCGTCGTCGAGGCGAGCGCCGTCCTGCCCCCGGCCGCCCCCGCTCGGAAGCCGGACGGGGTGATCTGGGACGAGGCGGACCTGATGGAGTTCGCCGTCGGCAGCGTCGCCAAGGTGTTCGGCCCGGAGTTCGGCGTCATCGACGGCTACGCCCAGCGCGTCCGGCTGCCCGCCGAGCCGTACCACTTCGTCAGCCGGGTCACCGCCCTGTCCGGCACCACGCACGAGTTCAAGCCCGCGAAGATCACCACGGAGTACGACGTCCCCGAGGACGCCTGGTACGCCGTCGACGGGGGCGTGCCGCCGGCCGTCACCGTCGAGGCCGGCCAGTGCGACCTGCTGCTGGTCAGCTACCTCGGCATCGACTTCCGCAACAAGGGCGAGCGGGTCTACCGCCTCCTCGACAGCACGCTGGTCTTCCGCGGCAACCTGCCGCGCGTCGGCCAGACCCTCAAGTACGACATCTCCATCGACCGGTTCGTGCACAACGGCGACACCACGCTCTTCTTCTTCAGCTACAAGTGCTACGCCGACGGCGAGCTCATCCTGGAGCTGCACGACGCCTGCGCCGGCTTCTTCAGCGCCGCCGAGCTGGAGACCCCGATCGGCGTGGTCATGACCGACAAGGAGAAGGCCGAGCGGGCCGCCCTGCCCAAGGGGTACTTCAAGCCGCTCGCCTACACCGACAAGAACCACCTCACCGCCGAGGACCTGGAGCTGCTCGCCCAGGGCCGCCCCGGCGACGTGTTCGGCCCCGACCACGCCCAGGACCCGGGCATCAACCCGGCCCTGCGACTGCCCGTCGAGAAGCTCCGCATGGTCGACGAGGTCACCATCGACCGCAAGGGCGGCCCCCGCGGCCTCGGCACGCTCAGCGCCGTGAAGAACCTGAGCCCCGATGCCTGGTACTTCGAGTGCCACTTCCCGGACGACCCGGTGCTCGCCGGCTCCCTCGTCGCCGAGGGCGCGGTCCAGCTCCTCCAGATCTACCTCCTGCACCAGGGCATGCACCTGACCCTCCCGGACGCCGCGTTCCAGTGCGTCACGGACACCCCGATCGAGGTGCAGGTCCGCGGCCAGATCACGCAGAAGCACACGCAGATCCGCTACGAGGTCGAGGTCATGGAGCTGACGCTCCTGCCGCGCGCCACGGTCATCGCGGACGTGCTGATCTACATAGGGGACCTGCCGGTCATCCGGATGAAGAACCTCGGCCTCCAGGTCCGCGAGAAGCCGGGGACCCCGTACCGCCCGGAGGCCGGCGGCATCCCGCAGTTCCTGGGCCGCCGCAACCGCAGCGGCGAGGCCGCCATGATCAACGAGATGCACCTGGCGCACGCCGCGAAGGGCGACCTGGACATCGCGATGGGCCCCGAGTTCGAGGTCTACCGCACCAGCCGGGCCCCTTACATCCCGAACGGCGCGTTCCAGTTCGTCGACCGCGTCATGTCCCTCAAGGGCACCCGCGGCGACCTGGGCCCCGGCTCGGAGATGGTGACCGAGTACGACTCCCCCGCCGACGCCTGGTACTACGAGGAGAACTCCTACCCGCACATGCCGAACGCCGTCTACATGGAGAGCTCGCTCCAGGCGGCGATCTTCCTCGGCTACTACCTCGGCGCCACCCTGAAGAACACCGACGAGCAGTACGCCATCCGCAACCTGGACGGCCGCGCCACCCTGGTCAAGGACATCGACCTGCGGGGCAAGACCATCCGCCACCACTCCAAGCTCCTGATGACCAGCGCCGTCACCGGCGCCGTCCTGCAGAACTTCTCGTACGAGCTGTCGGCCGACGGCGAGGTCTTCTACACGGGCGAGTCGCTGTTCGGCTACTTCAGCGACGCGGCCCTGGCCAACCAGGTGGGCCTGGACAACGGCAAGTACGTCGCCCCCTGGATCGAGACGAACGAGGTCGACCCGGCGAAGGTCCGCCGCATCGAGCTCCCCGAGGGCGCGCCCGCCTTCACCGACCCGTCCGGCGGCCACCTGCACCTGCCCGGCGGCCGGTACGCGCTCGTCGACCGGGTGGACCTGGTCGAGGGCGGCGGCCGGCACGGCCGCGGCTACCTGCACGGCCACCGGGCGATCCGGCCCGACGAGTGGTACTTCGACTGCCACTTCCACCGCGACCCCGTGATGCCCGGCTCGCTCGGCGTCGAGGCGATCCTCCAGGCGATGCGCCTGTACGTGATCGAGGAGAACCTCGCCGAGGGCTTCGAGCGGCCGCGCTTCGCGATGGCCACCGGGGTGGAGATGTCCTGGAAGTACCGCGGCCAGATCCTGCGCCACGACAAGGAGCTCTCCTTCGACGTGCACGTCAAGGAGGTGCGCCGCGAGGAGGGCCGCCTGCTGCTCATCGCCGACGCCGAGCTGTCGAAGCCGGGACTGCGCATCTACGAACTCACCGACGTGGCCATCGAGGTCCGTTCCACCGAGGCCTGACGGCCCGACAGCTGAGCCCAAGGAGCTTCGTTTCCCCATGGACACTCTCGAGACCCCTCTCCGGTGGTACGGAGAGCGCAACCCGAGCATCGACCCCGCCGGGATCTACCAGGTGCTGGCCGATCTGGACCACCCGTGTTTCATCACCGTCACCCGTGAGGGCATCGGCGCCGCGGCCGGCGGTTTCGCGACCGCCGACGGCGACGGCCTGCCCCTGCTGGCCGCCGCGCAGCCGCTCCCGCCGGAGCGGCTCGGCTCGGCCGCCTTCCGCGCGGCGCACGGGGTGAAGTACGCGTACATGGCGGGCGCCATGGCGGGCGGGATCGCCTCCGCCGACATGGTGGTCGCCCTCGCCCGGGAGGGCTTCCTGGCCTCCTTCGGCGCGGCGGGCCTGCTGCCCGAGCACATCGAGGCGGCGCTGGCGCGGTTCGCCGCGGAGATCCCGGGCCTGCCGTTCGCGGTGAACCTGATCCACAGCCCGAGCGAGGACCGGCTGGAGCGGGAGGCCGTCGAGCTGTTCCTGCGGCACGGGGTGCGCTGCGTCGAGGCGTCGGCGTACATGGACCTCACCCCGCACGTGGTGCGCTACCGCCTGGCGGGGCTGCGCCGGGACGAGGACGGCCGCATCGCCGCCGACAACCGGCTGATCGCCAAGATCAGCCGGCCGGAGACCGCCGAGCGGTTCATGCGCCCGGCGCCGGCCGCGCTGGTCGCGGCCCTGCTGGAGCAGGGGCTGGTCACGGCGGAGCAGGCCGAGCTGGCCCGCCATCTGCCGCTGGCCGACGACATCACCGTCGAGGCCGACTCGGGCGGCCACACCGACCGGCGGCCGCTGCCCGCGCTGCTGCCGTCGATCCTGCGGCTGCGCGACAACGTGCAGCGCGAGTACCGCTACGCCGTCCCGATCCGGGTCGGCGCCGGCGGCGGCCTGGGCACCCCGGTCGCGGTGGCGGCCGCCTTCGCGATGGGCGCCGCGTACGCGGTGACGGGCTCGGTGAACCAGTCCTGCCTGGAGTCGGGCGCCTCCACCGCCGCGAAGGCGATGCTCGCGGAGGCGGGCATCGCGGACTGCGAGATGGCCCCGGCGGCCGACATGTTCGAGATGGGCGTGGACCTCCAGGTCCTGAAGAAGGGCACGTTCTTCCCGATGCGCGCCCGCCGCCTGTACGAGCTGTACCAGGCGTACGACGGGCTGGAGGACATCCCGGCCGCCGACCGGGCGAAGCTGGAGTCGCAGGTGTTCCGGCGGCCGCTGGAGGACGTCTGGCAGGAGTGCGTGAGGTACTTCACCCGCCGCGACCCCGAGCAGCTGGCCCGCGCCGCCGACAGCCCGAAGCGGAAGATGGCCCTGGTGTTCCGCTGGTACCTGGGCATGGCCTCGCGGTGGGCGGTCGTCGGCGACGCCGATCGTGCCATGGACTACCAGGTGTGGTGCGGGCCGGCCATGGGCAGCTTCAACGACTGGGTGACCGGCAGCTACCTCAAGACGCCCGGCAACCGCCGGGTCGCCGAGGTGGCCCACCACCTGATGCGGGGTGCCGCCTTCCACACCCGGCTGAACCAGCTGCGCAACGCGGGCGTGCATGTGCCGGCGTCCGCCGCGGACTACCGGCCGGTGCCGCTGGAGACCTCGGCGGGGATGCCGTGAGCGTGCGCGGTGCGGAGGAGCTGGAGGCGCTGCTCGGCGACCCGGCGGACGACGCGAATCCGTACGGGTTCGCGGCGGCCGTCGGCCGCGACGAGCGGGACGCGTTCCCGGCGGAGTTCTGCGCCGAGCTGGCGCGGGCCGGGTTCCACCTGAACTACCTGCCCAAGGAGTGGGGCGGCACGTTCGAGTCGTTCGACCGCAGCCTGACGCTGGTGCGGTCGGCGGCCCGCCGGGACGTCAACATCATGCCCGGCACGATGTTCAGCATCATCGCGGCGACCTGCCTGCAGCTGCACGGCAGCGTGGAGCAGCAGCAGCTCGCCGCGGAGGTCCTGCGCGGCGGCGGCGCGGTGGGCTTCGCGCTCACCGAGGCGGCGCACGGCAGCGACCTGCTGGCCAACGAGGTCGCGCTGAGCGCGGACGGCGTGCTGGACGGCGAGAAGTGGATGGTCGGGCTGGGCCTGCGGTGCGAGGCGGTGTACGTGGTCGCCCGCACCGGGGCCCGCGGTCCCGGGGCGTTCTCGGCGGTCCTGCTGGACCTGCGGGACGTCCCGGCGGGGCAGCTGGAGCGACTGCCGGCGGCCGCGACGAACGGCATGCGCGGGATCGACCTGGCGCGGCTGCGGTTCACGGGCCTGCGGGTGCCGGACGGGGCGCGTGTCGGCCGGGAGGGCGAGGGCCTGGAGGCGGCCGTCAAGGCGCAGCAGGCGGTCCGCCTGATGAGCATGGCCGGCAGCCTGGGCATCGCGGACAGCGCCGTCCGCATCGCCCTGGACTTCGCGGCCGTCCGGAAGGTCGGCAGGGCGGTGCTGGCGTCGTCGCCGTGGCCGCGGCGCGAGCTGTCGGTCGCCGCGGCGGCCCTCCTCGCGGCGGACGTGTCGGCGCTGACGGCGGCCCGCGGGGTGCACGTGGTGCCGGAGGCGTTCTCGGTGTGGGCTCCCGCGGCCAAGCACGTGGTCGCGGAGTCCTGCGAGGAGCTGGTCCGGCGGGCGGGCGCGGTGCTGGCGACCCGCTCGGTCCTGCGGGAGGGCGAGGGCGGCGCGGGGCTGTTCCAGAAGCTCCAGCGGGACACGGCGGTGGTCCGGGTGATCGACGCGAGCACCCTGGCGAACCTGAAGTCGTACGCCGGCCAGGTGCCCACCCTCACCGAGGGCGGCGCCTCGGCTCCGGCCGATGCGGAGGCGCTGTCCGCGGTGTTCGCCCTGGACGCCGGGCTGCCCGCGTACGAGCCGGGCCGGCTCGACATGTTCGCGCGGGGCGCGGACCCGGTGCTGGCGGCCCTGCCGGGCGCGGCCGCGGAGGTGTCGGCGGCGCTGGCGGCGGACCCGTCCGCCGCGCCGGTCGCCGCGCTGGTGGAGGAGCTGGCGGGCGCGGTGGCGGGGCTCGGCGGGCTGACCCGCGCGGCCCGCGGGCCGGGCGCCGACCCGAACGCGCTGGTGGACGCGGCAGAGCGGTACGCGTGGCTGCACGCGGCGGGCTGCGCGGTCCACCTGTGGCGGGCCAACCGCGACCGCTCCCTGTACGGGACGGAGCCCGGCTCGGCCGGCTGGCTGGGCGCGGTCCTCGGCTATCTGCTGGCCCGCGCCGACGGCACCGACCCGCGGCGGCGGGGCGCGGTGCTGGAGCCGGCGCTCGACGCGGCGCTGGCGCTGAGGGAGTCCGGCCTGCTGTTCACCGCGCTGCCGGTGCGGCTGGCCACGAACCGACGGGAAGAGTCCTGATGTCCAAGTCCGATCTGACCGCGCTGGCCGCGGAGCTCGAGGAGTACCTCGGCGACCCGCACGACCCGGACAGCCGGATGCCGTTCACCGGGGTGCTGGAGTTCGACGAGAGCGGCGCCTACCCGGTGCACTACGTGAACCTGCTGCGCCGGTGGGGCGCGCACCTGCGGGGCCTGCCGGCCGAGCAGGGCGGCCTCGCGGGCAACGTGGAGACCGGGGTCAACCTGATGCGCCTGGTGGCGCGCCGCGACCCGTCCACCGCGGTCGGGACGGCGCTGAACAACCTCAGCTTCATGCCGGCGTGGATCACGGGCACGGAGGAGCAGAAGCGCTCGCTGATCGCGGACATGCGGCGGGGCAGCTCGATGTCGTGGGGCCTGTCGGAGCGGGTGCACGGCAGCGACCTGGTGGCGAACGAGGTGCGGGCCGAACGCGTGGAGGGCGGCTGGCGGCTGTACGGCGAGAAGTGGCCGATCGGCAACGCGACGGTCGCCGACAAGATGGTCGTGTTCGCCCGGACGGGCGAGCGGCCGGGCCCGGCCGCGTACTCGCTGTTCGTGGTCGACAAGTGGCTGGCGGAGCCGGGCACGATCGAGGACACGCCGTTCGAGAACCTGTACGGGGTGCGGGCGCTGGACCTCAGCGGGGTCCGCTTCGACGGGACGTTCGTCCCGGACTCGGCGATGCTGGGGCGCCGCGGCGAGGGCCTGGAGATCGCCCTGAAGGCGAGCCAGACGGCCCGCGTGGTGCTGATGCACCTGGCGCTGGCGGCCGTGGACACGAGCCTGCGCCTGGCGGTGGACTTCGCCGAGAACCGGGTGCTGCTGGGCGACACCGTCGCGGACGTCCCGTACACGCGGCGCCAGCTGGCGGAGGCGTTCGCGGACCTGATGCTGGCGGACGCGGTGTTCCTGGGGGCGACGCGCAGCCTGCAGGCGGCTCCGGAGCAGGTCAGCGTGTGGTCGTCGGTGGTGAAGTACCTGGTGCCGACGAAGCTCCAGCGGACACTGTCGCAGCTGACGGTGGTGCTGGGCGCGCGGACGTTCGTCCGCGACCACCCGCACTACGGGATGCACCAGAAGATGGTCCGCGACATCCTGATCACCGACATCGCCGACGGCAACACGGTGGTGAACCTGCGCAACCTGGGCCACCAGCTGGGCAGCCTGCTGGCCTCGGCGGCCGACCCGGATCCGGCGGCCGTGGCGGTGGCCGAGGAGCGCGCCGCGACGCTGTTCGGGATGGACGCGGAGCTGCCGCCGTACGCGCCGTGGAAGCAGGAGCTGTTCAGCCGGGGCGGCCTGGACGACGCGGTGCTGGCCGCGCCGGACGGGATCCGCCGGCTGCGGCAGCTCGCGGACGCGGCCGCGGGCACGGACCGGGAGCGGCTGCTGGCCGCCGCGGACACCGCCGAGGAGCTGGTGGGGCGCGCGGGCGCGCTGCACGGGCGGGCGCGGGAGCTGAAGGCGCGGCTGGGCCGGGGCTACGGGCAGTCGCCGGAGCTGTTCGACCTGGCCAAGGAGTACTGCCTGGTGCACGCGGCGGCGGCGGTCGTGCTGTCGTACGTTCACTCGCAGGGGGTACTCGAGGCCCCGCTCCCCAACCCCGCTCTACTGCTGCTCCAGTTGGAGCGCGTACGCAGGGAGTTGTACCCGCACGAGGCGGTCACGGACCAGTCCGTGGTCGACGACGTGATGCAGGTGCTGCGGCATCTGCACCGGGAGGACCGGCTGTTCTCGCTCTGGCAGTTCCCGCTCGCCAAGCGGACCTCCGACTCCTCCGCCGCCCGCATCTGACATCGCCGCAACGACTGTGAAGGACGTTTCCATGTCGCAGAATCCCACTCCCCGCGTCGCGATCGTCGGCGCCGGCGTCGCCGGGATCTCCGCTGCCTACCACCTGCGCGAGCACGCGCAGATCACCGTGTTCGAGCGGGAGGACCGGCTCGGCGGGCACGCCAACACCGTGGAGGTGGAGGACGACGGCCGCATCCTCGGCATCGACACCGCTTTCGTGGTCTTCAACCGCCCCGCCTACCCGAACCTGTTCGGCTTCTTCGAGGAGCTGGGCGTGGAGGCGGTGGAGCACCTGGGCGGCTTCAACTTCTTCGACCTGGACAGCGGGCTGGAGTACGGCACGCGTGAGCTGGACCTGGCCGAGGAGGAGGTCGTCGGCCGCTACTCGGAGGAGTTCGTCACGATCTGGCGGGAGGCGCGCCGCTTCCACGAGGAGGGCCGCCGCGACTTCCTGCGCAAGAAGGCGGACATCCCGCTGGGCGAGTACCTCGACCGGGGCGGCTACAGCCAGGCGTTCCGCTACTCGTACGTGATCCTGCTGTGCTCGGCGGTGTGGTCGGTGCCGGCGGAGCTGATCTGGGAGATCCCGGCCTCGACGGTGATCGCCTTCTACCTGGGGCACGACGAGGGCGGGCTCGGCGGCCGCAAGGTGGACTGGCGGACCGTCGGCGGCGGCTCGATCTCGTACGTGCGCAAGGCGATCGCCGCGATCGGCGGCGACCTGCGCGTGGCGGAGCCGGCGACGTCGATCCGGCAGGATGCGGACGGCGTCACGGTGACGACGGCGAAGGGCAGCGAGACGTTCGACTACGTCGTCGTGGGCACCCACGCCGACGAGGCGCTGGCGCTGCTGGAGAACCCGTCGGCCCGCCAGAAGGAGGTGCTGGGGCCGGTGCGCTACAGCTCCTCTCGGGTGGTGCTGCACACCGACGCGTCGGTGATGCCGGCGACGAAGGAGCGCTGGGAGGCCTGGAACTACGGGCAGGTCGTGGCGGGCGGCGAGGCGAAGCAGTACGTGGCGTACTACATGAACAAGCTGCACGGCTTCACCGCGGAGAAGGACTACTTCGTGACGCTGGACTACCCGCTGGAGGTGGACCCGGAGTCGGTGATCGCGGAGTTCCCGTACACGCACCCGATCATCGACATCAACGTCCGCAACCTCCAGGCGGACATATACAACGTCAACGAGGGGACCCGGCTGAAGCTGGCCGGCTCGTACTTCCACTCCAGGAAGCTGGGCTGGGACCAGATCGGCTCGCACGAGGCGGGTTTCTCCTCGGGCGCCGAGGCCGCGGCCCAGCTTCTGAAGGAGCTCAGGGAGCAGTCGAAGGGCTGACACCGCCCGCGGGCGCGCCGGGAGCGTCCGGGCCTTCGGGCCCGGCGCCCCGGCGGACCGCGGACTGGTGCTCCTGGGCGAGCCGGCGCAGCGCCAAGAGGGCCGGCTCCAGCAGGACGGTCAGCACGAGGGCCCGCTCGGCCATTTCGAGCGGGTCCCGTATCCCCTCGATCCCGTCGAGGTCGACGGCGGCGATCCGTGCGGCGAGCTCGCCGTAGGGGACCAGCCGCTTCCAGTCGTAGTCCGTGCCGAGCTCGGCGAGGGTGTCGAGGGTCCGGGCGACGACCGCCCTGCCGGAGGACTCCTCGGACACCTGCCAGCCGAGGGCGTCCAGCATGGCGTCGACCTCGGGCATGCGGGGGCTCTCCGCGGCCCCGGCCGCGTCCCCGGTGTCCGCCGCGTCGGCGGTGGCGCCGAGGACGAGGCCGAGGACGCGGTGGGGGTCGCCCTCCCGCTCGTACACGCCGCCGAGGACCTCCCTGGCGGCGCCCACGCTCAGCCCGCGCACCCCGACCAGGGCCCGGACCAGCCGGAGCCGCCGTACGTGCGACTCGTCGTACTCGGCCTGGTTCGGGGCGGTCGCGCGTCCGGGATGCAGCAGTCCCTCGCGGAGGTAGTACTTGATGGTGGTGATCGGCACCCCGCTGCGGCGGCTCAGCTCCGAGATACGCATCGCTCTTCCTTCTCCCGGCTGTTTTTCGACTCTCGATTAGCTAGTGGACAGTGCCACTATCTATCATGGATACTGCCACTCACCAATACTGAAGGCGAGACCCCACGGTGCCCAAACTCACCTGGAAGAGCAGCAAGCCGGTCCCCGCTGACACCGGGACCCACATCATGGCCTCCCGCTTCGAGGTCAAGTCGCTCGCCGACGTCCCCCGCTTCTTCGTCCGCGCCCTCGCGGCCTGGGCCCAGCTGAAGACGTCGCGCGGAGCCGTCGAGGCCTCCCTGATCGCCGAACCCCTCAAGCGCACGTTCTGGACCCTGTCCGCCTGGGAGAGCCGCGAGGCGATCCACGGCTACGCGAGGGCCGAACCGCACCGCGGCATCATGCGCGAGCTGCGGTCCACGATGCGCACGTCCGTCTTCACCTTCTGGGAGCTGCCCGCCGGCGAACTCCCGCTGGACTGGGACGACGCCCGCGCCCGCCTCGCCGCGCAGCTGCGCGCGGACGCCGAGAACGCCTGACGGCGCCCTCCGGGCGCACCGCACGCCGCCCGGACCCCTCTTCTCCCGACCCGGGACACCCCCGCCCCGGGTCGGGGCCCCTCCCCTGCACGACCGTCTTCCGTCCCCGCCTTCGTACTGGAGACCCCCGGATGAGCACGAACCAGAGCAAGACCCCGAGCCCGAGCCCCGGCGGCGCGGGCGCCTTAGGAGCGGACGACGGCGCCGGGCGCCGCCGCCCGGCCCTGTGGCTGCTGATCACCGCCACGAGCGTCCCGATGTTCATGGTCGCCCTGAACAACCTCGTCGTCTCGACCGCCCTGCCCACCCTGGCCAAGGACCTGAACGCGGACACGCAGGACCTCCAGTGGTTCGTCAACGCGTACGTGCTGGCTTTCGCCTGCCTGCTCCTCACGGGCGCCGCCCTCGGCGACCGGTTCGGCCGGCGCAGGGTCTTCCTCCTGGGCATCGGCCTCTTCACCGCCGCCTCGGTCTACTGCGGCCTGTGCGACACCACCGCCGAGCTGATCTTCGGCCGCACCGCGCAGGGCGTCGGCGCGGCGGCCGTGATGCCGCTGTCGATGACTCTGCTGGCGCAGGCCGTACCGGCCAACAGGCGCAACCTGGCGCTCGGGCTGTGGTCGGCGTTCAGCGGCCTGGCCGTGGCCTTCGGGCCGCTGGTCGGCGGCGCCGTCGTCGACGGCATCGACTGGCACTGGATCTTCTGGATCAACGTCCCCGTCTGCCTGGTCGCGGTCCCGCTGGTGCTGAAGGTCCTCGACGAGAGCCGGCTGGCCGGCACGCGCCTCGACCTGTTCGGCATGGTCCTGGCGACCGGCGGACTCGTCGCCCTGGTCTGGGGCATCGTCAACGGCTCCGAGGACGGCTGGACCGACCCCACCATCATCGGCGCGTTCGCCGCCGGCGCGGTCCTGCTCGCCGGGTTCGTCGCCTGGGAGGCGCGGGCCGCGGAGCCGATGCTGCCGCTGTCGCTGTACCGGGTGCGCTCCTTCGTCCTGTGCAACGCGGTCTCGGGGGCGATGTACTTCGGCGTCTTCGGGTCCATCTTCCTGCTCTCCCAGTACCTCCAGATCGCCCCGGTCCGCACCCCGCTGGAGGCCGGCGTGCTGACCCTGGCGTGGACCCTGATGCCGATGTTCATCGCACCGCTGGCCGGCATCCTGACCGACCGCGTCGGCGGCGGCCGCCTGATGGCGCTCGGGCTCTTCCTCCAGGCGGTCGGCCTGGGCTGGATCGCCCTGGTCGCGACGGACAACACCCCGTACTCCCACCTCGTCGGCGGCATGGTCGTCGGCGGTACGGGCATGGGCTTCGCCTTCGCCCCGACCGCGGCGGTCGTCCTCGCCTCGGTCTCGCAGAAGCTGTACGGCACTGCGTCGGGCGCGAACACCACGGCCCGCGAGGTCGGCGGCGCGCTCGGCATCGCCGTCCTGGCCACGGTCTTCGTCCGCAACGGCTCCGCGGCGAGCGCCCAGCAGTTCGTCGACGGCATGAAGCCGGCGATCTGGGTCGGCGTGGCGGTGGTCCTCCTGGGCGCCCTGGCCGCCCTCGCGATCCCCCGCACGGCCACCACCCGCCCGGCGGCGGACGAGCCGACGCGGGACGAGGCCGCCCCCCAGCCCCAGCCGGCGACGGTGACGGCCTGACACCCCGCCACACCCCGCACAGGCCCGGCCGCTCGACCCGGCCGGGCCCTGCCGCGTCCGGCGGCATCCCTCCCTTCCCCTTCGGCATCTACTTGCTAGAGTGGAAAGTAGATGCCGGACGGCAAACGAACGGGGCGGACACGGAATGACGGCAAACCAGGCAAACGCAGTCGGCACCCTGCAGGACATGGCCCGGATCGAGGCGGCGTCCGCACGGGCGGGCAAGGGCTGGTACGGCCGCTACCTGTGGCTGTTCGCCGCGTGGCAGCTCGTCCTCGTCCCCGCCGTCCTGCTGTGGCACGGCCCGGCTGCGCTCGCCGTGACGATGCCGGCCAACGTGCTGGCGGTCACGGCCCTCTCCGTGTTCGCCGTACGCCGGCCGGTGGTGCCGCGGGGCCTGACCCGCAGGCACCTGACGGTGATCGGCACCTGGGCCGCGGCCTACTGCGCCAGCCTCGCGCTGGGCCTGACCGCGTTCACGGACAGCGTCCCCTTCGCGGCCGCGGCAGCCCTGGCCTGCGCCGCCCCGGCGGCGACCGCCGCCCTCCGCGAATCGCGCCGGGCATGACGACCCAGCACGCCCCCACGCCGGGGCACCCCCGCCACGCCCTCGAACCCCTCCTGACCTCGGCGGTCCGCCTGTCGGTCGTCGCGGCGCTCGCGGGCGTCGACAAGGCCGAGTTCGCCTACGTCCGCGACCTGGTGGAGATCACGGACTCGGCCCTCTCGAAGCAGGCGACGCGCCTGGAGGAGGCCGGCTGGCTGGGCATCGAAAAAGGCCAGGCAGGCCGCCGCCCCCGCACCTGGCTCTCCCTCACCGAAGCCGGCCGCACCGCCTACACCCGCCACCTGACCGCCCTCCGAGCCATCGCGGGCCCCCTGCACTGACGCCGCGAGGCATCAGTCCTGCGGATTGCCGTTGGCGGCGAGACCGGCGCCCATGGCCCGGTAGGCGTGCTCCCCCTGCGCGCCGGCCCACCACCCCGCTCACCCTCCGCCCCACCCGGGCAGCACCCCCGGCCACCGTCACCTCACACACACCGCACCCCTCCCACCACCCAAAGCCCCGACGCTAGCCCCGCTCCCCCGCCACGCCCAGGTACGAAGGGGCACCCCGCGGGGCAGCCCCACGGGCGCTCCGGCCTCTCCGCACGCGGGCGGCACGAACGCGACCGGCGGTCACCGGCGGGCCGTAAGCTCGTCGAATGCCTTCGTCCCTCCTCACCCACGCCCTGACCACGTCCGTCGACCCGCCCCTACGCCCCCTCCCGGCCCCCGTACCGGACCTCCTCACCACCCTGGGCGCCGCCCCGCGCCTGGCCGCACACCTGCGGGCGGTCCACGACGTGGCGTACGAACTGACAACCTGGATCACCCCCGCCTACTCCACCCTGCCGCTCGACCGCGAGGCAGTACGGTTCGGCGCGGCCACTCACGACATAGGCAAGGTCCTCCACCCCGCCGAACTCACCGGCCCCGGCTCCGCCCACGAACCGGCCGGCCGCACACTCCTCCTCGACCACGGCTTCCCGCCCCACCTGGCCCGCTTCGCGCACACTCACGCCCGCTGGACGGATCCGACCGCCACGGTGGAGGACCTCGTGGTCAGCACGGCGGACAAAGTCTGGAAGGGCAAACGCGTCCCCGACCTGGAGGACCTCCTGACCTCCCACCTGGCCAGGGCCACAGGCACGGAGCACTGGGAAGCCTTCCTGGCCCTGGACGACACCCTGACCACCCTGGCCAACACGGCCGAGTACCGCCTGTCCTTCCAGAACGCGTACCCGGTGATCTGAGGCCGGCTCGTCCGCTGCAGCCAGTCCCGAACGCTGCTTACGGACAGGAGGATTGACACACGCAGCCGACCTCGCGTCCTACGCTGTCCGGTGTCTGTCGAGCTGCACAGAGAAGGGGCAAGGCCGTGTCATTCGATGCTCCCCCCGGCCCGCACGACAATCCCGTCGCGTTCGGGCAACGTGTCCAGATCCACCGCACCCGCCGCGGCATGACCCGCGAGCAGCTGGCCGGACTCCTCGGCCACCACCCGTCATGGGTGAAGAAGATCGAGACGGGCAGCATGCGCATGCCGCGGCTGCCGGAGATCCTGCGCATCGCGCAGGCCCTGCGGATCCGCCGCCTGGACGACCTCGTCGGCGACATGGGCGCCGAGCCGCACACCGACCTCTTCCTCGGCCCCGGCCACGACAGACTGCCGGCCGTCCGCACCGCCCTCGCCTCCTACGCTCCGCCCGGTACGCGCGAAGCCCCGTCGCCCGAGTTCCTGCGCGCCGCCCTCGACTCCGCGTGGCGCGCCCGCCACGGGGCACCCGACCACCGCGAGGTGATCGGCTCACTCTTGCCCGGGCTGATCCGCGACACGCAGCTGGCAGTCCGTCAGGCCGACACGGCAGCCGAGCGGCGCGCCGCCCTGGCCCTCCAGGCGGAGGCGTGCTGCTTGGCCCAGTTCTTCGTCGCCTACCAGCCCGACCCGTCGCTGCTGTGGCGGGTCGCCGAGCGCGGGACGGCCGCGGCCCACGAATCCGAGGACCCGCACGCCATCGGCGTGGCCGCATGGCTGTCCGCCCAGGCCCATCGCGACTCGGGTCCCGGCCGCTACGACGAGGCGGACGAAGTCGTCCGGCAAGCCCTGCACCTACTCGAACCGAACCTGGACCGGGCACCCCAGCACGTCCAGGCCCTCGTAGGCGCACTGCGCGCGGAGGCCGGCCTCACGGCCGCGAAGCGCCGAGAGACGGGCGCGGCGTGGGGCTGGTGGGAGCGCGCCGACCAGATCGCCCAACGGCTCCCCGCCGACTACTTCCACCCGATCACGTCCTTCGGCCGCGCGGTGATGGGCGCGCACGGCGTCAGCGTGGCCGTGGAGCTGCACTCCGGCGGCGAGGCCGCGCGCCAGGCCGCCCGGGCAGAAGCCGCCACCATCCCGTCGCGCCCGCGACGCGCCCGGCACCGCATCGAGCAGGCCCGCGCCTACCACCTGGACGGCCAGGCCGAAGCAGCCCTGACAACCCTCCAGCAGGCCCACGCGGCCGCCCCGGACACCACGCGCTACAACGGCTTCGCCCGCGTCATCGTCCTGGAAGAGACGACAAGCCGGGCCCCGGAACGCCGCCGCCTGGCCAGCCGCCTGGCCGTCGACCTCGGCCTCCTGGCCGCCTGACACAGGGGCCGAAACCGGGCCCCTCCCCCACTCCACAGGCCCCTACCGTCGTCGCCACACCGAGCCGACGACGGTAGGGAAGGCCCCTTGCAACAGGAAACATCACCCACGGACTGGTACGCCCGCACGCTGCACAACCCGGCGGAGGCGTACAAGGCATGGCGGACGTGCGGGGTGGCGGTACTCCCGCTCGGGGAGCACTTCGAGGCGATCCGCTTCCCGCAGGCTCTCGCAGCCGCAGCAGTCGGCTGCACCACGACGACCGTCGTAAACCTGGCCTTCGCGGACGCCCTGGAGGGCCCGATCATCCACGACCCCCGCGGCGGCAACTACTACCTCTTGGTCGCCCCCGCCACCCGAACCCGCTGGAACCGCACCCACCAACACCACGCCGAATGCCTCGGCACCAACACCCAACTCGGCGTCCCGCACCCCGCCCACGACCGCGCAACCCCCACTCGCCCGCTCTACTGGGCCAACCCACCCACCCCGAACACCCCGTTCTGCCGCACGGCGGCAGCAAACCTCCTCCTCCGCATCGCAACGGCCCGCCTGACGGAGTCGGCAGCAACCACCCCGTCTCAACCCCGGCACCGTCCGCTCAAAGCGCCGGGAAGCACCCACATCCTGAACGCCCAGCCCATCAAAGCGCAGGCCGAACCAGGACCCCAGCCCACGCCGCCCCTACCCCGCAGGTTGTCTTGAACACCAGCCCTCTCCGGGCCGGCGCCCGAGGGACCATCCCCGCGTTTTCTGGGAGCAGGTCACGTAGATCGTGACGTCCTCGGTAGTGCGGGGGTCATCCCCGCGCGTGCGGGGAGCAGTCGGTCCGGACCGCCTTGGCGATGTTGGTCCGGGGGTCATCCCCGCGCGTGCGGGGAGCAGTTCACCCTGAACGGCGCCTCCGCGGACAACCAGGGGTCATCCCCGCGCGTGCGGGGAGCAGGACGGTGGGCACGGCCCAGACGCCGAACCGCGGGGGTCATCCCCGCGCGTGCGGGGAGCAGGGGGAGGCCCTGGGGCTGGTCGTGTTCGGGGGGGTCATCTCCGCGCGTGCGGGGAGCAGTCGAGCGTCGTCAACGGCGCCCACGGTCACGCGGGGTCATCCCCGCGCGTGCGGGGAGCAGCTTCTCCGCGTCGAGGTCCTGCGGCGGAAGACGGGGTCATCCCCGCGCGTGCGGGGAGCAGGGTGATCTGGTTGACGAAGTGGCCGGCGAGGCGGGGTCATCCCCGCGCGTGCGGGGAGCAGCAGCCCCGGGAGGAGGACGGCCGTGGCGTCGCTGGGTCATCCCCGCGCGTGCGGGGAGCAGATTCGGTCGGCATTGCGGCCTCCCTTTCGGTCGGGGTCATCCCCGCGCGTGCGGGGAGCAGTGCTGCACTCAACTTCCCCTTTCCGGGGGGGTGGGGTCATCCCCGCGCGTGCGGGGAGCAGGTCAGGTCCGCGCCGACCGCGTACAGCCGGGCGGGGTCATCCCCGCGCGTGCGGGGAGCAGTGGGAGCAGCACGTGCAGTCGTGCAGGCACTCGGGGTCATCCCCGCGCGTGCGGGGAGCAGATGCCTGCGGTGTCGAACTGGATGAACGGGTCGGGGTCATCCCCGCGCGTGCGGGGAGCAGGCCGAAGAGGTCGCCGTCGGGGAGTGGACCCCGGGGTCATCCCCGCGCGTGCGGGGAGCAGGTTCACGGTCGCGTTCCCGTTCGGGACCCAGTTGGGTCATCCCCGCGCGTGCGGGGAGCAGACGACCACGCCGCCGACCAGCCACAGCGGCACAGGGTCATCCCCGCGCGTGCGGGGAGCAGTTCCTTGAGGCGTGGGGGCGGCCGGGCGGCCAGGGGTCATCCCCGCGCGTGCGGGGAGCAGCTGACCAAGCCGGCCGACAAGACGATCAAGCAGGGGTCATCCCCGCGCGTGCGGGGAGCAGGTACGCAGCACCCCCGCCGCGGAGCTGTACAGGGGGTCATCCCCGCGCGTGCGGGGAGCAGCTGGTAGCGGTCCATGCGCCTCAGACGATCTCGGGGTCATCCCCGCGCGTGCGGGGAGCAGGGCGCATCGGCGGCTGACGTGGGGTATCTGGGGGGGGTCATCCCCGCGCGTGCGGGGAGCAGGCCTTGTTCGGCCGGGCGTGGAGGGCAGAGGTCGGGTCATCCCCGCGCGTGCGGGGAGCAGGCTTCGTGAGCTGCGGGTTTTCGGAGGGTCACGCCTCGTTTCACTCACTTGCAAGGATTGCGACTTTCGGGGCATTGCCGTCCTATCGGCCGCCGCCAAAGCGGCAGCGTTTCGATGCCTTGCTCCAGCCCGGCTGGGGCTGGGGTTGCCGTGTGGTGCGGGCGCTCGGGCGGTGGATCAGGGTCAGGCGCTCAAGGTCGATCGGGTGCCACTTGTGGTCGTGCGTCTCGAAAGCGAAGCCCTGCTCGTTGTCCGTGTTGTACGCGAGCAGGGCTCGGCCGATGCCCGCGTACTGCTTCACCTCCGCCCACAGCGCCGCCCTGATCCGGGCGGACGGTCCTCCGATGAAGACGCCCGGCGAGATCTCCAGTAGCCACCGCGTCAGGAAGCCACGCAGACCGACCGGGCATTGGGTCAGCACGATCACCGTCACCAGGTGACCTCATCTCCGTGGTTACGGCCTGAGGCGACCATGAGGTCGCCGTCCGACTGGAGCATGACTTCGTCGGCCTGGTCCGGCCCGCCCTCCCCGCTCCCCAACCCGTCGGGGAGGAGCAGCCGCTTGATGTCCTTGACGCAGCGGTCGAGGAGGCGGGTCTTGTTGATGGTGTCGCGCAGTGCGCGGCGGGTGCGGGGGCCGACGTCCTGGTCGCCTTCCGCCGCCACGTCGAAGGCGACCGGGATCCCGATCTCCGTCTTGTAGAAGTCGGCCACGTCCAGGACGAACGACAGTTCGTGCCCCGAGTGCACGAAGCCCAGCCCCGGTGCACAGCCGAGCGCGGCCACGACGGCGTGGGAGACGCCGTACATGCACTGCGCGGCGGCGGTGACGGCCTGGTTCGGGGCGTCGCTCGCGGCGAAGTCGCCGGGAACGTAGTTGCGTCCGTGCCAGGGGACTCCGGTGCGCTCGGCCTGGTCGCGGTAGCAGTCCCTGAGGCGCCGTCCCTCGTGGCCCAGCAGCTCCTGCCTGGTGAGCCCGGCCGGGTCTTCGTCGGGGAACCGCAGCCGGTACATCGCCCGGGCAACGTCCAGGCGCGTGCGGCGGTTGGCCCACCGGGTGGCTTGCGCTTCCACGAGCGCCGAGGAGCGGTTCAGGGAGCGTCCGCCCGCGTAGTAGCGCACGCCGTGTTCGCCGACCCAGGCGACGGCGGTGCCGCTGTCGGCGAGCACGGTCATCGCCTGGTCGGTGATGCGCGTGCCCGGGCCGAGCAGCAGGGTGCCGATGGTGGCGGAGGGGATGTGCGTGGTGCCGTCGGCGTCCTCGGCCGTGATGGCGTTCTGGTCGCGGTGGACGATGCACCGCTCGAGGTAGACGAACGAGATGCGCTCCGCGACGCGCGCCAGGTCGCGCGGGGACGAGGCACGGCGCCGTGCCACGGTCGTCACCTTGTGCCTCCTGACGCCGCAGCCAGGGTCATCAGGCCGCACCCGTACGCCTTCGCCTTGCCCAGCCCGAGGGTCAGGGTCCGCCGCAGGAGCTCGGGGTCGGTGATCTCGAGCCGGCCGTCGAAGGTGACGGTCACCAGCGGTACGCGGTTCGCCAGGCCTGTGCCGGTGTCCGTCTTGCCGAAGCGGTGCCGCTGTTCGTCGCGGACGGTGAGCTGGTGCTCGTCCCCCTGTGCGAGGCGCCGCCGTTCGGCGGGGGTTTCGAGGACCCGGAAGCCGGCCCGCTCCTGCCGGTCCAGCAGCCACCCCATCTGGTGGCGCGGGGTGCGATGGGCGGTGCGCTTGCGGATCTCGTCCGTGCTGCGGCGTACGTGGTGGACGGGGTTCGCCGTGAGCCGGAAGTCCCAGATGCCGCCCTTGGCGAGGCCGTCGAGGAAGGACGTGTACTCGTACGTCTGCCAGGCGGCTGTGGTCGGCCAGCCGGCCTGTTCGACGAGGTGGGTGAGGTCCGGGCGCTGCTCGCTGACGATGAAGAGCAGGGCCTCGGCGCGCGAGTTGCGGTCGACGCGCCAGAGGACGCGCGGGGCATGGGGGTCGCCGGGCAGCACGTCGGCGAACGACGACATCACGGCGGCGTGCATGCGCTGCGGTGAGGCGAGCAGGTGGCGTGAGCCGGCGCGGGCGGTGTTGAGTCGGAATCGGGTCAGGTACATCAGTGGCCGTCCGGCGGGAGGTTCAGGGGAAGCTGCGTGAGGTGGGCTTCGGGGGTGTGCCGGGGTGGGGGCACGGGCACACGCCGCCCGGTTGCCGTGGCGTGGTGCCGTTCGCCGGGCTGGAAGCGCGGGTTCGGCACCTCGACGGATGTCTGCACGACGGTGCGCAGCGCGTAGCGGCGGTGGGACGGCGCGAAGCTGAGCGGCTGGTCGCGGAGGGCCGTGCCGTGCGGGTCTCCGGGGGCCGCTTCGGCCAGAAGGGTCAGGCGGACCGAGGGCCGGCTTCGGTGCCGTTCCTGGTGCCATGCGGCGGCCTGCCACGGCGCCTCGCGCAGCACTGCTGCGGGATCGTCCGCGGCTCGGACGATTTCCAGGTCGACGGGCCCTTGCGGTGGGCATGAGCGCCGTCCGAGGTAGGGCAGGTGGACGGGGTCCCGCACGGCGGCGTGCAGGTCCTGCACGAGCGCGTCGTCGCCTGCGACGGCTGCGACGAAGACGGCGTCTGCCAGGTAGAAGCGCTCCGAGACGGGCATCGCCTTGCCCGTGTCGGTGTGGCGGGCCGTCTGGAAGTCCCGTACGCGCGTGCCGGCCTGGTCGATCCGTACGGCGAAGGAGAGGGCGGCCAGGTCGGAGAGGTCAGCGTTGCGCGGGCGGCCGAGTGCGGCGGCGAGCAGGCCGATGACGCCGCTCTTCGTGGGGGCGGTCTCCGTCGTGCGGCGGGCGAAGCGGGCGGAGGACCCCCATGCCTGGAGGGGGCCCGCCAGCCGCAGGGCGAGGACGCTCATCCCCGCTTGCCCATCCGTTCCGCGACGGCGTCCCCCACCCTGCCGACGAGTTCGCGGAGGTTGACCTGCTCGCCGAGCGGTGCCAGGGCTTCGGTCTGCTCGCCGACGCGGACGATCCAGGTGTGGTCCGCGGCGGCGCCGAAGGACTCCTCCACCGCGGGGACGTGTGCCGCGAGGGCCTCGCAGGCGGCCCGGACGTGGCCGTCGCCCGTGCCTTCCCGGGTCACGGGGCGTTCGAAGGCGCCGACGAAGCTGACGGGGCGGGCGGAGCGCAGCTTGACGACGACCGCGTCCGGCAGGGTGTGGTTCCCGAAGGTGTTGATCTTCCCGCTGGGCATGGAGAGGGTGAAGGCCTCGACGAAGGCTTCGACCGCACGGCGCACCGGCTCCGGAGTCGGTGCAGGTGCAGGTCCCGGTGCCGGCTCTGCGCGGCGTTCGTCGTCGGTCAGGCCGGCGTCGAGGTTGGCGGCGAGCAGGTCGACGTCGACCGCGGCGTAGCGGTAGAGGGTGGCGGAGTTGAAGTCGACCGTTCCGATCATTCCCGCCCCCGGCTCGGCGTCGCCGTTCTGGTCGTCGACGGCGGTGAAGTAGTCGGCTTCCAGGTCCACCGGGTGGACGCTGAGGGCGTGGGCGACCTGGGCGGCGGCGTCGACGTTGAGGTCGGTGTTGTCGGCCACCATCCGGCCGAAGAGGGCGATGTCCACGGAGTGCCGGGTGGCGGCCGCCTTCTTCGCCCGGCTCTTCACCTCGGGGTCCTTGAGGTGCACCTTCGGGTCGGCTTTCTTCGCGATGCCCTCGAGGGCCAGGTCCGCGAGCAGGTCGAGCTGGCGGGCGCTGAGGAACAGCAGGTACGAGGACTGGGGTGCCTGCGGCTCGGGAGCCCCCTCGCCCCGCGGGTCGCCCTTGCCGCCCTTCGCACCGGTCTTGCGCGCCGGGGTCTCGATCTTGGCCCCGGTGGCGACCTGGATGACCTCGGCGGCCATCGGCCACACCTGCTCGGCGGTCAGGGACGTCTCGCGCGCCGTGATGCGCCGGGTGAGGGCGTCCACGACCTTCTTCGTCCTGACGCCCAGGTCTGCCGGGTCCAGCAGTTCCCCGAAGGCGTTGCGCGTGGCCTTCTTCCAGGCCTGGCTGGACACCCTGGAGCGGCGGACTCCGCCGTAGACGGCGCTCTTCGGGGCGCCGGTGTCGTCCCTGTTGATGTTGCTCGGAGGCACCGTCTGGAGGATGTGCACGTCGAGGATGGTGCGGCTCATGTCTCGTCCTTCGTGTCGTTCGGGCCGGCGCCGGTCTCGACCGGCCCGCCGGGTGCGTCGTCCTGCTGCGCGCCGTGGCCGGCAGCGGGCTGGTGGGCGTGGAAGCTGCGCCCCCAGGCCTGGCGGACCAGCGCGGGCCCGCCGGGCCGCTGCCAGCGGTCGAGCTGCTCGGCGAGCAGGCCGTAGTCGAGGGGGATCTCGGCGGCCCGCAGGAGTACGACCAGTTCCCGGAGCCGCTGGGCCAGCACGTCGAACGTCGTCGCCGTGCCCGCGCGGACGAGCCGCTTGCGGATCGGCTCGTCGGAGTCGGTGCCGGACATGAGGCGTCGTACGGCCGTGCCCAGGGAGGCTCCGTCCTCCACGTGCATCCGCTTGGCCCGGTTGGACTGCTGGTGGAGGGCCCACAGGGTCACGGCGACGTGGGCGGCGCGCTCGGCGCGCAGTGCCTCGGCTTCGTCCACACGGCCGCGGCCGTGCACGGTCCGTGTGGCGTAGAACTGCTCCATGCCCACGAGGCCCCACAGGTCGGGCGTCTCGGTCGCCTGTCGGCCGATGCCCCTGCGGAGGCGTGCGAGGGCTTGTACGGCGTGGGATACGTCGTTGCGGTAGTCGTGTTGGAGGGTGCGGATGCGCTGGGCGACGGCTTGGCGGAGCGGCCCGTGCTCCGTTCCTGCGCCTGTACTGCGCTGCGGAGGTTCGGCGGGCGCCGGACTCCTCGGCGCGGTCTCCATCATCGGACTGCCTCCTTGCTGAGGTCGGCTCCACGTGCGGCTGCAGCCGGGTCGGACGGTGCGGTGTCGTTGCGCAGCGCGAGGGCCTTGTTGAGCCGGGCGTGGAAAATGCGTTCGGAGCGGGCGTGGTCGAGCCAGCCGGTGTCGCCGGCGTCCGCGAGCAGGGTGGCGGCGGTGTCGCGGAGGATCCAGTACGCCGTCCGCTGCCAGACAGCACGCGCGTCGGAGGGGTCGGGTGCGTCGCCGAGGTCGGCCAGCCACTGGCGGTACGGGCCGTCGAGCAGGCCGAAGCCCAGATCGCGGGCCGTGTCCCGGGGGGCTTCGGCGGCCCTACGAGAGGCTGCGGCGAGGTCGGCGGCCAGGTCCGCGAGGGCGTTGACCGCCTTGGTGCTGTCCTCGACTGCCGCGACGGCCTGCTGCGCGTAGCGCTGATCCTGTTCGTGGAGAAGGACGACGGGCATGGCGAACGCGTCGTCGACCACTTCGTCGATGACCGACTGCTGTGTGCCGTAGACGGCGCCGATCAGCCGGGGCCGGATCAGCAGGTCCCGTGGGAGGAGCCGTTCGTGGGTCAGTTCGGCGATCCACTTGAGCACACCGGCCCGCAGGTACGGGGCCGGCTCAGTCCGCTGTCCGGGCTGCTCCTCGCCGACGGAGGCAAGGAGTGAGGCGAGGCTGCGCCAGGCGGAGCGGGCGGGGTCGTGCTGGCGGGGCATGTAGACCGGGGAGCGGCCGAGCTTCTTCTCCTGCGGGATGCTGCGGCGCCAGCCGCTCAGGGGTTCGTGCCGGTGGGCGTCCGCCACCGGCAAGGGGTCGCCGTAGGAGAGGACCACGCCGTGGACTGCGGTGCCGTCGTGGTGGAGGCGGATGCGCCGGGACTGCCAGGTGTAGAGGTCGCGAGGCCCTGTGGGCCGGGTGGTGAGGTCGTCCTGCGTCTGGGGACCGCACTGCTCCCGGCGCCAGGCAGGGCGGTCGTCCTTGACCGTGGTGACGGCCGTGCCGTCCGCGGGGATCAGATTCAGGAGGAGCGTCTGCTGGAGGCTGTCGCCTTCGGCGAACAGTCCTCCGATGTTGCCGGCCCAGGCCACACCCTGCGGGTAGCCCTTGCCGCCCTTCACACGGGGGTCGCCCACGGCCCCGGACTTGATGCCGGAGGTGTCGAAGGCCTGGGCGTGGACGAGCCACCTGGCGGCTTCGGCGAAGGTGAGCCGTTCGACGCCGGGCCGGCGCATGGTGAAGAACGCGTCGCCGTTCGGGATGTCGGCCACGATCCGGTTCAGGGAGAACACTTCGTCCTTCTGCGTGCGCAGGTCCGCGACTTGGAAGAACGGCCGGGTGGGGCGCAGGAGGTCGAACCGCTCCCGGTGGCGGTCGAGGTAGGGGCCGACCGCGGCGAGGGGTTGCGGGCTTTCGCTCAGGTCCTGCCAGGCGTCGATGTCCGGGGGGCCGTCGACCGCGTCGTGGAGGATGGCCAGCAGCAGGCGCATGAGGGCGAATTCCTGCGTGGGCAGGTCGCCCACGATCCGCCGGATCCCGGCGGCCCGGGCGAAGACCTCTCTGAGGGAGAGCTCCGCCGTGGAACCGTCGCACAACTGGACGCCCAGCCAGGGGCGGGAGACCAGGTCGAATCCGGGAACGCCTTTCACCAGCTTCACGTCCTTGGTGCCGGCCGGAGTGACCTCCAGGCCGTCGGTCTCGCTGTAGTGGAGGTCGAAGCCTGCCAGCCGGGCGCGGCAGTCCTCGTCGAGCACGAGAAACAGTTCTCCGGCGAGCATGTGGCTCTCCTTGGCCTGCCATGCGGCGGGGCAGAACTGCTCGAGTTCGCCGATCACCTGGTCGATGAGCCACGGCTTGCCGAAGTGGTACGGGAGCCGCAGCGCGCTGGCGACGGCCGCGCGGGCGGCGCGGGGCGGCGGGACGGCGTCCAGGGGCAGTTCGAGCCCGCCCATGCCCCGGTCCAGCCAGGGCAGGGTGGTGTACGTGCCGTCGCGGCGGCGCTGGACGACGAGCACCTCCAGGGCCTCCTCGCTGTCTCTGACCTGGGCGCGGCCGGCGCGGGTGTCTTCCGCGTCGCCGACTCCGGCGTCGATCCAGCCGATCAGGGAGCGGCCGGGCCTGCGCGCCTGGTCGAGGAGGAAGGTCTGCGCCTTCCGGCGCTTCTCCGCGGTGTTCCTGTCGTGTTCGTCCCGGGCGCTGTCCACGGCCGCGGTCCAGGCCTCGGGGGCGGGTGGCGTCGTATCACCGTAGGCGGCCTGCACGAGGGGGCTGATGCGGTCGGGGAGGTCGAGGGGCCTGCCTTCGAGATGCGGGTGCAGGACGGCGAGGGACCGCAGGAGGGCGTGCCGTCCGTAGACGGCGGCAGATCCTTCGGCGGGGCTGGGCGGTCCTGCATCCCAGTCGACGCCGGTGATGAGGCATCTCGGGACGCGCAGCCGCTCCGGGCGGCCGGCCTGGCCTTCGCCACGCTGGTGGCGGTGCAGCCGCCCCATGCGTTGGAGGACGAGGTCGACGGGGGCGAGGTCGGTGACCAGGACGTCGAAGTCGATGTCGAGCGACTGCTCCGCGACCTGGCTCGCGACCACGATGTGCGGCTGCGGCCCTGCGGGGCGCGTGCCCCCCGGGCCGAACCGGGCGACGAGGTCGTCGTCCTTGCGGGCCCGGTCGAGGTCGGTGAACCGGGAGTGGGCCACGGTGACCGCGTCGGGGCCGAAGCGTTCGCGCAGTACGTCGGCACTCTGGAGGACACGGTCGACGGTGTTGCGGACGACCAGGGCGCAGCCGCCCCCGGCGAGTTCGGCCGCCAGGCGGTCGGCCAGGGCGGAGGGGTCGTCGTCCAGCTTCTCGACGGTGATCGAGAGGTGTCGGCCCGCGGCCGCAGGGGGCGTTCCGACGATCGTCTCCCGGCCTTCGGAAACCACGCTGATCAGTGGATAGGCGCTGGTTGCGGTGAGGGCTCCGGCCTCGTCGGCTCCCTCGGAGTAGGCGAGGGCGAGCGCCCGGCGCCGATCGGCGGGCAAGGTTGCGGACAGCATCACGACGGGGACCTTGTAGCGGCCGAGCCAGGACAGGACGCGTTCGAGGTATGCGTTCATGTACGCGTCGTAGGCGTGGACCTCGTCGATGACGACGACCTTGCCGGCCAGGGCCAGGTGCCGCAGCACCAGATGCCGGCTCTTCAGTGCGGCGAAGAGCAGCTGGTCGATGGTTCCGACGACGAACGGTGCGAGCATCCCCTTCTTGCGGCCGCGCAGCCACTGGTGTGCGACGAGGGCCGACGCTGCCGCGCACCGATCGTCTCGGAGGGACCGCAGCGAGGTCGGATCCCCGTCGAGGTCGACGGCTGCGATCGGACGGCTTCCTGCGCGGAGGTCCGCGGCGAAGGCGTCGTCGAGGAAGCCCTTGGAATGGGCCAGGTAGACGGTGCGTGCCCTCTCGCCCGGAAGACGGTCGAGCCACTTGCGGAAGCGGCCGTACATGGCGTTGGCCGTCGCCCTGGTCGGCAGTGCGACGAAGCAGCCGCCGGCCCGCGTCCGGGAGGCGAACACCTCCGCCACGGCGAGTGCCGCCTCCGTCTTGCCCTCGCCCATCGGCGCCTCGATGATCATCAGGCCCGGGGTGGGGGTCGCCCGCGCCAACCGGACGGCTTCCTCCTGCAGGGGACGGACGGCGGGAAGCCCGAAGCGCGCTTCGAGCAGGCCCCGCACGTCCTCCTCCACGATCGGCGCGGTCCAGGGCGGCGGCAGCTCGATGCCGCGCCACGCGGCTTCGATGCGCTCGGCGTCGCTGCGGTGCCGCTCCTCGGGGTAGAGGAGGAAGAGGTCGGAGTTGCTGGCGATCCAGTCCGCGAGGATCACGAGGGCCGACAGCACGACCTGCACCGGCTGGGGCAACTTGACCGCGCTCCAGTCGTGCAGGCGGTCCCGCACTCCATAGGCCGCGGTGGCCGCGTCGAGCAACTCGGTCTGCACGGCGCGCCACAGGCGGTAGGAGGGCCCGGGTGTGCGCAGGAGCTCGGGATGCTGGTGCAGGGCGTGGAAGTGCTCGTGGCCGGGAAGTACCCCGTGGTGCCCGCCGATGGCCCCGGCGAACGCCATCGCCGCCCGTGGCGACCACCCGCGCCCCTCCAGCCACTCCTCCACGAGGGCCTGGCCGGCCAAGCCGTGCGGAGCGCGCCTGCGGGCGTCGCCGAACTGCCGGGGCGTGGGCATGTCCAGCCCCACAGACCTCATACGCTCGGCGAGTTGGTCTACCTGGCAGGCGAAGGCGGGCGTCGCTTTTCCGATGTCGTGGACGGCCCCCAGCCACACGGCGAGCCGCCGCGCATCGCGCTCGCCGTCGGGGAGGCTTTCCGCCGCGAGGCGCCGAACGTGATGCGGCAGCCACTGGTCCCACAACCGCTCCGCCATCGCGGCGGAGTCCGCCATGTGCCGCCACAGCGGCAGCCACTTCGAGGTCTTGTCCTCGTGCTTCGCCCACACGATCCGCGCCGCCGGTGACAGCGAAGCGCTCCAGTGCGGTGCGCCGTCGTGCATCTCGATCCCCCCAGGACCTCGGTACGCGCACCCGGGCGGGAATCCCCATCCACGCCCGGAGAGCGGGCTCCCGGGCTCGCCGCGCGAGCGGGAGGGGAGCCCGTTCATGATTAGGCCAGCAGACGCCTTACGGACGTCACTTCCCAGACATCACCCGTGTGAGTGAACGGCGGGTGAGGGTGACCAGCACAACGACAAGCACGGTGACTCGGATCCAGCTGTCGACGGGGAGCTGCGACCCGGCACCGCCCATGAGCACGGCAACGAGAACGGGCAGCAGCCGCGACTGTGACTGCTGCCCGTTCATGACCTGGAAGTTCGCCGGGAGTAAGCTGAGAGACATTCGCGGACCCTTTCTGCGGTTGCGGTCGGGCCCCGTCGTCGGATGTCTTGCCGGACGATGGACGACGGGCCCCCCGGCCTGAGCGGTTGCGCAGGCGACGACTCCCCAGGCCCTCTGAGACAGCCGCTTGCGCCGACCTTAACGCATCTGACGCTTGATCAACTCTGCATTGTGGCGCTCTTGTTGTCCTGCAAAGATCAGGTTTCAACAAGCAGAACAAGCACGGTTCTCCTGAAGGGCGGAAGAAGGGCGCAAGAGGTAAAACATCCCCGCAGTAAGCGGGGAGCAACACCATGCTGAGCATGCACGGGGGTCATCCCCGAGAAGCGGGGAAGGCAACGCTACGTCGGGCCGAACACGGCAGACGTGGGGAGAGGGTACCTCGGCGAGCCCTTGGCAGCACCGCATCCTCCAGACTGTGCTCCCCCGCCGAAGCTGCCGCAGCGACGGCTGCTGCCGGCTGCAGCCCGCCTACGGCGCGTACGGGCAGCCTTGGCGGGTTAGGCAAGGCTCGGCAAGCAGTCCGCGTACTGGTCGGCCAACGCGGCGAGGGTGCGCGTCGGGCGGCGCCACCTGCCCCGTGCCGACCACCGTCGCGGGACAGGCGAAGCCGGACAAAACCGCGCCCAGCACGCAGGGATCATCCCCGCGTGCGCGGGGAGCAGCAGTCCTGGTAGCGGGGGCCGGGCTGCGTCTCGGGGTCATCCCCGCGTGCGCGGGGAGCAGGTAGCCGTCAGCTACCAGATCCTCGAACCGCGGGGGTCATCCCCGCGTGCGCGGGGAGCAGGCGGCAGCGGGGGCGTCTCACACTCCAGTTCGGGGGTCATCCCCGCGTGCGCGGGGAGCAGTTCCGGGGGAAGCAGAACGGCCCCCTGGACCAGGGGTCATCCCCGCGTGCGCGGGGAGCAGGAGCTGCAAGAGATCATGGGCGATGCCCTGGGGGGGTCATCCCCGCGTGCGCGGGGAGCAGCTCGAGCACCACGCCGGCGAGATCGAGCGGCAGGGGTCATCCCCGCGTGCGCGGGGAGCAGCTCCGTCGTGGCGCCTACCCTGGTCGCTGCCTGGGGTCATCCCCGCGTGCGCGGGGAGCAGGCGGTGCAGCAGGCGTACGGCGACGAATTCGCGGGGTCATCCCCGCGTGCGCGGGGAGCAGTCCGGGCTCCACAAGCTGACGACCCTGTACGACGGGTCATCCCCGCGTGCGCGGGGAGCAGCGACGGACGGCGGGAGCCGGTACGGATACGGGGGGGGTCATCCCCGCGTGCGCGGGGAGCAGCACCGACGTAGACAGTCACCGCGAGCCCCGAATCCGGTCCCACAGGGGTCATCCCCGCGTGCGCGGGGAGCAGCCCGTGATCGGTCGACGGACCGGGCGTGTTGAGGGGTCATCCCCGCGTGCGCGGGGAGCAGGTGCTGGCTCTACCTGGAACGGCACGCCGCCGGGGGTCATCCCCGCGTGCGCGGGGAGCAGTTCACGAGCCAGGCGCGCCATCGTCTCGGACAGGGGTCATCCCCGCGTGCGCGGGGAGCAGAAGGACGAAAAGAATGTGACGCGCGGCTACTGGGGGTCATCCCCGCGTGCGCGGGGAGCAGGCCGCGCTCCGACTGGCCCGGGGCGGACGGGTGGGGTCATCCCCGCGTGCGCGGGGAGCAGGGACACAGGGGTAGACCTTGTAGTCCCGGACGAGGGTCATCCCCGCGTGCGCGGGGAGCAGACTACGTGAGCTGCGATGTTATGCGAGAAGGTGCGCGGTTCTGAGCACTTTCACAGGATCCGGCAATGTGCTCGAATGGTTCAGACAGGGTGTTTTCGACGTGAACGGCCCATAGGGGGGAGGCGAAGCGGGGTTTGACTGGAAGGCGGGTCACCCCGTCGCCAGGGCGTCCTCCACCGCCGCCATGAACGCCGGGTCCAGCATCGTGTGCACCGCCGTGTCGCGGGCCGTGTCCAGGCCCGTGTCGTGGCATGCCGTGCTCAGCAGGTAGCGGTCGGCCAGGACCGGGTGCGTCGCGAACGCCCATTCCCCGCCGCCCGCCGGGGTGCCGTCCGGGGTGATCAGGCCGCCGCTGCGCAGGCCGAAGCCGAACTCGGTGAAGCCGAGCTGGAGGCCCTGCCCGAGGGCCTTGGTGTACGCCTCCTTCAGCGTCCACAGCCGCAGCAGCTCCGCGGTCTGCCGCTCCCCCGACATGCGGGCGAGTTCGGCGTGTTCGGCGGGGGTGCACATGTGGCCGCGGAGCAGCTCGAAGGACATGCGGCGGTCGGCGGGTTCGACGTCGACCCCGATGCGGCCGGTGCGGCAGACGCCGACCGCGATCAGGTCGTCGGTGTGGCTCAGGCTGATGTCGATCTGGTCGAGGCCGCGGATGAACGGGCGCCCGCCCAGCTTGTACGCGAGGTCGAACGCGGCGGGGCCGGTGCGGAGCGCGGCCGCCGCCGTGTACTTGATGATCATGCGGGAGGTCAGGAAGCGGTAGCGGATCGCCGCGTCGGCCGTACCGCGGTAGCGCTGCCAGTCGTGGCCGAGCAGCGGGCGCAGGCCCGGTTCGGCGAGAGCCGCGGGCAGCCATTCCCCCCAGGTCGCGTACACGACGGCGCTGCCGTACCGGTCCAGTCCGCGGTGGACCTCGTCCCACGGCCCGTGCGGGCCGGGGACGTGGACGGGCGGCGCGATGCGCGTCGGCGCGTCCGTGGCGGTACGCGGCGCGTCCGGTGCGGGCTGGTCCGGCATGGGCGGGCTCCTCCTGTGGGCGGTTCTGGGGCCGGTGCGGGCGGGGGCTGCGCCGGATGTCACCGCGCGAGCGGGAGCCCGTCGAGGTCGCAGGCGCGGCCGTCGCGGTAGCGCGCGGACAGTTCGGCGAGCATCCGGTCGAGGACGCCGTCGGGGAGTTCCGGCACCGGGATGCCCATGCGGCGGCCGAGCCGCGTCAGGGCGAGGACGGCCCAGGCCGGGTCGGCGAGGAACGGGTCGCGGCCGTCCTGCGACCGGGACTCCCACACCCCGAGGACGCTCGCCGCGGCGAGGACCAGGGCGTAGCGGTCGGAGAGGGTGACGACGGCCGGGTCGGTCAGCGCCTCCCGCGTCTCGGGGATGCGCAGGCAGCGGGCGCGGAGCCCCCGCAGCTCGTTGACGAAGGTCTCGGCGAGCTCCGCGAGCACGGCGAGGTCGCTCGCGGGGCTGCCGTCGGCGCGGTGCGGTGCGAGGCGTTCGGCGGCGCCGACGAGGGTGGCGGAGAGGAAGTCGTCGCCGCTGGCGATGCCGAGCAGCCGGTAGTCCAGTACGGGCAGGGGTGCGCCGGCGCGGAACAGCGCGGGCGGCGGCTCCTCGGCGCAGAACCAGGACCGTTCGGCGAGGCTGCGCAGCTGGGGGACGATGACGGCCTGGCAGGCGGCCGTCCCGGTGTGGCCGAGGCCGGCGACGGGCAGGTCGCGGACCAGCTTGTCGAGGGAGCCGTACTGGGGGCTGCGGTGCTCGTACCCGTGCGAGCCGAGGACCGACGCGAGGGCTTCGAGGTCCTCGCGCAGCAGGTCCGGTACGACGTACTTGACGGCGGCGGCCAGGACGTGGCTGCGCTCGGGCAGCAGGCTGAGCGCGCGCAGCGCGGTCGTCGCCATGCTGTCGCAGGCCAGCAGGTCGGCGAAGACGCCGGTGAGCGGCTTGTACCAGCGGCGTACGGTGCGCCCGCCGCGGCCGGGGCTGACGGCGCGGACGGCGGAGTGCAGGACGGTGTCGGCGGCGGCGACGGCCAGGGCGGGGATCAGGCAGCGGTTGACCTGGAAGGTGCGCAGCGCGAGGGCGACGCCTTCGCCGGGCCGGCCGACGAGCGCGGACGACGGCACGGGCGCCCCGGTGAACTCCAGGCCGGAGAACAGCCCGCCGCGCATGCCGGGGGCGGGGACGCGGGGCAGCCGGGTGACGGTGCCGGCGGGGAGGTCGGCGGGGTCGAGGAGGAGGACGGAGTGGCTGCGGGGGCCGCGTTCGGGCGCGGTGCGGGCCCAGACGACCCAGGCGGCGGAGCGGGACGCGTTCATGATGACGTCCTTGCGCCCGCTGAGGGTGTAGCCGGAGCGGCCGGGGGTGGCGGTGAACTCGTCGCGGAGGATGGCGTTGGCGTGGGCGACCTCGTGGTGGACGATCGAGGCGCGGCCGCCGCGCAGGAGCAGCCCCGCGGTGTCGGCGCGCTGCCGCTCGGTCCCGGCGGCCCACACGGCGGCGGTGCCGAAGAGCGAGGTGATGCCGTAGCCGAAGCCGAGGGCGACATCGCGGCGGAAGACGGGGCGGAGCACCTTGGCGAGGAGGTCGGCGCGGGTGAGGCGGCCGCCGAACTCGGCGGGCACGAACTCGGCGCCCAGGCGTGCGTCGGTGAGCAACTGCTCGGTGGCCGCGGGGGGTTCGCCGCGGGTGTCGGCGGCGAGGAGCGCGGCCAGGCCGTGCGGGTTGGCGGGGTCGAGGGGGTCGCCGAGCAGCGCGTCGAGCCGGGCGGCCCGGGCGAGGGCGGCGGCGTCCTCGGGCGCGGCGGCCGGCGCCCCGGCGGGGACGGCCCGGCCCGGGGCTGTGCCGACGGGGCCGGGGACGGCGGCAGCGGTACCGGCGGTGATCTCGGTCGTCGTGGCCATGGCGGCGTGGATCAGCTCCTTCGTCACAGGGCTCGGGGGCTCGGGCCTCACGGAGCCGGGGGCCGGGCTGGTCCGCAGCCGGTCCGTAGCTGGTCCGTACGGACGACCAGCGTCGCGACGCCCACTCGACATCCACTCGAACCCCCGTCCAATCCCCCTCCACTCGCGTCGAACCCCCGCACGATCCGCACACGCACCGCGTCTTTCGGGCATTTTCCGGAGCTTCACGGCCGACCGGAGCCGCCTTGCCCGGATTCTTCCGTTCCGCGGATCACCCTTGATGAGGCTCCGCGCGACGATCGACTCGGCGTCCACGGGAGGGCTGCCGTCGCGGGCCTGCGGACCGCCACAGGGACCACGCTCGTTCGGCTGCACAGCTGTAGCAGCAAGGTGTCTCACCGCGGGTGCCAGCCTACCCATCAGCACATGGCGAAACACGGAATCGAGGTCGGCATGGATTTTGTCGTGGAGGCGATATTTGTCGTCTCGGCGGCATGCATCACCGGCAACATGGTGCGGTCGCGTTCTGCCCGAAGTGCCGAAAAGCGGACGGAAGCCGCTACCTCAGGGGCCGGTACGGCCATCCCTTGCCGGGTGGCCTGGAGGGTCGGCTTCGGGATGCCGGTTTCCGCATACGGATGGCTGGTCGGCGATACAGCCGGCCCGGCGTTCGTACGGAGCCGGCGCCAGGCCATCTACCTTCCGGCGGGGGGCAGGGTTTCGTTCAGCGATCACTGGCGCCCGGGAATGCAGCTCCTTCGGTATCGCGCACCGGACGGCCAGGAGATCCGTATCCTCTGCTACGACGCCGACTGCGCGGCGATTCTGCGGTACCTGCGCGTGCCGAATTCAGCCGACTTCGACTGACCATCCGGTCGCCGCTGCACCGTTGCTTCCCCTCGCTGCGGCCAGGGTCGCGGCAGCGACCGGGGACCACATCACGACCACGGGTGGAGACGTGAAGCTGACATGGGATGTTCCTCTGACCAAGTGGATCAGCCCGGCGCACGAAGAGGCTGTATACGCAAGCGGTGACACGCCTCTGGGGCGGGTCACCCTCACGCGGCGGCCCTGCGGCCGCTCGCACGCAGAAGCGGCTGCAGACGCGTGGGAGGATTGGGAGCTCGCCCTCGCGGGTGAGCACAAGTTGCAGGCTTTCGCACTGGCAGCCCCTGGTTATCCCTCGCGAAAGCGGCTCCGGAGAGGCATCGCAGCCAGCCTCGACGGTGAGGCCTGCGAGGTCACCGTCTCGTCCGCGTTCCTGTGGTCGAATCGGTCGGCCCGGCTGAAGGGGGCCACTGTCGATCTGGCGTTCACGACGAGGGGCCTGGGCATTGACCTGTGGGAACGGGGCGAGCCTCTGGGTGCGCGAAGATACGGCAGTTGGAAGTTCACCACGCCTACGGCCTCCGTCATTCTGGCCGCGTGCCTTTTCGAGTGGGCCGCGATGGGCCATTTCTTCCACACACCCGGCCTTCGCCTGCTCACTCTGGCGTCGATCGCCTCTTTCGGAGGATGACACGGACGTGTTCACTGGGCTCAGATTTCACATAAGGAAAGGCTGAGACGTGAGGACAATGTGGGGGTGTTGCAGTGGCGAGACGGGGGCGCACCGGAATAGGCAATGGTGTGGCGCCGGTGCGGTTGCCGTAGTTGTCTGTACGCTTGCTCCGGCGCTGATTTTCGGTCGCTCCCTCCTTGGATGCTGGACCTTGGTTCTGCCGGGTGTGATCGCGACCCTGGGCACGGCCGCGCTGATCGAGCTCAACACCGCGCGTGCATTCGGAAGCAAATGGGACGGTGCCACTCTGTCCGTCCGCACCCGCTCAGGTGACAGGCGGACGGTGAGTTCCGGCTCGGTGAGAAGAGTCGGATTCCTGGTGATTCCCACCCGTTACGGGTGGCGCAACTACTTCACCCTGCGCGACCGGGCAGGGCTGGTGACGATCCTCAGGGAGGATGAATTCAGCGAGGTCATCGGAGCATTGGCCGGTCAAGCTCGCGCTTCGGGCTTCCGTGGAGGCGTCTCGAAAGCCGCGGATGCCCGCTTGGCGGCCGGCAGTGGTCAGCAGCCCTCTCTGCCTCTTCCTCTTCGGGGCCTTCTTGTTCCAGCCTTGGCTCTCGGATTGTTCCTGCTCGCCACTGCGGTCGCGTCGTCCGTCGCCTGGCTTCGGAACTGATCTTCCTGGTCGGCCGCCGTCCCGCTCAAGGGAGGTTCGAAGGGGGCACGATGCGGGGTGGGGAGATTGGTCCGTGCCAGTGGATGCGTACGGGAGGTGCGATGAGCGCGAGGAGCGCGGGCGGGGCGTGGGTGCGCCGGTTCCATCCGGCGCCGGATGCGGCGGTGCGGCTGGTGTGCCTGCCGCACTCCGGGGGGTCGGCCAGCTACTTCTTCCCGTTCTCGAGGGCGCTCTCCCCCGCCTTGGAGGTGCTCACCGTCCAGTACCCGGGGCGGGGTGACCGGCGGGCGGAGCCGTTCGTGACGGACGTGCGGGAGATGGCGGACCAGGTGTACGCCGAGTTGCTGTCCTGGTCGGACCGGCCGCTCGCGTTCTTCGGGCACAGCATCGGTGCGACCGTCGGCTTCGAGGTGGCGCTGCGGCTGGAGGCGGCGGGCATCGAGCCGCTCGTGCTGTTCGCGTCGAGCCGCCGGGCGCCGTCGACGCACCGGGAGGGCGAGTACGACAACATCGCCGACGACGAGTGGGTGCTGTCCACCGTGAAGGACCTGGGCGGCACCCCGGACGAGCTGCTCACCGACGACCGGCTGCTGCGGCTGAGCCTGCCCGTGCTGCGCGCCGACTACGAGGCCGCGCGTTCCTACCGGTACCGGCCCGGGCCGCCGCTGCGCTGCCCGATCGTGGCGCTGGTCGGTCAGCGCGACACGAAGGTGTCGCTGCGGGAGGCGGCTGCCTGGCGCGGGCACACGGACGCGGAGACGGAGTTCCACTGGTTCGACGGCGGGCACTTCTACCTGAACGACCACGTTGAGGATGTCGTGGGAATCGTCAGGAAGCAGTTGCTGCCCGCCGCCGCCTGAGTGGCCGTCAGCCGCCGACGGAGGGCGGTGCCGCCGTGCGCAGGGTGCGGGCGAGAGCGCGGGCCGAAGCGGCGACAGCCACCGGCGGCGGACGCCAGCCGTGTGCGCCGATGCGCTGGGCGACCTCGTACGCGAGCTGCCCGGCGCCGGAGTAGCCGCCGAGGAGCAGGGGTTCCCCGGCGGCGAGTACGGGCCGCAGGGCGCGCAGGCAGGCGGCGGCGTCCGCGGGCGGTGCGACGGTGGCGAGGGCCTGCGGGCCGCGGTAGGCGTCGGCCACGCCGTCGTAGCAGTCGGCGGTCGCGCCGGGCGGAGGCACGAGCAGGACCGTTCCGGCGCCGGGATGCGCGGCCGGCCGCAGCTCGACCAGGCCGGTGCCGCGGGCCGCGGGCGGGGCTGTCGGCGTGGCCGGCCCGGCCGCCTCCGCGAGGAGGCGCAGGAACGCCCGTGCCGGTGTGACGCCGTCGGTGTCGGCGGGCAGTTCGCGCAGCAGCAGCGCGGTCTGCGCGAGCGCCGCCTCGGCCTCCCGGTCCGGGATCCGCGTGCGGTCGTTCACGGCGGTCAGCACCAGTCCGCCCTCGCAGTCGTGGTGCGCGCGGATGCTGATCGGCAGCGCCGTGTACGCGTCGACGGCCTGCGGCCGTCCCAGCTGTACGCCCTCCTCGGCGAGCTCGGCCTCCACCGCGGCCGGCGGCCCGGGGTGGAAGGGCGGGCCGGCCGGGGGGTCGAACGCGAGCAGAGAGGCGGTGAGTTCGCTGTCGGCGCCGCGGCCGCTCCAGGCGTGGATCTGCCCGTGCGAGACCCATTCGTACGAGGACGCGCCGAGCGCCGCCCCGGCGAGGTCCGCCAGCAGCCGGGCGACGGGCGCCGCCGGGTCGACGCGGACGTGCAGCGGCAGCGGCCCCTGGAGCGGGGCGGGCAGGCCGGTGGCGCCGCGGAGGGTGATGCCGCGGCCGGAGACGGCGACGGCGAACGCGACGGGCGCCGGCCGGAATCCGGAGCCGGTCCCGCGGTGCAGCAGCAGCGCCCAGGCGGCGCCGAGCGCGGTGGACTCGGCGGCGCCGTGCCGGGCGGCCCATTCGCGCAGCCGGACGGCCTCGCCGGGCGTCAGCCGGATACGGGCGCGGCCGTGCCCGGTACGGGCGGGCCGGTCGCCGCGGGCGGCCGCGGCCGGGGCGGGCGGCAGGGTGCGGGAGTCGGGCGGGGGGACGGCCCGGGCCCAGTAGGCGCGGGGGGCGGTGTCGTCCTGGCGGGCGAGCCAGTCGAGGTGGTCGCGTACGTCGGGGCGGCGTTCGCCGCCGCGGGTGCGGCCGGCGGCGAGGTAGGCGCGGTAGAAGGAACGCAGCAGCAGCCGGACGCTCCAGCCGTCGAGCAGCGCGTGGTGGTAGGTGAGGATGACGCGGGTGGGGCCGGCGGGCCCGGCCTGCTCGTCGAGCAGGGCGATGCGCAGCGGGCCGGGGCGGTGCAGGTCGAAGGGGCGGAGGCGTTCCCCGACGAGCAGGGAGTGCCAGTCGGCGGAGCCGTAGGGGTGGCGCACGGGGTCGGGGGCGGCGTCCGGGTGTACGACGACGCACGGCCCGGCGGCCGCCGAGTCGGCGGCGTGCTCGGCGAACGCGGCCCGCAGTACGGGCTCCTGCGCGGACACCGCCCGCCAGGCGTCCCGGAAGCGGCGGGTGTCCAGGGGCCCGTACCAGCGCCAGTGCAGCTGCTCGACGTGCAGCGGCGCGGCCCCGGACCGCGCGGTGAGCGCGTCGAGCAGCACTTCCCGCTGCCGGGGGGATGCGGGCATCCCGAGTGGCGGGACGGCCACGGCCCGGCCGGTCCCGGCGCGAGCGGCCGCGGCACCGGCCCGGCCGGCTGCGGCACCGGCCCGAGCGGCAGCAGCGCCGGTCTCACCAGTCGTCCCGGCAGCGCCGGCACCGGCACGGGCAGCCGCAGCACCGCCGGCGCCGGCCGCGTCAGCAGCGCCCGCGGCACCGTCGGCATCAGCCGCACCGGTGACACCGGCGGCACCGCCAGCACCGGCCTCGCCGTCCGTTCTGGCTCCTGCCGCGCCGGCGACATCGGCCGTCCCGGTGGCAGGGGTCGCGGCCGCGCCGGCGACATCGGCGGCACCCGTGGCACGGGGCGCATCGGCCGCAACCGCACCGGCGGTACGGGCCGTCCTGGCTGTGCCGCCCGCATCGGGCGCACCTGCGGCACCGGCTGAACCTGCCGAACCAGCCGAACCAGCCGAACCAGCCGAATCAGCCGAATCAGCCACCACCCCTTCGGCGCCGACAGTGCCTCTGGCACCAGGAGCACCGGCCGTTTCACTGGCGCCCGGACCGCCCGCACCGATGAGCCGGCCCGCAGCAGCCACGCCGGCCCCACCACCCACACCACCCGCACCTGCCAGCCGCGTCCCCGCTTCCTGCGGTGCGGCGCGGTGGGCGGGCAGCACGTGCCCCGTCGGCCCTTCCGTGTCCTCGCGTGCGGCAGCGTCCGGCGCCGCGGCGTCCGCACCAGCGGCAGCCTGCGGCGCTCCGGCGGTCAGCAGGTCGGCGAGGGCGCCCGGCGGGCAGTGGCCCGGCTCCAGGTGCAGGGTGTGGTGGGTCGCGGAGTGCCGGTGCAGGGTGTGGGTGCTCGGCGGGAGTGCCGCCAGCGCGGCCTCCAGGGCGCCGGGGTCGAGTGGGCCGCGCAGGTCCAGGGCCGGTGCGGAACCTGGGGCGATGACCACGGTCAGGGCGGCTGCCATGCGTCCCCCTCCTCGGCGTCGGCCTGCAAAGGGGACCATGATGCATGCCCATGCCACGTATTGCTGACACGGCCTGACGTGCCGCCGGGGTGACGGCGGAGCCCCGCCGGAGGGGGCGTGGGTGGAAGGGTTCCGGCGGGGCCCTGCCGTTCCGCGGCCGCAGGCACCGCGGGTCTGGGGCCGGCCCGCAGGGAGCAGCGGGCCGGGGGTCTGGGGCCGGCCCGCAGGGAGCAGCGGGCCGGGGGTCGGTGGCCGGCCCGCAGGGAGCAGCGGGCCGGGGGTCGGTGGCCGGCCCGCCGCGGGCGGTCGGCCACGTTCGAGGGCCTGCCCTCGGGACGGTGGGCCGGGTCGGCGGACCGGCTCACCGGTCGGCAGGCCGAAGGGGGCGACCGACCCGTGGCAGGGGTGGGCGGTCGGTGTCGACCCGCTGGGCGGCGGGCCGGAGGTGCGGTCGGTGATCCGCGGGAAGCGACCGGCCGGGGGCGGAGCCGACCCACCGGCCGGCGGATCGGGGTCCCGGCTGACCCGCAGGCGGCACACCCGCCGGATGCGCCCACCCGCCGGATGCGGCTGCCCGCAGCGGCAGCGTGCCGGGGCGGAGGCGACCACCGGTCGGCGGGTCGCGGCCGCCTGCCTGGTGTAGGCGCGCCCGGCTCCGGACGAGTTGCTCCCAGCGGGCCGGCCGCCGACTCCGGCCCGCTGGCAGCCCGTCGGCAGGCAGGCCACCGACTGGGCCGACTGCTGCCTGTGGGCCGGCTTCCCGCACGCGGGCGGCCCAGGTCGGTGGTGGCCCGGCGGAGGTGGCGGCTGCCGCGGCAGCCCCGCCGCATGCCCCGCGGCCCCCGCTACAGCATCCGCACCGCCGTCTCCGCGTGGTGCTTCGCCAGGGTGAGCGTCGCCGTGCTGTTGCGGCCCAGGGCCTCGCGGACGTACGCCCGGGCCTGCGCCGTCGTCGTGCCGGGGCCCAGGACCCGCTCGACCGCCTCCTCGCGCAGCAGGACGCTGTGCTGCGAGACCGCGGTGACGCCCGTCTCGTCCGGGATGACGGACCACTCCCCCGTGTGCGCGGCCATCAGCGCGGGAGTGGCCGTCTGCTTGTAGACGATGCGGCCGGCGTGCGGGAAGCAGACCCGTACCGACTCGGTGGTGTGCACCGACCCGTCCGCGGTCAGGGTGTCCATCGCCATCAGCTGCACCCCCGGCTCGTCCTCCCTGACGTCGAGCCGGGAGACGTGCGGCAGCAGCCGCGGCCAGTCGGCGACGTCGTACAGGAAGGCGTACACCAGCTCCGCGGGGCCGTCGATGCGGACGGAGTCCTCGAAGGTGAGGAGCAGGTCGTCGAGGCGGCTCCACCGCTCGGCGGTCTCCTTCAGCTGCGCGAGTTCCGCGCGGCTGTTGGTGTCGGTGGCCCGCCGGACCCAGTCGGCGTCCGCGGCCCGGTTCCCGTCGACGGTGAAGTCGTGTTCGAGGTGCAGGCGGCAGCGGCCCGGCCCGCGCGGTTCGACCGTCCAGCTGCCGCCCATGGCCGTGGTGGGGGCCGCGGGCAGCTCGTGGCGGAAGTCGATGCGGTGCCGGGTGGCGTCGAGGGTTCGGCGGGAGAGCCAGGACCGGACGGTTCCGTTCGCGGTGGCCCACATGTGGAACCGGTCGTGGACGCCGTCGAAGTCCAGGCGCTCCACGTGGATGCTCGCGGGGACGAACAACGGCCACTGGGTCGTGTCCGCCACCAGCCCGTAGACCACGCCGGCCGGCGCGGCGACGTCCGTGGTGTAGGACGCGCGGTGCACTCGCTGGACAGCCATCACACACCTCTCTCACGCTTGATGCAGAGTCTGTCGGAGTCCGCTGGAGCCCCCGTGGAGCGCCCTTGGAGGCGCAGGCCTCACGCCGCGCGCGCCGCCGGCGCCGCGTCCGCGCGGGCCGCCGCCGCGCGGGCCGCGGCCTCCGCGTCCCGTTTGGCGTGCGTCATCGTCACCGTGCTGTTGCGGCCCAGCGCGTCGCGTACGTAGCGCCGGGCCGCCGCCAGGTCGGCGGTCGGGCCCAGGACCCGCGTCACCGCGTCCGGCCGCAGGACGACGCCGTGGCGGGAGGTGACGGTCGAGCCGCGGGCGTCGCCGGCGACCGTCCAGACGCCGGTGTGCGCGGCCATGAGGGCCGGCGGCCGGGTCTGCTTGTAGACGATGCGGCCGGCGTCGGGGAAGCACACCCGCACCGACTCGGTGGTGTGCGACGACCCGTCCGCGGTGAGCGTGTCCATGGCCAGCAGCTGTACGCCGGGCAAGGCCGGGTCCTCGGTGAGGTCGAGGCGCGCGACGTGCGGCAGCAGGACGGGCCACCGGTCGGCCCGCTCCAGGAAGGTGTACACCCGCTCCGGCGGGGCCTCCACGCGGACGGTGTCCTCGAAGGTCATCACGAGCTGGTCCATCAGCGCCCACCCGCCGGCGATGCGGGCGAGGCTGTCGAGTTCGGCGCTGCTGTTGGCGTCGGTGGCGCGTTCGACCCAGGCGATGTCCTCGGGGCTGTCGCCGGTGACCCGGAAGTCGTGCAGCAGCGTCAGCCGGCACCGGTCGCCGCCCAGCGGCTCGACCTCCCACGTGCCGGTCATCTCGCTGAGCGGCGGCGCGGCGGCGTCCTGCCGGAATTCGATGCGGCGGTTCCCGGCGTCGAGGACGCGGCGCGAGGTCCACGTCTTGACCTGGCCGTTCGCGGTGGCCCACATCCGCAGGTGCTCGTGCGTCCCGTCGTGCGCGAGGCGCTCCACGTACACGTTGGGCGGGAAGAGCAGCGGCCACTGCACGGGGTCGGCGATGAGCCCGTAGACGACGCCGGCCGGCGCGTCGACCTCGATGTCGTGCACCGTCCGGTGCATCTCCCCCACTGCCTCGGCGATCCTCGTCACGGTCCCTGCCGCCCCTCTCTCCGCCATCAGAAGTTCCCCAGTCCGCCGCAGACGTTGAGCGCCTGCGCCGTCACCGATGCCGCCAGGTCCGTGGTCAGGTAGCCGACCATGGCCGCGACCTCCTCGGGGGTCGCGTACCGGCCCAGCGGGATCTTCGCCTCGAACTGCTCCTGCACGTCCTCGACGGTGGTGCCCCATGCCGCCGCGTACCCGGCGCGCACCCGCTCCGCCATGGGCGTCTCGACGTACCCGGGGCAGACGGCGTTCACGGTGACCCCCGTCGGGGCGAGCTCCTTGCCGAGGGCCTTGGTGAAGCCGACGACGGCGTGCTTGGACGCCGAGTAGGGCGCGCCGAGCAGGACGCCCTGCTTGCCGGCCGTGGAGGCGATGTTGATGATCCGGCCGTTGGCGGCGTCGGCGAGGCCGCCGTTCCTCAGCACCTCCCTTGTCAGCAGGAACACGCTGTTCAGGTTGGTGTCGATGACGTCGTACCAGAGCTCGTCGCTGATGCCCGCGGTGGGGCCGCCGCCGCTGCGCCCCGCGTTGTTGACGAGGACGCCGATCGGCCCGAACCGCGCGACGCAGGCCGCGACGAGTGCGGCGACGGACTCGCCGGAGCGGACGTCGGCCGCGGTGCCGTCGACGTCGAGGCCTTCGGCGCGCAGTTCGGCGACGGTCTTCTCGACGGCTTCGGCGGTCCGCGCGCAGAGGAAGACGCGGTGGCCGCGCCGGCCGAGGTCGCGGGCCACGGCGAGGCCGATGCCGCTCGTGCCGCCGGTGACCAGGGCGACCGGCCGGTGGGGCGCCGGTGTCGGTGCTGTCATCGCTGACCCTCCAGGACTCGTGGTGTGGACTCGACCGTGTCGCGGACGACTGGAGATCCGCCGGACACCTGCTGGAGGACCTGTCGGCGCTGCTGCTCCGCCCGCGCTTCCGCCCGCGCCTCGGCGTACGGCCGCAGTTCGTGGACCTCGGCGAGCCGGCCCAGCGGGGCGAGCGCCCGCTCCAGGGCGCGCCAGCCGAGGACGGGCCCGCCCGCGGCGACGTAGCCGTCGGGCCGGATCAGGAGCCAGCCGCCCGGTCCGAGGGCGAGAGTGCGGCGCAGTAGGCCGTCGGGGTCGGGCAGCGGTGCGGGGCCGCGGCCGGCGGTGTCGCCGACGGTGCGCACGGAGAGCCAGTCGCCGTGCTCGGCGGCGGTGGCGCGGGCGACGCGCAGGGCTTCGCCGGGTCCGGCGGCGGCCCACAGCAGGGTCCAGCGGGGGTCGCGGAGTTCGGCGGTGAGGGCCTGGGCGCCTGGGGCGTCGGGGTGCCGGGCGGCGGCGGCCGCGGCCCGGGTCCCGGCGGGCAGGCCGGGACCGGTGACGGGCGTGGACAGGGGGCTGTCGGGGTAGGCGAGGCGCAGCCCGGACATGCCGCCGAGGACCTTGCGCTGGATGGCCCGGCGCAGCGGGGTGATGTGGCGGACGAAGGTGAAGACGACGGGCAGGGCGACGCCCGCCAGCCGGTTCTTGAACTGGACGAGGAAGGTGGCCTTGCGGGTGGAGCCGAGCAGCGCCCGCCCGACGGGGACGCGCTCCATGCCGTACGTGGCCAGCAGCTCGGGTCCGGCCTGCCCGCGGTCGGCCATGGCGAGCTTCCAGCCGAGGTTGTACGCCTCCTGGATGCCGGTGTTCATGCCCTGGCCGGAGGCGGGGCTGTGGACGTGGGCGGCGTCGCCGGCTACGAAGCAGCGGCCTTCCCGCATCCGGGGCACCATGCGCTGCTGGAAGGTGAAGACGGAGCTCCAGGAGGGTTCGCCGACGGTGACGGGGCGGCCGAGTCCGGCGCTGAGCTTGCGGGAGAAGCGGGCGGCGACGTCCGCGGCGTCGTACGGGTCGCCGGGGCGGCGTACGGGCGCGGTGTCGAGCAGCCGCCACCGTCCGGCCTGCTGGTAGGGGACCATCATGAGGGCCTGGCCGCCGGTGTGCGCCCAGTAGATGGTGTCGGGCGGGAGGTCGGTCTCGACGGCGGCGTCGGCGAGTTCCCAGGTGTCGCGGGATTCGCCGATCAGGGGCAGGCCGAGCTGTTTGCGGACGGTGCTGTGGCCGCCGTCGCAGCCGACGAGCCAGGGGACCTCGTACTCCTCGCGGGTGCCGTCGGGGTGTTCGAGAGTGGCGCGGACGGCGGTGTCGTCCTGGTCGAGGGCGGTGAGGCGGACGCCCCATTCGATGGTGACGCCGAGCCGGGCGACGGCGTCGCGCAGCAGTTCCTCGGTGCGGGTCTGCTCGATGACGAGGCTGTACGGGTGGCGGGTCGGCATGGTCTCGTAGTCGGCTTCGAGGCGGACGAGGCGCCGGCCGGTGGCGTACATGGTGAAGGCCTGGTTGCGGCGGCCGGAGGCGAGGAAGGCGTCGACCAGGCCCATCTGGTCGAACGTCTCCAGGGTGCGGGGGTGGACGGCGACGGCGCGGCTGGTGGCGGCGGGGCCGGGCGCGGCGTCGACGAGCCGGACGGGCAGGCCGCGGCGGGCGAGTTCGTGGGCGGCGGTGAGGCCGACGGGGCCCGCGCCGACGACGAGGACGCGGGCGGCCCGGCCGGCGGGCGGCGCGGTGGGTGTGCCGGTGGCGGCCCGCAGGGCGGTGGTGGGCCGCGGGGGCGTGGTGGTCCGGGTCCGCATGGCGGTGGCTCCTCGGGTCGGGTGGGTCTGGCGGGTCTGGCGGGTGGGGTGGGGCGTGCTGGACACACGGGGCGGGTGGGGCGTGCTGGACAGGCGGGGCGGACGGCTCACAGGACGGCCTCGGCGGCAGCCCCGGCGGCCCCGGCGGCCCCGGCGCCCCCGAGGGCCCCGGCGGCCGCTTCGGCCGCGGCGCGGGCCCGGATGTCCTTGCGGAGGGCGGCGCGCTCGGGCTTGCCGGCGTGGTTGCGGGGGACGGCGTCGAGGATGTCGACGCGGCGGATCTGCTCGAAGCCGGCGAGGCGCTCGTTGGCGGCCTCGACGACCGCGTCGGCGAGGTCGAGCCGGCGGGCGGCGGGCGCGGCTGCGTCGCGCAGGACGAGCCCGAGCCAGACCACGGCCCCGTGCACGGGGTCGGGCCAGCCCGCGGCGACGCAGTCGGCGACGCGCGGGTCGGCGGCGACGATCCGCTCGACGGCGGTGGGCGAGACGAGCTCGTTGTCGTACTTGAAGACGTCGCCGAGCCGGTCGACGAGGAACAGCGAGCCGTCCTCGGTGCGGTAGCCGATGTCGCCGGTGGAGAACCACCCGTCGGCGGCGAGGGCGGGGCAGGGCCGGTCCAGGTAGCCGGCCGTCACCTGCGGGCCGCGGACCTGCACCTCGCCGGTGGAGTACACGCCGAGCGGGGCCCGGGTCTCCAGGTGGACGACGCGGAACTCGGTGCCCGGTACGGCCTTCCCCACGGACCCCGGCTTCGGGTCGGACGGGTCCTGGCAGTGCGAGAGCGGCGACAGCTCGGCCATCCCGTACCCCTGGACGACCGGTACGCCGAGCCGCTCCTCCAGGGCGCGGGCGGCGCTCGGCGCGAGCGCGCTGCCCCCGGACAGGACGGCGGTCAGGCGCGTCCCGGCCGGGAACGGTCCGGCGATCCGGTCGTCGGCGGCGAGGGCGTGCAGGCGGGCGGGGAGCCCGTAGTAGTGCGTGGCGGACACCTCGGCGGCCAGCGCGAGCGAGGCCACCGGGTCGGGGTCGGGGCACAGCACCTGGAAGCAGCCGGCGAAGACGCCCGAGTTGAGGTGCATCACGTGGTACAGCGGCAGGTGGTTGAGGGTGACGGAGTCGCTGCCGAGCCGGTGCGCGGCGGCGATCTGGGCGGCGTTCGCGACGAGGTTGCGGTGGCTGAGGCGGACTCCCTTGGGGCGGCCCGTGGTGCCGGTGGTGAACTGGATGCACGCGTCGGCGTCGAGGTCGGCCCGCCCGGGCGGCAGGCAGGCCCGCTCGGCGGCCGAGTCGAGGACCGCGTCCAGCGGCACCGCGTCGCCGGGGACGACCCCGTCGGGCGCGTCGGTCACGACGACGGTGCGCAGCGCGGGCAGCCGGTCGGCGATTTTGAGCAGCGTCTCGGCGGTGGCGGTGGGCACGAAGGCGATCTCGACGGCGGCGGCGGTGCACACGTGCAGCAGCCCCGCCTCCTTGAGCAGCGGGTTGACCAGCACGGCCGTGTTGCCGCTGCGCACGGCCCCGTAGTAGGCGGCGGCGAAGCCGGCGTCGAGGGTGTTGGCGACGCCGATGCGGGCGCCGCGGCGGCCGCAGGCCTCCTCCAGCCAGGCGGCGATCCGGTCGGTGCGGGCGTCGAGCTCGGCGAACGTGACGGTCCCGGCTCCCCCGGACCTGCCGCGGCCCGCGCGGATCGCCCAGCCGGCGGGGTCGCGGACGGCGGCGCGGCGCAGCAGGCCGTCCAAGGGGAGTTGCGGGTACACGAGTGTCGGCATGGTGCGTCCTCCTGCTGGCTCCCGATGGGGCGGTCGCGGCTGCGGCACGCCTCACCACCCTGGGGAGGCGTGCTTGAGGAGGCTTCGAAGGGTGCTCGACCTGGGCCGCAAAGACTGTGGGGACCAGACGGAGGGAATCCCATGAGCACCCGCACGGAAACCGCCACCGCCGCCCGCGCGGAAACCGGCACCGGCACCGCCACCCGCACCGGCACCGGCACCGGCACCGGCCTGCCCGCGGCCGAGTTCGGCCCGCTGTACGCGGAGGTCCAGCAGTTCTACGCCCGCCAGATGCAGCTGTTCGACTCGTTCGACGCGGAGGGCTGGGCGGAGACGTTCACCGCGGACGCGGTCTTCGACGTGCCGACGCTGCCCGAGCCCGTACGGGGCCGCGCGGGCCTGGAGGCGAACGTACGGCGCAACCGGCAGGCGGAGGAGGCGACCGGGGACCGGCTGCGGCACTGGATCGGCATGCTGGACGTCCGGCCCGCCCCGGACGGCACGCTCCGCACCCGGGCGTACGCCCAGGTGCACCGGACGCCGCGGGGCGGGGAGCCGCGGCTGTACCGGATGTGCGTGATGGAGGACGCCCTGGTGCGCACGGGGTCGGGCTGGCAGGTGGCCCGCCGCCTGGTGACCCGCGACGACCTCCGCTGACCTGGCGGGCGGATCCCCGGCGGACGGCCGTCATACGGCGAGAGCCACCGCCGGACCGGACCGGGTACGCACCCGGCGGTTCGGCGGTGGCTCTCTACGCGCCCGTCGTCACAGGGGCGCCGGAGGCGCCGGCCGGTCAGACGGGGGCCCGTTCCGAGAGGACCCGGTTGACCATGTCGAGGTAGCGGCGGGGGGTGTCCGCCTCGTCGAAGTCCTCGCCGTCGAGGACGATGCCGAACTCCCGCTCGATGTACCCGGTGGTCTGGAGCACGGCGAGGGAGTCGTAGCCGAGCTCGAACCAGTACTGGTCGAGGACGTCGCCGTCGAGGTCGACGCCCTCCTCCTCTCCGGCGCACTCCCGCAGGATGCGGGTCAGGCTGCTGAGCTCCAGGCGGTTCATGCGACACCTCTGTTCAGTGGTCGAGGGGGTCTGTGTGAGTGGGTGACGACGTGCGAAGGGACAGCCGAGGGGTCAGGCCGCCGGGGCGCGGACGACCGCGGCCGAGTTGAAGCCGCCGCGCCCGCGCGCCAGGACCAGCGCCGTGCGCAGCCGCAGCCCGGTGCGGGGGGCGCCCGTGACGAGGTCGACGGGGCAGTCGCCGGCGGGGGCGGTGGTGCCGGTGGTCGGCGGGACGACCTGGTCGCGCAGGGCCATCAGAGCTGCGGCGAGGTCGAGGGCGGATCCGCCGGCGGCGAGCCGCCCGGTCATCGACTTCGGGGCGGTGACGGGCACCGCCCGCGGCCCGAACAGCTTCGCGAGGGCCTCGGCTTCGAGGCGGTCGGCGGCGCGGTCTCCGGCGGCGTCGGCGAAGACGACGTCGACCTCGCCGGGCCCGATGCCCGCGTCGGCGAGCGCCGCCTCGGCGGCGGCGCCCAGCCGGCAGCCGCCTCCGGCCCCGTCCGCCGGCCCGTCGAACGCGGCCCCGTGCCCGGCGATCAGCCCGTACGCGCGCGCCCCGCGCTCCCGCGCCCGGGTGGCGTCCTCCAGGACCAGGTGCGCCCCGCCCTCGCCGACCACGTAGCCGCTCGCGTCCCGGTCGAACGGCAGGTAGGCGCGCTCCGGGTCGGGTTCGGTGCTCAGTCCGCCGCCCGCGAGGTGCGCGGCCCACCCCCACGGGCACAGCGAGGAGTCGATGCCGCCGGTGACGACGAGGTGGGCGCCCTTGCGGATCTGCCGCCGGGCGTGGGCGGTCGCGTCCAGCCCGCCGGCCTGCTCGGTGACGATGACGCCGCTGGCGCCGCGCAGCCCGTGCCGGATGGAGATCTGGCCGCTGTTGACGGCGTAGAACCAGGCGAAGGACTGGTACGCGCTGACGTGCCGGCCGCCCCGGCTCCACAGCGCCTCCAGCTCGCGCTGCCCGAACTCGAAGCCGCCGGCGGAGTTGGCGGTGACGACCCCGGCCGCGTAGTCGGGCAGGTCGGCGGGGTCGGCGCCGGCGTCGTCGAGGGCCTCCTTGGCGGCGGCGAGCGAGAGGCGGGTGACCCGGTCGGTCTGCTGGAGGAGCCGGCTCGGGACGTGCTCCTCGTCGACGAACCCGGGCACCTCCCCCGCGAGCCGCACCGGGTAGGGGGAGGCGTCGAAGCGGGTCAGCGGGCGGATGCCGCTCTCGCCGCGGAGGACGGCGGCCCACCAGGCCTTCAGGCCGAGCCCGTTGGGGGCGGCGACGCCGATCCCGGTGACGGCGGGGGCGGTGGCTGCGGTGCTCATCGGTCAGTCCTCGGCCTTCGGGGTGAGTCCGGGGTCGGTCAGGATCATCGCGCTCTGGAAGCCGCCGAAGCCGCTGCCGACGGTCAGGACGGCGTCGGTGCGCCGGGCGCGGGCGGTGAGCGGGGTGTAGTCGAGGTCGCAGGCGGGGTCCGGCTCGTGCAGGTTCGCGGTCGGCGGGACGGTGTCGTGCTCGATGGCGAGGGCGCACGCGGCGACCTCCAGCGCGCCGATGGCGCCGAGGGAGTGGCCGATCATCGACTTGATGGAGCTGACGGGCGCCTCGTACGCGTGCTGCCCGAGGGCCCTTTTGAAGGCCTCGGTCTCGTGCTTGTCGTTCTGCTTGGTGCCGGAGCCGTGCGCGTTGACGTAGTCGATCCGGTCGGGGGCGAGGCGCGCCTCGCCGAGGGCGGCGGTGATGGCGGCGGCCATCTCGACGCCGTCGGGGCGCAGGCCGGTCATGTGGTACGCGTTGCTGCGCGAGGCGAAGCCGGCGATCTCGGCGTAGATGTGCGCGCCGCGGCGGCGGGCGTGCCCGTACTCCTCCAGGACGAGGACGGCGCAGCCTTCGCCGAGGACGAAGCCGTTGCGGGTGGCGTCGAAGGGGCGGGAGGCGGTCGCCGGGTCGTCGTTGCGGGTGGAGGTGGCGCGGATCGCGTCGAAGCAGGCCGCGGTGATCGGCGTGATGGGCGCTTCGGTCGCGCCGGCGAGCATGACGTCGGCGCTGCCCTCGCGGACGAGGTCGACGGCGTGCCCGATCGCGTCGAGGCCGGAGGTGCAGCCGGTGGAGACGAGCGCGACGGGCCCCTGGGCGCCGGCGGCGCGGGCCACTTCGGCGGCCATGGAGCTGGGCACGAGGTAGTCGTGCAGGTGGGGGACGGCCTTGGTGTGGTCGACGAGCCGGCGGGTGCCGTGCTCGCTGACGACGCCGTACTCGGCGTCGAGGCCGGTGGTGCAGCCGAGGGCGCTGCCGAGGGTGACGCCGGTGCGGACGGGGTCGGGGGCGGCGCCCGCGTCGGCGACGGCCTCGCGGGCGGCGGTGAGGGCGAACTGGGCGGCCCGGTCGAGGCGTGCGGACTCCTCGGCGGTGAAGCCGTGGGCGAGGGGATCGAAGTCGGCCTCGGCGGCGACGCGGGAGCGGAAGGAGGAGGCGTCGAAGAGGGTGATGGCGCGGGTGGCGGTGCGCCCTTCGGTGAGCAGCGACCAGAACTCCCGGGTGCCGGGCCGGCCGGGGGCGACGACTCCGATGCCGGTGATGACGACGCGCCTCATCGCGTCCCTCCCTGTTCCCGTTCCTGCTGCTGTCGTTGTGCTTCCTGCTGCTGCTGTCGCGTGAGCCCGCGCAGGGCGACGCGGGCGGCCCGGCCGAGGAGGCGCGGCAGCTCGCGGTCGCGGACGAAGAAGTGGCCGCCGGGCAGGGTCCGCTGCACGAACGGCCCGGTGGTCCAGTGCGCCCACTCGGCGAGTGCGTCCGCGCCGGCGAGGCGGTCGTCGGCGCCGCCCACGGCGAGCAGCGGTACGTCGACGGGGCCGTCGGCGGCGGCGCGCAGGGACAGGGCGAGGCGCAGGTCGTCGCGGAGGACGGGCATGACGTGCCGGTGCCACACGTCGCCGGGGCGGGTGTCGGGCGGCGCGGCGCCGTAGCGGTCGAGGACGGCGAGGAGTTCGGCGTCCGGCAGCTCGGCGGCGGCCGCGAGGACGGCGGGCGTGCCGGGCGGCGGGCAGGCGCCGACGGCGAGCAGCGCCGGCTGCGGCAGCCGGGTCTGCCGGAGGGCGCGGGCGACGGTGTAGGCGACGGTCGCGCCGAGGCTGTGCCCGTACAGCACGTACGGGACGCCGGGCTCGTCGGCGATGTGCTCGAACAGCGGTCCCAGGTCGGCGAGGAGCGCCTCGCGGGTGGTGACGCGCGGCTCGCGGCGGCGCCGGTCACGGCCGGGCAGCGGCCAGGCGATGGTGTCGACGCCGCTGCCCGTGCTCCGGCTCCAGCGCCGGAACGCGGAGTCCCCGGCCCCTGCGTGCGCGAAGCAGTGCAGTCGTACCGCCATCTCCACCCTCCCCGTTCCGCGATGTCGTCCCGACCCTCGCGGAAGCCGCTGGAGACCTGCTCGAACCCCGCTGCGCGCCTGCTGGACCCGCACCGCGCGCGGCCCGGCGCGGCGGTGGCGGGAGCGGGGGCGGCAGCGGCGGCGGCTGCGGGTGCCGGGCGCTACGCGGCGTACAGGTCGAACGTGGACACCCGGCGCGGTCCGGCGACCACGTCGAGGGCCGGGTCGACGGTCAGCATCGCCTGGTGCAGGCGCTGCAGCTGCGGCGACGGCTCCACGCCCAGCTCGTCGATCAGCCGGGCCCGCAGCCTGCGGTAGACGTCGAGCCCGGTGGCCTGGCGGCCCGAGCGGTACAGCGCGACCATCGCCTGCGAGTGCAGGCCCTCGTGCTGCGGGTGCCGGGCGATCAGCTCGGCCAGCTCGGCGAGGAGTTCGGTGTGCCGGCCGAGCCGCAGGTCGGCGTCGATGCGCCGCTCGACGGTGACGAGGCGGCTCTCCTCCAGCCGCATGACCTCGATCTCCAGGATCGGGCCGACCCGTACGTCGACGAGGGCCGGGCCCTGCCATATGGCGAGGGCCTTGCGGAGCATGTCGGCGGCCTGCTCGTCGTCGCCCGCCTCGAAGGCGCTCTGGCCGCCGGAGACGAGCGTCTCGTACTCGTGGACGTCCACGGACTGCGGCTGCACCTGGAGCAGGTATCCGCCGTGCCGGGTCGCGAGGACGTCCTTGGCGCTGCCGGGCGTGCCGGGGCCCATGGCGGTGCCCAGCCGCCTGCGCAGCTGGAGGATGTACGTCTGGAGGGTGGTGAGCGCGCTCTGGGGCAGGTTGGTCCCCCAGATCTCCTCCATCAGGGTGGGTACGGGCATCACCCGGCCCGGGTACAGGGCGAGCAGCGCCAGGATCTGCCGCGGCTTGCCGGCCGTCGGAACAATCGACGCCCCGTTGACTTCGGCACTCAACGGACCCAGAACCTGAATCTTCATGGATTCCTCCGCCTGTTTGTCGAGTCCCATCGATTTTCAGACTCCGAACGGGAACGGTAGCCCGGTCCCGGACAATGTCCCGGAATTCTTGAGCAGGCGTCGAGCGGGCCTCCGACGGCGGCGCTTGCCGCGGCCGTTCGAGCTGCTAGATTTCGAACCGGGGTCGGTTTTTGCGCGCATCCCACCGGATCTCCGGGAGGAGGCAGCATGGAATTCGGCGCGTACAGCGGCAGCGGTGTGGAGTTCCGCATCCTGGGTCCGGTGGAGGTCCACGACCACCGCGCGGGGGTGCGCGTGGTGCCGTCGGGCCCGAAGCAGCGGACTCTGCTCGCCGCGCTCGTCGTACGGGCCGGGGAGGTGCTGGCCGCGGACCGGCTCGTCGACGAGCTGTGGGGCGACCGCCCCCCGGCGTCCGCCGCGAACGCCCTCCAGGCGCACGTGGCGCGGCTGCGCCGGCTGCTGCCGCAGGGGCCGGCGGGCCCGGACGGCGAGCAGGCGGAGTGGATCAGCACGCACCCGCTGGGCTACCTGCTGCGGCCGGGCGGCGCGTCGAGCGACGCACAGCGCTTCCAGCTGCTGTCCGCGGAGGGCCGGGCGGCCCTCGCCGAGGACCCGGAGCGGGCGGCCGGACTGCTGCGTTCGGCGCTCGCGCTGTGGCGGGGGCCGGCCCTGGACGGCGGGGCGCGCGGGCCGATCTGCGCGGGCGAGGCGGACCGGCTGGAGGAGCTGCGGCTGACGACGCTGGAGGCGCTGTACGAGGCGCGGCTGCGCTGCGGCCGGCACGCCGACTCGGTACGGGAGCTGGAGCGGCTGACGGCCCGCCATCCGCTGCGGGAGCGGTTCTACGACCTGCTGATGCTCGCCCTGTACCGGTGCGGCCGGCAGGGCGAGGCGCTCGGCGTGTACGAGCGCGCCCGCCGGCGGCTGGTCGACGGGCTCGGAGTGGAGCCGGGGCCGGCGCTGCACGGCCGGATGGAGGAGATCCTGCGGCACGCCCCCTCCCTGACGGCCCCGGCCCCCGCGGCTGCCGTGCAGGCGGGCCCGGGTCCGGCGGCGGACGGCGCGGAGGCGGAGCTGCCGGCGCTGCGCCGTGAGATCGCACTGCTGGGCGACCGGATCGCGACGCTGGGGCGGCAGCAGCAGGTCCTGCTGCGGCGGCTCCAGGAGCTGTCCGGCGCGGCGGCCCGCCCGCGCCTGCGGCAGCCGGTTCCGGATGACGGTCGGCAGGCTGCGGAGGCGCTCGCCGATCCGGCGTGGGGACTTTCCCCGGCGGTCAATTCCGACAGGCCCTGAGTACCCCTCGGATAACCGTGCGGTATTTCCCGTCCGATTCTCGACCGGCAAGCCACGCCGCAGAGCGGCCGGAGCACTCCGAAGCGTTTTCCGGGTCGGGAACCGGAAAAAGACCGGACGGTGCCCGGAAGGCCCGCGGAAGGCGGCTCGAGGGCGGTTCGCCACTGAGTACGGGAAAATCAGGCCGCGGCCCGTCCGGTCTGCCGCCCCGCGGCGGGCGTTCGGCTCGGGCAGCGACCGGGGGCGCTATTCGGTGGGGCCGCCGCCGAGCCAGTGGGTGCTGCGCAGGAACGCCGACGGCGGCAGCGGGACGACCGCAGCCCCCGCGCCGGTACGGACCTGCTCCAGCGCGGCCCAGTCCACGTCGACCCCGGCCAGCCACAGGTCGCGGAGCTGGTCCAGGCGGCGGCCCGCCCACAGCGCGGCGAGGTAGGCGCGGGTCTCGGGCACGGCGCCCAGGCGCAGCGGGTCGGCGCCGCCGTGGCGCAGGTCGGTCGCGTCGCCCGGGACGAGGCCGGCGAGCCGCCGGGCCAGCGGTTCGGTGCCGGTGGCGAGCGCGGCGTACCGGCAGGGCATGGCCGCGCGGCCGGTACGGAGGCTGCGGGCGAGGTCGGCCAGCTCGGGCCGGGGTCCCGGGGCGGTGAGGAAGGCGGCGAACCGGTGCGCGGTGGCGGCCAGATGGGCCGGAGTGGGCGCGGAGAGCAGCACCAGCTCGGCCGGACCGCCGCCGGCCGCCCCCTCTCCGGCCCGCGCACGGACCCGTACGGGCTCGCGCTCTCGCGGAGGATGGGCAGGCCGGTCGAGGGCGTACTCCTCCAGGACCGCGTACGCCTCCACGCCGCCCGCACCCCGTACGCAGGCCGCGGCGCGCCTCGGGCCCGCCGTGCCGGCCGGCTGCGGGTCCTCGGCCGGAGGCCGGCCGCCGGGCCGGGGCAGCAGCGTGCCGTGGCGCAGCTGGAGGACGGCCCGCGCGAGCACGGCCATGCCGGTGGCGGCGTCGGCGTCGCCGACGGCCGCGGCCACGGAGGCGGCGTCCTCCACGGGCGGCTCCGCGGCCGGTTCGGGCCCGCTCTCCCGGAGGGCGGCCCGGACGAGCCGCTCCGCGGGCCCGCCGGCCGTGTCCGGTCCGGCGGGGACGTGCCCGACGGCGCTGCCGCGGACCAGGCAGTGCACGGTGTCCCCGTCGGCGAGGGCCCGTTCGAGGGGTTTCAGCACGACGGCACCGACGGCCTCGCCGGCTCCGGGCAGCCGGCCGGAAGGGTGCAGGAGCAGCCGTACGCCGCCGACGAGGGCCGCCCGGCACTCCCCACGGCGCAGGGCGGCCAGCGCGTGGTGGAGGGCGACCAGGACGGAGGACTCGGCGGTGTCGAGGGTGAGACTGGGGCCGGTCAGGTGCAGCAGTGCGGACACACGGTTGGCGAGGTTCCAGCTGTCGGGGCGGGGCACCGGGCGGCCGCCGCCCGCCTCGCCGCCCGCGGAGGCGGCGGCGAGCAGCGCGTACTCGCCGCTGCCGGCCCCCGCGTACACGCCGACGCTGCGGGGTGTGCCGTCGTCGGCGCGCAGGGCGTCGAGGCGGCTCCCGGTGCAGCCGGCGTCCTCGAGGGCCTCCCAGGCGGTTTCGAGGAAGAGCCGCTCCTGCGGGTCGGCGAGAGAGGCGTCGGCGGGGTCGATGCCGAAGAACTCGGCGTCGAAGTCCTGTACGGCGTCCAGGTAGTGGCCGGCGCCGGCGGGCTCCCGGCAGGGCGGCGGGGCGGAGGCGGTGGACTGCCCGCGGCGCAGCTGCCGCCACGCGGAGGCGGCGTCGGGGGCCTGCGGCTGGCGGAGGGCCATGCCGACGACGGCGACGGGCGCGACCGCGCCGGCCCCTTCGCGGGTCGGGGCGGGGGACGGGGCGGGGGACGGGGCGGGGGCGGCGGCCGTGGCTCCCGGGGCCCGGATGGCGGAGGCGCGGGCCGGAGCGGCCGGCGGAGCGGGAGCGGACAGCGGGACCGGGGAGGCCGGGGAGGCCGGGGCGGCCGGGGAAGCCGGAGAGGCCGGGGCGGCCGGGGCGCCGGCGGCGGCCTGCACGGCCGGCGGGACGACCCCGGCGAGCAGGGCCATGGCCTGCCCGCGGTCCAGCGTGCCGTCGCGGAACCGGGTCAGGATCTCCCTCTCGTCCATCCGGACGCGACTTCCGCCAGTGCTGTGGCCGGGAGGGTTCACCGGGTCACGGCGCCCGGCACGGCGCCTCGCCGCGTTGTCGGACCGCGCTCGTACGCCCCGTACGCGCCGCGGTCCTCCGCCTTGGGATGCACCGCACCGGACACCGCGATCCGGCAAACCCTCCCGGCCACAGCACTAGCCGTGCCGCGACAGCAGGACGAGGGCCTCGTCCACGGTGAGCCGGTCGTCGCGCACGGCGTCGAGGAGCACGTCGAGTTCGCGTGCGCCGAGGGTGGCGGGCGTGCGGGGCGCGGCCCGCAGGAGTGCGGCGACGTGCTCGGACAGCGCGGCCAGGTCGGGGTGGTCGTAGAGGACGACGGCGCGCTCCCGCAGGCCGAAGGTGCGGTTGAGGGTGGCGACGAACTCGGCGCCGAGGACGGAGTCCAGGCCGAGGGTGGTGAAGTCGGCGGCGGGGCCGATCTCCCACACGTCGCAGCCGAGCACGGCGGCGAGCTGTTCGCGCAGCGCCTCGGCGATCTCGCTGGCGGGCGGGGACGGCGGCAGTCCGGGACTCGCGGCGGCCGGCGGCGCGTCCGCCGGGAGCCGGCCGGGGCCGTGGCCGGGGCGGGGGGCGCCCGTCCGGTGCAGCTCCGCGGCCACCTGCGCGGCGAACGACTCGGGGGTGGGGTGGTCGTAGAGGTCGGTCGGCAGGATCGCCGTGCCGTGGCGGGCGTTGACGACCGCGACGAGTTCGACGGTGAGCAGGGAGTCCATGCCGAGGGACCGGAAGGTCTGCCGCGGGTCGATCCGGGCGGCGTCGGTCCGCAGGACGTCGCCGAGGACGCCGATGACGTCGGCCAGGACGTCGGGGGGCACCTCCGCGGGCGCGCCGGCCTCCGCGGCGGCGCGGGCGGGTGCGGGTGCGGGTGCGGCGTCGGGGAGGGGGTGTTCACCGGTCGTCATCGGCGGCACTCCAGGGGCTCGGCGGTGGCGGGGCGGCGCGGCGCCGTGGCGGACGCGGGCGGCCCGGCCGGCTGCTCCCCCGGCGGGCGGACGGCGTACGCGGCGGCGGTGCCGGGGACGAGGCCGGGCAGCAGCAGCTCCCACATGGCGGCGACCCTGCTGCGCAGTTCGTCGTTCGGCATGCCGGCGGCGGCCAGCGCCTCGATGCCGCAGGCGGCCGCGGCGACGAGCGACTCGGCGCTCTCCCAGCCGAGGCCCGGCCGCAGTTCGCCGGCGTCGCGGGCCTGCCGCAGCAGGGTGCGGACGGCGCCGAGCCACGTCCGGTGGAAGTCGGCGGTTCCGGCGGGCCGGCCGGTGCACTCCTTGGTGATGCGGAAGCTCGCCGGGACGGCGGGGTCGTCGTGCAGGGCGCGGGCCAGCCAGTGCGTGGTGGTGACCAGCGCCTGCAGCGGGGAGGCCCCGGCGGCGCGCAGCTCGCGCACGGTGTCGCCGAGCAGGGCCGCGCCGCGCTGCTGGACGGCTTCGGCGAGTTCGTCCTTGGAGCCGAAGTGGAAGTACAGGGCGCCCTTGGTGACGCCGGCGGTGCGGGCGATGTCGCCTAGCGTGGACTGTGCGTAGCCGTTGCGGTGGAACATCTCGGCGCCGGCCCGGACGAGCCGCCGGCGGGTGCGCTCCGACCTCTCCTGCACGGCTCCGCCTCCCCGGCCCGCGGTCACGCCGCCGGGCCTGCCCGCGCTGCCCGCGGCGCCGGCCCTGCCTGCGGTCCCGGCCGCGGTCCTGCCCGCGGTCCCGGCCGCGGCACCCGTGGCCCCGGCTGTGGTCCTGCGCGCGCCGGCCATGTCAGCCGACGCGTACGAGCCGCTCGCTGGCCGCCTTGGCGGCGCTGTCGAGCTGGTTCTCCGGGGCCGCCATCAGGATGGAGCGCTGCAGTCTGCGCAGGGCCGCGGAGGGCTCGATGCCGAGCTCGCGCACGAGGGTGGCACGCAGCCGCTGGTAGACGTCGAGGGCTTCGCCGCGGCGGCCGGAGCGGTGCAGGGCCAGCATGAACTGCCCGTGCAGGTTCTCGTGGGTGCGGTAGCGGCTCACGAGGACGGTGAGCTCGGCGAGCAGCTCCCGGTGCCGGCCGAGGCGCATGTCGGCCTCGATGCGCTGGTCGAGGGCGCAGAGCCGGGTCTCCTCCAGCCGGCGCGTCTCCATGTCGAGCTGGACGCCGCCCTGGACGTCGGCGAAGGCGGGGCCGGACCACAGGGACAGCGCCTCGCGGAGCAGCCGGGCCGCGCCGGGGAAGTCGTCCGCGTCCATGGCGCGGTAGCCCATGCCGGCGAGGCGGTCGAACTCGCGGACGTCGCTGGTGCCGCCGCCGCTGTTGAGCAGGTAGCCGCCGGGCAGGGTGACGAGGACGTCCTTGGCGGTGCGCCGGCCGGCGGCCGCCCCGTCCTCCGCGGCGTGGCCGTCCCGGCCGCTCTCGGCGGACCGGGCCTCGGCCCGGTCGAGGGCGGCGGCGATGAGGGCCCGCAGCTGGAGGACGTACGTCTGGAGGGTGGTGCGGGCGCTGCGCGGCGGGGTGCCCGCCCACAGCTCCTCGATGAGGGCCGACACCGGGACGACCTGGTCGGCATGGAGCGCGAGCAGCGCCAGAACCTGTCGCGGCTTGGGGGCGGTCGGCGTAATGGAGACGCCCTGTTCCCGAACCGCCAGTGTGCCCAGTACTTCGATGTCCACGCCGTACTCCCCTGGTTCGTGGATGAGCCGCACTCAGTAAAAAACAGGTCCGACGGTTTGTCAATACAAAACCGACCGTGCTGTTTTGATACCTGGTCACACTCGAGAGCCACTCAACTTGCCTGCTCAAAGCGCGAGTTCACACCGACGTGACCCGGGGGCAACCTCCCGGACCACACCCGCATCCCACCGGAATCATGCCGCGTTCCGCTGGAAACAGACCGGAGGGTCTCTACAGCGGGCAGGCTCCTGCGACCTCGATCCCCTCGACGACGGCTTCCGGCACGAGGGCCGGCAGCAGCAGCCGCCAGAGCCCGGCGACCGCGGCGGCCGAAAGCCATTCCCCGTCGCGGACGCCGAGGACCTCCAGGCCGGTGGTCGCGGCGGCCACGGCGGCAGCCGCGTCCCGGACCTCCACGCCGGCGCGGAGTCCGCCCGCCGCCTCCGCGCCGCGTACGGCCTCCTCGACCCAGGCGCGCCAGTGCTCGCGCAGGTCGTGCCGCGGCGGGCGGGAGGACTCGCCGGCCAGCTGGAAGCCGGCGCGCAGCACGGGGTCGGTGCGCAGGGCGCCGGCGAGGCGGTGCGTGGTGTCGACGAGGTGCTGAACCCGGCCCGGTGCGGTCGGCGGGAGCGGCCCGCCGACCAGCTGCGCCAGGCGCGCGAGGGCGGCGGCCTCGACGGCGTCGGCCAGGACGGCCTTGCTGGAGAAGTGGAAGTGCAGGGCCCCGTTGCTCACCCCGGCCAGCGAGCTGATCGCCGCGAGCGAGGCGACCGAGTACCCCTCTCTGCCGAAGACCTCGGCTGCGGACCGGATCAGGGTTCCACGCGTGCGGACGGCACGCTCCTGCTTGGTCATCGACTGCTCCGTCAGTGCCGGGGGGTGCCGTGCTTGCCGAAGCCGGACCGGAGTCGTGCTCGGAAGCCGCGGCGCACGGGAGGGGGCAGGGCAGCAGCCCCAACTGACGATGACTCTAACAAACCGCCTTCGCGGTTTTTGCTGCACGGCGACGGGCCGTATGCCACAGGGGCGTAGTTCGGACAGGCCCGGCCTCCCGCCCCGGCAGCGCCCGTTCGAGGCCCCCTCAAGGGCCACTCAGGGCCGACTCGTCCCCCTCCCTCACCCCCACACCACGGCGACCAGCGGAAACGCCGGATCGTGCCCGACTCGGGGGCAAGGAGCGGGCGACTCGGAGTCAACGCCTCCGCCAATTTCGGCAACGCTCTCCGACAGCCACTAGAAATTAAACCGGTTGGTATGTAGTTTTCCCGGCCAAGGGGCAACCCGTACCCGACTCGCTCTCAAACGGACCCAGGGGGGATCGATGTCTGCGAGCACGTTCCAGGTTGAGCGCACGACGTTCGACGGAGACATGAGGGCGGCCTTCGCGCCGTTCGCCACCCGTCCCGGCAGCTCCTTCTCCACACCGCTGACGACGACGGTCCCGAAGGAGCTGGTGCACCGCTCGGCCGTCGCCGAGGTGGTGCTCACCGACTGGGCCAGGGTGGACGACACGCACTTCGTGATGGCGGCCCAGTGGCCGCGCGGCCACAGCTTCTTCACCCCCGTCGCCGGCGGCCACCACGACCCGCTGATCGCCTGCGAGACCGTCCGCCAGATCGGAATCCTGCTGGGGCATGCCGAGTTCGGCGTGCCGTTCGGCCACCACTTCGCCATCCGGGACCTGTACATCCACGTCGAGCCCCGGCACCTGCGGGTCGGCCTCGAACCCGCTGCACTGACGATCGACGTCACGTGCACCGAGGTCAACCGGCGCGGAACAGCTCTGTCAGGTCTGCGCTTCGAGGCGGTCCTGCACCGGGACGGCCACGTCGTCGCCACGGGCGGCGGCTCCTTCTCCTGCATGGCGCCCGCGGTCTACCGCCGGATCCGCCAGGGCCACACCCTCGACGGCGACTGGTACCGGCTGCCGCTGATCAGCCCGGCGGCCCCGCAGAGCGTGGGCCGCATGTCGCCCATGGACGTCGTGCTCTCCCCCACCGGCGAGCAGGACCGCTGGCAGCTGCGCGTGGACACGAGCCACCCCGTGCTGTTCGAGCACGCGGTGGACCACGTGCCGGGCATGGTCCTGCTGGAGGCCGCCCGCCAGGCCACGGCCGCCGCGCTCGGCCGCTCCTCCTACCTGCCCCTCGGCCTCGCCAGCGAGTTCACCAAGTACGCGGAGCTGGACGCCCCCTGCACGATCGAGGCGGTGCGCGCGCCGGGCACCGGCCCCGACGGCGAGGAGACCGTGGTGGTGACGGCCCGCCAGGGCGGCGAGGCCGTCTTCACGGCCACGGTCACCGCGGGCCGCCACGGGCTGTGACGGCCCGGCCGGGCCCGGAGCGGCGCCGCCGCCCCCTCCGCCCGGCCGTCACCCGCCGGCGAAGGCCGCCAGGTGGTCGGCCGCCCACCGGCGGAAGGAGCCCGCAGGCCGCCCCAGCAGGCGCGGAACCGTACCGTCCACCCCGGCTTTCGCCCCGGCCCGCTGCCGCTCCGCGCTCTTCAGCAGCGCCTCGACGACCTCCTCGGGGTGGCGTGCGGCGAGCGCGGCGCGTGCCCGCTCCGCGCCCAGTTCCTCGAACCGCAGCTGACGCCCCAGCAGCCCGGCGAGGACGGCCGTCTGCCCGGCGGCGGTGAGCGCCTCGGGGCCGGTCAGCGTGTGCGCGCCGCCAGGCGGTATCCGCCCGGTGAGCGCCCGTACGGCCACCTCGGCGACGTCCCGCGGGTCGATGCAGGAGTTGGGCGAACGGCCGTGGAGGGCGCGGACGACCCCCTGGTCCCGGACGGACCCGGCCCAGGAGAGCGCGTTCGACATGAAGGAGCGGGGGCGCAGCAGGGTCCAGGCCGTCCCGCAGGTGCGCAGGAGTTCCTCGTTGCGCCGCTGCCAGCGGGTGACGGCGTCGTCGGCGAGGGGGTCCTCGACGGCGGCGGCGGAGAGCTTGACCACGTGCCGCACGCCGGCCGCACGCGCGGCCCGCAGGAACCGGCCGTCGTCCTCCTCCACACGATTGGTGACGAGGAAGGCCGCGTCCGCCCCGGCCAGGGCGGCTGCGACGGAGTGCGGATCGCCGAAGTCGCCGCGGACGACCTCGGCGGCCGCGGGCGCTCCCGCGAGGCGTTCCGGCACCCGGGCCATGACGCGAACGCGCACGTCGGAGGGGAGGAGGCGGAGCACTTCGCGGCCTATCGTGCCGCTGCCGCCGGTCACAAGGATCATGGGCGTCCCAACTTGACTGAAAGTTACACCTGTTAGTGGTGCGGGGTCCTCGGAGCCGTTACGCTTTGTAAAATACGAACTGGACGGTTTTTTCTGAGCCTTCATCGGTTCGCCTAACCCGAGGAGGTAGGTGTCACGTGGCTGAGCAGGTCCGTGCCATCCGCACACGCAAGACGATCCTCTCCGCAGCGGCCAAGATCTTCGAAGAGCGCGGTTACCAGGCGGCGACGATCTCCGAGATCCTCACCACCGCAGGGGTGACGAAGGGGGCACTGTACTTCCACTTCCAGTCCAAGGAAGACCTCGCGCAGGGAGTGCTCGCCGAACAGGACCAGCAGCTCGTGGTCCCGCCCCGCGCCTCCAAGATGCAGGAGATCGTGGATGTGGTGATGCTGCACGCCCACCGCCTCCAGACCGATCCGATGGTGCGCGCCGGGGTCCGCCTGTCGATGGACCAGCTGGCCCAGGGCCTGGACCGCAGCGGTCCGTTCCTGCGGTGGGGCGAGGTCGGCCTGGAACTGCTCCAGCGGGCACAGGCCCAGGGCGAGCTGCTGCCGCACGTCGTGCCGTCCGAGACGGCCGACGTCATCGTGGGTTCCTTCGCGGGCATCCAGTCCATGTCGCAGGCGATCTGCGAGTACCGCGACCTGGTGGGCCGGGTGTCGGCGCTGATGCGGCACGTCCTGCCGAGCGTGGTCATCCCGTCCGTGCTGGCCTCGCTGGACCTGTCCGAGCACCGGGGCGCCGCCGTGTACGCGGAGGCGTTGGAGAACCTCGCCGCCCGCGAGGCCACGCCCGCCGGCGCCGCCTGACGACCGCCGCCGCCGGGCCGGGGCACACCCGCGCCCGCGGCGCGGGCAGGGCCGCGCATCCGAGCGGTCCCGCCCGCGCGTCCGCCCCCGCTCCCGGGGCCGCGCGCCTCCCCCGGCCGCTCCGGCCGCCGCCCCCGACTGCCCCTCCGGCGACGCCTCTTCGCGGCGGAGTGCCAGAGCGCCAACCCTTCAGGATCCGGCCACTCCTGAGGGGCTATGGTCACGTCCGGTTAACATTCCACTCAAGGTTGAGGTGCTAGCGTCACCGTCAGGGGGCGGCCACCGCACCCCCGGTCCGCCGTTGTGTGCACCGACTCTTGCCGTGGGAGGAGCCGAGCCGTGACACGATCCCGTACCGGCCGGTTCCTCTTGGCGGCACTGGCCGCCACCCTCCTGGCCCTGCTGTTCGCCCGCGGTGGCGGGCCCCCCGAGAGCCGCCCCGTGCTGTCGCTCGCCGCCGGCGCCGAGAGCCTGCTGTGCGAAGAGGCCGCGCCCGCGGCGAAGCCGGCACCGAGCCACTGCCGCAACGCCGTCCGCTCCGGCTCCACCGGCGTGGACCGGCCCGGCCGGAACGGCGCCCGCGCCGCGGACGACGACCGGCCTCCGACCGCCACCGGCACCTCCGGCGCGTGCGTGCCGGCCCCCGTGTCGGGGGCGAGACGCCTCGCGGCGATCCAGGCCTTCCGCTGCTGACCGGCGCCGCACAGAGCGCCGCGATGCCCGCCGCCGGCTGCTGACCCCACCCCGGTCCGCCGCGCGTGCCGCCGTACGCCCGTCCCGTCCACCGTGCGCCACCGTACGCCGGAGTGCGCCGCATCCCGCGGCGCGGCCGGCCGCCCTCCGCGGCGGCCTGCCACTCCCGCGCTGCTTCCGCATGCCCGCCGGCCCGGCGCCCGCCATGCCCGGAACGCGGCCTGCCTGCCACCCGTACCGACGTTTTTCGGACTCATTCCATTCTCTAGCGCCCCTTGAGTCACTCCTTACTCACCTCACATCACACGTCACACCGACGCGCCCTCAGACGCATCAGGAGGCATGACATGCAACACCTCATCGAGCACGCCCGCGCCTTCCCCGAGCTCGCCCCTCAACCGGAGGAGCTGAGCCGGCTCGCCTCCGGCCAGTCCCCGTACGCCCTGTTCATCACCTGCTCCGACTCCCGGGTCGTACCGGCACTGATCACCGGGGCCCGCCCCGGGGAGCTGTTCGAGCTGCGCACCGCCGGCAACATCGTCCCGCGGTACGACCAGCCGCACCCCGCCGGCGAGTCCGCCACCATCGAGTACGCCATCGAGGTGTTAGAGGTCTCCGACATCATCGTGTGCGGGCACTCCCACTGCGGCGCCGTCGGCGCCATGGCCCGGGGGGACGACCTGACCGCCGTGCCCGCCGTCCGCGAATGGCTGGAGCAGGCCACCCCCCTCCCGGCCGGCGCCGGCACCGCGCCGCCCGACCTCTCCCGCCCGGTCCAGGCCCACGTCCTGGACCAGCTGGACCGGCTGCGCGCCTACCCGAGCGCCGCCGCGCGCCTCGCCGACGGCCGGCTGCGCCTGCACGGCTGGTTCTACGAGGTCCACACCGGTTCCGTACTGGCCCACCAGCCGGACGCCGACGCCTTCCTCGCCCTGTGAGCGCGCCCGAGAGGACCGCCGGACGGCGGTTGCCCGACCCGTCGACCCTGGCCCGCGACTTCGGGGCCTCGGTCGTCGTCTTCCTCGTCGCCCTGCCGCTGTGCGTGGGCGTCGCCGTCGCCTCCGGGGTGCCCGCCGAGCTCGGCCTGGTGACCGGGATCGTCGGCGGGATCGTCGCCGGCGCGATGCGCGGCAGCAGCCTCCAGGTGTCGGGCCCGGCCGCGGGCCTGACCGTGCTCGTCTTCGAAGCCGTCCAGGAGTTCGGGGTGGCCGCGCTGGGCGTGCTCGTCCTGGCGGCCGGACTGCTCCAGATGCTGATGGCCGCACTGCGGCTCGGCCGGTTCTTCCGCGCCATCTCCCTCGCGGTCGTCGAGGGCATGCTCGCCGGCATCGGGCTGGTCCTCATCGCGGGCCAGCTGTACGCGATGGCCGAGGTGAAGGCGCCCTCCGGCGGACTCGACAAGATCCTCCAGCTGCCGGGCACGCTGGCCGGAGCCCTCGGCTCCGCCGCCTCGCCGGCCGCGCTCGCCGTCGGCGCCGGCACGATCGCCGTGCTGGTGCTGTGGAAGCGGCTTCCGAAGGCCGTGCAGACGGTGCCGGGGCCGCTCGCCGCGGTCGGGCTGGCCACGGCGGCCGTGTACCTGCTGGGGCTGCCGGTGGCGAAGGTCGAGGTGCAGGGGCTGCTGGACGCGGTGAACCCGCCGGGTCCGGGCGACTTCGCGCAGCTCGCCGGCGTCGGCGCCGTCGGCACCGTCCTCGCGTTCGCCCTGATCGCCTCGGCGGAGAGCCTGTTCTGCGCCGCCGCCGTCGACCGGCTGCACGACGGACCGCGCACCGAGTACGACAAGGAGCTCATGGCCCAGGGCGCCGGGAACACCGTGTGCGGGCTGCTCGGGGCCCTGCCCATGACCGCGGTCATCGTCCGCAGCGCCGCCAACGTCCAGGCCGGCGCGCGGACCAAGGCGTCCCGCGTGCTGCACGGCGTGTGGCTGCTGCTGTTCGCGGCGCTGCTGCCGGCCGCCCTCGGGGTGATCCCGGTGGCCGCCCTGGCGGGCGTCCTGGTGCACGCCGGCTGCAAGCTGATCCCCGTACGGGAGATCGGATCACTGTGGCGGGAGCACCGCGGGGAGGCGGTGGTCCTGGTGGCCACCGCCGTCGCGATCGTGGTGGTGGGCATGTTCGAGGGCGTGCTCGTCGGGCTGGCGCTGGCCGTGGCCAAGACGGCGTGGGAGACCTCGCACATCCGGGTCGAGGTCGTCGACAAGGGCGCCGGCCCCATCCAGGCCCACCTGTCCGGCAACGCCACGTTCCTGCGGCTGCCGAAGATCCTCGACACCCTGGAGTCCCTGCCGCACGACCGGCCCGTCGAACTGCACCTCGGCGGTCTCCGGCACCTCGACCACGCCTGCCGGACGGCGCTGGAGAACTGGGCCGAGCGGCACGCCTCGGAGGTGACGGAACCGGTCGGCGTGCCCTCCGCCGCCTGACCGGGGGCCGGACCCCGGCCGCCGGGAGCCCGACGGGGCCCGCCGCCGACGCGCGGCGGGCCCCGTCCGCACGCCCATCGGAGGCTCTCCCCCCTGTGTTCCGTTTCCGGTTCCGGTTCCGCACGGAGGCGGGGCCCGTCAGGGCAGCACGGCGCCCACCGGTGCGGCGAAGTGCGCGGACAGCACCGTCTCCAGCTCCTCTCCGCCCGGCGCCCAGGCCACGTACCCGTCCGGTCGCACGAGCAGCGCCTCGTACGGGACTTCGGGCACGGGGCGGGCCCGGACCACGCGCAGGACGCCCTCCCAGTCGCGGGCCGTCTCGCGGTGTGCTTCGGCCCCGTCCCCGAAGAGGAGCAGCACGGGCCGGCCCTCCTGGAGCAGCCTGATCACGTCGGTCTCCCCTTCCGGGGTGTGCAGCGCGATGTTCGGCAGGAACGTCCCGCCTCCGGAGGGCGTGTGCCCGGTGCAGCCGGGGAGGACCGTGTCCTGGGCGCTGATCATGTTCCGCAGGTGTCCGGCGTCGCGGTCCGCCGACAGCAGGGCGGCGAAGAGGGCGCGGAGGGCGTCGAGTTCCGGGCCGGGCCGCATCAGGGCGAGCTGGGCCCGGGTGTTGTCCAGGACCCTGCGGGCCGCGGGCCGGCGTTCGCGGTCGTAGCTGTCGAGGAGGCCGGCGCCCGCCCGGCCGTGGACGGCGAGGGCGAGCTTCCAGCCGAGGTTGAGGGCGTCCAGCACTCCGGTGCTCAGGCCCTGGCCGCCGATCGGGAAGTGCACGTGCGCGGCGTCCCCGGCGAGGAAGACGCGGCCCCGGCGGAACGTTCCGGCGAGGCGGGCGAAGTCGCTGAACCTGCCGAGCCAGCGCGGCTCGTCCATCGCGATGCGGCGGCCGGCGATCCAGGCGACCTCCCGCCGCAGCTCGTCGAGGGTGGGCGGCAGGTGGCGCTCGGTGTGGGCGCCCGCGCAGTTGAGGGTGCGGATGTGCGTGTCGCCGGTGTGCGGATCGCTCTTGGCGACGATCCAGCCGTGCGGGGTGCGGTGCCAGCCGTCGGCGAGGGCGCCGTCGCGCAGCCGGACGGTGCCGGTCAGTGCGGAAACGGTCGCGGGGTGCGTCTCGGAGGTGATGCCCGCCTGTTCGCGGACCGTGCTGCGGGCGCCGTCCGCGCCGACCGCGTAGCGGGCGGTCAGGGTCAGGGGGCCGTGCGGCCCCTCGGCTCTGACGGTCACCGCTCCCCCGGGCCCGGCGGCGTCCTCCGCCTCCGGATCCTGGCGGATCTCCGCGACCCGGTGGCTGCGGAGGATCCGCGCGCCGGCCTCACGGGCGCGGGCCTCGAAGAGCCGCTCCAGCTCGGCCTGCGGCCACTTGAGGATGGGCTCCGGCTCGCCCTCCGGCGCCGTGATCACCAGGCCGGGCAGCCCGGCGAAGTGGAAGGGGCAGCCGCAGCCGTCGCCGCCCGCGGAAAGCGGCACGTGCGCCGGGAGGTGCCCGCGCCGGGCCAGGCACTGCACGGCCCGGGCGTGGAGGGTCGTCGCCTTGGGCCGCTCGGACACCGCTTGCTGTGCCTCCAGCACCACGGTGTCGACTCCGTACCCGGCCAGTTCGGCCGCGATGAGCAGCCCGACAGGACCTCCGCCGATGATGACCACTTGCGCTTGCATACCCGATGCGCCCCCCTGCTCGCCTTCGACATGAAGCCGTGCCCGATCGGTGTGCGGCGCCCGCCGGCCGGCGTCCCCCGCACGCAGCGGGAACCATACCGGATGGCCGGTTCTTTCGTAACGGCCTGAAGTAGGTGTAACTGCCTTGTAGCACAAGGGAGTTGCCAGACCGCTTAACATTCCGGAATGGAGGAAGAACTGCCGGACCACCTGGAGGAACTGGTCGGCCTCCAGCGGGCGAACGACGCGGCGCACGACGTCGTAAAACGCCTCCAGGAAGAACTCGGCGACGTGGAGGAATGGACCGACGAGCAGCACGCGGCCTGGCGCGACGCGTGGGAGGACTGGCGCGAGGTCGGCGAGCCCCTGCAGGACATGCTGGAGCACTACGCGGAGACCCTGGGGCTGGACGTGGACGAGCTGCGGGCGGCGGTGGAGCGGGAGGCCGGCCACGACCCGCAGCCGGCCGGCGCCTGAGGGACCGGGACACCGCCGGCGCCGCCGCGCTCGGTCCCTCCGCGGAACCGCAGGTCAGGCCGCTGCACCGGCGCCGGCAGCGACTGAAGCGACTCAAAGTCCCGATAAGTGAAGCGAACTACTGCGGCGCCGGTCCGGCCTCGCCGGCGAGCAGCAGCTTCTTCTGCGGTTTGCCCATCGCGTTCCGCGGCAGCGACGCCACGAAGCGGACCTCCCTGGGCCGCTTGTGCACGGACAGGTGGGCGGCGACGAAGTCGGTGAGTTCGGCGCCGGTCACTCCCTCGGCGACGACGAAAGCGACGATCCGCTGCCCCAGATCCGCGTCCGGCACCCCGACGACCGCCGCCTCCCGCACCTTCGGGTGGTCCAGCAGGGCGTTCTCGATCTCCCCGGCGCCGATCCGGTACCCACCCGACTTGATCATGTCGATGGAGGCCCGCCCCACGATCCGGTGGACGCCGTCCGCGTCGACGGCGGCGATGTCACCCGTACGGAACCACCCGTCCTCGGTGTACGCGGCCGCGGTGGCGTCCGGCCGCCCCAGGTACCCGGAGAACAGCGTCGGCCCGGTGAGCTGGAGCTCCCCGATCCCGGCACCGGGCTCGGCGGCGATCCGGGTGCGGATGCCGGGCAGCGGGGTGCCGACCGTGCCGGGGCGCACCTCCCCGCCGGCCCGCCCGCTGACCGTGATCAGGGTTTCCGTCATCCCGTACCGCTCCACCGGCCGCAGGCCCGTCAGCCGCTCCAGGTCCCGGAAGACGGGCGAGGGCAGGGCCGCACTCCCGGAAACGAGCAGCCGCGCCCCGGACAGGGCACCCGCGGCCTGCGTGTCGGCGGCGACGCGGGACCACACCGTCGGCACCCCGAAGTAGAGGCTGCCGCCTGCCCGCGCGTACGCCTCGGGGGTCGGCTTCCCGGTGTGGACGAGCCGGCTGCCGGTGCGCAGAGCCCCGAGCACACCTAGCACCAGCCCGTGCACGTGGAACAGCGGCAGTCCGTGCACGAGGGTGTCGTCGCAGCTCCACTGCCAGGCCTCGGCCAGGGCGTCGAGGTCGGCGGCGATCGCGGCACGCGTGAGGACGACCCCCTTGGGCGCGCCGGTGGTCCCGGAGGTGTACAGCACGAGCGCCGGGTCCTCCGGCCCCCCGCCCACACCGGCCGGACCTCCGGCGGACTTCCGCGCGAAGTCCACGTCCACCGTGACGGCCCCGGAGTCCCGCAGGATGTGCTCCCGCTCCGCGGGGCCGGCGTCGGGCGGCAGGGGGACGAACGGGACCCCCGCCAGCAGCCCGCCGACCGCCGCGGCGACCGTCTCCAGGGACGCCGTCGCGGTCACGGCGAACGCCGGCGCCCCGGCCACATCGGCCGCGACCGCGCGCGCCGCGGCGAGCAGCTCCTCGTACGAGGCGGCCCGTCCGGCGACACTGACCGCGTCCGCGCGGTCCCCGTACGCCCCGTCCAGTGCGGTCAGCACGCCCAGCCTCCTGCCGTTCGGGGCCGGGTGCCCTCACCCGGCGCTCCACCGCCAGGCTACGGCCTACCGCCCGCGGCCCCTGCGTGCGCCCGCCGAGGACGTCCCCGCACCGGACGGATCCCCGTACACGCGACGCACCCTGACTGCCCGTCGGAACGGGCGTCCATCCCAGAGGGCCGTATACCCGCCCCCGATAGGCTGCGGCCCATGAGCACTGCCGCACATCTGCGCTTGGAACCCGTGACCGCCGCCAACTTCGACGCCGTCTGCGCCGTCGAAGTCCGCCCCGACCAGGCGCACCTGGTCTCCCCCGTGGTCAAGTCGCTGGCCGAGGCGTACGTCCACGGACCGGTCGCCTGGCCGCGTGCCGTCGTCGACGGCGAGGAGGTCGTCGGCTTCGTGATGGCGTTCCTGGACATCGCGTGGAACCCGGAGAAGGACCCCGCGGACATCCGCTCCGGCATCTGGCGGCTGAACATATCCGCCGTCCACCAGGGCAAGGGCTACGGCCGCTTCGCCGTCGAGGCGGTCACGGCGGAACTGGCCCGCCGCGGCGCGACCCACGCGTACGTGACGTGGGAACCCGGCCCGGGCACCCCGGAGCCGTTCTACCTGAACCTCGGCTTCCACCTCACAGGCGAAACCTCAGGCGGCCAAACGGTCGGCGTCCTCCCCCTCGCCCCCACGGCAGGAGTCGACCGGTGATCAGTCTCGCCGCAGTGGGAGGAGTCGCCCTGGTCGAACTGGGCATGGCCCTCACCCCCGGACCGAACATGATCCACCTCGCCTCGCGCGCGATCACCCAAGGCCGCAGGGCGGGCCTCGTCAGTCTGAGCGGGACCGCGGTGGGCTTCGTGTGCTACCTGCTGGCCGCGGCCGCCGGCCTGTCCGCACTGTTCGCCGCCGTACCGCTGGCGTTCACGGTGGTCAAACTTGCCGGAGCCGCCTACCTGGCCTACCTGGCGTGGGACATGCTCAAGCCCGGTGGCCGCTCACCCTTCGCCCCGTCCCACGACCTGCCGCCCGTCTCCGACGCCCGCCTGTTCTCCATGGGGCTCCTGACCAACCTGCTCAACCCCAAGATCGCCCTCATGTACGCCGCACTCCTCCCCCAGTTCATGGACCCCCAGGCGGGCCCGGCCTGGGCACAACTGCTGCAGCTCGGTGCTGTGCAGATCATCGTGGGGCTCGCGGTGAACGCTCTGATCATGTTGGGCGCAGCACGTGTATCGGGGTTCCTGGCCGCCCGCCCCCGCGTGATGACCGCGCAACGGTACGCGGCAGGCGGCCTCCTCGGCGTCTTCGCCCTCCGCACGGCCTTCACCCGCACCCCCGTCCCAGCCTGACCCGCGCCCCGCCCGTCACCGCCACCCGAAACGATCATTAACGCCGTTAACGCCGCCCCTGTCCGAGAGCCCGCCCCCTCCCTCACCGTTAACGGCGTTAACGCCGCTCTCTCCCGAGAGCGCCCCCGCCGCCTGAGCATTAACGGCGTTAACAAGGCCCCCCTCCCCAGCCGAGCGCCCACCACCCATTAACGCCGTTAACGCTCGGAGCGCCGGCTCTCCTCCCCCTCCCACTGGCGACCGTTAACGCCGTTAACGCCTGGCGTCGGCAGCACCCTCACCCAGCACCACCGGCAGCCGACCGTTTTGGCGTTCCTGCTCACGCCCGGCCAGTGGGGCGACGCCCCGCAGATGATCGAGGTCCTCGAACGCGTCGCCGTTCCCCACCGCAGGGCGGACGGCCACGCACCCGGCCAGACCGCCTCGGCGGCGACAAGGCATACGGGTCACGCCGCAATCGCCGCCACCTGCGAAGACGCCAGATCAAGCACACCATCCCCGAACCGAAGGACCAACGGGCCAACCGCACAAGACGCGGAAGCACGGGCGGTCGGCGCACCGGCTTCGACAGCGAGATCTACAGACGCCGCAACGAGGTCGAGCGAACGATCAACCGGCTCAAGAACTCCCGGGGCGTCGCCACCCGCTACGACAAGAGGGCCTACGTCTTCCACGGCACCGTCACCGTCGCCGCAATCCGGCTCTGGCTCCGCCTCGAGATGCGCCCTGCATCTGGTTGCACGCAGAATGCTTAGCCACCGGCAGCGTCATCCCATACAGTGCCGAAGGTATGACGGCACTCGCATCCTTTACCTTCGTGCGCCATATCGACGGGCTCCGCCACCACTTCGAACGGAACGGCGATCACAACGGCCGTCCTGCCTACCGCCGAACGGACGGGAAGGTGTGGTGCGTCTGGTCGCCGGCCGACGGCTGGCACTGCGAGATCACGGACGGCCTCGTCACCGCCCATCCCCTCAACAGCATCGCTGACGAACCCGAACCCCCGGCCACCGTCTGGCGCAGCTTCAAGGATGACCGCTCCTACCTCTACGACCTTCAGACCGTCGACCCCGAAGCATGATCCGCCGGACAGTACCCAACGGCGTTGACAAGGCCCCCTCCCCCAACCGATCGCCCCCAACCAGTTAACGCCGTTAACGCCGAGCGCCGTCGGGCCCTCCCCCGTCGCCTCCCATGAGCCGGACCGTTAACGCCGTTAACGCTCGGAGCGCCGGCTCTCCTCCCCTTCACACCGGCGACCGTTAACGCCGTTAACGCCTGGCGTCGGCAGCACCCTCCTCCAACGGCACCGCCAGCCGAGCGTTAACGGCGTTAACGCTCGGCGTCGCCAGGCCCCGATGCGGCCCGGCGATCATTAACGGCGTTAACGCTGACCCGGGCCGATCGCTCCCGCCGGGGGCTGGGTGCGGGCCTGTTGGGGGCTGAGGCCTCGGACTCGTTTGAATGCCGTCGACAGGGCGAACGCCGAGCCGTAGCCCACCCGTCGGGCCACGGTCGCCACGGTGGCGTCCGGTTCTCGGAGGAGGTCCGCGGCCAGGGCCAGCCGCAGCCCCGTCAGGTATGCGATCGGCGGCTCCCCCACGACCTCCGCGAACCGTCGTGCCAGCGCCGCCCGGGACACCCCGGCCTTCCGTGCGAGTTCGCCGACCGTCCAGCCGTGGGCCGGGTTCTCGTGCAGCAGCCGTACCGCCCGCCCGACGACCGGGTCGGACTGCGCCCGGTACCAGCCCGGCGCCCCTGACCCCGGGTCGGCGAGCCATGCGCGCAGCACTCCGATCAGCAGCAGGTCGAGCAGCCGGTCGAGGACGAGTTCCTGCCCCGGCTCGTCGCGGGAGACTTCGGAGGCGAGCAGCCCGATCAGCGTGGCGTCGACCTCGGCCGCCGGTCGTACGAGGACGGTCGGCAGGGCTCCCAGCAGCCGCCGCCCGACCTCGCTCGGCTCGGTGTAGGTGCCGCTGAGCATGACGGCCGACCCGGATTCCGGCACCGTGGTGCCCCAGGTCCGGACCCCCAGGTCCATCGTCCCGTTGACGTCGGTGCCGTCCGGAAGGCTGCAGTTCTGCTCGCTGTCCACAGTGATCTGCACCGGTGTCCCCGGCTCGTCCGCCAGCGTGTACGGCTCCGGCCCGCGTGCGACGGCTACGTCCCCGGGCGCGATCCGGACGGGCGCACCCCCGTCGGGCACGAGCCAGCCCACCCCGCGCACCATCGTCATGACCGTCAGCGGGGCCTGGTCCTCGATGCGGACTGCCCACGGCGGGTCGAAGACGGACTTCAGCAGGACGGCGCCCCGCGCCTTGGGCCCTTCCAGCAGCCCGCTCAACATGTCCATGCCGCCCCGCTCACACGTCCCAGACCCCGGTGGCCGCGGCCGCGCGCGCGTACGCGGAGAAGTCCCGCGGCGGCCTGCCGAGCACCTCCTCCACTCCGTGCACGAGGTGGGCGTTGCGACCGTCCAGGATCAGCCCGAACAGGTCCGCGAAGTCCTCCGGCTGCCCCTGCTCCCGGAGCACCGCCCGGAAGTCCGCGTCCGAGATCGGAACGTACGTGATCTGCCGCCCGGTCGCCTTCGACAGCTCGGCCGCCACGTCTCCGAAGGACAGCAGCCGCGGCCCGGACAGCTCGTAGGTGCGGCCGATGTGCCGGTCGTCCTCCAGCGCGGCCACGACGACGTCGGCGATGTCGCCGGCGTCGACGAACGCCTCGACGGCGTCCGCGGTCGGCAGGGCGAACTCCCCGGCGCGCACCGACTCCAGGAAGAAGTCCTCGTCGAAGTTCTGGTTGAACCAGCTGGCCCGGACGACCGTCCAGTCGGCGCCCGTCGCCTTCAGCGCCTCCTCGGCCCGCTGCGCGGCCTGCTCCCCGCGCCCGGAGAGCAGCACCAGCCGGCGCGCCCCGGCGGCGACGGCCGCTTCCGCGAAGGCGCCGACCTGCTCGGCAGCCCCCGGGAACGACAGGTCGGGGTAATACGTCACGTACACCCGGTCGACCCCGTCGAGGGCGGCCGCCCACCCGGCGGGCTCGTGCCAGTCGAATGCGGGCTGCCCGCTCCGTGACCCGGCCCGCACCGGGCGGCCCATGTCCCGGAGCCGGGCGACGACGCGCCGCCCGGTCTTTCCGCGTCCCCCGATGACGAGGGTCGTACTCCTCGCTGTCTCCGTCTGCTTCTCTGTCTGCGTCATGCCCCCAGTCAAGCCTGTCGCCCCGAGACGGAACATGGCCGAGAGGCTCGCCCGCATACGCGTGCGTCTACCCGGCGCGAACCTGGGTGTTCTGGCAGGCCGTCAGCAGCCAGCGTCCGTCCTCGCTGCGCGTCATCACGTACAGGGGCGCGCCCTCGCTCTCCGGGCGCCCTTCCGGGTCGGTGTAGAGCTGACGCACTTTCACTGCGGCGACGTCGGGCCGCAGGAACTGCGTATGCACCACTTCGTAGGTGACCTCGCCGTCCCAGCTCGCGCCGGGCAGGACGGACCGGGTGAAGTCGGCTATCGCATCGAAGCCGATGAGGACCTTGCCGTGCGCGGTGGTCCACAGGGCGTCAGGGTGGAACAGGGCCAGGAAGCCCTCCGCGTCCTTGGCGCGCTGGGTGCGCTGCACTTCGGCGACAACCTGCTCGATGGCCTTCAGGGCCGCGTGTTCTCCGCTCATGGCACCCATCCTTGGCCCTCAACTGTGGTCGAGGTCAAGGAATGTGATCACATGTCGTTATGACCAGCACGAAGACGCTCTACCTGCTCTGCTCCGCCGCCCCGCCGGTGTTCGACGTGGCCCACGTGATCGAGGATGCCCAGTCCCGCGGCTGGGACGTCTGCCTGGGACTCACCCCGACGGCTGCGCACTGGCTCTCCGGCAGCACCGACGGGCTGGCCGCCCTCACCGGGCATCCGGTGCGCTGGCAGTACAAGCTTCCCGGCGAGCCCGACGTCTGGCCGACGGCCGACGCGGTGCTCTTCGCCCCGGCGACGTTCAACTCCCTGAACGCGTGGGCGCTGGGCCTGACCGACCGCTTCGCCCTCGGCGTCGCCGCCGAGGCGATAGGCAAGGGCACCCCGGTCGTCACCATGCCGTGTACGAACGCCGCTCTGGCCGCGCACCCGCAGTTCGAGCCGTCGCTGGCGACCCTGCGCACCGCCGGCGTGACGGTCCTCTTCGGCGAGGGCGGCTTCGTCCCGGGCCCGGCGGGCCAGGACGCCCCGCCGCACTTCCCCTGGCAGACGGCCCTGAACGCCCTGGACGCACCCCCGGTCCCGTAGCGCTGCACGGCGGGCGTTAACGCCGTTAACGCCCGGTCGGCGCCGGCCACGGCCCGGACGCCCGATGGGGGAGGGGCGTTAACGCCGTTAACGCCGTTAACGCCCCTCCGGCCCTTCCGGCACCTCCAGCACCTCCGGCCCGTCAAAAAGTACCTGTCGACTGGTATTTTTTGCCGTCCTCCCACTACATTGGCTCCGGTGCAGGCCCCGTCCCGGGGCCCGTACGAAAACCGCCGCAGCGGCGCCGCCGCTCGGCTGACAGCGGCAGGAGTGGCGTACGTGGCGAGGGCCCGGCAGGAACGTGCCGAGATCACCCGGCAGGCGATCCTCGACGGTGCCGCCATTGCCTTCGACAGCAGCGGCTTCGGCGGCACCAGCCTCAGCGACGTCGTCCGCCACGCCGGAGTGACCAAGGGCGCCCTGTACTTCCACTTCCGGTCCAAGGAAGCCCTGGCGCGGACGCTGATGGACGAGCAGTTCCAGGTCTCCGCAGACGTGCCGGCGATCGAGGAACCTGGCCTCCAGACGGCCATCGACCTGTCACACCGGATGGCGCACGGGCTGCGGACGAACGTGCGCATCCGCGCCGGCATCCGGCTCGTCATCGAGTTCGGCTCCTTCACCAACCCCGATCCGGCACCGTACGACGCATGGATCGACACGGTCCGCGTGTGCCTCGCGCCGGCCCAGGAGCGGGGGGACGTCCTGCCGTCGCTGGACGTGCAGGACCTGGCGACGTATCTCGTCGGCTCGTTCACCGGCATCCAAGTCACCTCGCACGTCCGCACCGGACGCAAGGACCTCCACGAGCGGATCACGGACCTGTGGACGTTCCTGCTCCCCGGCATCGTCCCTGCGGACCGCATACCGCTCTTCGCGGCCGCCGGGGCGCCCGGCCTCCGGGCCGAACTCGGGCTCGGGGCCGCGGAGTCGTCGGCGATCGGGGCCGGCTGACCCGGTCTCGGTCCGAGCTGTACGTGCCGCCCAGGGCGGCCTCGCATGCGCCGTGGTGAACCACGGGGGTGCTCGCTACGGCGTGTGCGAGGCCGCCCTGTCGGCTGTCCCGGACCGTCCACCACGGGCTCCCGTATCCCCCTTGTGGCCGCACCTCGACCCAATTCGTTAGCAAAACCCAAGCGTGCCGCTCACACGCACCGCAGAACGTTAGTAAAGTCCCTCTCATGACTTCTCCCACCCCGAGCGACCGAGAGAAGGTCGTCTCCAAGCTGCCGCCGTGGCTCCGCCAGGAGTTGAAGATCCGCACCGCCCAACTCCGGGTCGACATCCAGGACGCCGTCCACCAGGGCATCGCCCAGTGGAGCGCGCTCGCCTCCGCACCGTCCCCCGTGGACACCTCAGGCGCCGAGTCGTTCTCCACCTGGCTGCCCGCCGGCCAGTGGGAGTCGTTCCGCGCCGATGCCAGGGACCGCGGTGTCTCCCTCATCCAGGGCCTGGCCCAAGCGGTCAGCGTGTGGCTGGAGATGAACCCGGCGCCGACGGTGCAGCGCCCCTCCGTCGTCCGCCGCATCGTCGTGTGCAACCAGAAGGGCGGTGTCGGCAAGACCGCGATCACCGCCGGTACGGGTGAGGCACTCGCCGAGGACCCCGACTCCCTCCACCCGGTGCGCGTGGCCCGCCAGTTCGCCGCCCCGCCGGCGGCGGGCTCCGGCAGCTCCCTGGACCTGGAGGACCTGCCGGGGCTCGGCATGCGCGTCCTGCTCGTCGACTTCGACCCGCAGGGCCACCTCACCAAGCAGCTCGGCCAGCAGCCGCTGCCGATCGGCGGCGACAGTCTCACCTGCCACATGGCGGGGGAGGCCAAGGGCCCACTCGCCGACCTGGTCGTCCCGATTCCGGACGAGCGCTTCGGCGACCGCCTGCACCTGCTGCCCGCCTGCACGGACGCCTTCCTCCTCGACGTCCGCCTCTCCACCGTCCGCGCCCGCGAGGCCGCCCTGGAGCGGGCCCTCACCCCGCTGGAGTCGGAGTACGACGTCGTCATCATCGACTGCCCGCCAAGCCTCGGCCTGAGCATGGACGCCGCGATCTACTACGGGCGCCGCCGCGAGAACGAGCAGCCGGGCGCCTCGGGCGCGCTGATCGTCGTCCAGGCGGAGGACTCGTCGGCCGACGCCTACGACCTCCTCACCTCCCAGATCAACGACCTTCGGGACGACCTCAGCCTCGACATCGACTACCTCGGGCTGGTCGTCAACCTGTACGACGGCCGCCGCGGCTTCATCGCGACGTCCTCGCTGCAGGCCTGGATGGACATAAAGGATCCCCGTGTCGTCGCGGTCGTTCCGGACCTGAAGGAACAGCGCGAGGCCGTCCGTGTGAAGCAGCCCCTCTTCGTCTACGCGCCGAAGGGCGACCAGGCGGTCGCGATGCGCGCCCTCGCCAGGGAGATCTCATGAGCAAGGCCGACAAGCTCGGGGTCTCGGCGTCCTTCGCCCGGGCCCAGCCGGTGGGTGTCAGCTCCCGCCGCGCCGCGATCGCGGAGGCGACAGGCGCCCCGACGTCCGGGGTCCAGCCGCCGTCGGAGGTGCCGATCGAGGCCCTCGCGCACAACCCGTTCAACCTCCGCGAGGACCTGACCGAGTTGGACGAGCTGGCGCAGTCCCTGCTCTCACGCGGCCAGCTCCAGCCTCTCGCGGTCGCCACGCGCATGGCGTTCATGGAGGCGCACCCGGGGCAGACCGACGGCCTGGGCCGGGCCCCGTACGTGGTGATCGACGGGAACCGGCGCCTGGCGGCGGCCCAGCTGGCGGGCCTGAAGTCGATGCACATCCACGTGAACGACTCGCTCGCCTCCTCGGCCGCGGACATCCTGGAGTCGGCGCTCATCGCGAACGTCCACCGCGTCGACGTGGCGCCCATGGACCAGGCGCGGGCCCTCCAGGAGCTGGTCGAGGTCCACGGCTCCCAGGCGCAGGTCGCCAAGCGGCTCGGCAAGACGCCGGCGTGGGTGTCGCAGCGGCTGGCGCTGCTGAACCTGACGCCGGAACTCCAGGAGAAGGTGGACACGGGGGAGCTGAAGGTGGAGCCGGCCCGCCGCATCGGCCGGCTGCCGCAGGAGCAGCAGGAGGCGGCCGCCGCGGAGGCCGCGACGGTCACCCCGCGCCAGCGCACCCACACCCCGCCGCCCACGCCGGCCCCGTCCCCGGCCGCTCCGGTGGCGGTCGCGCCCGCGGCCCGGCCGACTCCGGTCGCCCCGGCGGTCGCCCCGGCCGGGACGGCGGCGGACACGGTGCAGGCGTTCGGCAGGGGGCCGTCGCCGGCCGGGCATCCGCGCATCACCATCGCGACGGACTCGCCGGAGACGATCGCGGACGCCCTGACGGCGCACCTCACTCCGGACGACCTGAAGGCCGTGACCGAGCTGCTCATCACCCGCATCTGAGGCGACGCCCACGACGGGGGGCGCTGACGGCACCGCACCGTCGCCGCCCCCGAGCCCCGTCCGCGGCGGCCGTTGGCGTTAACGGCGTTAACGCCGTTAACGCCCCCACGGCCTCGCCGCCGACAGCGGGGGAGGGACCGAAGGGACTGAAGGGACTGAAATTCGCCATTGGCTTCAGTCGCTTTCCGGCCATCGTTTCCGCCGCCACCACGGCCGCCGCGTCAAGGACAACGACCTGAAACGCACCTGAAAGGGACCGGAACGAGACCCTCGCGGGGCCGGTTCAGGCGACGGTCGGCGCGGACAGCCCGCGCTGCGACCGGGCGGTCTTCCTGCCGACCTGCCGCGGCTCGATCGTCCGCGGGTCGACGGCTTCGCCCGGCGCGCCCTCCCGGTACAGGCCGTCGGGCTCGGCGTCCCGGTCGTGCGGCAGCAGGTAGAAGACGCGCCGCTTCTGCAGGCCGCTGTCGGGGTCCGCCTCCGCGGTGTCGCCGAGCTCGGTGAAGCCGATCATGCGGCCGTCGCGGTGGTAGCGCGGCTTCCCGCGCCGGCGGGGGGTCTTGTCCAGGGCCTGCCGTACGTAATCGAGCTGTTCGGGGTCCTCCAGCCACACCACTTTGTCCTCGTGGGCGAGATCGCTTGCCGTCAGTAGCGAGCTCATGGCCTGGGTCCTTCCTCGTTCACGTCGGCCCTTCCGGGCCCCTTGTTCGTCCACGCCGGGGGCGGCGCCGAAACCGATATGCGGCAGTGCGCTGCGGGCCGCCGCCGGCCGGTGGGTCTGTTCATCTTCCTTGTCCATCGTAGGCGTGCCCGCCCCGGGGAGGCTGCACACGTCCGGCCGGTCACCTGGAACCTGCCCTGTTCGCCTCACGGGGTGGCTGTTCCTCGTCGGTGAGGAGGGCCAGACCGGGGTAGAACTTCTGGCCGTTCGAGCGGAGCATCTCGCTCGGTGACGCGACGCCGACCTCGGCCCGGATGCGTGTGGCGAACGCGCGGGTCGTGGCGGGGCGCAGTCCCTCGCCGTCGAGGCACCATGCACTGTACGCCCGGTAGAGGGCTCCCTGCTCCACTTTCAGATCACGGGGTTCCGCCAGGTCCGCCCCGGTGGTGCAGCATTCCGCGAGGAACCGCCCGATGTGGTCCTCGGTCGTCGCGTAGGCCTGGGTGGCGGTGCGGACGACGCTGGGGCCGGTCAGGGCCGGCTTCGTCGCGAGGTAGGCCTTCGCGCCCTGGATCATCCAGTTGAGGATGCCGGGGCCCTCCTCGGTCACCAGGATGTCGGCCAGGTTGTCGATCTTCCGGTGGTCGGGTACGACCCGCTCGAAGGGGATGAGCCGGATGCGCCGCCAGAAGGCGTGCCCGCCGGTGCCGACCTCGGGGCGGTGGTTGCCGAGCAGCCACAGCTTGTGCGTGGGCTCGAAGCTGAAGAAGTCCTGCCGCATGCGGCGCGCCTTGAGCCGGTCGCCGCCGGTGAGGAGCTTGACGCGGGCCTCGTCGAACTTGTCGTGCGGCTTGAGCTCGCTGCAGACGAACAGGCGGCGCCCGTGCAACTCCGTCAGCTCGGTGGAGTGCTCGTTGAACTTGCCGCGCTCCATCAGGAAGCCGGGCGGGGCGACGTCCGCGTAGTCGCCGAGGATCTTGATGACGACGTCGAGGAGCGCCGACTTGCCGTTCGCGCCGACGCCGTAGAGGAACGGCAGGACCTGGCCGCCGACGTCGCCGGTGACGGAGTAGCCGAGCAGCAGGTGCAAGAAGTTGATCATCTCCTTGCCCTTGTCGTCGTCCCCGAACGTCTGGTGGAGGAAGTCGTGGAACCGGGGCGTCGGCATGGCCTCGGGGGCCAGGTAGGTGGCGCGGGAGTGCAGGTCGCGGGTGGGGTCGGGCTTGCGCAGGTCGCCGGTGCGCAGGTCCACGACGCCGGCGGGGGTGCACAGCGCGTACTTGTCGCCGTCCAGGGTGTCGGGGTCGAGGGCGAGTTCGGGGGAGGCCTTGGCCTGGGTGAGCATGGCCTTCACGCCGGAGGTGGACATGGCGCGCTTGCGGTGCTGGGCCAGCTCGCGGTCGGTGAAGACGCCCCGCGGGTCGTGGGTGGGCAGTTCCTCGGCCATCTCGCCGGCGGCCCAGATGGCGGCCTTCTCCCCGCCGGTCCGCTTCCACCGGTACTCGTCCCACACGTACCAGCCCAGTCCCTCCACGTGGCGGAACCGGTGGTGGTGGAGGTGGGCGAACAGTTTGGCGTTGCCGCGGTCGGAGAGGTTGCGCAGCAGGCCGCCCGCGATGAAGTCGTTGAGGGGGCCGGGAGCCTGGGCGCCGCCCTGCTGGGCGGGCAGGCGGCGGCCGGCCGCGGCTGCGGCGGCCGGTGCGGCCGGTGCGGGGTCCGGAGTGAACGCAGCGAGCTGTTCCGCCGCGGCCTGGGCGTTGAACCCGGTGCTTTCGGCGCTGCTCATGGGCATTCCTTGGGGTGGATGGGTCGGTCGCTTCCGGCGCGCAGCCCTGCTTCGACGATGAGCCGGTTCCGGCGCTGCTGGTGTGGTCGTGCGTGGTCGGCGGCTTCGAGGAGCAGGAGGCGGCCCTCTCCGTGGTCGAGGTGTCCTGCGGCGGCGAGCCCTCCGGCGGTGAACGCGGCCCGGTTGAGCTTCTCGCTGAAGGCGGTGCCGGCGGGGGCCGCCGCGCAGTCGCGTACGGCGTCGAGGAGCGGGCCGAGGAGGCGCCGCCCGGCCTTCCCGCCGGGTGCGGGCCGCGCGGTGCTCCGCGGGGCCGGGAGGGGGCCGCCTGGGGCCGCTGAGGGGGCCTCAGGGACCGTGGGGGCTTCGTCCAGGGCGTGCCCGGTGCGGACGAGTTCGGCGGTCAGCCAGAGCGGCAGGGCCGCCGGGACGCGCGCTCCGGGCAGGGCCTGGTACACCCCGGCCGCCGTGCGGGTGGTCGGCGCGACGATGTACCCGCCCACCGCGCGCACGTCGACCTGCCAGGCGAGGGCGGCCCGGGAGCCGGAGCCGCTGGAGCTGCGGAACGCGGGGCCGTCCTGGGGCGCCCGGTACCAGACGTGCATGCCGCCGGAGGGCGTGCGGACGCGCAGGGTGGAGGCGTCCTCGCAGGGGTGGGGGCGGGAGCGGTACGCGGCCAGCAGCGCCAGGGTGTCGAAGCCGTTGCGCAGGCCGGTGAGGTCGACCCGGTCGTCGACGGGGATGCCGGGCAGCAGCTTCCGACGGTCGGGCAGGGGGGCAGCGTGGGCGTCCACGTCGATGACGACGAGCCGGGCCGGGCCGCAGGAGACCCCGATGCCGAACCCGGGCTCGGCGCGCCACCAGCGCCGCAGGGTGCGCAGGTCGGTGGTGGCGGCGTGGAAGCCGTGGCACCAGCGGCCCTCGGAGTGGCAGGGGCAGGCGGCGGGGGAGTGGCGGGCGCCGCGGCAGTCGGGGCAGTTGGCCGCGGGCGTCTTGGTCCCCGGGGCCAGCGGGTGGACGGGGTAGCCGCGTCGGGCCATCCAGGCCGCCACGTCCAGTGCCGACCCGCCACTCACTGCGTGTGGCAGGCTCTCGGAATAGACGGGCACTGGCTCTTCCTTGACGCGGTGTCGGCGACGGTCGTTCCCGTCCCTGGACTGCTCCCCGAGGTGTGCGCTGGCCTGCGCCTCAGGGACCAGAGGGACTCAAGATTCACTATGCCGGAGGTTACCCCAGAGTCCACGTCGGCCCGGGGTGTAACGGCCGCACTATCCGGAATTCAGTCCCTTCAGTCCCTCAGACCCTGACTTTCTCAGCTGGTTCGTCCCGAATGGCTCCTTCTGGGGCCCGATGTGCGTCCGGGCGTGTCGCCGTCGCCGCATGGATCGCTCCTCGACTCCTCCTGGAGCCGGGCTCGACCGTCCCTCCCCCAGGAGGAGGTCTCCGTCCGCAGGGACCGAACGCCCGCCGTCCTCCGGACCGACTGCCGGACCGAACCCGACCCGGGGGGTTCGGTCCCTCCCCGCCGCAGGCGCCCGATCCGTGTCCGGGGTGTTTCTCAGAGGGGTCCAGGTGCTGAAGGGGCTGGACCCTCGTTCAGTCCCTGTGTGTTTGGTCCCTTTGTAAAGGTGCAGGTCAGAGGATCGGGAGGGACGGGACAGGGACTGAAGGGACTCGGAATCACTACTTCCACTCTTTATGTGCGTGCGTGTATGCGCGGGCGTAAGTATGACTGCATGTCTCTGGGTAGCTCATAACTAGCGATTTGAGTCCCTTCGGTCCCTGGAAAACGAGAGGGAGGCCGCTGACCTGCAGGTTTATGCAGTGACTGAAGGGACAGGGACCGAAGGGTGCTCACCGGCGTTCAGTCCCCCCGGTTCGGGGGAGGGAGTGCAGGGGGAGGGGGCCTTCGGAACCCCCCGCCGGAGGCTTCGGTCCCTGGCGCCGTCGGGCAGGGACGCAACAGGGCGCAGTGGGGACGAGAGGGACGCAAGAGGACCGCCCGCGGCGCGGAGGAGCGGGCGCGACCGGAGACGGCCGCGGCTCCGAGCATGGGCTCCGCCCGGCCCCGTCACGGGCGACACCACCGGGCGGGCCCCGGGATTCCGTCCCCCGGCCGAGCCCCGGCCCAACCCGCCCTCGGCCCACCGCCGCTGGGGAGCCTTCAGGGCGCCCGTACGGGCCCCCGGACGCAGGGGAGCACCCGGAAGGCCTCTCCAGGCCCGTCACGGCCCCCAGAGCCGCCCAGAGCCTCTCCAGAGGCCGCAAGGGCCCCCAGGGGCGAGGGCACCCGCCCCGAAGCGCCCGACAAGCCGTCAGAGCCGCCCAGGGCGCTTCACGGCCCTCCCGGTGCCTCCCCGGCGCCCCCGGCCGCCCGTTCCCCGAGCGGGGCCTACAGCTCGAACTCGACGTGCTCCAGGTCGGTGTACTCCACCAGCAGCCCCTGCGCCCGGCGCCCCTGGTCCTTGAAGTAGATCTCCTGCAGCCCCTCCGCGGCGATCTGCCGCAGCTGCTGCTCGCCTGCTCCGGCTTCCTGGGCGTCGAAGAGGCGGCCCGCGAACTCCGGGGGCAGGGCCACCGTGAGGTGGCGCAGCCGGGCGTCGTCGGTGGTGCCGGGCGCGGCGGTGTAGCCGAACCGGGCCCGCGTGTCGATCATGATGCCGCCGGTGGTGGCCGCGGCCTTCCGGGCCCGCGCCCGGACCTGCGGCTGCCACCGCCTGCGCACCTCGCGCTCCAGGCGGGCCGCGAGCTCCGGCCGGGGCCGCTTCAGCTGGTCGCGCACGTACCGCTCGACGGTGCGCCGGCTGATGCCGAGGAGCCGCGCCACCTCGCCCGTGCGGCCCTTGTAGCGCCTCACCAGGTAGCGCATCTGCGCGCCCGCGCTCTTCGGGACGGGGCGGGTGAACGCCGCCCGCAGGGCCTCTTCGAGGCCTTCCCCGACCGTGTCCATCGGGCGCTACCTACTCTCCGTCGTCCTGGGCGGTGATCCGGCCGTCCCTGATGTACCGGGCCAGGTTCAGGTCGTCCCCGTGCTCCTCGCGGACGCCTTCGGCCCACAGCACCGTCTGGGTGCCCTCGTGCTTGACCATGCCGGGGGAGACCCCGAGCTGGAAGCCGCCCTTGAGCGGCTTGCCGTCCTGGTAGGGGAGGAAGTCGAGCGGGCTCGGCCCTTCGGAAGCGTACACAGCGCAGTCCGACAGGACGGCGACCGGGAAGCGGCCCGTCGCGGCGGCCAGGTTGCGCATCTTGCGGTGCATGTTGACGCGGGCCCGGGAGATGACGGCCGCCCGGATGTCGGGGCGCCACGTCGGCCGCCGCAGCGCCGGCCAGGGCTGGCCGGGCCGCCAGCCGCCGCCCCTGGGCCGCTCGCGAAGCTTGCCGATGCCGCCCTTGACGGTCGCCTTGATCGCGGTCAGGACCAGCGCCAGCTCCGGGTCGACCTCCCGGTGCCGGGCCATCGCGTCGAGGAACGCCTGCGGTTCCATCCCGGCGGTGACGCCCAGGTCGGCCATCGTGGCGACGTACGCGTCCCGCAGCCGCCCGTACCAGGCGTCCAGGTAGCGGCCGGTCTCCGCGCGCAGGTAGCCCTCCAGCGGCTGCACGGACCAGCCGAGCTCCACCGCGTACGCGACGGTCGGCGTCGCGTACCAGGCCGGCCCCTCGGGCCGCGTCCCGGCCGGGGTGAACGGCGACGGCAGCCGCGGGTCCAGCTCGACGTGCGAGAGGTCGACGAGCCAGCAGCCGGGGACCTTCGCGTCGAAGGCGGGCCGGGAGACCCGCGTCGGCGCGCCGAGCCCGACGACGGCGCCGTTCGCCCCCGCGGCGAACGCCATGTTCACGTCGATGCCCACCACGTACGGCTTCAGGCACTCCTCGTCGGTGAGGGGCCGCGCCCAGTCGTACGCCTCCTCGACCAGCATCTCGGCGGGTCCGCGCTGGTGGAAGCGGGGGAGGTGCGCGAGGAGCGGGTGCCCGTCGGGCGCCTCGGGCGGCGCGCAGTCGACGGGCTCCGTGCCGAGCGAGCCCGGGTTGTGCTCGCTGTGGCGGCGCCCGGAGGCGTCCGGCTCGCCGGCCCGGGTCGGCGGGTGCAGGGCGGTCATCAGCTCCAGGCCGTTGACCGCGGTCGAGCCGCGCGGGGTGATGACCCGGGTCGCGTACGTGCCCAGCAGCCGGGCCAGTTCGGCGGGGGGCAGGTCGGCGGCCCCGCCCCAGGAGCGGGCGTCGAGGGCGCCCCAGCCGAGGACGCACAGCTGCACGCAGGACCGCCGGCCGCCCTGCGCGGGCCGGTAGATCCGGGCCCAGGGGCCGAGGCCGCGCCGGGTGAGCTGCCAGTCGGCCTTGGCGAGCTGCCTGACCGCCTTGTGGTCGTCCGGCAGCCGCCCGGCGAGCCGCTCCTGCGGCGAGAGGCGCGCGGGCAGCCCGTAGCGCTCGGCGGCGGCGTCGGTCAGCACCAGCACCGGGTCGGAGTCCCGGCCGTTGCGGTGGAGGCGCGGCGCACCGAGCATCGCCTCGCCGAGCGCCCACTCGACGAGGGCCGGCAGGGAGGCGGCGGGCACGTCCAGGACGATGCCGCCGACGCCGTACGCGACGACCTGCCGGTCGGCGTCCGCGTCGAGGACGACGAGCGGCCCGTTGGCGAACCTTGCCTCTCCCGCCACCGCGGCGGGCCGCTGCACCGGGCCGGCGGAAGGGCGGGCGGCGGCCCGGGACACGGGCCGCACCTCGGCGGCGGCGGCGGGGGAGGGGGCGGGCGTAGGAGCGGGGGCAGCAGCGGGGGAGGGGACGGAAGCGGCGGCCGGGACGGAAGCGGCGGCCGAGGCCGAGGCACCGTCAGGGCCCGTGGCCCCACCCCCGCCCACCGGCGCGGCAGCCGGCCCGGCCGCGGCCCCGCCTTCGGCCCCTGCCTCGACCGCAACCCCGGCGTCGGCCGCTGCCGGCTCCTGCCCGGGCGGCGGGAATCGCTCGGCGAGGCCCTCCAGGAGCCTGGCGTACGCGGCGCGCTTCGGCGGGCGGGGATCCGTACGCCCGGCCTCCCACCCGCTGACCGTCTCCCGCCGCGTCTTCAGTGCGGCCGCGATCTGGTCCTGGCTCAGCCCCGCGGCCTCCCGCAGCCGCCGGCGCTCGGCGGGATGCGGCAGGGGGTCCTGCGCGACCTGCTCCAGCAGTGCGTCGACAGCGCTGAACAGCTCGTTCTCAGTGGGCACAGCGGTCACCTCCGCCCCACAGCCTAGCCGGAACGCTCCTGGATCCCACACCCAACACCACACGGATCGCACACGGGCATGATCCCCCGGACCGGATACCGTTCCCGGCACAGCCGCAGCAAGCAACGGGGTGAAACGATGGCGCGCAGGACCAGCAAAGGCCGCCGACTGGTGGCCGGCGACAGGACGTACCTCTGGTCGGTACGCCACACCCACAGCCGCCGCGAGGACGGCGGCTCCGATTGCCGCGAGTCCCTGACGCTGAGCCACGGCCGCGCCCGCCGCGCCGTGCTCAGGATCGTCTTCCGGAGCAGCCCGGGCCGCTGGGAAGCCGACGGACTGGCGCTTTCCGGCTTCGTGTTCACGTCGCGGGAGGAGTGGCTCAATCTCAACGAGCCGGGCGCGGTCCGCGCTCTCCTTGAGGCGGCGCTCGCCGCGGGCTGGGACCCCGCCGCCCCCAAGGTGACGGAAGAGGACGGATGGAACCTCTTCCACGCCGCCGTGGCGGCCCGCCGCCTCCCGCCGAGCCGTCACTTCCCACCCGCATCCCAGCCGGTCAGCGCGCGGGACGTCCCGTGACCGCCTCATTTCCCGGCGGGCTGTGGCGCGTCCCCGGCCCCGCCCCTCAGTCTCGATGGCGAGCCGGCCGGAGCGGTCGGCCCACCTGCACCTCGGAGGGGGAAACAGCATGCGCGTCACCAAGAAGTTCGCCGCAGTCGCCGGAGGCCTCGCGCTGACCGGCGGTCTGCTCGTCGGCGGGGCGGGAGTCGCCGGCGCGGAGCCGCAGGCGGCGTCGGACTGCCCGTCGGGCTACTTCTGCGTGTGGTCCGGCTCCAACTACACCGGCCGCCGGCAGCAGGTCTCGGGCACCAACAAGGACCTCACCGACTACACGGTCTTCCAGAGCTTCAAGTCCTGGTACAACCGCGGCTCCTCCTGCGACTTCAAGTGGTTCTCGGAGAAGAACCACAGCGGGTCGAGCGGCACCGTCCCGCGCGGCTTCAAGAAGTCCGACAACGCCTCGCACTACATGAAGTCGAACACCTGGGTGAACTGCCGCTGACCTGACCGGCGGCGGCCCCACCCGGACCGCGGGGCGGCGTCCCACCGGGGCGCCGCCCTCCGGCGTCACCGCGGCGGGTGCGCGGCGAGCCAGTGGCGGGCGATCTGCTCGCGCGTCGCGACCCACGCCCCGCCGAGCTGCGCGACGTGCCGCAGGAACCCGTCGAGCGCCCGGATCCGCCCGGGCCGGCCGATGATCCGGGCGTGCAGGCCCACGCTCATCATGCGCGGCCGGTCGGCCCCCTCGGCGTGCAGCGCGTCGAACGTGTCGACGAGGTAGGCGAGCATGTCGTCGGCGGTGGTGAAGCCGTGCACGATCAGGAACTTGAAGTCGTTCGCGTCCAGGCTGTACGGCAGCACCAGGTGCGGCCGGCCCGCCGCCTCGACGTAGAACGGCAGGTCGTCGGCGTAGTCGTCGGAGTCGTAGAGGAAGCCGCCCTCCTCGGCGACGAGGCGCCGCGTGGCCGGACTGGTCCGGCCCGTGTACCAGCCGACGGGCCGCCGGCCGGTGAGCCGCTCGACCGTGCGGACCGTGTCCGCGATGTCGGCCCGCTCGGCGTCCTCCGGCACGTCCCGGTAGTCGATCCACCGCCGGCCGTGGCCCGCCACCTCCCAGCCGGCGGCGCCCATCGCCCGCCCCGCTTCCGGGTTGCGCTCCAGCGCCTGCCCGACCGCGTGCACGGTCACCGGCACCCGGTGCGCCGCCAGGGTGCGGTGCACGCGCCAGAACCCGGCGCGCGCCCCGTACGCGAACATCGACTCGGAGTTCAGGTCGCGCCCGCCCACCACGGGCGGCGCGCCCACCACCTCGTGCAGGTAGCCCTCCGAGGCGGCGTCGCCCTCCAGGACGTTGCTCTCACCGCCCTCCTCGTAGTTCAGGACGAGGCTGACGGCGACCCGGGCGCCGCCGGGCCAGGCGGCGTGCGGCGGGTCGGCGCCGTAGCCGACGAGGTCGCGCAGGGGCTCGGACACGCGCCGCACCCTACCCGCCGCCCGCCCCCGCCCCCCTGAACCGCCGTGGGGGGGGGGGGAGGGGGGGGGGGGGGGGAGGGGCGGGGGGGGGGGGGGGGGGGGGGTGGGGGGGGGGGGTGTTGTTCGTGGAGAAGGCAAAGAGAAGGCAACGCCCCCCCCAGTGTAGGATCGGGCTTCCCC
>NZ_JBVIGV010000011.1:315488-361267 GCF_055570615.1 Streptomyces sp. NPDC031121
ACGACCCCCCCCCCCCCCCCCCCCCCCCCCCCCCCCCCCCCCCCTCCCCCCCCCACCCCCCCCCCCCCCCCCCCCCCACCGCGCCCGTACGGGGACCGCCGTCAGTGCAGGATCCGCGTCAGGAAGGCCTCCAGTCCCTGGACGACCCGGGCGATCCGCTCGTCCAGGTCGAGCGTCTCGTCCATCTGCCCCATCGGGGCCGCGATCTTCTTCCGGGCGTACGCGGAACAGGCCAGGTTCCGGCAGGCGTACAGCCCCACCGAGTTCCCCAGCCGGCCCTCCTTGCCGCCCTTGAGGGCGGAGAAGAGGGCCGTCCCGCCGACCGGGTGCGAGGTGTAGCACAGCCCGCAGATCGACTTGCGGCGGAAGTCCGCGGTCCGGCGGGTGGCCCGCAGCTCCACGCCGACCGGCCCGTCCGGCCGCTGCGCCACGAGGTAGGCGCGGCTGAGGTCACGGCCGTCGGTCCACGCGTAGAAGTCGCGGTCCTCCCAGTCGATCCCGTCCAGGACCGGCACGGTCAGGGCCTTGGACCGGCTCTTCGACATGTTCACGAACGCCCTGCGGATCTCGTCCTGCGTGATCGCCTTCACCGGTTCCCCCCGGCGGTACGGGCCGTACGGGCGCGGCGGACGAGACGGGGGCCGTCGGCGGCGGCGTCCGCCACCGCTCCGGCGGCGCCCGCTTCGACCGCCCGGGCCAGCCCGGCGACGGTCGGCTCCCGGAAGAACTGCTGGATCGGCAGGGCCACCCCGAACCGCGACCGGATCGCGTTCACGGCCCGCACCACCAGCAGCGAGTGGCCGCCGAGGGCGAAGAAGCCCTCGTCCCGGCCGACCCGCCCGACACCCAGCAGCTCCTCCCAGATCCCGGCCACCGCCCGCTCCGTCTCCGACTCCGGAGCCGCGTACGGGCGTTCCGCCGCCCGGAGGTCCGGGCTCGGCAGCGCCTTACGGTCCAGCTTGCCGTTCGGCGTCATCGGCAGCGCGTCCAGCATGCAGAACGCCGCCGGCACCATGTGCTCGGGCAGGGCGGCCGCCGCGTGGCCGCGCAGCAGCTCCTGCGCCCCGGCCGCCGGCGAACCCGCCGCGGGGACGGCGTGGAGGCCATCGCCCGGGACGAGGCGATGCTGGAGCGGGGCGTCAGCATGCGCACCCTCTACCAGCACACGGCCCGTTTCAGCCAGGGCACGCGCGAGTACGTGGAACGGGTCTCCCAGCGCGGGGCCGAGGTGCGGACGCTCGACGACCGGTTCGTCCGGTTGCTGGTGTTCGACCGCAAAGTGGCCGTCATCGGGGTGGAGGACGATCCGGGCGCCGCGATCATCGTCCGCGAGCCGAACCTGGTCCACTTCATCCTGAGTACCTTCGAACTGTGGTGGGTCAGCGCCACACCGTTCCCGCTGGAGTGGAACAACCGGGACGTCGCGGACATCTCCGAGCAGCTGAAGCAGCGCATCACCCTGCTGCTGAGCGAGGGCCTGACCGACCAGTCCATCGCCACCCGCATGGGCATGTCCGTCCGCACCTGCCGCCGCCACATCGCCGAGATCATGGACCGCCTCGGCGTGAAGAGCCGCTTCCAGGCGGGCTACCTCCTCGGCTCCCAGCGCACCGCCACCCGCCCGGACACCCCGCCCACGCCACCCGCCGGCGAACAGCACCCCGGCTAGGATTCGGCCATGACTCACTCGGGGGACACCACACGTAGCACCGCCACACGCGGCCAACTGATTGCCCTGGCGCTCCTGCTCGCAGCCATAGCCGTCCTGGCCAAATGGCACGAAGGCCCGGTCTTCTGGGGCGGCGCACTCCTCGGCCTCGCCGGCCTCGGCGGCTACTTCACCCGCTTCGACAGCCCCCGCGGCGCAGCCCAATGGCTCCTCGCCGCCGCCGGCTTCTGCATGGTCGCCCTGTTCACCATCCAGTTCCTGATCGGCGTCTTCTCCTGACCGCGCCGCACCGTCCGGGGTCGGGCGCGGTGACCGGTTCCCGGAGCCGGGGGTTCGTCGGTCATTGACCGGGCTCCACTGCGGCAGCGGTGCGCCGCAGGCGGCTGTACTCCGCCAGGAGCCGGTCCGACTCCGCCGGGTCCTCGGTGTTGGCCGCACGAGCTTCGAGGTCGCGGAGGTGTGCCTCGAGGGCGGGATCGCGTGCGATGGCGTACTGCGTCCACCACAGCCTCATGAACGCGGGCACCGGCGTGAGGTTGAAGGCGTCCCCGATCGCGCGCCGCCAGTGGGCCTCGAAGTCGGGCAGGAGGTGCGGCGCGTGGTCCTGGATGGCCAGGCGCAGGGCCTGGGGCGTACGTTCGGGCATCGGCGGGAGCGGCCTGTCGCCGCTGGGGCCGTCGAAGTGCACTGGTTGAGCAGTCATGGTGCCGGGCTCCTGAATTCCACCACGGGTCTGTCAGGCCGCGTCCTGGCTGTCGGCGGGCGCTTGCTCCACCAGGTGCCGGTAGTGCTCGAACCACTCGGCCGGCACCGGATGCGCGAGCGTCTTGCCCTTGCTGGTGATCGCGGCCGGCTCCCCGGCAATCCGGACCGGTCGAGGATCTCACGTTGGCTGGGCCGCGGCCGGCGGCCTCGCGAAGGCGACCGCAGCGCCCGCGGCCAGGACCGCGACGCCTGCGGCGAGCGCCGGGCCCGAGTCCGGGCGGTGCAGGATGAGCGCCCACGCTTCGGCCCCGCCGTCCGCGCGCCCCCCGGCGGCGGCGCAGGCCAGCGGGTAGGCCGCGGTCAGCGGTGCCGCGACTCGGTGGCCGACGACCGGGGTGAGCAGCAGCGCGATGCCCAGGTAGACGGCGGTGTTGCGGCCGACGGCGCCCGCGATGCCGGTGGAGCCCGCGGCGTACGCGAGCCCGCTGACGGCGAGGGCCGCCCCGGCGAGTCCGACGGCGAGCGCGGCGTCCCACCGGTGCACGGGCCGCACGGCGGTGTGCTCCGTCGGTGCGGCGGCGCGACCGGTGCCGCTGGCCCACAGCACCGCGGGCAGCAGCGCGGTCAGCCCCGCCAGCAGGAACTGCCCCGACCGCCCCGCAAGAACCGGCACCGGGATCTCGACGCTGCCGACGACGAGACCGGCCAGCGAGGTCAGCAGGGTGCAGGAGACCAGCAGGGCCGCGGCCCGCGAGCGCAGCCACCAGATCACCGGCCCGCCCCCGCCGGGTCGGGGTGCGGCGGCCGGTCGCAGGCGGCCAGCGCCTGGCGGTTGGCCTCGTACCAGGCCAGCTGCGCCTCGCGGGGCTGCTCCAGGACCTTCCGGACGAGCGCGGCGTCATCCGGCGTGAACCGGCCTTCCCGAGGCGGGGACTGGGTCGCGACGCCCATGATCCAGGCTTCGACGGGACCGCGGGCGGGAAGGGCGTCGAACCTGCCCGTGGTGCGGGCACAGTCCGGGAACGGCGGCATGACGGCGTGCGCCAGGCTGGCCGCCAGGTCTTCGTGCCGCGGGGCGGCTTTGATGCCGAAGCCCGTCTCCCCGGGCCCGGGCCTGCGGCTCTGCGTGAGCGCGTCCGGGACAGGCAGCCCCGCCTCGGCCATGCGGGCCGCGTACGCCCGCGTCTGCCGTACGACGCCCTCGTGGTCGGCGGTCTCGGGCCAGAGGCAGATCCGCGGCCGCTGCCGCCCGTCGCAGACGAGTTCGGACGCGTCCCGGGCGGCGACCGAAGAGTAGCCGAGGGGCTCGGCCACCGGTGCGGCAACCGCGACGGCGCCGCACACCAGGACCGCCGCCAGCGCGGCGCTGCCCCGCGTCGCACGGTGGATGACGGCGAGGGCGGCGACGCACGCCGCTCCCGCGAACAGCACCGCCACCCCGACGGCCCGCCGGCTGATGACGGCGTCCACGGAGCAGCAGTCCGCGAAGCCGCCGCCGACGAGCTGGCGCGGCCACGGGGTGCTCAGGGCAGCCGGAAAGCCCACGACGACGAAGCCGACGACGAGCCCGAGGGGTGCGGCGGCCAGTCCGGGCAGCCGGGAGCCGAGCAGGTATCCGGCGAGGGTGTTGGCCGCGAGCAGCAGCCCGTGCGCGAGCAGCATGGACCCGTGCGAGAGGGGCGGGGCCGCCCCGGCGGCGGCGGAGGAGACGGCCAGGGCCACGGCCATGCCGCCGACCCCCATGAGCCACACCGGCACCAGGACGGGCAGCGCAACGCCGAGCCGCCCGCGTAGGGGAGCCTGCCCGAACACCCGGCCGCGCCGCAGACGGGCCGCCTCCCAGGCGGCACTCCCCGCGCACGCCGCAGCGGCGAACGGCAGCGCCAAGGACGCCTGACCGACGGCAGAGGGGCCGTACCCCCGGGTCACGGAGAGGGTCAGCGCGTCGCTGAGGAGGAAGAGCACGTACGCCGCGAGCAGGAAGAACACGACCGTCGCGGACGACGACCGGATGAGGGTGCGGATCCGCATCGCTTCAGACCTCCTGCCCGACGAGCACCGCGTACGCGGCCTCCGACCGCTCCCGGCCGGTACCGGTGGCGGGGGCCAGGGCGTGGAACTCCGACGGGCTCCCCTGGAAGCGGACCGTTCCCCCGTCCAGGACGACGACCTGCCGGTACAGATCCGCCAGGTCGTCCGTCTGGTGCGTGGAGACCATCACCTGCACCTCCCGCGACAGCTCCGCCACCAGCCGGCGGAACACCTGCCGCTGCTGCGGGTCGAGCCCGGCGGTCGGCTCGTCCATGAGGAGCAGCTCGCTGCGGTGCGTCAGCGCTCCGGCGATGCCCATGCGCCGGAGCTGGCCGCCGCTGACCTGGTGGCTCTTGCGGTCGGCGAGCTCGCCCAGCCCGACCCGCTCGATCGCCGCGGCCGACGCCTCCCACGCCGCGCGGCGGCCCATCCCCTTCAGCCAGCCCGCGTACGCGACCTGCTCGCGTACGGTGAGGCCGGGGACCGGCGTGATGTTCTGCGGTATCCACGCGACGCGCTTGCGGTAGGCGGCCTGCCCGCGGCGGTCCGGACGCGCCCCGCGGAAGCCGACGGTCCCGGCGGCCGGCGCCAGTTGAGAGGCGGCCAACGCCATCAGGGTCGACTTGCCCGCGCCGTTCGGGCCCAGCAGCACGGTCGCGGGGGCGTCGACCGTCAGGGTCAACCCGGTGAAGACGGGCGCCTGCCTCCCGTACCGGAAGGCGACGCCATCGAATACCAAAGCCATGATCACAGCACGCAATCCGCCGCCCTGGCGGCGGCACGGTAAGAGACGGGCGTGGCATATGGACGAAATCGACCGTAATGCCGGAATGTTCCGCTCCGCCGATTGCGGATCAGGATGGCCGAAAACGGACCGATCGTCGGCGAGGGCGGCGCCTCGCTTCGCCGCGACGACGGGTTCGTCGAGCTGTGCGTCAACCCGGGGGACGGCCGGGTGCTGTCCGGCGGTTCCCTCGACCTGCATCCGCTCCGCCGGACAGGCCGTAGCGCTGCTCTAGCGCAGCGCGGCCGCGACCAGGCCCTCCAGGGCCTCGCGCCGCACTTCGCCGCCGCTGACCAGGCCGTCGAAGACGAGACCGTCGAGGCAGGTCAGCAGGGTGTGCGTGCGGTTGTCGACGTCCTCGACGCCCCGTGCGGCGAGGAACCGGCGGACGGCCTCGCGGCCGGCGTTGTCGTGCGGTGTGAGGATGGCGCGGAGTTCGGGGTCGCGCACGCTCTCGACGGTGCAGGCGTAGCGGGCGAGCGAGCGGCGGCGGCCCTCGCCGGTGAGGCGCCGGCGGGCCAGCAGCGCCATGCCGCTCACCAGGTCCCCGGCGGTGCGCAGGGGCGGAAGCCCCTCGGCCGTCGTCTGCAGTTCCGCCTGGTCGAGCTGGACCAGGCGCGTGACGAGCGCCGTGAGCAGGGCGGCGCGGGTCCGGAAGTACGCCGAGGTGGTGCCGGGCGGCAGGGCGGCCCTGCGGTCGACGGCGCGGTGGGTCAGGCCGCGGATCCCCTCCTCGGCGAGTACGTCGATGGCGGAGTCCGCCAGGAGGGTGCGCCGATCCGGAGCCGTGGAAGCCATCCCCCCTTTCTACACCTGTAGATGCCCGGATAGGCTCCTCTTCTACAGGTGTAGAAATCGCGGAGGTGCGACGTGGGCGGCACGGCAGTGGTGGTCGGAGGAGGCATCGGCGGGCTCGCCGCCGCGATCGGCCTGCGCCGCATCGGATGGGACGTCACCGTCGTCGAACGCGCCGCCGCCCTGGAGGACGCCGGCGCCGGCATCTCCCTGGCCGCGAACGGCCTCCGCGCCCTGGACGGGCTCGGCGTCGGCCAGGCCGTACGGGCCGCCTCCCGAGGCCAGTACACCGGCGGCACCCGCACCCCCCGAGGCCGCCGGCTGTCCCGGATGGACGGCTCCGCCCTGGAGCGGGCGGTGGGCACCCCGATCGTGGGCATCCCCCGCTCCACCCTGCACCGCCTGCTGCGCGCCGCCCTGCCCGCCGAGGCGCTGCTGACCGGCCTCCAGGCGGCCGCCGTCGAACAGACCGGCCCCGATGCGGTCCGCGTCGACTGCGGGGCCACGACCCTGGACGCCGACCTGGTGATCGCCGCCGACGGCATCGGCAGCAGGATCCGCAGCCGCCTCTTCCCCGGCCACCCCGGCCCGGTCCACAGCGGCTCGGCCGTCCTGCGCGCCATCACCGACCACGCCGTCGGCCTGTCCACCGACTTCGAACTGACCTGGGGCCGCGGCGCCGAGTTCGGGCACATCGCCTTCCCGGACGGGCGGGCCGAATGGCACGCCGTCCTCGGCCTCCCGCCCGGCACCCGGTTCGCCGACCCCCTGGCCGAACTGCGCCGCCGCTTCCACGACTGGCACGACCCGATCCCCGCCCTCCTGGACGCGACCCGGCCCGAAGCCGTACTCCACCACGACGTCGGCGAACTCCTCACCCCCCTCCCCTCGTACGCCGCCGGACGGATCGCGCTGCTCGGCGACGCGGCCCACGCCATGACCCCCCACCTCGGACAGGGCGCCTGCCAGGCACTGGAAGACGCGGTCACCCTGGCCGCGGCACTCGCCACCACCCCCACCGTCGACGCCGCGCTCACCCGCTACGACGCCGAGCGCCGCCCCCGCAGCCAGGCCGTCGCCCGGGCCGCCCGCCGGGCCGGGAGGATGGGCGGGCAGCTCTCGCACCCCGCGGCGGTCGCCCTGCGGAACACCGCGATGCGCCTGACCCCCTCCCGGGTCTCCACCCGCATGATCCTCCGCCACCACACCTGGACCCCGCCCCACCTGCCCTGACCGCTGACCCCGAATTAGGCTCGTGCCGGCCACGGTCACCGACGAGGGGGTTCCCGGACATGCGTGCAAGAGTGTCGGCGGTCAGCAGCAACGGAACGTACTCGTTCACCAAGCCGAACCGGGACGCCATCACCCTGCTCACCGGCCTCGGCGTCGAGGGGGACGTCCACGCCGGTGTGACGGTCAAGCACCGCTCACGGCTCGCAGAGGACCCCACCCAGCCGAACCTCCGCCAGGTCCACCTCATCCACGAGGAGCTCTTCGCCGAGGTCGCCGAAGAAGGGTTCGAGGTGGCGCCCGGCGACCTCGGCGAGAACATCACCACCAGCGGCATCGATCTGCTCGGCCTCCCGGTCGGCACCCTGCTCCGCATCGGCGACACCGCGGTCCTGGAAGTCACCGGCCTCCGCAACCCCTGTCGGCAGATCGACCGCTTCCGCAAGGGGCTGCTGAAACGCGTGGTCGGCCGCGACGAGGCGGGGAACGTCATCCGCAAGGCCGGAATCATGAGCATCGTGAAGGAAGGCGGCGTGGTACGCCCCGGCGACCCGATCGAGGCGGAGCTCCCCACCGGCCCGCACCGCCCCCTCGACCGGGTCTGACCGCCCCGCACGCCCGCACCCGCCCCGGGCCCTCAGCGGCGCCGGGCCGACCGGAGCACCGGCCGGCGGACGGCCCGCGGAAGCCGCCCCACCGGGGCCGGAACCCGGCCCACGCGTCCCCCGCCCCGGCTCCCGCCCCCGCGGGCATACGGAGCGGTGATCTCCGCCCAGCGCGCCGCCTGCTCCGGGGTGAGCGCGCCCCGCAGCGCCGCCAGCTTCAGCAGGTTGGCCTCCGTGCCCGTCGCAAGGGCCTGCGCCTCCGCCCGGTAGTGGTCGTCGACCACCGCGGCCACCTCCGCCCGGTTCATGGCGGGCGACAGCCGCGCCGCGATCCGGTTCATGTTCCGGTAGGAGCCCTGCAGCCGGAACGGCGGCTCCGTCCGGTCCGCGTCGTCCTGCGCCGCCGACGCGATGTACGCGGCGTTCACGGCGAGCACCGTGCTGCGCGCGGCCGTCAGATGGCCGAGCAGCGCCGTGATCTCCTCCACCTCGGCCGGCGCGTACGGGTGCGACAGCCGGTCGGCGCGCGCCGCCGGGTCCCCCTCGGCCAGCCGTACGAGGAGCGCGAGGTCGGCGCGGTCCCGCCCGGCGAGCGGAGCCAGCACCGGGTGCGACGTCAGGGCGTTCTCGACGAAGCTGAACGCGAAGGCCTCCTCCCGGCCGGTGAGGACATCGCCGAGGTTCCACACGTCGGCCCGGTTGGCGAGCATGTCGGGGATCCGGAACCGCTCGCCCGACTGCGTGTACGGGTTCCCCGCCATGCACACCGCGAAGCGCTTCCCGCGCAGGTCGCGCCCGTCCAGCGTGCGCGTCGCGTCGCACAGCGGGATGAACTGCTGGAGCAGCTCCGGGGACGTGTGCTGGATGTCGTCCAGGTACAGCAGCACGTTGTTGCCGGCCTCCAGCGCGAAGGCCACCTTCTCCAGCTCCCGCCGGGCCGCCGCGTCGGGCGCCGCGTCCGGGTCGAGGGAGGTGGTGGCGGGCCCGAGCGCCGGCCCGTCCACCTTCACCAGCAGCAGCCCCAGCCGCTGCGCGACGTACTCCATCAGGCTGGTCTTGCCGTAGCCGGGCGGCGACAGGAGCAGCAGCAGGCCGTGCGAGTCGGTGCGCCGCGCGTCGCCGGCCGCGCCGAGCTGCTTGGCCAGGCTGTCGCCGACGAGCGGCAGGTACACCTCGTCGATCAGCCGGTTCCGGACGAACGACGGCATCGGCCGCGGCCGGTACGCGTCGATCCGCAGCCGCTCCCGCTCCGCCGCCAGCAGGCCGGCCCGCTGCCGCTGGTGCGCCCGGAACCCCGGGACGTCCGCGGCCGCGAACTCCGCCGTACGGGTGAGGAACTCGGCCAGGTGCACCGGCAGCGCGCGGTCCCGCACCCGGGAGTGCGTGCCGAGCAGCCCGGTCACGGTGGCGGCCGTGGCACCCTCCGCCGGATAGCGGGGCAGCGACCGGCACAACTCGGCCGCGGCCGCCTCCTCCACCGTCCCCGCATCCGCGCCGTGCCCGGTCGCGGCGGCGAAGGCGCCCAGCCAGCCCTCCACGAGCTGCCGCCGCTCGGCCAGCCCCGGCAGGACCGCCAGGTCCTCGTCGTACGGCGCGCCCCCGCCGTCGCCCGCGCCGCGGCGGAACGCGTCGAGCAGCCCCCGGGCGGCCCCCGACAGCGCGAAACCCTCAGGCCCGCAGGTCAGCTCCTCCAGGAGGTACGCGGCAGCCCCCACCGGGTCGGCCCCGCCCGCCGCGAAGGAGCCGATGGCGCGGGCCAGTTCGTCCTGGAGGTCCCGCAGCGCGGGCGCGGACCCGAAGAGGTCGCGCGCCCGCCCGAGCGAGACCGCCCGGCGGCCCAGCGCGTCGCGCTCCCCGCCGCCCAGCCCGTGCGCCCAGAACAGCGCGGCGGCGGCCCGCTCCCGCGCCGGGTGCCGCAGCAGCCCCGCCTCCCGGCGCAGCCCGAGCAGCACGCGCAGGATGGCGGTCGCGTCGTGGTCGTGGATCCCCCGCTCGTACCCCTCGTCGTACGCCTCCTCGGCCGCCCGCCGCACCAGTACGTCGAGCCCGTCCCCGGCGGCGGCCAGCGCGTCCGGGCCGTGCCCGGACAGCAGCCGCGCCGCCAGGTACTCGGCCCGGTACACCTCCGCCGACTCCGACGGCAGCGCCCGGTCCCAGTACGGCCGGCTCTCCGCGAAGCCGGGATCCGTGACCGGCCGGCGGTAGTCGGTGCCGGTCAGCGCGAACGCCATGCCCTCCCCGTACGGCACCAGCGTCAGCTCGGCGGGCTGCCGGGTCACCGCGAACCGGTGCCGGCCCAGCCGGACCGTCCCGCCCCCGTCCGCGTACAGCTCGGCGCGGTCCCGCAGCGCCCGCCCCGCCTCCTGCCGGGCCGCGGCGAGGCGCCCCGCCAGCTCCTCCGCGCGGACCGAGTCCCCGAGCGCCCGCAGCCGCTCCACGGTCCGGCGCACCCCGGCCACCACCGGGTCGGATGCGAAATACGTGTTGACGGCGTCGTCGTCGCCGAGCGTGCAGGCCCGGCGGACCACCGTCTCCAGCACCCGCTGCGCCGACGCGGCGAGGGACTCGGCGCGCCGCGCGCCGGCGTCCTGGAGGCTCTGGCGGCGCGCGGAGAACGCGTCCTGCACCTCGGCCCGCTTCTCCGCGAGCCGGGCGGTGAACTCCTCGTTCTCGGCGAAGCGGGCCTCCAGGTTCTCCCACTGCACCAGCAGACGGGCCAGCTGCGCATCGCACTCCTCGGGGGTGCCGGCCGCGGCCAGCGCACCCGTCGCCAACTGCCCCAGCAGCGCGAACTCCGCCGCGAACTCCGCGCCGCCCTCCTCGTGCAGCAGCTCCCGCCTGCGCGTCTCCAGCCTGGCGCGGGCCTGGTTCAGCGCACCCAGCACCTCGCCGATCCGCTCCAGGACACCGGCGCGCCCCGCGGGGTCGCCGGTCTCCAGCCCGGAGGCGACCTCGGTCAGCTCCTGGAGGCCGAGGACGCGGTCCTCCAGCTCCCGGCGCAGCGGCTCGGCCTCGGCGGCGGTGGCGATCGCCTCCGCCCCCTCGGCGAGCCGGCGGGCCTCGGAGGCGTAGCCGTCGAACGCGTCCGCCCGCCGCAGGAACGCCATGGCGCGTTCGGCGGTGGAGTCGAGGGCTGCGGCCGCCTCCGCGGCCAGCGCCTCGACGGCGCCCGTGTCCACGTACCGCATCCCGGTGAGGGTGACCAGGTGCCCCTGGGCCCGGCGCAGCTCCGTGATGCGCGCGATCCACTCCTCGGCCCCGGCGGGGGCCTCCCCGCGGATCCGCCGCAGCAGGCCCGCGACGGTCCGGCCGGCCTCGGCCAGCGCGTCGGCGGCCTGCGCGGTGAGCGCCCGTACCGCCTCGAACTCCGCCAGCACCTGCTCCGCCGTGGCCCGCACCGCCGCCAGCGCGGCGTGCAGGTCGACCGCGTCCGGCGCCGCGTCGGCGAGGTCGGAGAGCCACGGGAACCGGTCGGCGGTGCGGACGCAGTCCGCGAGCAGCGACTCGTACAGCGCCGGCGTCGCCGCGGAGGCGTCCGTCTCCCCGGCCGCCGCGGCCCGGCGGGCGATGGCCGTGGTGTCGGCGACCGCCCGGACCAGGTCCGGGTTCCCGATGCGGGCGAGCGGCCCCTCCGCCTCCGACCCCGCGCGGGTGTCGGAGGTGAAGGGGGTGCTCCACTCCTGCACGGCGTGGGACCGGGCGGCTCCCCCGTCCCCCGGCCGCAGGACCACCAGCGTGCCGTCGTCGAACCGCGCCAGCCCGTCGCACGGCAGCGGCGCCGACACCTCCTGCCGGATCAGGCTGTAGGGGAGCAGCAGCCTGCGGTTCCCCGCCCGCTCCTGGAAGACGAACAGCACGTCCTCGCCGTTCGGGGAGGCCACCGAGTGGTCGAACTCCAGGCCGGCGGTGTCCGTGTCGAACGTCCTCACCGTGCCGTCGGCCAGGCAGTAGCCGCCCGGGAAGACGATTCCCCCGTCGTCCGGCAGCCGGCGGCAGGACAGCCCGATGCCGTCCAGCCGGACCACCGCCCCGGTCACCGCGTTGTGGACGAGGTGGCGCCGCGTCTCCTCCTTGTACGGCAGCACCCGCAGCAGCGTGAGCGGCCCGACGACCGCGTACGCGATCTCGGCGTCCGCGAGGGACTGGAGGGACTCGTCCACCGGCTCGCGGTGCACGAGCCCGGCGTCCGTCTCGGTGTCGTTCTCCGTCCTGACGGTCAGCGCTCCGCCGACCGTGGAGACGTAGAGCCGCCCGTCGACCGCCGCGTGCGGGTGGCGGCCCGGCACGTGGTCGTCGCGGGTGACCTCCCGCCACCGCACGTCGTGGGCCGCGGGGAAGACGTGGTCGCGCTCGCCCCGCCCGTCCAGGAAGCGCACCGCGCCGGCCGGCCCGACCTGCCAGCGCAGGACGCGGATGTCCTCCGCCTGCTCGCCGGTGCGGAAGACGGCGAGGAGGGTGTCGTCGACCAGCCGGAGCCGCTGGAGGCGCGCGCCGTGGTAGTAGCGGTGGAGGTCGTCGAACTCCCGCCGGAAGGCCGGGTCGTCGAGCAGCCCGGGCACCGCGTCCTCCGGCAGCGGCTCCAGGTCCCGGCCGTACAGGGCCAGCACGTCCCGGACGGACGTACCGCCGGCCCGCGCGCCGGTGCCGCGGTAGCCGAACAGCAGGCAGTCGCCGACACCCGCCAGGTCCGCCGGAACCCGGGCGTCCCCGGTGCGCAGGTGCCCGGAGCCGGCCAGCGCGACCCCGGCCGAGCCGAACGCCGCGATCCGGGCCGCGTTCAGGGCGTCGGCGCCGCGGGCCAGTTCGCCGGCCTGGGCGGCGAGCCGCCCGCGCAGCACCTCGTACGTCCCCGTGTCGGCGCCCGTGGCCGTGTCCGTGCCCGTGGTCATTGCGTCCTGCTCCTTCGCGTACGAAACATGAAAGGCCGTGGAGCCGCCGCCCCCTCCGCGGCGGCTCCACGGCCGTCGACCGCACCCCCGTGGCGGTCAGTCCAGGGCGGAGCCGTTCAGGCGGCTGCCGCGGTCTTCCCGGCGAGCTCGCTCACCGGCAGGTCGGCCAGGCCCAGCTCCCTGGCCTTGGCCATCAGCGCGTCCAGCTGCCCCGAGCCTGCCGGCATGAGCTTCGCCAGCAGGGCGGAGACGGTCAGGTCGCGGACGCCCGCGGCGGACGTGTTCGCCACCGCGCGGGTGAGGTCGTCGGTGAAGGAACCCGAGCCGTCGAGCCAGGACCCGGCCAGCGCCTTGGCCGTCTGCGAGTTCTCCATGAACCCGTCGACCGCCCGGCCCATCGACATCGCGCCCACGATCCGGTCGAAGAAGGCGGACTCCCCGCCGACGATGCTGATGTCGGCGCTCTCCAGCCCCGTCGCGAGGACCGCGGCCTGCGCCTCCGCGACCTGCCGCTGTGCCTCCAGCCCGGCCAGGCGGATCTCCTTCTCCGCCTCCAGCCGCAGCCGGTACTCCTCGTGCGTCCGGGACGCCTCGTCCAGGGCGGCCATCGCCGCCGCCTTCTCGGTCAGGCCCGCGGCCTCGGCCTTGAGCTTGTCGCCGATGCCAGCGGCTTCGACCCTGAGCCTCTCGCCGACCCCCGCGGCCTCCGCCAGCGCCAGCTCGCGGGCGCCCTCGGCCTCCGCCCGCAGGCGGGCCGCCGTGGCCTCGGCCTCGGCACGGCCGGCCTTCTCGATGACCTCGGCCTCCTTCTCCCGTACGGCCACCCCGGCCAGGCCCGCCGCGGCCGCCTCGGCCTGGATCCCCTCCGCCAGGCGGATCTTGGCGCGCGCCTCCAGATCGGCCGCCTTGTTGCGGGCCTCCGCCAGCGTCAGCTCCTCCGCGGCCCGGTGCACGGCCGCCTGCTCCGCCGCCTCGGCGGCCTTGATGTCCTTGACCAGGCGCTCCTGCGCCTCGGCCTCGGCGGCGATGACGACGGCCTGCCGGGTGCGCTCGGCCTCCTCGACGGCCCGCAGCCGCTTGATGGACTCCTCCTGCTCCGCGACCGTGCGGTCCACGGCGATCCGCTCGCGGACGACCTCCGCGATGTCCCGCCGCTCGTTCTCGACCTCCTTGTCCGCGGCGATCCGCGTCAGCTGGGTCTCCCGCTCCCGGGCGATGACCTCCAGCAGGCGGTCCTTCTCGATGCGCTCGTTCTCCACCGCGATGACCCGCTCGCGGTTCTTCGCGGCGACGGCCACCTCGCGGGCCTGGTTCTCCCGCTGGATGCCGAGCTGCTCCTCCGTCTTGAGGAAGGCGCTCTGCGCCCGCAGCCGCTCCTCCTCCACCACCCGGGCCGTCTCGGCCTCCTCCCGGGCCCGCGCCGTCTCCAGCTCGCGCCGCTGCCTGATCTCGGCGTCGGCCTGACGGCGCTCCAGTTCGAGGATGGCCTCCCGGGCGTCGACGTTCTGGCGGGTGATCTCCTTCTGCTCGTTCTGCCGGAACTCGTTGGTGCGGACGTTCTCGATGGCGGTCAGCTCGGTGATCTTGCGGATGCCCTGCGCGTCCAGGATGTTCCCGGCGTCGAGCTGGCTGACGGGCGTCTGCTCCAGGTAGTCGATCGCCGCGTCCTCCAGGCTGTAGCCGTTGAGGTCGATGCCGATGATCTCGATGATCCTGAAGCGCAGCTCGTCGCGCTTGGTGTAGAGGTCGGCAAAGTCCATCTGCTTGCCGACCGTCTTCAGCGCCTCGGAGAACTTGGCGTTGAACAGCTCCTGGAGGGTCGCCTTGTCGCTGGCCCGCGCCGTGCCGATGGCCTGCGCCACCTTGATGACGTCGGCCGCCGTCTTGTTGACCCGGACGAAGAACGAGATGCGGATGTCCGCCCGGATGTTGTCCTGGCAGATCAGGCCGTCGCGGCCGGTGCGGGAGATCTCGATGGCCTTCACCGAGATGTCCATCACCTCGGCTTTGTGCAGCACCGGCAGTACGACCTGGCCGGTGAAGGTGACGTCGACCTTCCGCATCTTCGACACGATCAGCGCCTTGCCCTGCTCCACCTTCCGGAACAGCCGGGACAGCACGACCACCACGACGATCGCGACGGCCAGGACGCTGAGCAGCAGCAGGCCGAGGCCCGTCGTGACGACATCCATGAGTAAACCCCCTCCACATCATTGCCAGGCGGCTCACCGGAACCGCTCCGCGAACCGGACGCGCCGACCCGTCGCACACGACGGGAGAAGCCCCGCCGGCGGCCGTGGTTCCGGGCGCGGGCGCACGACTTCGAGCCTGGGGCCGGACACCCCTGCGGCGTTCGCGGTCTCCATCCTGTTCCGCGAGGCGGGGTCCGCACATTGCCGGACCCCGGCAGTCTTCACGCGTTTTTAACGCGCGGTCGCCGTGAGCAGCCAGGCGGTACTGCGCAGCCGCAGCCCGTTGCCGCCTTCACGGGGGCGGAGTGCGCCGGTCAGGCGCCTGCGGGCCTCGGCGGCCGCGCCGGGCGCGGACCGGGCGAGGAGGTGGCGTACGGGCCCGGACTCCAGCATGAGGTCGGCGGCGTGCGCCGCGTCGTCGCCCCAGGTGCCGTGGGCGGTCACGTGCTCGGCGCGTACGTCCTCCCAACCCGCCCGCTCCAGCAGCGCCGCCGCCGCGCCGGGCGCGGAGAGGGAGAACATGCCGGGCCCGCCGGGCTCGCCGAAGCCGTCCAGCGGCAGGAGGTCCGCGAGGGCGGCCAGGGCGGTCAGCCACTCGTTGCCCTCGGGTTCGGCGGCACACAGCAGGGCGGCGCGGCCGCCCGGGCGCAGCGCGGCGGCGATGTTGCCGAAGGCGGCGACGGGATCGGCGAAGTACATGACGCCGAAACGGCTGATCACCAGGTCGAAGGCGCCGCGGGGGAGGGGGTGGACCTGCGCGTCCCCCTGCTCGAAGCGGACGTTGGCGATGCCCTCGCTCCCGGCGGCGGCCCGGGCCTGCTCCAGCATCGGGCCCGAGAGGTCCAGGCCGAGGGCGCTGCCGCGGGGTGCCGCGGCCCGGGCGGCCAGGCGGGTCGTGGCCCCGGCACCGCAGCCGACGTCGAGGACGCGGTCGCCGGGCGCGATGGCCGCGGCGTCGAACAGGGACTGGTCGAAGCCGGCGTTGACGGCGTCCCACCGGTCCCGGCGGGCAGCCCAGTGGCTGCCCTCGTAGCCGTTCCAGGCGCGGTACTGGGCAGTGTTCGCGGTGCCGTTCATGGGGTGGACCTCCCGGTGCGCAGACGTGTGCGAAGCCCTAGTATGGGCAGACGCCCAAACAGTATGGGCACTTGCCCATACTGGGCAACACCCCTCTCCACCGGAGGACTCGATGTCACCACGCGGGGTCGCCATCCCCGATCTGCGCGCCCGGCTCTTCGAAGCGGCCGAACGGGTCCTGGCCCGCGACGGAGCCGCCGCCCTGACCAGCCGGGCGGTCACCGCCGAGGCCGGCTGCGCGAAAGGCGTGCTGCACACGCACTTCGCCGGGCTGGACGAGTTCGTGGCCGAGCTGGTGCTGGACCGTTTCGCCCGCACCGCCGAACTGGCCGCCGCCCTGCCCGCGAAGGCGGGCGGCGGCACACCCGCCGGCAACCTGGCCGACGTGGCCTCGGCGGTACTGGCCCTCGATCCCGGAGTCGTCGGCCTGGCGGTGACCCGCCCGGCGGCGGCCCTCCGGGTCCGCGAGGCATGGGCGGCAGGCGCCCCCGGCTTCAACGCGATCCAGGCGTCGGTGGAGGCCTACCTGAACGCCGAACGCACCCTGGGCCGCATCCCCGCCGCCCTGGACACCGCCGCCGCAGCCCTGGCCCTGGTGGGCACCCTGCACCACCTCCTGATGACCGGCCACCCCACCGCCCCACCCCCGCAGACCCGCGTGAACCCTGTGATCCACACCCTCCTGGGCACCACCTGACCACCCCGCTCCCCGACGGCCGCCGCCCCGGAACCACCGCGCCCCGCCGCGGTGGAGGCCGCACCCCGTGCGCCGAGGCGGTGCGGGTGTGGGCGTTCACAGCGGCACCGGCGGCCCCGGTGTCCGTATCAGCGCCGTCTCGGAGCAGGGCGCCCTGCGACGCATCCCGGGCGGCCGTCCGGGCCTGACCGCTCCCGCCGACGGCGGCCGGCCGATCGAGAACGGGCCGCAGCGTCAGTACGCCCCGAAGGACCAGAAGACCCCGACCTCGTCGTCCGACACCGCGATCAACCCCAGCTCCTCGAACAGGTCGATGCCGTTGAGGTACTCGCCGGTGGTGAACCGGTGCGCCCTCGTGCCCTCGAGGCCGGCGCGGACGAAGTCGCGGCCGGGATCCGAGGCCGCCTCCAGGGCGTTCGTCCAGAACCGGGCGTCCGGGCCGTAGCGGTCCAGCAGGACACAAGCGTCGGCAAGCAGGGCGTCGCGCTCCGGCCGGTCGCGTACCGGCCGGTAGTCGCGCCACTCCTCCGCCATGACCGCGAGCGCCGTTACGGCCGCCCCGCGCTCCAGCTTGTGCAGGCGGTCCCGGAACCCGGCGGCGGGCGGGGGCGCGAAGGGGTACGCCGGCACGGCGGCGCGGGCGCCGTTCGCACGGTCGCCGTCGATCCGCAGCCAGCCGCGGGGATCCGGGACCTCACGGTGCATCAGGGCGAGCACGTCCTCGGCCCAGTCCCCGTGCCGGCGCGGGCCGGTGGCGAGGAAGACGTACGGGTCGTCCAGCAGGTGCAGGGCCGCCGCGTTCCAGGGGCTGCGGCGCCGCCGCAACTCCGTCAGCGTGGTGCCGACCCCCAGGGCGAACGCACGGGCCGGCGACCGCGGAACGGCGGCCAGCTCCGCGTACGCCCACCGCAGCAGCTCCGCGCCCGCACCGTCCCCCGCGGCCGCCGCCGACTCCGGCGGCACCCCGGGTACGACGACCCGGTTCCCGCGTTCGAGTTCCAGGGCCGCCCGCCACAGTTCCTCCAGCCGGGCGTCGAGGAGGTCGAGGGCGGCGCGCTGGTCATCCGACGTGCTCATGAGCCGACTCTAGATCCTGCACAAAGGGGCGCCGCCCGCATAAGCCTGCGCGGGCGGCGCCCCTCCGCCGGGAAGGCCTCAGCAGGCCGCCCCGTTCACGTACGCGGCTCCCACCGGAACCTGCGGGCCGCGACCCACGCGAACAGCCCCGTCCACGCGGCCGCGATCGCGACCCGGACCGCCGACTCGCCGAGGCCCAGCTCGCCGGTCCAGCCCGACCGGAACAGGTCGACCGTCGGGGACAGCGGCGCCCACAGCAGCGCGTCGCCCACCTGCTCCGGCAGCACCTCGCGCGGGATGTAGATCCCGGAGACCATCGGCAGTACGAAGATGGCGGGCAGTGTCGCGACCATGACGGACTCGGCGGTCCGGCACAGCGCGGCCGTGGCGGCGGCCATCGCCATCATCAGCAGGATCCCGGTGACCAGCCCCGCGGCCGCGGCCAGCGGCTGCCGCGGGAACGCGCCGAACATGACGGACAGCGCGACGGCCACCACCGCGATCTGCACCACGGCGACGGCGACGTACATGGAGGCGCCGCCGGCGAGGATCACCGCGTCCGAGGCCTCGCCCGTGCGGAGCCGCTTCAGTACGAGCTCCTCCCGGCGCGCCACGTACAGGCCGGTCACCGACGAGTACAGCGAGAAGATCAGCAGCACGCCGGCGGCCGTGGACACCATGAGCGGTCCGGGGTTGAGGCCGTGGCCGGCAAGGTCCATCTGCTCCTGCACGTACCGCATCGAGAACAGGATCATCAGGGGGACGAACACGACGAACACGTAGTTCGCCTTGACCCTGTTGAACAGCGTCCACTCGATGCGGAACAGGGTCTTCATGTGCCGGATGGCAGGGCGGTTCATGCCTTCTCCTGCGGTTCTGCTGCGTCTTCTGCGTCTGCTGCTGCGTCGCCGTCGCCGTCGTCTCCGTCGCCGGTCACGCGGGCGATGGAGATGAACGCCTCCTCCAGCGAGGCCGGCCGTGCCGTGAACCGGTCCAGTTCCACGTCGTGGTCCTCGGCCCAGGCCAGGATCCGGGCGGCGTCCTTCTGCAGCTGCCCGGTCGTGACGGTGATGCGCCCGCCCCGCTCCTCCACCGTCCCGCCGACGGGCAGGTCCTGCGCGCTCCACTGCCCCGACAGGCCGAACGACAGCGTCGCGGGATGGCCGGAAACGATCTCCGAGACCGTTCCGGACGCCGCGATGCGCCCCCGGTGCATGATCGCCAGCTCGTCGGCCAGCGACTCCGCCTCCTCCAGGTAGTGCGTGGTCAGCAGGATCGTCGACCCCTGCTCCCGCAGTTCCTTGACCAGCCGCCAGGTCGCGTGCCTGCCCTCGGCGTCCATGCCGGCGGTCGGCTCGTCGAGGAACAGCACCTCCGGGCTGCCGAGCGTGGCGATGGCCAGGTCCAGCCGCCGCTTCTCCCCGCCCGACAGGTTCTTGACGAGCACGTCCGCCCGGTGGGACAGCCCGGCCAGGTCGAGGGCCTGCGCGACCGGCCGCGGCCGCGTGGTCAGGCCGGCCCACATCTCGATGCTCTCCCGCGCCGTCAGGTGCGCGGTGAAGCCGCCCTCCTGGAGCATCGCGCCCGTCCGGGGCCGGATGCGCGCCCGGTCGGCGACCGGGTCGAGATCCCCGAACAGGCGTATGCGGCCGCGGTGCGGGGCGGCGAGGCCCTCCAGCATTTCGACGGTGGAGGTCTTGCCGGCGCCGTTGGTTCCCAGCAGGGCGAACAGCGAGCCGGGTCTGACGGTGAAACTGACGCCGCGCACGGCCATGAAGCCGCTCTTGCCGCGTCCGTAACGACGCCAAACATCATGAGCATGGATATGGCTGGATTCCAATGCTGCCATGGGGCCTTCCTCAAAGTGGGCGCGCCGGTGGCGATCCTCAAATCTTCCTCAGGCTCTTACCTGCACAGACCCAAGATTGAACCATGTGTGTCTAAAGTGATCTTGCCGCAGAGCGTCTGACCACCGCTCAAACGCCGCAGACAAAAGCCGCTGTTGCCTTCACTGTGGGCGGCGGCCGATGGGGGAGAACTGCTGTGCCCGACTATGCCATTGCCCTGAGTCGCCCGGACTTGGACGCGTTGCTGCGTGACCTGATACCGCTGTTGCGGCGGCAGGCGTCACGACTGCTCGGCGAAGACGCCGACGACGCCGTCCAGACCGCCTGCCTGAAGCTGCTGAAGGCTTCGGACGCCTGGCTCGCACATCCCAACCCGACCGCGTACGCGATGCGAGCGGTCACCACGGCGGCCTACGACCTGAAGAGACGCCAGTCCCAGGACATGCCCGTCGACGAGGTACCCGACCGGCCGCAGGCCGGGGACGCCCTGGCCCTGCGCGAAGCACGGTGGGAGGTCGAGCGACTGCTGGCCGAGGTACCGCGCAAGCAGGCGGCCGCCATCTTCCTCGTCGACGTGCAGGACTACACGATCGACGATGCCGCGGCCGTGCTCGGCGTCCACCGGGGCACCGTCTCCCGCGCCAGGCAGCACGGGCTCCGCGCCATGCGGAAGAGAGCCCTCTGCCAGGGTGTCCGCCGGGCCTCCTGAACACCGCCGGAAAAAACTTCCGCGAGTAGTCATACAAGCGGCGACTCACAGCGGTTGATCAGATGGAAGGGCCGCGGGGGCAGGCTCGAAGGGCCGGAGGTCCCCCGCACTCGCGAGAGAAGGCCCCTTCGCTGCGCACGAGCCACCCGCGCACGGAGGGAGTCCCAAGTCTGAACAAGAATCCCGGAGTGCTCTCATGCTCTTGCACAAGGTGAACCAGAACGCCTCGCTCACCGGTTCGCTCTCGCAGCGGACGCTGGAGGGTGCTGTCTCGCCCGTCATGGCCACGCCGTCGCTGGTCTTCACCCCGTGTGCCGGCAAGGCGGCGGTCCTCGTCACCGCCGCGGCCGTCGGTTACGCCACCGCGAAGGTGAAGTAACCCGCCGCCGGGCCCACCGCCCGGCCGACACCACCTGCTCGACTTCCCACCGCCGCCGCACCCGACAAGGGCCGCGCGGCCGCGATCACACGCACGGCGCCTTTCCCGAGTCCGTTCGCCCATTCCGCGCACGCACGCGCCGTATTCCCGCGACGGACGGGGTGAACCCTTTCCCGGAGGGGCGCCGCCGCGAACACCCCGCACCCGCCCGCAGGGGGAATTCCCCGCGGGCCGAGGTCGACAAAAGGCTTCCCGCTGCCCGCTTCGGGCGGCCGGCGGGACGATCCGCAATCCACAAAACAAGCCAGTAAAGGAAAAGCACCGTGCTGATCCAGAAGGTCAACATGAACTCCGCCGTCAGCGGCGAGCTGCACGCCGGCTCCCCCGCGGGTGCCGCGGCCCCCGTCATGGCCACCCCGGCCATCATCGCCACCCCGGTCATCGCCAAGACGGCCGGCTACGTCGTCGGCGGTGCCGTCGTCACCGGTGCCGCCGCGGTGGCCTACAAGACCGCCACCGGCTGATCCGGGTGGTCCCGGCCGGTTCCGGCGGCGCCCGGTCCTGACACGGACCGCGGCCCGCATCCGGCCCCCGTGTGACCGGTGCCGGCAGACAGTCCACATGTCTGCCGACACCGGACGCACTCTTCCCCGTATTACCAGACACATGGAGGAACAGTCATGTCCGTGCTGACCGAGAAGGTCAACGCCGGTGCCGCCCGTGCCGCCGAGAGCCCGGTCGCGCCCGTGATGGCGACCCCGGCCGCGTTCACCGTCGGCTTCGTCGGCGGGGCCAAGGCCACCGCCATCATCGTCGCCGCCGCCGGCGTCGGCGCGGCGGTCAAGGCCGCCCAGAAGTAAGCGGGATCAGGGGCGGGGAGCCTTCAGCGGTTCCCCCGCTCTCCGCCCCTGCACTCCACCGGCCCTGCACCCCACCGGCCGTCCGGCCCTCGGGCTCCCGGATGTCCGGCCCGCCAGGCCCTCCACCCACCCATGCTGCGATCAGGAACAGATCATGCTGTCACGTCTCCGCCGAGTCGCTGAAGCGGCGTGTGCGCACCCGCTCGCCACAGCGGAACGGCTGTCCGCCGCCACGCACCTGCTGTCCAGTCTCGAATACCTCGTCCGCAGGACCGACCGGCAGCCGGGCGGCCTGAACGACTGGAACCACACCAGGTCCCAGGTTCCCGGCCGCACGAAGGCCACCCAGGCGGTCAAGGACTTCGTCGCCCGCGAGCCGGTCACCCAGGCCATCCACGCCTCGCGGGTCCTGGCCGCGGCCGTCCTGATCTCGCCGGTGCGGAACAACTCCGTACGCATGGCCGCCAACGCCTACCTGGTCGGCAGCCAGCTCGTCGTCTACCCGCGCCACCTGTTCGGCACCGACGGCTCGGACCAGGTGTCCTTCCTCGTGCAGACTGCCGCCGCCCTCGGCCGCGCGGGCGGCACCGACGCCACCCGCAACGCCGCCGTCCAGTTCATCGGCGCGCAGACCGTCCTGTCGTACGGCGCCTCCGGCTGGGCCAAGCTCCCCGGCGACGCCTGGCGCTCCGGCGACGCCCTCGCCAAGATCATGCGCACGCAGACCTACGGCGACGAGTGGTTCTTCAACAAGCTGGAGCAGTACCCCGCCGCGTCCCGCGCCATCTGCCACGCCGTGCTGGCCCTGGAGTGCGGGTTCCCCCTCCTGCTGCTGAAGAAGGGCAAGTACGTGGACGCCGGGCTGGCCGCCATGGGCGCCTTCCACCTGGCCAACGCCCGCTTCATGGGGCTCTCCCGCTTCGCCTGGGCGTTCGTCTCCACCTACCCGTCCGTCCGCGCACTCGCCAAGGGCACCAAGGAGGCGGCGTGAAGCCCCTGACCTTCCCCCGCCTCACCGGCGCCGGCCTCGCTGCATGCCTCGCCGCCGGCATGGCCCACCAGGGCTACGCCGAACTCGTGACCCGCACCCGCCGCCACGCCGGCTTCGAACGCCGCCGCGTCCGGTGCGACACCGGCAACATCATCACGTACCACGTACGCCGCGGAACGCCGGGCGGCCCCACCCTCGTGTGCGAGGCCGGGCTAATGAACACCGCCACCTCCTGGCTGCTCCTCGCCGACTTCCTCGACCCGTCGATCTCCGTGATCGTCTACGACCGGGCCGGCTACGGCAGCTCGCTGCGCCGCTGCCCCGAGGACTACTCGCTGAACGAGTCCGTCGGCGACCTCCTCCAGGTCATCGCCGACGGCGTCGACACCGGCGGCCCCTGCGTCCTGGCCGGCCACTCGCTCGGCGGGTACATCGCCCACCGGGCGGCCGCCGAGGCCCCCGGCCGCGTGGACGGCGTCGTCCTGGTCGACCCCAACCACCCGCGCGAGCTCATCCACTCCCGCAAGCAGCGCGAGGGCGCCCGCGCCGCCAACCTGACGATGAAGCTGGGCCCCTGGTCCGCGACACTCGGCGCCGGACTGCTCATGGACAAGAAGGGCATGTTCGCCTTCGCCGTCGGCAGCCCCCACTACCGGGCCCTGCGCCTGGAGGGCTCCGCCCCCTCCACCTGGCGCGCCGCCCTGCGGGAGTGGAACTACTCGTACGCCTTCATGCTCGACGGCGGCCGCCCCCTCGACAGCCTGGGCGTGCCGGTCTGGGTCATCGCCGCCGAGTCGACGGTCCGGGACATCCCCGAACACCACGACCTCTACGAGGAGTACGTCGCATCCGGCGACGGCGGCGGCATCATCACCGTCCCCGGATCCACGCACGTCTCCGTCACCGGCGGAATGGAACACACCCCCCACACCGCCAAGGCGATCGAGCAGGCCGTCGCCGACGCCGCCGCCCGCCGCGGCGAGGACGACCCGGACCGGAGGGAAGCGGCATGAGCAAGGCGAAGACCGTGATGCAGCAGGCGGTGCCGGCCATCCTCGCCGGATGGTTCGTCGCCTCCGTCCTCAGCCAGCACCCCGACCGCAGCTACGACAAGCTCCGCAAGGCCGACAAGACCGGGACGGGCATCCTCATCCCGAACTGGCGCTTCTTCGCCCCCAACCCGGCCGTCGACGACCAGCACTTCCTGTACCGGCTGGCCACCGCCGACAAGTCGGAGCACACCGAGTGGCGCGAGGTGTACTCCATCGCCCCCCGCAAGCTGGTCCACGCGTTCTGGTTCCCCGGCCGCCGCATCGAGAAGGCCATCTTCGACGTGGCGTCCACCCTCCTCCACAACCCCGGCGCGATGACACCGCTGCACCAGGAGGCCAAGGAGGGGGCCTACCACCTCATCAACGAGTTCGTGCGGCAGCGCCTCACCCCCGAACCGGGATACCCCCTCTTCCAGGTGATGCTCGTCCGCTACTCCGGCTACGACCACAGCGAGGACCCCAAGTACGACATGGTCTTCGACTACGAAGAGGTGAACCGGTGACCCCGGACGTGCAGTACGGCACCGCCGTCGCATCCGTGTACGACACGCTGATCGCCCCCGCCATGCCCACCGCGGCGGCCGTCGACCGGCTCCGGCCCCACGTCGCCGGCGGCCGCGTCCTCGAGATCGGCGTCGGCACCGGCCGCATCGCCGCCCCCGTCGCGTCGATCGCCGCCCGCGTCGTGGGCGTCGACAACTCGGAGCCGATGCTGGAGCAGTTCCGCGCCAAGGGCCTCCCCGGCAACGTCGAACTGGTCCGGGCCGACTTCCGCCACCCGCTCCCGGTCACCGGCACCTTCACCGCCGCGTACTCCACCATGGGATCCCTGGCATGCGTGTCCTCCCGCGACGAGCTGACCCGCGCCCTGGCCCACGTACGCCAGGCCCTGGAACCGGGCGCCGCCCTCTGCCTGGAGTACTACTCCACCGCCACCTACCGCCCCCTCGTCGCCCTGCACACCCTGACCGTGCCGACCCCGGACCGCCCCGGCACCACCACCTTCACCGTCACCCTCGACGACGCGGACATCCTCACCATGGACACCCGCATCGACGAGGACGCCAAGGCACCGGTGACCTTCGGCGAGCAGGTCCTCCTCATCGAACGGGACGACGTCGAGGCCTGCCTGGCACGCGCCGGCTTCACCGTCGAGGACGTCGTCCCGGCCGGCGAACACGAGCCCTACGACTGGTACACCGCCCGCGCCGACGGGTGACCGACCCGGGCCGGCGACAAGGCAACGCGATCCATCCTGAATGAGGGCTGACGAGTGAACATATCCAAGATCGTCCGAGGGCACCGGCTGCTGCTGGCCGCCGGCGTCGTCCTCGGCCTGGCGGGCACCGCGGCCACCCTGCTGCAGCCGCTGCTCATCGGCCGGCTCATCGAAGCCGTCGCCACGGACGCGCCCACGACCCGGCCCATCGTCAGCATCGCGGCCCTCTTCCTCGCCGACGCCGCCCTGGCCGCCGCGCACTTCTACCTCATCGGCCGCGCCGGCGAGAACATCGTCCTCGACATGCGGACCACGCTCACCGGCCGGCTGCTCCACTCCCGCATCCCGGCGTTCGACCGCCTGGAACACGGCGACGTGTTCACCCGCACCGTCGCCGACACCTCGCTCGCCCGCGTCGCGCTCTCCTCCTCCGCCGCCCAGATCGTCACCTCCGGATTCACCACCCTCGGCTGCATCGCCGTCATGGCGTGGATCGACTGGAAGATGCTCCTGGTCACGGTCGGCTGCCTCGGCGCCGCCAGCGCGATCGCCCTCACCGTCGCCCGCGCCGTCCGCAAGGCCGCCGTCACCAACCGCGAGGACACCAGCGCCTACGGCTCCGGGCTCCTGCGCGTCCTCGGCGCCCTGACCACGGTCAAGGCGTCGCGGGCCGAGCAGCGCGAAGCCGAGCACCTGGGCAGCCTCGCAGAAGCCGCCCGGACCAGCGGCATCCGCGTCACCCGCCTGTCGGCGCTGCTGATGCCCGCAATGAACGTCGGCACGCAGGTCTCCCTCGCCGTCGTCATCACCTGGGGCATGGCGCGCACCGCCACCGGCAGCCTCCCGCCCCAGGACCTCACCGCGTTCATCATGTACCTCTTCTACCTGGTCGCCCCCCTCGTGACGTTCTTCATGTCGCTCGGGGAGTTCCAGCAGGGCCGGGCCGCCATCGACCGCGTCCAGGAGCTGGCCGCCATCGAACAGGAGCAGGACGGCACGGCAGCGCCCCGCACCACCGCCCCCGGCCGCCCGGCCGTCGAGTTCGAGGACGTCACCTTCACCTACGAGGGAAGCGCCGCCCCGGCGACGGACGGCGTCTCCTTCTCCCTGCCCGCCACCGGCGTCACCGCGATCGTCGGGCCCTCCGGCGCCGGCAAGACCACCCTCTTCCAGCTCATCGAACGCTTCCACACCCCCGACCGGGGCACCATCCGACTCTCGGGCACCCCCACCGCGGCCATGCCCCTGGACCTCCTGCGCTCCCGCATCGGCCTCGTCGAGCAGGACGCCCCCCTGCTCCGCGGCACGGTCCGCGAGAACCTCACGTACGCCTGCCCGGACGCCGGCGAGGACGACATCGCCCGGGCAGTGGCCGCGGCCCACCTGACGGACGTCATCGACGCCCTGCCCGACGGCCTCGACACCCGGCTCGGCGAGGGCGGCAGCGGCCTCTCCGGCGGCCAGCGCCAGCGCCTGGCCATCGCCCGCGCCCTCCTCACCCGACCCGACGTCCTCCTGCTGGACGAGGCCACCTCCCACCTCGACTCCGACTCCGAGCGGGCGCTGCGCGACGCCATCACCGAGATCAGCACCCGCTGCCAGGTCCTCGCCATCGCGCACCGCCTGTCCACCACCATCGGCGCCGACCGCATCCTCGTCATCGAGGACGGACGCCTGCGGGCCAGCGGCACCCACGCCGAGCTGATGGAGCGGGACTCCACCTACCGGCGCCTCGCCGAAGGCCAGCTCGCCCCCGTGGGAGCCGCCGCATGACCGACGCAGCGATCGTCGGCACGGGCCCGAACGGCCTGGCCGCCGCCGTGACCCTCGCCCGGGCGGGCCTGAAGGTGGCCCTGTTCGAGAAGGCCGACACCATCGGCGGCGGCCTGCGCAGCGTGCCGCTGTTCGACAGCGACGTCGTGCACGACATCTGCTCCGCCGTGCACCCGATGGCCGCCGCCTCCGCCTTCTTCCGCCGGTTCGACCTCCAGGCCCGCGGCGTCCGCCTGCTCCAGCCCGACATCCCGTACGCCCACCCCCTGCCGGACGGAGGCGCGGCCGCCGCCTGGCGCAGCCTCACCCGCACCGCCGCCCACCTCGGCGCGGACGCACCCCGCTGGACCCGCCTCATGGCTCCCCTCGTCACCCACTCCCGGTCGGTCGTCGACCTGGTCCTCTCCGACCAGCGCACCCTGCCCCGCGACCCCGCCACCGCACTGCGGTTCGCCACACGCGTCCTCGCCCACGCCGCGAACCCCGGCACCTTCCGCACGGAGGAGGCCAGGGCCCTCCTGACCGGCGTCGCCGCCCACGCCGTGGGCCGGCTGCCCTCCCTGGCATCGGCGGCGGTCGCGATGCTCCTCGGCCACACCGCGCACAGCAGCGGCTGGCCTCTGCCCGAGGGCGGCAGCGCCCGTATCGCCGACGCGCTGGCGGCCGACATCACCGCGCACGGCGGCGCCTTCCACACCGGATGGCACGTCCGCGACCTGTCGGATCTCGGCGACGTCCCGCTGGTCCTGCTCGACGTGAGCCCCAAGGAGTTCCTCGCCCTCGCCGGCTCCCGCCTCCCCGCCCGCTACCGGCGCGCCCTCACCCGGTTCCGCTACGGGCCCGGCGCGGCCAAGGCGGACTTCCTGGTCGACGGCCCCATCCCCTGGACGAATCCCCTCGTGGGCCGGGCCGGCACCGTGCACCTGGGCGGCACGCATGCCGACATCGTCCGGCAGGAGAACGCGACCGCGGCCGGCCGGTGCATCCCCGACCCGTTCGTCCTCGTCGTCGACCCCGCCGTCACCGACCCGGGCCGCGCCGCCCGCGGCCGGCGGCCCGTATGGGCGTACGCGCACGTCCCCCACGGCGACACCCGCGACCCCGTCGACCTGATCCGCACCCGCATCGAGGCGTACGCACCCGGCTTCGGCGACACCGTCATCGCCTCCCGCGGCATGTCGGCCGCCGCATACGAGACCTACAACCCGAACTACGTCGGCGGCGACATCGCCGCGGGCGCGATGACCCTGCGCCAGTCCCTCGCCCGCCCGACCCCCCGCCTCGACCCCTACACCACCCCGCTCCCCGGGGTGTACCTCTGCTCGGCGTCCACCCCGCCGGGCCCCTCCGTGCACGGCATGTGCGGCCACCTCGCCGCCCTGTCCGCGCTCCGCCGCCACCACGGCGTCACCACCCCGCCCTTCCTGGGCCCGAAAGAAAAGGCACTGCTCTGATGCGTATCCGGTCCTGGGCCACAGCCGTCACCGCCGCGGCGTGCTGCGTCCTGCCCCTCGCCGCCCCCGCCGCCGCCGAGGACAAGCCGGCCCGCGGCGTCGCCTGGTCGGCCTCCCACGAGACGGCGACCGCATCGGGCGGCCGCTGGGTGGAACGGTCCACCACGGGGCTGCCCCAGCTGGTCGCCGAGGGGCGCCTGGCCAACACCGGCGAGGGCTGCTACTCGGTGTGGGCGCGCTTCCAGTTCGACTTCGTTCCGACGCCGCCGCGCAAGCAGGCCACCGTCTGCGGCAACAGCACCGCCGACGTCCGGGTGACCCAGTCCTCCATGCCCACCACGACCGGCTACATCGCGGTCTGCAAGGGTTCGGAGAACGCCCGGGACTGCGGCCCCTGGCAGAGCCTCACCTCCTGGCCCGTCACCCGCCCGTAACACCCGACCGAAAGGAAGAACCCGTGAACGGCATCGACAAGCAGGACCTGGACCAGCTCATCACCCACACCTACGGCGAGATCAAGACGGCCATCAACTCGCACAGCGAGAAGAGCCTCCTGATGTACAGCCAGGCCCTGAGCACCCTGCTGGAGCTCCGCCGCCAGCTCACCGACAGCCACCCGACCACCTGACGCACCCCCCAACCGGCAGGGCCGGGACCGCCCCGCGGCCCCGGCCCTGCCGGCGGGCGTGGGGCGTCCCCGTGCGGCGCGAAAGCGGCAACCCACCCCGGCCGGCACCGGCGGCCGTCCTCAGCCGGAGGGCCCCCACCGGCGTCCCAGCCTGTCGTACTCGTAAGGACGGCCACCGTCGTCCACTGGTCCCGGACGGGCGGCTTCGCGGACGCTCCCGTACCGGCCTACAAGAAGACCGCCACCACAGCAGTCGGCAAACTCCGCTGACGGCCCGCGCACCCCCCGCACTCTGCTCCCGCGGAGTGCGGGGGGTGCGCAGCTCAGAACCTGCCGCCCGGCCCCGCCGCTACCGCGGGGTTCCCTCCGCGGACAGCGGCACCCCTTCGAGCGCGTTGCCGCCCACCGCGTCGGCCGGCCCGGAAGCCGGCACCTCGAACGACACGGTCACGCTGCGGCGCACGGTGGTCTCCCGCCACCAGGTGTTGCCACCGCCGATCAAGGCTCCGACATCACCGAGGCCACGGGTGCCGTACGTGAAGGTCGCGTCCCGCCCCGTCCAGTGGTCGGTCCTGGTGAACGAGCAGGTGACGAGGGATCTTCCGTCGGCCAGCCGCAGGACCGGCAGCTCTGCGCCCGCCCCCTCGAAGCGGTACTGCTTCCTGACGAGCTCCAGATTCGCGTGCATCGTGTTGTAGGCGCCGACCACATCACCGATCAGCTTGCCGGGCGCGAAGTCCGCACTGGCGGGTTCCCCGTCCGGCGCAGTGAAACTCATGTACTCGGCGTACCTGCCGCACACCGACCGCTCCGCAGCAGCGTTCGGCGACAGGACCACCGCGCCCGAGGCGTTCCGGCTGATCGCGGCGATCTCCCTTTCCCGCACCGCGAAGTCGAAGAGCTCGTGGCCGTTCCCCTCGGCTCTGCCCGGAACCGGAGGCCGCTCGTTCACCCACGTCCGAGCCGCCGCCTTCCACTCGCCGCCCGCCGCCTCCTGCACGAAGTAGTGCACGGCCGCCACCCGCACCTCGTTCGAAGGGTCCGACTGGTCCCGGGTGACTGCGACGAACCAGCGGGGGTGTCCCTGCTGATCGTGCTCGGCGGGCGTGAAGAACTCCGGCCGGCCGAAGGAGAAGTTCAACACCTTGGTGCCCCGGCGCTTCGCCACGTCGATCGCCGCGAGGCTCGCCTTCAGCAGTTCCCCGGTCTCCACTGCCGTCATCCCGGGAACGTCACCCCGGTCCAGGGAGGCTCTGCGCTCCGACTCGTAGCGGTTGAAGACCTTTGCAGCGTCTTCACCGCTGATCACCATGGGCACCGGACTGGCCGCCGGCTGTGCGGCGGTCGTGCCCTCCTTCGCCGACGTGCACCCCCCTGCCGTGACCGCGCACACGGCCAGCGCTCCGAGGAGCATGCCCCGCGCCCACCGCCGACCACCCCGTAAGCCCACTGCTCGTCCCCCATCCGGCCCTCCGGGCCCGGCATGACTGTAGTCCCCCTGTCGGAACCGATGGCCCGGGGGTGGCGTCATCGGGTCCGGAGGAGAGGCCTGTTGGTTTGCATGAGCATGCCAAAGGGTTGATCATCTGGTGGCGTCGGTTCAAGCGAACACGAAGGAGCACCATGCGCGCCAGCGCCGTACGCCGCGTTTCCACCCTCGCCGCCGGGATCGGGCTGACCCTCTCGGCGGCCCTCCCGCTCGCCACGCCCGCCTCGGCCGCCACCATCACGTGCCAGATGTCGGGCGGCGACCTCTACGTCACCGCCACGTCCGCCCCCGTGCGCACGACCTACTACGAGACCGGGCGCGTCGTCGACACCGTCTACCGGGGCGACCGGCTCCACTTCACCAAGTCGTGCAAGAACTCCAAGGGCAACCTCTGGTACTGGGTCGACAAGACCTACGGCGTGAACGACGGCTGGATCTACTCGGGCAACGCGGCCCGCATCTGAGCCCGGGCCAACCCGGCCGCCATCCCGCACCGGATGGCGGCCGACCCCCGCCCGGCGGCGTTGCGCCCGGCCGGGGACCCGCGGGGCGTCTAGTCTCCGCCTGTGGGACAGCCCGACCAGCGCGCCGAGGGCGCGGGACCGTTCACCACCCGCCTCACCTGGCGCCCGCCGAGCGGCGGTACCGCCGTCTGGGAATCGCGGCCAGCCCGGCGCCGGGGCCTCATCGCCCTCAGCCCGCCCGGCGCGGCCGCCGCCCACTACGCCAGCGCCGACGACACCGCCCTCACCCGGCTGCGCCGGCTCAACGCCATCGCCGCCACCGCCTTCGTCATCGGCGGGGCCTTCTTCGCCGCCGGCGCCGCGGCCGCCCAGTTCGGCTCCGGCGACGCCCTGACCTGCGCGTCGATCTACTTCGCCGGCGGCCTGTTCTTCAACACCGGCGGCTACGTGTCCCTGCTCCAGGCCGTCAACAGCCCCCGCCACGTGCCCGGCGGCGAAGGAGCCCTGATCACCGGGCGGTGGCGGTGGTGGAGCTACGAGCCGACGCGGGCCGACTGGCTCGGCGCGTTCGTCCTCTTCGCCGGCACCCTGGTGTTCGCGGTCAACCTGATCGACTCCTTCCTGCAAGGCCTGACCGCCCAGCAGACCAACCGGCTGGTCTGGGCGCCGGACGTGATCGGCTGCGTGCTCTTTCTGATCTCCGGCCACCTCGGGTTCGCCGAGATCTGCCACGGCCGTCCCTGCCTCCGGCAGCGCGACCTCGGCTGGTGGATCGTCGCCGTGAACCAGCTGGGCTCCGTCCTCTTCATGGTCTCGGCGCTCGCCGCCTACACCCGTCCCGCCACCGGCAGCCTGGTCAGCGCCGACATCGCCAACTGGGGCACCCTCACCGGCGCCCTCTGCTTCTCCCTCGCCGGCGTCCTCCAGTACTACGAACGCCCCTGACCCGGTGAACGATCCGGCGGCGAAACCCCGTTGCGCAATGGTCAAGAATCGTTGACCATTGCCCGCATGCCTACCGACGATCTTCCAGAGGCGCTCCACGTCACCACTGACGAGCAGCTGCGCGCCGTCTCCAACCTCACCCGCCACCGGATCATGGCCGTGCTCCGCTTCGAGCCGGCGACGATCACCCAGATCGCCGAGCGCGTCGGCCTGGCGAAGGGCAGCTCCAGCTACCACGTGCGCCTGCTGGAGCGGGCCGGCCTGGTGAAGGTGGTGCGGACGCGCAAGGTCCGGGGCGTCACCGAGCGGTACTACGCGCCCGCCGCCCGCGCGATCGTGCTGCCCGACCCGGCGGCCGGCCAGCCGGACGTACTGATGCGGCATGCGGTGGCGGACCTGGAGGCATCCCCCGTGGAGGGCCGGCGCCACGTCCGGATGGCCCATCTGCGGCTCACCGACGAGCAGTTCGAGCAGCTCGGGGCACGCCTGCAGGCCCTCGCGGACGAGTACCGGGACCTGTCCGACCCGTCACTGCCGGACGTGTCCCTCGCGTTCGCACTGTTCCGCCCGGCCCCCCGCACGCAGGCGAACGGCGGAGAGGACTCCCAATGACCCGGGGAACCCACAAGCTCCCGACCGGGTTCGGCCGACTCTGGACCGCGCAGACCGTCTCCTCACTCGGAGACGGGGTCATGCACGGCGCGCTGCCGCTGCTCGCCCTCACCCTGACACGGGACCCGATGGCGCTCGCCGCCGTCACCGCCGCGTCGACCCTGCCGTGGCTGCTCTTCGGCGTGCTCGGCGGGGCGCTGGTCGACCGCTGGGACCGACGGCGCACCATGTGGGTCGCGGACCTGGCACGTGCCGTGCTGCTCGCCATACCCGTGGCCGCCGCCGCGCTCGACGTCCTCAGCATCCCGCTGCTCGCCGCCGTCGCCTTCCTCCTCGGTCTCGGCGGGCTCCTCTTCGACACCGCCGCCACGGCCTACCTCCCGGACCTGCTCCGCCGCGACCCCGCGCTCCTGGAACGCGCCAACTCCCGCCTGCGCGGCGCCCAGACCGCCATGTCCGGCTTCGCGGGGCCGCCCGCGGGCAGCACGCTGCTCGCGCTCGGGCGAGCGTTCCCGCTGCTCGCCGACGCGTTGTCGTTCCTGCTCTCCGCCCTGCTCGTACGCACGCTGCCCGCCGTGCCCCGGCCCGTGCCGGAGGCCCGCGAGTCGCTGCTCCGGCAGGCGCGCGCCGGAGCCGCGTACGTCTTCCGCGACAGGCTGCTGCTCGGGCTGGCCCTCCGCCCGGCGGTCGGGAACATCGCCTTCCTCGCCGTGGAGACCGTCCTCGCCCTCTTCGCGCACGACCGCCTCGGCATCGGCACGTACGGCTTCGGCCTGCTCCTCACGGCGGAAGCCGCCGGCGGGCTCCTCGGCGCGGGCATCGCCTCCCACCTCAGCCGAAAACTCGGCACCGGCACCGCCCTGACCTGCACGGCCGCCGTCGAAGGCCTTGCCATCCTGGGCCTGGCCGCAGCCCCGAACCCGTACGCGGCCGGCCTGGCACTCGCCGTCTGCGGGGCCGGCATGGGCGCCACGATGGTGCTCGCTCCCTCCCTCCGGCAGGCGATCGTCCCGGCCCACCTCATGGGACGGGTCGCCTCCACCTCCCGCATGCTGGCCATGTGCGCGGCCCCCCTCGGCGCCCTCCTCGGCGGCTGGCTGGCCACCACCCACGACGTCCGCACCCCGCTCTACGCGGCCGGCGCCCTCCTCCTGGCGATGACGGCCGTCACGGCATCCATGACGGGCAACCGCAGAGTCGAAGCGGCACTCCGCACCGCCGCCCCGAACCCCCCGGCATCCGAGAGGCCCCCCGAGGAGAGCACAGCACCCCAGACGACCTGAGGCAGGCGACGGCCCTCGCCCGGGCCAACGGCCTGACCGCCTCCGACATCCTGGAGCACGCCGTGGACACGGCCAACTCGCTCCCCGGTTTCCTCGCCTTCTACGCCGAGCGCATCGCCGCCGGACGGCACGACGGCGACGTCGACCGGCTGGCCATGGGCACGGCCGGCGCCGAGCACGTCCTGCACACCCACGCCGAGGCGGGCGTCGACACCACCCTCCCGGCGGCCTTCGCGGAGCTGTTCCGCCGGCGGCATGGCCGCCGGCGGCGCCGCGGACAGCTTCTCCGCCCTTGTGGACCTGATGGGCCAGCCCGCGTAGGCGGCCCGCGCCGCCCGGGCTGGCGCGGACCGCCACGCCCGGTGTCAGGTCTTACCCGGCCTCCCGGTCCACCCGACGAAAGCCCTCGCCAGCGGCGGCCCGCCGCACCGCCAACCCTCCACGACGCCGGGCTCGTCGACGTCCACCGGCTGATCCAGTTCCCCCGTCGCCGTCGGCGCGGGCAAGTGCCTCTTCCCCGGCGGCGCCGCCCCGTCCTCGTACCGGATCACCCAAGCCCCTGTGGCGGCCGCCGGCCGACGGCGGCGGTGTCATCCCAATGGGGCGATGTGCGGCACGGCGGATCAGGCAAGACTCTCGCCAAACCCGACCCCGCCCCCTCCGGAGGTTCCATGCCGAACAGCGGCGCGCCTCGCCCCGACGTCCCCCATGACGCCCCACCCCGGCCGTCGCTCGTCCTGGCGTCCCTGATCACCGTTGCCGCGGTCGCCAACCTGAACCTGTCGGTGGCCAACGTGGCGCTGCCCGCGATCGGCAAGGCCTTCGACTCCTCGCAGACCACCCTCAACCTGGTCGCCGTCGGGTACTCCCTCGGCCTGGCCGCATCCGTCCTCTACCTCGGTGCGGTCGGCGACCGCCACGGACGCAAGATGCTGCTGCTCCTCGGCGTCGCCCTGTCCCTCCCCGCCTGCCTCCTCGCCGCGTACGCCCCGAACGACACCGTCCTCGTCGTGGCCCGGGTCCTCGGCGGGCTCTCGGCCGGCATGGCCTACCCCACCACCCTGGCGCTGATCACCGCCCTGTGGGCGGGGCCGGGACGGACGAAGGCGATCGCCCTGTGGTCGGCGCTGGGCGGCGGCATCTCCCTGCTCGGCCCGGTGGTCGCGGGCACCCTCCTCGAACGCTACTTCTGGGGGTCGGTGTTCCTCGTCACCCTGCCCCTCGCCGTCGTCGCGCTGGTGATGGCCCTGCTGTTCGTCCCCGCGCACGCCAACGAGTCGGTCGAACCGGTGGACAACCTCGGCGGCGTCCTGTCCGTCCTCCTGATCGCGGGCCTCGTCCTGGCGATCAACTTCGCCGCCGTCCCCGGCGAGGGCGCACTGGCCATCGGCCTCGCCGTGGTCGCCGCGGCTGCCGCAGCGGCGTTCCTCCTGCGCCAGCGCCGGGCTCCCAACCCGCTGTACGACCTCCACATCGCCGCCCGGCGCACGTTCTGGGTCGCCGCCTGCGCGGGAATCATCGTGTACGGCGCCATGATGGGCTCGGCGTTCGTCAGCCAGCAGTACCTGCAGAACGTGCTGGAGTACGACCCCGTCGAAGCCGGCGCCGCCATCCTCCCCCTCGTCGTGATGATCGTGCTCGTGGCGCCCCGCTCCGCGAAGCTGGTCGAGACACGCGGCGCCCGCACCACCCTGCTGACCGGTTACACGTTCCTGTTCCTCGCCTTCGTCTGGATGCTGCTGTTCTGGGACGAGGACAGCAGCTACTGGCAGATCGGCTTCGCCTACGTGCTCATCGGCATCGGCGCCGGCTTCGCAGGGACGCCCGCATCCCACTCGCTGACCGGATCGGTGCCCGTGCGACGGGCCGGCATGGCCTCCGGCACCGCCGACCTGCAACGCGACCTCGGCGGCGCCATCATGCAGTCCGTCATGGGCGTGCTCCTCACCGCCGGCTACGCCTCCGCCTTCAACGCGGCGATCGCCGCCTCCCCCGAGAGCGAGGACGTCTCGGACCAGGTCCAGAGCGAGCTGACGAAGTCCTTCGCCTCCGCCGGGGAGGTCGCCCAGCAGCACCCCCAGTACGCCGACCAGATCGTCGCGGCGGCACGCCAGTCGTTCCTCCACGGCGACGACCGGGCCTACACCGTCGGCCTGGCCGCAATCGCCCTCGGCGCCCTGCTGGTCTTCTTCATGTTCCCGCACCGCGACGCCGAGCGGGACCTCCTGCGGCACTACTCCGCCGAGGACTCCGCCTCCGCCGCCACCGGGGGGCCGAGATGACCGGCACCCCCACAGACCGGCCGACCAGCCGGCCCCCCGCCCCCACGGCCGGCACGCAGCCCTCGGCCCCGACACCCGGGAGCGGCTGAACCCATGGTCCTCGACCTGCTGGTGATCGGTACGGCCGTCACCCTGGGGCCCCTGCACAACAGCGCCTTCATCCTGCTGCTCTCCGCACCGCGCGGCGTCCGCCTGGGCCTGGCGTTCCTGCTGTCGTGGCTGGCCAACCTGAGCGCGGTCATCGTCTGCGTGATGCTGCTGACCGGCGGACAGCCCCCGGCCCGCCACAGCGCCCCCTCGACCGCCGCGCTCGCCGCGGAACTCGCCATCGGCGTGGCCCTGGTGCTGTACGGCGCCCACCGGCACCGCCGGCCGCCCCGCCCCCACGGCCCGCCGCGCTGGGCCGCCCGGATCGACGACGCCTCCCCGGCCACCGCGGCCGGCCTGGCCTGGCTGCTGCAACCCTGGGCCCTCGTCGGCGCGGGCGCCGCCATCGCCATCGACGCGGACCTCTCCACCCCCGCCGACTGGCTCGCCCTGACCGGCTACTGCCTGCTCGCCACCCTCACCCTCATCGTCATGGAGCTGTACGCCCTCCGCGCCCCCACGGCCGCACACACCCGCCTGAACGCCCTGCGCAGCTGGCTGGAAGGCCACCAGGAGCAGCTGATCGTCGCCCTCTCCCTGCTCGCCGGCCTGTGGCTGACGGCCCGAAGCATCTACGAACTGGTCACCTGAAGCACGGCCCCGCCCACCGGAACGCCCCACGGCGGGCTCGGCCGGCGGTCCTGCCCGGCCGACCTCGTCCTCTGTGCTCGCGCCGTCGGGTGCCGAGTCGGCGTCCCGACGCCTTCTCCACGAACCCACCCGGCGTCGTCTCGTCCACCGAGGGGTTCCCGCTGTCCGGCATGTCGCCGATTGCCCTACACGGCGGCGCCTTCGGGCCTGGGATGGCGGCGCGCACGCCGGCCGCAGCCGGTCGACGGTCGCGATCTTGTTCCTAGGATGGCCCCATGTCTGTACCGTCACATTCCCGCGTCGCGGTCTTGGCCATGGTGCTCAGCCTGGTGTCGGTCGGTCTGTCGGGGTGCTCCCACGACCAACCCGACAGACCGACCGGCACCAGCCTGGAACCGTCCGGCCCGGGCGGGACGGCGGAGGGCAAGCCGCCCGCGCCGAAGCCCGCAGGGGCGCCCGGTGACCTCCTGGTGGGCGGCGTTCCGGTGACCGGTTCGGTTCCCTCCGGGCACGCGAAGTTCCCGTTCCGGCGGACCTATACGGACGGGGAGCTGTACGCACCCGTCACCGGCTACCGCTCGTTGGCGTTCGGAGACACCCAGCTCGAAAGTGTCCTGAGGCAGGACCTGGACGCGGGCAAGGACGTGGCGACCACCCTCGACCCTGCGCTGCAGCGGGCCGCCTTCCAGGCACTGCGAGGACGTACCGGTGCCGCGGTCGCCCTCGATGCACGGACAGGCGACATCGCTGCCCTGGTCAGCACCCCCGGCTACGACCCCAACTCCTTCAGCGGATACGCACCGTCCGACGAGAAGGCGTGGAAGCAGCTCCAGGCGGACTCGGGCAAGCCGCTCCTCAACCGGGCTCTGAGGGAGGCCCACAAGCCGGGCCCCGTCGCCCACATCATCGTGGCGGCCGCAGCGCTGGAGAAGGGGCTGCTCGCGTCGGTGGACACGCCGACGCGCAGCCCGGCGGTCCACACCGTCCCCGACAGCTCGGTGCAGTTCTCCGGAGACCCCGCCCACTGCACGGACGCGAGTCTGCGGGCGGCTCTGCAGTATGCCTGCCGGAACGTCTTCGCCCGCCTCGCGACCGACCTGGGCGCAGACGCCCTGGCCGAGACGGCGGACGGATTCGGCTTCAACAAGGACGGGACGGCCGCTCCCGTGCGGGCCCTCGAGAGCAAGTGGCCCCGGCAGACGGGCAACGCCGCGCAGCTCGCGCTCACTGCGAACGGCCTCTTCGACACGACAGCCACCCCACTGCAGATGGCGATGGTGATGGGCGTCATCGGCAACGGTGGCACGTGGGCACCTCCCCGCATGGTGACCGATCCCACGATGCCCCGGAACGGTCGGCGAGCGGTCTCCCAGCACACCGCCGACCAGTTGCGGTCCGCAGTCGGCAGCGCGGTGAACACGTGGGTGCCCGAAGCGTCGGTCACCTGGGCCCTGGCGAACTCCCAGGCGCCGGACGGCCGCCTCCTGGCCGTGGCCGTACTCGTCTCGAGCGGCGCGGACACGACGCGGGAAGCCGCCCAGATCGCCGGCAGGGTGGTCGAGGCCGCAGCCAAGCGGTGAGAACGGGATGCCGGGCCCGTGTCCTGCGAGCAGCGCCCGTGCCCTGGCGCTCGACGCCGGCACCGGCCCGCCTGCACGTCTCCCCCGGACGCCCCGACGTGCGGCAGCACGCAACCGCGCCGGATCGCGCAGTCGGCTTGCCGTCCTCAGCCGTCCGGTGCGGTAGGGCGGTAGCCGGGCGTCACTGGCCTTCGGCTGGGGCCATCGCCGAAGGGCGGCGCTCGCCCCGCGCCGTTCCTGTGATGAGGATGACCGCCCAGCGTTGTGACGGCGCCTCCGGCCGACTCCACCTCGTTGAAGCCGCGCGCCGCAGCACGGCAACGTGGTCGTCGTCTCGACCCGTGACTGCTCGCTCCAGCGCCGGCACCGCACCTGGCCCGCCGCCTCGGACCGCCGGCTCTCGGCGATCGGCGGTGCGAGCGGCATCGGTCTCATCGTGCGCGCTCGGGGGCGGCGCCGCCGTCCGTCCCGAAATCGCCGGATTCAGGCGCCGTCGGCTCCGTGGCCGCCGTTTTTCCGGGACAGCCGGTGGAGACGGAGGGCGAGGTGGAGCTCCAGGGCGTTGTCGGGGGTGTTCCAGTGGGGGCCGAGGATGTGGGTGACGCGGTCGAGGCGCTGTACGACCGTGTTGACGTGGACGTGGAGGGCGTCCTTGGCGCGGGCGGGGCTCGCGCCCTGGTCGAAGTACGCGTGCAGGGTGCGGACGAGTTCGGTGCCGCGTTCGGCGTCGTAGGCGAGGACGGGGCCGAGGACGCGGTCCACGTACGCGGCGATGTCCGCACGGTCCCCGAGCAGGACGCCGACGAAGCCGAGGGCGGCGGTGTCGGCGCCCTCCCCGGTGCGGCCCAGGGCGTGGAGCGCGGTCAGGCACCGGAGCGCCTCGGCGTGGAGGGCCGCGTGGCGGTCCGGGCCGGTGCCGGGCCCGCCGGCGCCCACGGTGACCGGTGCGCCGATGCTCCGGGCGAGGCCGGCGGCGAGGTCGCGGGCGAGGACTCCCGGGCTGTCGCAGGGGACGAGCAGGACGGTGCGGCCTTGGCGTGTGCCCGCCAGTCCGCCGCGGCCGCGCGCCACACGGGTGGCTTCCGCCCCGAGCTGGGAGCGCAGGGCCGGTTCACAGTCGGCGACGGCGACGGCGTGGGGGCGGGAGAGGTCGACGCCGAGGCGCCGGGCACGCAGGGTGAGGCTGTCCGGGTCCCAGTGGGCAGCGGCGGGGCCCGCGAGCAGGTCGTCGAGGAGTTCGCCGCGTACCCGGTCCTCGGCCTCGGCGACCGAGCGGCGCACCAGCAGCAGCATCGCCGTGACGAGCGCCGACCGTTCGAACAGGCGGCGGTCCGCCTCCGGCAGGTCGCCGCGGCCGGTCAGCACGATGCTGCCCAGCCGCTCCGCGCCGGCCAGGACGGCGCAAGTCCACATGCCGTCGCCGTGGACCGCCCGGCCCTCGGCGTGCGAGGCCGCCAGGCTCGCCGCGGAGGGCGTGACGGGTCCGGGGCCGACCCGGGCGAGTTCGCTGCCGTCGGTGTCGTGGACGGCGACTCCCCCGCCGAGCAGGGCCGCGATCTCGGCCGCGACCTCGTCGGTGCCGGCGCCGCGCAGCACCAGCTTCGAGAGCCGGTCGTGGGCGTCGGACGCCTGGTGCAGGGCCTCGCTGTGCGCGCGGGCGGTCGCGTTGGCGGCCTCGAGCCGGGTGAGGGCGGTCTGCGTGGCTTCCAGGCGGCGGGCGCTGTCGATGGCGACGGCGGCGTGGTCGGCGAGCGAGGCGAGGAGGGCGATCGCGTCGGGGGTGAAGTCGCGCGGGGTGCGGTCCGCCGCGAAGAGGACGCCGATGACCTCCTCGCCCAGGCGCAGCGGGACGCCGAGGATGCCGCGGAGCCCTTCCTCGGCCACACCGTCGTCGATGGGGCCGGTGTGCCGGAAGCGGCGGTCGGTGCGGTAGTCCGTGCTGGCGTACGGGCGGGCGGTCTGCGCGACGAGGCCTCCCAGGCCCTCGCCCATGCCGAGCCGCAGCTGCTGGAAGGCGGCGGAGACGGACCCTTCGGTGACCCGCATGAACGTGTCCTGCGCGGCGGGGTCGTTGAGGGTCAGGTAGGCGACGTCCGAGCCGAGGAGGGTCCGGGCCCGCCGGACGATGGCGCGGAGGACGGCGTCGAGTTCCCGCAGTCCGGCCAGGTCCCCGGCGGTGTCGTACAGCGCGACCAGCTCCGCCTCCCGGCGCCGGTACTGGTCGAGCACCCGCCGCACCGCCAGCGCGGCCTCGCAGGTCTCCTCGATCCAGGCGACCTCGTCCGGAGCTGCCCCGTCCGCCCGGGCCCTGGCGGGTTGCGCGGCGAGTTCCTCCCCGGGCGCGCCGGAGGCCAGGAGGTCGAGCATGCGGCGCGCGGCCGCCTCGGTGGACGACGGCGTCCGGGCATCGGTTCGACGGCCGGCGGTCATGGGGCCTCCTCGCGGCGGACGAACGGAGAGGGACAGGCGGGCGGAGGTGCTGCGGTGGTGCGCCCGGTCCGCCGTCACAACTTCCGTGATGAGAGTACGAGCCCGCCCTCAGGCACGGTCTCCCGCGGCTGCCGCAGGGACCTCGTCGCGGCGGTTGCGGCCGAGGTCGCGGCCGAGGGTCTCTCGGGTGACGGCGACCGTGACAGTGGTGACGACGGCCGCCGCGCAGAGGTAGATGCTGATCGGCGTCGAGCTGCCGTAGTCCTTGAGGAGTTCCACCGCGATGATCGGGGCGAGGGCGCCGGCAAGGACGGACGCCAGCTGGGAGCCCATGGAGGCGCCGGAGTAGCGGACCCTGGTGTCGAACATCTCGGAGATGAACGCGGCCTGCGGCCCGTACATCGCGCCGTGCAGCAGCAGACCGGCCGTGACCGCCAGGGCGATCACCGCGAACGACTTCGAGTCGACGAGCCCGAAGAAGACGAACGCCCACACCGCCATGCCCGCCGACCCGATCAGCGTGACCGGGCGGCGGCCGATCCGGTCGGAGAGCGCGCCCCACAGCGGAATGGTGGCGAAGTGGATCGCGGAGCCGATCAGGACGGCGTTCAGCGCGGTGCTCTTCGGCAGTTCCAGGTGGACGGTCACGTACACGAGGAGGAAGGAGGTGAGGATGTAGTACGAGATGTTCTCGCCGAAGCGGGTGCCGATGGCCGACAGCACCTCCCGCCAGCTGCGCCGGAAGACCTCGACGACCGGGGCCTCCTCCTTCACGCCCGCGGCGGCCGCGGCCTCGGCCCTCGCCTGCGCCTCCAGGAACACCGGCGACTCGGAGACGGAGACGCGGATCCACAGGCCGATCACCACGAGCAGGCCCGAGAGCAGGAACGGGACGCGCCAGCCCCACGCCTGGAAGTCGGACTCCGACTGGACGGCGGCCAGCAGCGCCAGGACGCCGGTGGCGAGCAGGTTGCCGCCGGGCGCGCCGGCCTGCGGCCAGGACGCCCAGAAGCCGCGGTGCCTGTCGCCGCCGTGCTCGGAGACGATGAGGACGGCCCCGCCCCACTCACCGCCCAGCGCAAAGCCCTGGACGAGGCGCAGCACCGTCAGCATGATCGGCGCCCACACGCCGATGGTCTCGTACGTGGGCAGCAGGCCCATCGCGAAGGTGGCGCCGCCCATCATCAGGAGGCTGAGGACGAGGAGCTTCTTGCGGCCTGTCTTGTCGCCGTAGTGGCCGAAGACGATGCCGCCCAGCGGGCGGGCGGCGAACCCGATGGCGTACGTGACGAAGGCGATCAGCGTGCCCACCAGGGGGTCGGCGCTGGGGAAGAACAGCGTGTTGAAGACGAGCGCGGCGGCCGAGCCGTAGAGGAAGAAGTCGTACCACTCGATGGTGGTGCCGATCAGGCTCGCTCCGACGATGCGGCCGATGCCGCCTCTCGGCTGGGTGGTGGTGTCAGACATGGGGTCACCGGTTTCACGTACGGACGGAACGGGGCGGAATCGGGATGGTGCGGGGTCTCACGGGGGCACCGTGTGGCACAGACACGCGTTGTTCACGCGGGGCGGGTGTCAGCCGGCGGTCCAGCCGCCGTCGATCGGCAGGGACGTTCCCGTGAGGCAGCCCGAGTGGGGGCCGCACAGCCACAGCACCGCGGCGGCGACCTCTTCGGCCTCCAGAAGGCGCTTGACGGGCGAGCGGGCCAGCATGACGTTCGTGAGGACGTCGCCCTCGCTGATGCCGTGCGCGGCGGCCTGGTCGCGGACCTGGCCCTCCACCAGCGGGGTGCGCACGTACCCCGGATTCACGCAGTTGCTGGTGACCCCGTGGGGAGCGCCCTCGATCGCGGCGACCTTGCTCAGGCCCTCCAGGGCGTGCTTGGCGGCGACGTAGGCCGCCTTGTAGGCGCTGGCGCGCAGCCCGTGGACGCTGGAAACGTTCACGATCCGGCCCCAGCCGCGGGCGTACATGTGCGGCAGCGTCCTGCGCATCAGCAGGAACGGGGCGGTGACCATCACCTTCTGGATCAGCTCGAACCGATCCGGCGGGAACTCCGTGAGCGGGGCCACGTGCTGAAGGCCGGCGTTGTTGACGAGGACGTCGACCTCGGCGGGCAGCAGGTCGATCGCCCCCGCGTCGGCGAGGTCAGCCACCTGCGCCCGGCCTCCGACGGTCGCGGCGACGGCCTTCGCCGCGTCGGCGTCCCGGTCCACCACGTGGACGAAGGCCCCCGCCCGGGCCAGCGCCAGCGCACAGGCCCGGCCGATGCCGCTACCGCCACCGGTCACCAGAACCGTGCGGCCGCTGAGGTCGATGCCGGCGCCGGGCGGCTTCGGGGCGGGAAATGTCTTCGTCATGGCGGGAAACAGTAGGAAGAACCCTCCGCCCCGCCCATGGATGGGTCCACCACAGTGGACGGTGATTCAGTGGCGCACAGCACCATAGGCGGACTCCGCCGAAAGAGCCCCGTGCCCAGGCCGGAACGCCGACGCCCCTCCCCGTGACGAGGGACCACGTGTTCACCCGGGCCCACGGGGTCCCGGCCCGACGGTACGCCGCCGTGCGAACGCCCGCCGCGGGTGCGTCCGCCACGGGGAAACTGCCCTCGCCCATGCCGAGGGTTCCGGTGTTGTCGGCCGGTACGCCCGTGCTGTCGGCCGGTACGGCGACCACCTGGGCGCCTCCTTGACGCAACGGCAACCACCTGGCCCAGCAAGATCAATCTCACCGGGCATCTTCTGTGGCCACACCCGTACCGCCGGTTCGTACACTGCAGGGGTGGAAGACCATAAGGCCACCATGACCTGTGCGCGTCCCACGCCCGCCTTGCGGCGGTACGTCGGCTCGTATGTGGGTTTCGATCTTCGTGGGTTCCCGGCGGGGGTGCACTGCGGCCCGCCGAGTCGTGTGCTCACTGCGGTGATCAGCCTGTCCGGTGCCCTGGAGGTGGCGGCGGGCGTTGGCGACGGGTCACCGGTCACCCGATTCGGCAGTGTGGCCGGCGGTCTGATGCGCCGGTCCGTCGCGATACACCACGACGGACGCCAGGAAGGCGTGCAGGTGTCGCTGACACCGCTCGGGGCTCGGGCCATCTACGGCATGCCCGCCGCTGTGCTCGCCCACCGACTGGTCCCACTCGACGAGCTTCTCGGTGCGCTTGGCGTCGAGCTGGTCGACCGGCTCCGCACGGCATCGACATGGGCGGCGCGGTTCACCGTACTGGACGAGTTGCTCCTGCGAGCTGCCGGCCGTTGCGCCGGCGGCGATCCCGTGCACCGGGTGCGCCCCGAGGTGGCCGAGGCCTGGCGCCGCCTCGTCGCCGCACGGGGCTGCGTCCAGGTCGGTGCGGTCGCCGAGGAACTGGGATGGAGCCGCCGGTACCTCACCGAGCGGTTCCGTGGCGAGGTGGGCCTCTCCCCGAAGACCTTCGCCCGGGTTTTGCGCTTCGAGCATGCGCACGAACTGGCCACCGCCGACGACCCGCTTGCGTGGGCCGAAGTGGCGACCGTCTCCGGCTACGCCGACCAGGCCCATCTCGTCCGGGAGTGGAGCGAGTTCACCGGCCGATCGCCGACAGCATGGCGTCGCGGCGAAGTCCTGCTCGGGACTGGGTAGTCACCGACCGGCCGCCCGCCGCGTCGGCTTCCGTTCCCTTTCCTTCAAGACCACCCCATAGCCGTCCTGCGACGATCGTCGGCATGAGACTCGTCAATCACGAACCCAACGCCATCGACCTTCGGACCACCCCCGTGCACCTCGGGCTGGGGTCGAGAGCGAAACCCGTCGAGGGCTTCGCCTGGGACCCGGAGGTGCTCCAGGCCTACAGCGCCGCGGTCGCGGGGGACGGCGCCGAGGGCCGGATGGTGGCGATCTTCGACGGTGACGGCCTCGGCGACCATTGGGAGCGCCACCCCGCCGGTGACGAACTGGTCGTCTGCCTCAGCGGGTCGGTGACGGTCACCCGCGATGTGGGCGGAGTGCCCGAGAGGGTTGTGCTCGGGCCGGGCGAGGCCACCGTCAACCCGGCCGGGACATGGCACGCGGTCGACATGGCGGGACCGGCGTCCATCCTGACCATCACCGCCGGCCTCGGCACCGACCACCGTCCCCGGGCCGAAGCCCGTCCGACCGGGCACGCCGGCACGTCCGGCCCGGGAACACCGTGACGACCCGTGTCGCGTGCCTCGGCGACAGCCTGACCCGCGGGCAACTCAGCGTCGACTACCTGGACCTTCTCGAAAGACGCCGGCCTCCCGGCGACGTACGGCTCGCCCGCTTCGCCGTCAACGGCGACTTCGCCCACAACCTCTCACGGCGCCTCGATGCCGTCGTCGCGGACGCACCCGACGTCATCACCGTACTGATCGGGACCAACGACGCCCGAGCGAGCCTCGCCGGCTACCCCGTCGAGCGGGCCATGAAACGCAAACAACTCCCCGAGCGCCCGTCGGCCGACTGGTTCCGGCAGTGCCTGGGAGCCGTCGTCGAACGGCTGCGAACGCAGACCGACGCGACGATCGCTCTGCTGTCCCTCCCGGTCCTCGGCCAACAACTCGACGGAGCCGCGGCGCGGGCATCACAGGCGTACAGCCGTGTGATCGCCGAGGTCGCCACCACCACCAAGTCGACCTACCTCCCGCTCCACGAACGCCAGACCGAGGAACTACGCCAGGCGGATCCGCCACCGATCCCCTACCGGGCCCCGACGCCCGCGGCGAGCGTCAACGTCCTCGTCCGGCGCGCCTTGCTGCGCCGCAGCCTCGACACGATCTCGCGGCGCCGGGGCCTCGTGCTCACGACCGACCACGTCCATCAGAACAGCCGCGGCGCCGCCCTTGTCGCCGAGGTCATCGACAGCTGGCTCTCCACCCGGAGCGCGTAGTGTGAGTGGGTGGTGGGGTGGTGATACGGCGGCTTCTCGCGGTGGACGGGGAGGGGGCGGTGACTGCGCCGCCGCACGTGCGGATCGCGGCGGGGCTCGCGGGCGTGTCGGAGCGGACGGTGTGGCGGTGGCTGGCCGATGGGCGCGGGGGCCTTGCCGAGGCACGGCCGCGGCAGGACGCGTTGTCGCTGGCTGACGCCTTGTGGGAGGTCCTCGCGCAGGCGGGCGGGAACGTCGCGGAGTTGCGCCGCGCTGGATGCTCCTTGTCGTCGACGGGCCGCCCGCCGACGGACCTGCCCCGGAGGGCAGTGCCGCGGCTGTGGTCGCGCTGAAGGCGGTGGTACGGACCCGGGGTGGTAGGTCGTGTGCCTGGACCGCGAGTGATGCCGGCAGGATCAGCGCGGCTC
>NZ_JBVIGV010000012.1:0-254983 GCF_055570615.1 Streptomyces sp. NPDC031121
CACCTAACTACGCGGCCTTGGCCCTTGAGGGACCGGCCCGCCCCGGACACCATCAACTGCCGGGGACACCCCCAGCCACACCCCCGACCCCGACCCATCGACTCCCGCCAAACCGCACCGCGGCCGTCGCACGCCCGACCCCAACCGGTGGGCTCCCTCCGACCCCGCCCGCCGCTCCAGCCGCCCCCGCCCCCGCCGCCCGGGACGCAGGCCGGGGCCGCGGGGCCGACCGGAGCGCCGACAGGGTCACCGGGTGTCGGGCCCGACCCTGTACAGGGAGTCGATCGTGTCGGCGTACTTGTCGCGGACCACGCGGCGGCGGAGTTTCAGCGACGGGGTCAGTTCGCCGGTCTCCGGGCCCCATTCCGTGGTCAGCAGGTGGTAGCGCTTGATCTGTTCCGTGCGGTTGAGGCGGGCGTTGGCGGTCTCGACCGCGGCGGCGATCTCCGCGCGCACCTGCGGATGCCGGGCGAGGTCGGCGAGGGAGGGCGCCTCGATGCCGCGGGCCGACGCCCACGCCGGGGCGAGTTCGGCGTCGAGGACGAGCAGGGCGACGAGGTAGGAGCGGCCGTCGCCGTGGGCCAGGGCCTGGCCGATCAGGGGGTGTTCCTTCAAGGTGTTCTCCACCAGGGCCGGGGAGACGTTCTTGCCGGTCGAGGTGATGATCAGCTCCTTCTTGCGGTCGGTCAGCCACAGGAACCCGTCCTGGTCGATCCGGCCTACGTCCCCGGTGGGGAACCAGCCCTCCGCGTCGCGGGCGCTCTCCAGCGACCCGTCGGGCCGGAGGTAGCCGCCGAAGACGGTGTCGCCGCGGGCGAAGATCTCCCCGTCGTCGGCGATGCGCAGCTCCAGGCCCTCGATGGGCCGGCCGACCGACCCGAGCCGGAACGCGTCGTGGCTGTTGACGGTGCACACGCCGGAGGTTTCCGTCAGGCCCCACGCGTCCATGACGGTGATCCCCCAGCCGGCCCAGAACCGTACGACGTCGATCGGCATCGGCGCGGTCGCGCTGGCCGTCCACAGCAGCCGGTCGAGCCCGGCCAGCCGCAGCAGCGGGTCCAGGACGCGCTCCTTGGCCCGGTCGTACGCGGCCCCCACCTCGGCCTGGACGGGCTCGCCGCGCTCCAGGTGCCCGGCCGCGGTCCGGGCGAGGCCGTTCGCCTCCTCGATGGCCTCCCGCTGCTCGCGCGGCAGCCCGGCGAGCACCGCCCGCAGGCCCGCGGCGAGTTTCTCCCACACGCGGGGCACCCCGAAGAACTGCACGGGCCGCAGTTCCCGTACGGCGGCGGCGACGGCCGCCGGGTCGGCGACGAGCCGTACGTGCGCGGCGCGCAGCAGCGGCAGGTAGATGCCGAGGATCCGCTCGGCGATGTGCGCGAAGGGCAGGTAGCAGATGTGCTCGGCGTGCTCCGGGAGTTCGACGCGCCGGTCGAGGCGGACGGACTGGAGCAGGATGTTGCGGTGGGTGAGCCGGACGCCCTTGGGGTCGCCGGTGGTGCCCGAGGTGTAGACGACGGTCAGCGGGTCCTCAGGGCGCAGCTCCCGCCAGGCCTTCTCGAAGGCGTCGGGGCTGTGCAGCCGGGTCCCGGCCGCGTACACCGCGTCGTACGAGCGGTGCGCCCCGGCGGCGTCGGCGTCGGCGACGACGAGCCGCTCCAGCGGTACGGACGTGTCGGCCAGCAGCGGTTCCCAGCGCGGCAGTTCGCCGGCGCCCCCGACGACGGCGAGGCGGGCCCGGCTGTGGCGGGCGGTGTAGGCGGTCTGCTCGGGCGCGGAGGTGCCGTACACGGTGACGGGGACGGCGCCGAGGTGGACCAGGGCGAGGTCGGTGAGCCAGTGCTCGGGCCGGTTGCCCATCATGATCAGGACGTGTTCGCCGCGCTCGACGCCGAGCGAGGCGTAGCCGGCGGCGAGGGCGGCGACCCTGCGCCGCACCTCGGCCCAGCCGAGGGTGGTCCAGCCGGGGGACGCGGCATCCCCCGTGCGCCACGAGAGGGCGGGGAGGTCGCCGTACTCGGCGGCGTTGCGGGCGAGCAGGGCGGGCAGGGTGAGCTGTTCGGGACGTCCGGGCAGTCGCAGGATCGTGCTCATGGGCAGCTCCTCGCCGTTTCACATCGTTGGTGCGACAGCAATACTGTTGAACCGCGGTACCGGAACGGGACGTGCTGATCAGAGAGCGGGGCGAGTAACCATGACCACCGGGGTGCCCGAGCCCACGCTCACCGTCGACGAGCTCGCCGCACGGGCGGGGGTCACCGTCCGCACCGTACGGTTCTACAGCACGCGCGGGCTTTTGCCCCCTCCCGTGATCGGACCGCGTCGGGTGGGCCGGTACGGGCCCGAGCACCTCTCGCGGCTCGCGCTGATCGAGGAGCTCCAGCACCAGGGCATGACGCTGTCGGCCATCGAGCGCTACCTGGACGCCCTGCCCGGTGACCTCAGCGCCCACGACCTGGCGATCCACCGGGCGCTGGTCTCGTCGTGGGCGCCGGATTCGGCGGAGGAGGTCTCGCTGGAGGAGCTGGAGCGGCGGGCGGGGCGGGCGCTGCCGGAGGAGGACCTGCGCCGGCTCGCCGCGATGAACGTGGTAGGCGGCGGCCCGGAGCGGTTCCGGGTGGACCTGTCGCTGCTGCGGCTGGGGGTCGCCCTGCTCGACGTGCCGATCTCGCACGGGACGGTCCTGGCGGCCCGGGAGGTGCTGCTGGAGCATGCGCGGGCGACGGCGCGGGAGCTGACACGGCTGTTCCGCGACGAGGTGTGGGGGCCGTTCACCGAGGGCGAGGACGATCCGGAGCGGGTGGAGTCGATGAAGGCGCTGTCCGCGCACATGCAGCCGATGGTGGTGCAGGCGCTGGTCACGGCGTTCCAGCGGTCGCTGCGCGAGGAGCTGAAGGCCCAGTTCGCCTCCGGCGACTGACGCGGGCGGACCGGCAGCGCCTCCCAACTGCCTTCGGCAGCCGGTAGGTTCGGGATCATGTCTGTGATCCACAAAACCACCATCACCCCGACCAAGCTCGAACTGCTCGCGGCCTGGCTGCCCTCGCAGCCGTGGTACGCCGCCACGGGCGGCGGCCCGGAGCCGGTCAAGGCCGGCGGGTTCCGGCTGGACGACCCCGAGGGCGAGGTCGGCATCGAGTTCATGGTCGTCACCGACGCCTCCGCGCCGGACCCGGTCGCCTACCACGTGCCGATGACGTACCGGGGTGCGCCGCTGGAGGGGGCCGAGGGGGCGCTGATCGGCACCGTCGAGCACGGGGTGCTGGGCACCCGCTGGGTGTACGACGCCGCGCACGACCCGGTGGCCGTCGGACAGGTCCTCGCGCTGCTGCGCGGCGAGGCGCAGCCCTGGGCGCAGAGCATCGACGGCGCTCCGGACCCGACGGTGGTCGTGGAGGGCGGCCCGGGTGCTGCGGAAGGGCTCGACGCGGCGGCCGCGGGGGCCGCGACCACGGCGGAGGGCACCGAGGTCCGCTTCGGGGGCGGGCAGGCGGTGCTGCGGATCGTACGCGTCCTGCGGCCGGGCGGCCTCGAGGGCGGCGGTGCGGCCGGGGTCGTCACCGGCTGGACCGCCCCCGACGGCACCGCGCACCGCGGGGTGTTCGCCGCGCTGGACGGCGCCTGACGCGGGCCTCGGGCCGCCCCCGGGGGGACGTCCCCGGGGGCGGTCGGATGGCACATCGCGCTCAGCCGGCCGGCGTGCGTCGGCCCGCCGCGTCAGTCCGCGTACGTCTCCCCGCGCTCGGCCTTGGCGACCAGCGAGGCGGGCGGCGTGAAGCGGTCGCCGTAGCGGTCGGCCAGCTCGCGGGCCCGGGCGACGAAGCCGGGCAGGCCGCCCTCGTAGCCGTTGATGTACTGGATGACGCCGCCGGTCCAGGCGGGGAAGCCGATGCCCATGATGGAGCCGATGTTGGCGTCGGCGATCGAGGTGAGGACGCCCTCGTCGAGGCAGCGGACGGTGTCGAGGGCCTCGGCGAAGAGCATCCGCTCCTTCATGTCCTCGAAGGGCACGTCCGCGCCGGGCCGGCCGAAGTGCTCGCGCAGGCCCGGCCAGATCCGGGAGCGCTTGCCCGCCTCGTCGTAGTCGTAGAAGCCGGCTCCGCCGCTGCGTCCGGGGCGGGCGAACTCGTCGACCATGCGGTCGATGACCTCGTCCGCGGGGTGCGGGGTCCAGGTGCGGCCCTCGGCTTCGACGGCCTTGCGGGTCTCGTTGCGGATCTTCCGCGGGAGGGTGAGGGTGAGCTCGTCCATGAGGGAGAGCACCTTTGCCGGGTAGCCGGCCTGGGCGGCGGCCTGCTCGACGGAGGCGGGCTCGACGCCCTCGCCGACCATCGCGACGCCCTCGTTGATGAACTGGCCGATGACGCGCGAGGTGAAGAAGCCGCGCGAGTCGTTGACCACGATGGGGGTCTTGTTGATCTGCCGGACGAGGTCGAAGGCGCGGGCGATGGCCTCGTCGCCGGTCCGCTCCCCCTTGATGATCTCGACCAGCGGCATCTTGTCGACGGGCGAGAAGAAGTGCAGGCCGATGAAGTCGGCGGGCCGTTCGACGCCCTCGGCGAGCCCTGTGATGGGCAGGGTGGAGGTGTTGGAGCACAGCAGCGCGTCGGGAGCGACGACGTCCTGGACCTCCTGGAACACCTTGTGCTTCAGGGAGGTGTCCTCGAAGACCGCCTCGATGACCGCGTCGCAGCCCGCCAGGTCGGCGGTGTCGGCGGTCGGGGTGATCCGGGCCAGCAGCTCGGCGCGCGCGGCCTCGGTGGTGCGGCCCTTGGCGACGGCCTTGTCGAGCAGCTTCTCCGAGTACGCCTTGCCCTTGGCGGCGGCCTCGGCGGTGACGTCCTTCAGCACGACCTCGATGCCGGCGCGGGCGCAGGAATAGGCGATCCCCGCGCCCATCATCCCGGCGCCGAGGACGGCGACGCGGCGGACGGTGCGCGCCTCCACGCCCCGGGGGCGGCTCCGGCCGGCGTTGACGGCCTGGAGGTCGAAGAAGAACGCCTGGATCATGTTCTTCGCGGTCTGGCCGGTCACCAGCTCCGTGAAGTAGCGGGCCTCGATGGTCTGCGCCGTCTCGAAGTCGACCTGGGCTCCCTCGACGGCGGCCGCCATGATGTTGCGCGGCGCCGGGTACGGGGCCCCGTTCAGCTGCTTCTTGAGGTTCGCGGGGAACGCCGGCAGGTTCGCGGCGAACTTGGGGTGGGCGGGCGTCCCGCCGGGGATCCGGTAGCCGGGCACGTCCCACGGCTGCTTCGACTCGGGGTTGGCGTCGATGAAGGCGCGCGCCTTGGCGAGCATCTCCTCGGGCGTCGCCGCCAGTTCGTGGACGAGGCCGCTGTCGAGGGCGCGCTTCGGGCTGTACTGGGTGCCCTGGAGCAGGACCTTCAGCAGCGCGTCGGTGATGCCCATGAGGCGGACGGTGCGGGTGACGCCGCCTGCGGCGGGCAGCAGGCCGAGGGTGACCTCGGGCAGGCCGATCTTCGATCCGGGCGCGTCGAGTGCGACGCGGTGGTGGGAGGCCAGGGCGATCTCGTAACCCCCGCCGAGTGCGGCGCCGTTGATCGCGGCGACGACGGGCACGCCGAGGGTCTCGATGCGGCGCAGCGACCGCTTGATCCCGGTGCCGGTGTCGAAGGCGGCCTGCGCGTCCTCGGGGCGCAGCCGGATCATCTCCTTGAGGTCCCCGCCGGCGAAGAAGGTCTTCTTGGCGGAGGTGTAGATGATGCCGCGGATGGAGTCCTTCTCGGCCTCGGCGCGGTCGGCGACGGCCGCGATCGAGTCCGTGAAGGCCTGGTTCATGGTGTTGGCGGACTGGTCGGGGTCGTCGAGGACCAGCGTGACGACGCCGGTCTCGTCCTGCTCCCAGCGGATCGTGGTGGACTCGCTCATGTTCGCTACTTCCGTGTCGGAGGGGTCAGGGGGTGCAGGACGGTGTGTCAGAGGCGCTCGACGACGGTGGCCACGCCCATGCCGCCGCCGACGCAGAGGGTGGCGAGCCCGTAGCGCTTGTCCTGGCGCTCCAGTTCGTCGACGAGGGTGCCGAGGATCATCGCGCCGGTGGCGCCGAGCGGGTGGCCCAGCGCGATGGCGCCGCCGTTGACGTTGACCTTGTCGAGGGTGGTCCCCATGTCCTTGACGAAGCGCAGGACGACGCCGGCGAAGGCCTCGTTGATCTCGATGAGGTCGATGTCGCCGATGGTGAGGCCTGCCTTGGCGAGGGCCTTGCGGGTCGCGGGGGCGGGCCCGGTGAGCATGATGGTGGGCTCGGAGCCGGACACGGCGGCGGAGACGATGCGGGCGCGCGGCGCCAGGCCTGCCCGCTCGCCCGCCTCGCGGGAGCCGATCGCGACGAGCGAGGCGCCGTCGACGATGCCGGAGGAGTTGCCCGCGTGGTGGACGTGGTCGATCTTCTCGATCCAGTGGTACTTCTGCAGGGCGACGGCGTCGAAGCCGCCGAGTTCGCCGATGTCGGCGAAGGACGGCTTGAGCTTGGCGAGGGTGTCGGCCGTCGTGCCGGGGCGGATGAACTCGTCGTGGTCGAGGACGACCAGGCCGTTGCGGTCGGTGACGGGTACGAGGGAGCGGGCGAAACGGCCCTCCTTGACGGCGGTCGCGGCGCGCTCCTGGGAGAGGGCGGCGTACTCGTCGACGTCCCGGCGGGAGAAGCCCTCGATGGTGGCGATCAGGTCGGCGCCGATGCCCTGCGGGACGAAGTTGACGTCCCAGTTGGTCATCGGGTCGTTGAACCAGGCGCCGCCGTCGGAGGCCATGGGGACGCGGGACATGGACTCCACGCCGCCCGCGAGGACGAGGTCCTCCCAGCCGGAGCGGACCTTCGCGGCCGCCAGGTTCACGGCCTCCAGGCCGGACGCACAGAAGCGGTTCTCCTGCACGCCGGCGACGGTGTCGGGGAGGCCCGCGGCGATGGCCGCGATGCGGGCGATGTCGGAGCCCTGGTCGCCGACCGGGCCTACGACGCCGAGGACGATGTCGTCGATGGCGGCGGGGTCGAGGCCGGGGTTCCGCTCGCGCAGCGCGTGGATGAGGCCGACGACCAGGTCGATCGGCTTGGTGCCGTGCAGGGAGCCGTTGGCCTTGCCGCGGCCGCGCGGCGTGCGGATCGCGTCGTACACGTACGCTTCGGTGCTCACTGGTCAAGCCTTTCGAGGGGAGGTTAGCCGAGCAGGGAACGACCGATGATCTCCTTCATGATCTCGGTCGTGCCGCCGTAGATGGTCTGGATCCGGCCGTCGGTGAAGGCCCGCGCGACCCGGTATTCGGTCATGTAGCCGTATCCGCCGTGGAGTTGCAGGCAGCGGTCGGCGACCCGCTTCTGGAGTTCGGTGGCCCACCACTTGGCCATCGAGGCGTGGACGTGGTCGAGCTGCCCGTCGGAGTGGTCGGCTATGCAGCGGTCGACGAAGGTGCGGGTGACGGCGCATTCGGTGGCCATCTCGGCGATCTCGAAGCGGATGTGCTGGAGCTTGGACAGCGGCCGCCCGAACGCCTCGCGCTCCTTGACGTACGCGGTGGTGATCTCCAGCAGGTGCTCGGCGGCGGCGATGCCCGCCATCGCTATGGCGAGCCGCTCCTGCGCGAGGTGGTTCATCAGGTGGACGAACCCGCCGCCGAGCTCGCCCAGCAGGTTCTCCTTGGGGACGCGCACGTCGTGGAAGAACAGCTCGGCGGTGTCCTGCGCCTTCTGGCCGATCTTGTCGAGGTTCCGGCCGCGCTCGAAGCCCTCCGCGCCGCGCTCGACGACGAGCAGCGACAGGCCGTGCGCGCCGCCCTCCGGGCTGGTCCGGGCGACGACGATGACGAGGTCGGCGAGGATGCCGTTGGAGATGAACGTCTTGGAGCCGCTCAGCAGCCAGTGGTCGCCGCGGTCCTCGGCGGTGGTGCGGATGCCCTGGAGGTCGCTGCCGGCGCCCGGCTCGGTCATCGCGATCGCGGTGATCACCTCTCCGGAGCAGAAGCCGGGCAGCCAGCGCCGCTTCTGCTCCTCGGTGCCCAGGTTGACCAGGTACGGGCCGATGATGTCGTTGTGCAGGCCGAGGGCCAGGCCGGGGGTGCCGGCCCGGGTGAACTCCTCGGCGAGGACCGCGGCGTACCGGAAGTCGGTGTTCCCGCCGCCGCCGTACTCCTCGGGGACGGCGAGTCCCAGCAGCCCCTGCCGGCCGGCGGCCCGCCACGCGTCGCGGCTGGTGATGCCGTCCTTCTCCCACTGCTCGTAGTACGGCAGCACCTCCTTGGCGAGGAAGGTGCGGACGGTGTCGCGGAACGCCTCGTGGTCGGCGTCGAAGATGCGTCGTTGCATCGGTTTCCCCCTACGGACAGCTCGGGACGGTTTCGGTCAGCCGGGCCGGCCCGGGGCCGGCGGGCGTGGCGTTCGGCATCGTGGCGCCCGCCTCGCGGAAGGCCGCGAGGCGCTCGCGGACGTACCCGGCGGGATCCATCATGCGCCGCCCTTCCCGGCCAGGCCCGGCACGCCCCAGTCGCGGGCCACCGACGCGGTGTCGGCGCCCGGCCGGGCGGGTCCGCCGCGCACGGCGGCGGGCGTCGCGGAGAAGCGGGGGGCGGGCGCGGGCTGGACGATCCCGCCGACGTCGGTGAAGGTGCCGCGGGCGGCCAGGTGGGGGTGGTGCGGCGCCTCGCGCAGCGACAGGACGGGCGCCACGCACGCGTCGGTGCCTTCGAAGACCTCCGTCCACTCCCGCCTCGTACGGGACCTGAAGGCGTCGGCGACGGCCTCGCGCAGCTCCCCCCAGCGGGCCGCGTCCTTGCGGGCGGGGGCCCGGTCGGCGATCCCGAGGAGGGTGGTGAAGGTGTCGTAGAACTGCTGCTCCAGCGCGCCGACCGCCATGTGGCCGCCGTCGGAGGTCTCGTAGGTGCCGTAGAAGGGGCAGCCGCCGTCGAGGAGGTTCGCGCCGCGGCGGTCCTGCCAGCCGCCGGCGGCCATCATGCCGTGGACCATGGCGGTCAGGTGTGCGGTGCCGTCGACGATGGCCGCGTCGACGACCTGGCCGGCGCCGCCCGGGGCGGCGGCGTGCCGGAGCGCCGCGAGGATGCCGATGACGAGGTAGAGGGAGCCGCCCGCGTAGTCGCCGAGGAGGTTGGCCGGGACGGCCGGGGGCTCCCCCGGCCGTCCGATCATGCCGAGGGCTCCGGTGACGGCGATGTACGCGATGTCGTGCCCCGCGGTGGGGGCGAGGGGGCCGTCCTGGCCCCAGCCGGTCATCCGCCCGTAGACCAGGCGCGGGTTGCGGGCGAGGCACTCGGCCGGACCGACGCCGAGCCGCTCGGCGACCCCCGGCCGCAGGCCCTCGATGAGCACGTCGGCCCGCTCGGCCAGGTCGAGCACGAGGGCGGCGCCGCCGTCGGCCTTCAGGTCGACGAGGACGGAGCGCTTGCCGCGGTTGGTGGTGTCGTACGCGGGGTCGACGGCGAGGCCGCCGCCGCCGGGCCGGTCGACGCGGACGACGTCCGCACCGAGGTCGGCGAGCAGCATGGCCGCGAACGGGCCGGGGCCGATGCCCGCCAGCTCGACGACGCGCAGGCCCGCGAGCGGGCCGCCGCCGGGGCGCCCGGAGGCGCCTCCGGGGGCGGCCCCGGGGGCGCGGGTGTGGCCGTGTGCCTGCCCGGCACCTGTCACTGACATCGAGCCCCCGGCATCCTGGTGTGCGGCGAGTGAGTGCGTACGTGTGTGACACAACTGATGTAACACCAGTGATGCTAGGAACGGGCCACCCCCAGCACAAGAGCAAGCGCTTAGCCGTTTGACGCGATCCGCTCGTCCAGCTCCTTCACGTGCCGCTTCAGGGCGACCGTCCGGTAGCTCTCCTCCACCCACTCGCACAGCACCGCCGCGGACGGCGCCCCCGGCTCCCCGAGCGGCACCGACACCCACCCGGACCGGCCCAGTCCGTAGCCGGTGGGCTCCGCCCCCGGGGCGGCCATGGCGTGGCCGTGCAGTGCCTCGTCCTTGAGCTTGACCGAGATGCCCGGCGACTGCGGGCCGTCGGTGCCGCCCAGGAAGACGAAGATCTTCTTGTTGACCTTCACGACGCAGTCCTCGGGCCCCCAGGGGAACTCCTCCACCGCCTCAGGCAGCCCCAGGGCGAACTCCCGCACCGCCTCCCACTTGCGCACCGCAGCCTTCACCGGCTCCTCCGCTCGACGCCGTCGGCGCCCGCACCCGGGTCCGCCGCCCACCCACGCTAGCCCCCCGGCGGCCGCCGGGCCGGACAACCGGACCGGGCACTTCCGGCAAACGGACCCGCGACCTGCAAAAACCCCGGTGTTCGATGTCCGTTCGACTCTGTACCCTGAGCGGGCTTCAGCCTTGCTCAAAGGCTCAACAACTTTTCCTTGGGGGGAAACCCGGTGTCCTACCGCCGACTCGCGGCATCCGCCGCCGTCCTCGCGGCCGGTGTCGCGCTCGTACCCGCCTCGGCCCACGCGGCCGACCGGGACACCGGCCGGCCCGAGCCGCACGGCATCGCCCGGCCCGACCTTGCCGGGGCGCCGCAGCGGGAGGCTGCCGCGTTCACCAGCCCCGCCGACCGGTCGGTCCGGCAGGCCCCCGCCGCGGACCGGGCCGGGGCCGCCTCCGCCGAGGCGGCGCAGAACGAGATAGCCGTGGACCTGAAGGCCTTCACCACCAGCGCGCACGGCATCGAGGTCGACGCCGCCACCACGGGCACGGCCAACCCCGTCTCCGTCTCGTTCGACTGGGGCGACGGCACCACCAGCGAGAAGGCGTCCGCCGGAGGCCAGACGCTGACGACCCCCCACCAGTACGGAAAGCCCGGCGGCTACACGGTCCGCGTCACCGTCACGGACCAGGTCACGCAGGCCTCCGCCGTCAACCAGATCGCCGTCTGGACCCAGGGCTCCCACTTCACGCCCCACGCCCCGAAGCGCCTCCTCGACACCCGCAACGGCACCGGCGCCCCCCAGGGGAAGGTGCCCGCCTACGGCCAGACCCGGCTCCAGATCGGCGGCAACGCCGACATCCCCGCCGGGGTGACCGCCGTCGTCCTCAACGTCACCGTCACCAACGCCACCAGCGGCGGCCACATCACCGCCTACCCGGACGGCGGGGAGAAGCCCACCACCTCGAACGTCAACTTCGCCCCGGGCCAGACCGTCCCGAACCTGGTCATCGTCCCCGTCGGCAAGAACGGGTACGTGAACCTCCACAACGGCGGCTGGCAGCCGGTCGACCTCATCGCCGACGTCACCGGCTACTTCACCAAGTCCTCCTCCAGCGGCTACACCCCGATGGATCCGCAGCGCCTCGTCGACACCCGCAACGGCACCGGCGTCCCCCAGGGGCAGATCAAGGGCTACGGCACGCTCACCAAGCCGATCCGGGGCCTGGACAACGCCACCGCCGTCGCGCTGAACGTGACCGTCACCAACCCCAAGAGCGACGGCCACCTCACCGTCTTCCCCGGCAGCGGGACCGCCCCGGCGGTGTCGAACCTCAACTTCACCGCCGGGCAGACCATCGCCAACGCGGTGATCGTCCCGCTCGGCGCCACCGGCGAGATCAGCATCCGCAACGGCGGCTGGAACCCGACCGACGTCGTCATCGACATCGTCGGCTACTACAGCCCCTCCAGCGCCAACGCCTACGTGCCGCTCAAGCCGGAGCGCCTGCTCGACACCCGGGACGGCGCCACCTGGGGCTGGGGTCCGCTGGAGGGCCGCAGCTACGTGTACATGCCGCTCGCCGACGGGTTCCCGCACACCAAGGGCTTCGTCCTCAACACCACGGTGACCAACCCCAAGGGCGCCGGCCACCTGGCCGTCACACCGGACCCGAACTCGCTGGCCGACTACGACAACGGCGGCGAGGTCTGGCCGCCCACGCCGACCTCCTCCACCCTCAACTGGACCCGCGGCAACACGGTCCCGAACCTGGTCCAGGCGGGCACCGGCCCGTACGGGATCATCGACATCTGGAACCAGAGCGACGCCGACATCGACCTCGTGGTCGACATCTTCGGCCTGTACGAGGACAACTGACCCCCGGCCGGCGCCCCGCCTGAGGCCTCCCGGCCGCGGACGGGGCGCCGCCCGCCCCGCACCCGGCGCACGCTAGCCTCGGCCCCGGGTACGAGCTGGGAGGAGCCGTGATGAACGAAGACGTCCGACAGGCCGGTCCGACGGCGGGACGGGACGAAGGGGGGCGGGAGCGGGCCGCCGGCCACGACCGGGCCTCGGACCGGGCCCAGGGCGAGACCCAGGCGCAGGCGCAGGGGAAGGCCGAGCAGGCCACCGGACGCCGGGCGAAGGAGGCGGACCGGCCCCACGACCTCGTCCTCTTCGGTGCGACCGGCTTCGTCGGCGCCCTGACCGCCGAGTACCTCGCCGCGCACGCCCCCGCCGACTGCCGGTGGGCCCTGGCCGGACGCGACCGCGCGAAGCTGGAGCGGCTCCGCGACCGCATCGCCGCCCTCCACCCGGCGGCCGCGGACGTCCCGCTGATCCAGGCCGACGCCTCCGACCAGGCAGCCGTAGGGGAACTCGCCGCCGCCACCCGCGTCCTCGCCACGACCGTAGGACCGTACGTCCTCTACGGCGGCGAGATCGTCGCCGCCTGCGCCGCCGCCGGCACCGACTACGTCGACCTCACCGGCGAGCCCGAGTTCGTCGACCGCACCTACGTCCTGCACGACGCGGCCGCCCGGGAGACCGGCGCCCGGCTGGTCCACGCCTGCGGCTTCGACTCCATCCCCGCCGACCTCGGCACGTACTTCACCGTCGCGCAGCTCCCCCGGGACGTCCCCATCCGCGTGGACGGCTTCATGCGCTCCAACGCCCTCTTCTCCGGCGGAACCCTCGCCTCCGCCCTCACCGCCATGGGCCGCGCCCCGCAGACCCTCGCCGCCGCCCGCGAACGCCGCCTCCACGAGCACCGGCTGCCGGGACGCCGCGTCCGCGGCCCCCTCGGCGTGCCCCGGTTCAGCCGGGAGACCGGGGCCTGGGCCCTCCCGCTGCCCTCCCTCGACCCGCGCATCGTGGCCCGGTCCGCCGCCGCCCTCGACCGCTACGGGCCCGACTTCCGCTACCGCCACTACGCCTCGGTCAAGCACCTCCCCTTCGCCCTCGGCGGCACCGTGGCCGTCGGCGCGACCGCCGCGCTGGCACAACTCCCGCCCGCCCGGCAGTGGCTGATGGGCCGCTGGGAGCCGGGGCGCGGCCCCGACGCCGAACGCCGGGCCCGCAGCTGGTTCACCGTCCGCTTCGTCGGCGAGGGCGGCGGCCGCCGCGTTCTCACCGAGGTCTCGGGCGGCGACCCGGGCTACGGCGAGACCGCGAAGATGCTGGCCGAGTCCGCCCTGTGCCTGGCCTACGACTCCCTCCCGCAGCGGGCCGGACAGCTCACCACCGCCGTCGCGATGGGCGACTCCCTCCTCGACCGCCTCCGGAAGGCCGGGATCCGCTTCCGCGTCGCCTCGGCACGCTGACGCCTCGCCCCCGCCGGGAGACCCGTCAGGACGCCTCGCGCAGCGCCCGCCGGCACAGCGAGTCCGCCCGGCGGGTGCTCTCGGGGATGCGGAACCGCGGGCTGAGCGCGAGGGCGTGTGCGCAGGCGTTGTCGAGCGAGACCCTGTGTCCCACGGACACGTACACCGGCTTGATCCCGTCCTGCGTCCGCAGTGCCCTCCCGACGACACCGCCGTCGCCCGCGAGCAGCGCGGCGGCGTCGCCCCGGTGTGGACCGGGCTCGTCGTAGGTGAAGGTGAACGGGTTCTTCGCCACGCCCATGCTGGGCAGCCCCGTCACCACCCCGAGGTGGCAGGCCAGCCCGAAGCCCCTGGGGTGCGCGAGCCCGTAGCCGTCGCAGACGACCAGGTCCGGCGGGACGGACAGCGCGTCGAGCGCCGCCAGGACGGTCGGCAGCTCCCGGAAGGCGAGCAGCCCGGGCACGTACGGAAAGCTGACGCGCCCGACGGCGGTCCGCTCCTCGACGACGTCCAGCGTCGCCGCGTCGAGCACCACGGCCGCGGCGGCCACCAGGTCCCGCCCGTCGTCGTACGCGACGTCCACTCCGGCGACGAGCCCGCGCCCGGTCGGTGGCCCGGCTTCGTCCAGCACGACGGCAGTGCGCAGCTCATCCTGTATCGCCCGGGCCTCGGCCTCGTCGGCGGGGGTCTTCACCATGGTCATGTGATGCGAGAGTAGCCTCACCCCATGTTTGTCATGGAGCTCACCTACACCGCGCCCCTCGAAGCCGTCGAGGAACAGCTCGACGCCCACATCGCCTGGCTGGACGCCCACTACGCCTCGGGCGTCTTCCTCGCCTCGGGCCGCAAGGTCCCCCGCGACGGCGGCATCATCCTGGCGTCGGGCGTCTCCCGCGAGGAGATCGAAAAGATCGCCGAGGAGGACCCCTTCACCACCGCGGGCCTCTGCGAATACCGCATCACGGAGTTCATCGCCACGAAGACGTCCCCGCCCCTGTCGGCAGCGCGGGAAACGGCGCGCGGCTAGAAAGCCGGGCAGCCGGGGAGGGGACAACACCGGCTGGGCGGCCGCGGCCGGCGCCTCGGGGGCGGTGAGCAACGACGGGAGCCGTGCGGCGGGAGCCGCTGACTCGGGGCCGGGTAGGCGACGGCGGAACCCGGGCCGCGGCAGCCGACGCCCGTCAGCCCATTGCCGTTCCGGCGCGGGCCGCCCTGCAAAGGGCGCTCCCTGCGGTGGCGTCGCTGACCGCCCCATACCGCTACACGCCCCCGCCTGTTCGGCGCCTGGCCACCGTCCTGGGCAGCGGAGCGCCCCAGATGATGCTCTGGGCGTGGTTTCATGCAGTTGCGGCCACCCGGCCGCCGCAAGGGCCTTGATGCCGGGGCTTGGGAGGGCGTGTGGCCGGGCCACGGCGCCGAGCGGGCGCGGCTGATGCCGGTGGGGCGAAAGGGGCAGCCGGGGCGGGAGAGCAAGGACTCTGACACACCCCATAGGCCGTCGCCCTCCGACCCCGACCGCGCGCCTCCCGCCGGCCCCGCTTCCGCCCCGTCAGCCGCGTTCCAAGCGTCCCACCCGGCCCTTCTCCCCCGCCGCCCAGCAGCTGCCGTCCGGGGTGCAGTCGACCGTGTCGAACGAGCCCGCGGACAGCGGGCGCCAGGTGCGGCCGCCGTCTGTGGTGGCGTCTGTGCCCGTCGGGCCGACCGCGAGGGCCGTGGCGCGGGTGTGCGGGAGCCAGGCCGCGCCCGAGCGGTAGGCCGGGGGCGGGGTGGTGGCGGGGGTCCAGCTGCGGCCGGCGTCCGCGGAGACGGCGGCGGCCTGCGGGGAGGTCTCGCCGGTGCGGTAGTCACCGCCGACGGCCAGGCCGGTCGTGCGGTCGCGGAAGGCGAGGGCGAAGACGCCCTTGGCCGGGTTGCCGGCCGGGATGCCGGACTCGGCGGTCCGCCAGGTGCGGCCGCGGTCCGATGAGTGCAGGATGCGGGCGGTGGCGCCGCCGCCGGTGGCGAGCCACACGTCGCGCGGCCCGGCGCTCACCAGGCACTGGCCGCTCGCCGCGAAGCCGGCTTCGCCCGACAGGGCCGGTGGCATGCCCGCGTCGGGCAGGACGGTCCAGCTGCGCCCGCCGTCGTCGGTGGACAGGATGCGGAACCTGCCGTCCACCGGGTCGCTCATGGCGAGGCCGTGCCGGGAGTCGAAGAAGGTCAGGCAGTCGTAGAAGGCACGCGGATCGGGGTTCCGGAAGGTTTCCGTCCAGGTGCGGCCGCCGTCTTCGGTGCGCAGCACCCGCGACGCCTCACCCTCGCCGATGGAGAGGGCGACGGCGCGGCGGGCGTCGAACGCCTCGATGTCGCGCAGTTCGAGGCCCTCGGCGGCGGCCGTGGGCGGTGAGACGTCCTGCCAGCTGCGACCCCCGTCGAGGGTGCGCAGCACGGTCCCCTTGGAGCCGGCCACCCAGGCGGTGGAGCGGTTGACGGCGGCCAGGCCGCGGAAGCGGGCGTCCTTGCCGGTCTGCTTGAGGGCCCATCCGGCGCCGCGTAAGGCCTGGTTGTCCCCGGCGGCGGGTGCGGTGGCGTCCGCGTGGGCGGGGGCGGCGGTGAGGGCGATCGCCGCCGCAACCGCCGCGGACATGCCAATTCTCAGGAGTCTCATGGCGCCGGAAGCTAGTGCACCCGCGGAGGCGCCGTCCAGGGTGCCCGCGGCGGGCCCCGAGGGCGTGCCGCCCCCTCGCCCGGGCAGGCGTTGGGCCTGTGGAGTGAGCGGGAATCGGCCGTTCTCGATTCACCCCCGGCGGGCGCCGGGGACGGGCGCCCCTTCGGCCGACGGAACGCTTTCGGTCACCGACTGTGACCGGATGGACGCGTTCCAGCCAATCGGTGACGCAGCTCACGTCATCGCCCGTGCACGGATTTGCCGATTGCGGCGTCTATCGGGTTGCCGGGCTCCAGCCCAGACCCGGCTGCAGATCCGCCGCAAGGGAGCGAGCCTTGATCACTGTTATCGAGCAGGCCGTGCAGGCACGTCTGGTAGCCACCGCACCGAAGGTGGAAACCGTACCCGTCACTCTCTGCTACGACCGGTCGGATCCGTTCGCCGTGCGGATGGCCTTCCCCGCTCCGGCCACGCTGGAGGGCGTCGAGGTGTCGTGGACGTTCGCGCGCGAGCTGCTGAGGTCGGGCCTGATCAGGCCGTCGGGCCAGGGCGACGTGCGGGTGCGCCCGTACGACGGGGAGCGGACGACGATCGAGTTCCACGCCCCGGAGGGTGTCGCGATCGTGCTGATGGAGACGGCGGAGCTGCGGCGTTTCCTGCGGAGGTCCGCGGAGGTGGTTTCGCCGGGCCACGAGCACCTCTACCTCGACATGGACCACAGCCTGGCGGAGCTGATGCGGGGTCCGCGCTGAGCCTGCCGGCGGCCGGGTAATTCGTTTGCGGGCGGCTTCGGCCGCCCGTAGCGTCATCGGCGTTCCCATCCCCGCCGAAACGGAGCAGGACGTTGCTCTTCTGAGGTCCGAGACACCGACCGACAGGGTCCACCCGGCGCATCGCGCATCCCACCCGTCCTCGGCTGTCTCCCCAGTTGCTCGCACCACTCACGCAACCTGGAGGCCTCCATGGGTAACACCTCTGCATTCATCACCTGCTCCGCGCTCTCCTTCGACTGGCCCGACGGCACGCCCGTCTTCGACGGCTTCGACCTGACGATCGGCCCCGGACGCACCGGGCTCATCGGGCGCAACGGCAGCGGGAAGTCCACCCTGCTGAAGCTGATCACCGGCCGACTCGCGCCTCGTGACGGCCGGTTGGCCGTGTCGGGCACGGTCGGCCACCTGCCGCAGGACATCACCCTCGACACCTCGCTGCGCGTCGACGAGGCCCTCGGCATCCGCGGCGTGCGGGCCGCCCTGCACGCGATCGAGGCCGGCGAGGCGACCGAGGCGAACTTCGCCGCCGTCGGCGACGACTGGGACGTCGAGGAGCGGGCCCTCGCCGCCCTCGACCAGCTGGGCCTCGGGCCGGTCGGCCTGGACCGCACCGTCGGCGAACTGTCCGGCGGTGAAAGCGTGTTGCTGCGGCTGGCGGCGCTGCTGCTGGCGCGCCCCGACGTGCTGCTGCTGGACGAGCCCACGAACAACCTGGACCTGCGGGCCCGCCGCCGGCTGTACGCGGCGGTCGAGTCCTGGCCGGGGGTGCTGCTGCTGGCGAGCCACGACCGGGAGCTGCTGGAGCGGGTCGACCAGATCGCCGAGCTCCACGAGGGCGAGGTCCACTGGTACGGCGGCAACTTCAGCGCCTACGAGCAGCAGCTGGCGGCCGAGCAGGAGGCGGCCGAGCGGCTGGTCAGGGTCGCGGAGGCCGATGTGCAGCGGCAGAAGCGCGAGCTGTCGGACGCGCACGTGAAGCTGGCGCGGCGCAGGCGGTTCGCACAGAAGATGTACGAGAACAAGCGCGTGCCGAAGATCGTCGCGAACAACCGCAGGAGCGCGGCGCAGCAGTCCGCCGGCAAGCACCGCACGCTGCATGCCGAGCGGCTCACGCAGGCACGGGAACGGCTCGACCAGGCGGTGGAGGCGGTCCGGGACGACGACGAGATCCGCATCGAGCTGCCGGCGACGCTGGTCCCGCCGGGCCGGCGGGTCCTGGACCTGTCGCGGCTGCGGCTCGCGCACGGGGCCGGGGCGCCGCTGGACTGGGACCTGCGGGGGCCCGAGCGGGTCGCCCTGGTCGGCCGCAACGGCTCGGGCAAGACGACACTGCTGCGGACGGTCGAGGGGCTGCTGGAGCCGGAGTCCGGCGAGGTGGCCGTCCACGTGCCCGCGCGGTTCCTGCCGCAGCGGCTGGACGTGCTGGACGACGGGCTGTCGGTCGTGGAGAACGTGGCCCGGTTCGCGCCCCAGGCTTCGAACAACGTGGTGCGGGCGCGGCTCGCGCACTTCCTGTTCCGCGGCGCCCGCGCCGACCGGGCGGCCGGCGCCCTCTCGGGCGGGGAGCGGTTCCGGGCGGCGCTCGCGGCGCTGCTGCTGGCCGAGCCGGCTCCGCAGCTGCTGATGCTGGACGAGCCGACGAACAACCTGGACCTGGCGAGCGCGGGCCAGCTCGCCGGTGCGCTGGAGTCGTACCAGGGGGCGCTGATCGTCGCGAGCCACGACGTGCCGTTCCTGGAGTCGGTCGGCATCACCCGCTGGCTGCTGCTCGACGGCGACCTGCGGCCCACGACGGCGGAAGAGGTCCGCGAGACCCTCTGGTCCGCCTGACCCGGCGGGGCGCCCCTCTCCCGCCCCGCCCCACCCCCGTCCCCTGCCCTCCCGTGCGGCCGCGTGCCGCCGTCAAGGCGGGGGCGGGGGCCACCTTCGTGCGTGACATTCGACGCGTCTGCGGCCCCGTACACCCCGATCAACTGCAGAGATAACGGGACGTAGCCGGTCATATGAACGACCGGGGCTTGGCTGACCCTCACGGTCCGCTTAACCTACGGCGTCGTAGGCTACGGAACCGTAGGTAATTCGCTTTGTCCCCAGGAGTACCCGTGACGATCACCTCTCCCCACCTCGGCAGCTCTGCGGCGTGGACCGACGCGAAGCTGCTGTACGCGCTGGAAGAGGTGGTCGAGAAGGAGCTCAACCGCCACCTGAAGGTCACCAAGGACTGGATGCCCCACGAGTACGTCCCGTGGAGCGACGGCCGGAACTTCCCGGCGTTCTTCGAGGACGGCGAGGCCTGGGACCCGCAGCAGTCCAAGGTCACGGACATCGGCAAGATCGCCTTGGTCGTGAACCTGCTGACCGAGGACAACCTGCCCAGCTACCACCACGAGATCGCCACGCTGTTCGGGCGGAACGGCGCCTGGGGCACCTGGGTCCACCGCTGGACCGCCGAGGAGGGCCGCCACGGCATCGTGATGCGCGACTACCTGCTGGCCTCGCGCGCCGTGGACCCGGACAAGCTCGAAGCGTTCCGCATGCAGCACATGTCGGAGGGCTTCGAGTCCGACAACCGCCACTCGATGCTGCACTCTGTGGCGTACGTCGCGTTCCAGGAGCTGGCCACCCGCATCTCGCACCGCAACACCGGCCACCAGTCCGGCGACCCGGTCTGCGACCGCATGCTGGCCCGCATCGCGCAGGACGAGAACCTGCACATGATCTTCTACCGGAACCTGCTGGGCGCGGCCTTCGACATCGCCCCCGACCTGACGATGCAGGCCGTGCGCGACGTCGTGGTGAACTTCCGGATGCCCGGACACGGCATGCCGGGCTTCGAGCGGATGGCCGCCCAGATGGCGATCGGCGGCGTCTACAACCTGCGCATCCACCACGACGACGTCCTGAGCCCCGTCATCCGCTTCCTGAAGATCATGAGCATCGACGGCCTCGGCCCGGAGGGCCGGCAGGCCCAGGAGGAGCTCGGCCTCTTCATGGACGGCCTGGACTCCGAGGCCCGCAAGTTCGACGAGCGCCTCGCCGCCCGCGCGGCCCGCCTGGCGGCCCGCAAGGGCTGACTGGCCGCTGCCGCGGCCCGGCCGGATGCCGGCCGGGTCAGCGGCGCGGGCGCAGCGCGAGGCGCTCCGCCTCGGACAGGCCGCCCCACACACCGAAGCGCTCGTCGTTGGCGAGGGCGTACTCCAGGCAGCCGGCCCGCACCTCGCACGCCGCGCACAGCCGCTTCGCCTCCCGCAGCGAGTTGCCCGGCTCGGGGAAGAAGAAGTCCGCGCCCGTCTGCGCGCACAGCGCGAACTCGTACCAGGCGGGGGCCGCGGAGGCCGCGGCGGGAGCGGTGGTGGTGTTCATCGACATGCCGCCGATCCTCACGCCCGGCGATGGACGTCTGATCAACGACCCATCAACACCGCCGGCAGCGGAGCGCCCGGTGCGCACCTTCCACCCCACCGCCCGCCGGCATCCGGCCGCCCCGCACCCGGCGGTTCACCCCGCCCCCGCATCCTCGGCGGACTCGGCGGACTCGGCGGACTCGGCAGGTCCGGCCTTCCTCGCGCGGCTCGGCTGAACGCGCTTGGGCTCGCCCGGCATCTTCGGGTAGTCCGGCGGGTACGGCATGTCGCCGAGGCCCTCGTCGTGCTCCTGCCGCTCGGCGAGTTCCAGCGCGGCATCCAAGGTGAAGGCGTGGTCGTCCATGTCGGCGTGCAGGTCGCCGAGCTCGGCGTACCGGTCGGGCATCGTGGTGATGTCGAAGTCCCGGGGCTCCGCGGAGTCCAGCTCGTCCCAGCGGAGCGGGGCCGACACCGGGGCGTGGGGGCGGGGCCGCACGGAGTACGCCGAGGCGATGGTGCGGTCGCGGGCCGTCTGGTTGTAGTCGACGAAGATCCGCTCGCCGCGCTCCTCCTTCCACCAGGCGGTGGTGACCCGGCCCGGCATGCGGGCCTCCAGTTCGCGTCCGATCGCGATCGCGCAGCGCCGTACGTCGGTGAAGGTCCACCGCGGCTCGATCGGGACGAACACGTGCAGCCCGCGCCCGCCCGAGGTCTTGGGCCAGCCGCGCAGGCCCAGCTCCTCCAGGATGTCGCGCAGCTCGTGCGCGGCGACCACCGCGTCGCCGTAGTCGGTGCCCGGCTGGGGGTCGAGGTCGATGCGCAGCTCGTCGGGCCGGTCGGTGTCCTCCCGGCGTACCGGCCAGGGGTGGAAGGTGAGGCAGCCGAGGTTGGCGGCCCACAGCACGGCGGCCGGCTCGGTCGGGCAGATCTCGTCGGCGGTGCGCCCGCTGGGGAAGGCGATGTGGGCGGTGGGGATCCAGTCGGGCAGGGTTTTCGGGGCGCGCTTCTGGAAGAAGGACTCGCCCTCCACCCCGTCGGGATACCGCTCCAGCGTGGTGGGGCGGTCGCGCAGGGCGCGGGTGATGCCGTCCCCGACGGCCAGGTAGTACTGGGCGACATCGAGCTTGGTGAGGCCCCGCTCGGGGAAGTACACCTTGTCCGGATTGGACAGGCGCACCTTCCGGCCGCCCGCCTCCAGCTCGATCGCTTTTCCGGATGCACCCATGTGCGCCACGGTAGGCGGGCCCGACCCGACGCGCATACCGGGCGAAGGCCGCCATACCGCCGCAGAATCGTGGGCATGGACCTGCCCGTGATGCCGCCCGTGCTGCCGATGCTCGCCAAGTCGGTGCCGAAGATCCCGCCGGGCATGCAGTACGAGGCGAAGTGGGACGGCTTCCGCGCCATCGTCCACCGCGACGGCGACGAGATCGAACTCGGCAGCCGCACGGGCAAGCCGCTGAACAGGTACTTCCCCGAACTCGTGAGCGCTTTGAAGGAGAACCTGCCGGACCGCTGCGTGGTCGACGGCGAGATCGTCATCGTGCACGGCGGGCGGCTGGACTTCGACCGGCTGACCGAGCGGATCCACCCCGCCAAATCCCGCGTCGACCTCCTGGCCGCCACCACCCCCGCCAGCTTCGTCGCCTTCGACCTGCTCGCCCTCGGCGACGAGTCCCTCCTCGACGCCCCCCTCACCGTCCGCCGCAGCGCCCTGTGCTCCGCCCTCGCCACCACTCGGCCCCCCGTCCACCTCGCGCCCGCCACCACCGACCCCGCGCTCGCGCAGCAGTGGTTCGAGCAGTTCGAAGGCGCCGGGCTCGACGGAGTGGTCGCCAAACCGCTCGACCTGCCCTACCGGCCCGATGCGCGCCTCATGTTCAAAATCAAGCACGAGCGTACGGCCGACGTCGTCGTCGCCGGTTTCCGTTTCCACAAGACCGGTCCGGTTGTCGGATCGCTGCTGCTGGGCCTCCACGACGACCGCGGCGCCCTCCAGCACGTCGGCGTCTGCGCCGCCTTCCCCATGAAGCGCCGGGCCGAACTCGTCGAGGAACTCGCGCCGCTGCGCATGGAGGACGCCTCCGGCCACCCGTGGGCCGCATGGGCCGAGGAGTCCGCGCACGAGAGCGCCCGACTGCCCGGCGCGCAGAGCCGCTGGACCGGCAAGAAGGACCTCTCCTGGGTGCCGCTGCGCCCCGAGCGCGTGTGCGAGGTCGCCTACGACCACATGGAGGGCGACCGCTTCCGCCACACGGCCCAGTTCCGCCGCTGGCGCCCCGACCGAGCCCCCGAGAGCTGTACGTACGCCCAGCTCGACGAGGTCGTCGGCTACGACCTCGCCGAAGTCCTCGGCACCGGCCCCGCCGCCTGAACGCCGACCCGGCCCACCCGCCGGGCGGCTTCTCCCCCTCCCCCGGCCCCGGCCCGGCCGCGTGCGGCGCCGTAGTCCGGCCGATCCTCCGGCCGGCGCCCCACCCGCCCCGCGCCTCCTCGCCTACCGCGCCCCGTGCGCCTGCCGGGACCGGTGGGCCGCGAGGGCCCGCTGCGTCGCCTCCTCGATCAGGTCCGCGTTGATCGCGACGGCCGCGCGCACCCCCGCCGCGGCCGCCGCAGCCAGCTGGCCCATCGGGCTGGTGAGGTTCCCGGCGGCCCAGACGCCCCGCAGGGCGGTCGCCCCGGTCGCCGGGTCCGCCTCCAGGCAGGTGCCGATCTGCACCCCGTCCCGCTCCACGCCGGTCACCGGCAGGCCGAGCGACCGGGCCACCCCGGCGCGCGCCGTGAACCGCGGCGCCACCACCAGCGCCCGGCACTCCACGCTCCCGCCGCCGGCCAGGGTCACCCCGGACAGGCCGCCGGCGCCGACGGCCAGGCCGGTGGCCTCGCCCTCCACCACCGGCACGTCCAGCGCCGCGAGCAGCTCCCGCTGCTGCGCCCCAGGCCGCCAGGCGTGCGCCAGCAGCATCACCCGGTCGCTCCAGTTCCGCCACGTCTGCGCCTGGTGCACGGCGAGCGGCCCCCCGGCCAGCACGGCGATCGGCAGGTCGCGGACCTCCCAGCCGTGGCAGTACGGGCAGTGCAGCACATCCAGCCCCCACCGCTCCCGCAGCCCGGGCACGTCCGGCAGCTCGTCGACCAGGCCCGTCGCCAGCAGCAGCCGCCCGGCCCGGACGGCCGACCCGTCCGCGCACCGCAGCGCGAAGCCGCCCTCCGCGAGCCGGTCCGCCGCGAGCACCGTCCCCGCCGCGGCCGACCGGATCTCGGCGCCGTACGCGGCCGCCTCGGCGCGCCCGGTCGCCGACAGCTCGGCGGGGGCGGCCCCGTCGCGTCCGAGGTAGCCGTGCAGGTGCTCCGCGGACGCGTTGCGCGGACTGCCCGCGTCGAGCACCACCACCGTGCGCCGCGCCCTCGCCAGGGTCAGCGCTCCCGCGAGCCCGGCGGCGCCGCCGCCCACCACCGCCACGTCGTACACCCGACCGCCACCGGTGCCCATGCGTTCCTCCTCGCGTCGCTTCCGCGGCCGCCCGTGCCGGCCGGACGTACCCTGCGGGCGAGGGTGCGCCCGCAGCCGGCGCCGTGTCACACACGTTTGCCGGACCGGCAAACTGGTCGGACCCGCACGCCACCAGGAGGGACAGTCCCATGACCACGCGCCCCGAACGCCCCCAGCGCGCCGCCCCGCAGCCCAACGCCGTCGTCGGCGTCGGGCTCGTCGTCCGCGACCCGGCCGGGCGGGTGCTCCTCGGCCGGGCGCACGACGGCCGGTGGGAGCTGCCCGGCGGGAAGGTCGACCCCGGGGAGGGCTTCGAGCAGGCTGCGGCCCGGGAGCTGGCCGAGGAGACGGCCCTGCGGGCGGACCCGGCGGGCATCCGGATCCTCGGGGTGCACATCGACTCGCAGGGGGGCGTGACCCGGCTGACGGCCGCGGCGGTCGCCGCGGCGGCCGAGGGAACGCCGCGGGTCACCGAGCCGCACAAGATCACAACGTGGGAGTGGTTCGCGCCCGCCGACATCCCGGAGGCCCTGTACGCCCCGTCAACGCTCGTCCTGCGCACCTGGCGGCCGGAGCTGGTCCCGGCAGTGCCGCGGCTGCCCGCGCACTCCTACCCGACGGCCTCCCCCGCCGCTACGGACGCCCCGCAGCGGCCCGCATGAGCGGCGGCGCGGCCGTGATCCGGCCCGCCGCGGTTCAGCGCAGGTACCCCAGTCCCGGGTGGACGGCCCGGTACGCGTCGAGCAGCCGCCGGGCCACGGCCGCCGAGTCCACCAGCGGATGCAGCGCGAATGCCTTCGCCGCGGCCGACCGGGAGCCGCTCTCCGACGCCGCCAGCACCTCCCGCTCGACGGCCTTCACCGCGGTCACCAGGCCGGTGGCGTGGAGCGGCAGCGCGTCGACGGCGACCGGGTGGGCGCCGTTCGCACCGACCAGGCAGGGCACCTCGATGACGGCCTCCGCGTCGAGGACGGACAGCGTCGACCGGTTGCGGACGTTGAGGATCAGCGTGGTCCGCTCGTCGCGGGCGATGGCCCGCATCAGCGCCAGCGCGACCTTCTCGTACCCGCCGGACTCCAGGTCGCCGTCCTCGCGCCCGCCGGCGCCCGCCGCCTCGCGGTTCTCCGCCATGTACGTGGCCTCGCGCTCGGCCCGGGTCCGCTCCCAGGCGGCCAGCGCCGCCTCGGGTGCGAGGCCTGGCCGGCCGGCCTCGGCGTAGAAGCCGCGCTGCTGGTCGCGCAGGAACGCGCCGCGGGTCTGGCGGGCCTCCCGGTAGGCCCGTACGGTCTCGCGGTTGAAGTAGTAGTAGTGCAGGTACTCGTTCGGGATCGCGCCGAGCGCGCGCAGCCACTCGGCGCCGAAGAGGCGGCCCTCCTCGAAGGATTCCAGCGCCTTCGCGTCGTCCAGCAGCCGCGGCAGCTCGTCGCGGCCGCCGACGCGCAGGCCCCGCAGCCAGCCCAGGTGGTTGAGGCCGACGTAGTCGACCCAGGCGTCCTCGGGGCGGGCGCCGAGCACCCGGGCGACGCGCCGGCCGAGCCCCACCGGGGAGTCGCAGATGCCGATGACCCGGTCGCCGAGGATCTCCGCCATGGCCTCGGTGACCAGGCCGGCCGGGTTGGTGAAGTTGATGACCCACGCCTCGGGGGCCCGCCGCGCCACGGCCCGGGCGATCGCGCGGGCGACCGGCACCGTCCGCAGCCCGTACGCGATCCCGCCCGCGCCGACCGTCTCCTGGCCCAGCACGCCCTCGGCCAGGGCGACCCGCTCGTCCGCGGCGCGCCCCTCCAGACCGCCGACGCGGATCGCGGAGAACACGAAGTCGGCGCCGGCCAGGGCCTCGTGGAGGTCGGTGGTCGCCGTCACGACCGGGGCGGGGCCGGGCGGCGGGGTGCCGGGGGCCGCCTCGGCGGCGGCGGCCTGGCCGGCGAGCACCCGCGCCATGGCGGCGAGCCGCGCCGGGTCCTCGTCGTGGAGCACCACGTGCGTCACGCGGCCCTCGCCCCCGTCGCCGAGCAGCGCGCCGTACACGAGCGGAACCCGGAATCCGCCCCCGCCGAGGATGGTCAGCCGCACGCCCCTACCGCCCTTCGCCAGTGCCGCCGCCGATGCCACGATCCGCGGCATTCGGTCGGCGGCGCACGAGTGAGGGCTCCAGTGTCCCCCGCGCGGGGCGGCGTACGGCGGTCAGTCGCCGAGCGAGGGGACGGCGCGCAGCCTCGGGCCCTGCCGGTGCGGGGCGGAGCCGCCGCGCGCCGGGCCGGCCGCGGGGCCCTGCGGGGCGGAGAGGACCAGGGTGATCCGGGTGAAGCCCATGGCGTCGAGCATCCGGCTGGATTCGGCCACGATCCGGCACCGCACGAGGCCTGCCTGGGGGTCCCAGTGGCGGACGGTGCGGACGGAGCCGTCGCGTTCGGCGGCTTCGGGCCCATGGGTCTTCAGCCAGTGGGGGACGCCGTACCGGTAGGCGGCCTCCATGAAGGGGTCCCGGGCGATCTCCTGGCGGATGCTGCGCAGCCCCTCGTCCTCGGGGGCGGCCTCCAGGGCGTTGGCGAACTGGGCCATGAGCGGGACGCACCAGGCCGGTTCGTGGTCCTCCAGCACCGCGGCCGCGTCGGGGTGGAAGAGCACGAAGCGCAGGAAGTTGTCGTCGGGGAGGGCGGTCGGGTGGGGGCGTACCGACTGGAAGAGCCGGTCGAAGGCCGAGTTGGTCAGCGCGACGTCCCAGCGGTGGTCGACCAGGAAGGAGGGATGGGGCACAGCCTCCATGAGGGCGGCGTAGTCCACCAGGTAGTCACGATGGGCGGGGTCGTCGGGCAGCCGGTTGTCCTCGGCGGCCCGCCAGGTCGGCGGAGGATCGCGGTCCACCATGACCCGGAACAGCCAGAAGCACTGCCGCTCGCTCATTTCCAGGGCTTCCGCCAAGGCGAGCAGCTTGCGGTCCGTCCATTCCTTGACCAGGCCGCGTTCCCAGTTCCCGTAGGCGCGCACGCTGATCCGCAACCGGGCGGCGAGGTCTTCCTGGCTCAGGCCCAGTTCCTCGCGGCGCTGGCGCAAAATCTCCTTGCGTCGCTCCGACCGCACTGCACCGCGTGCGGACTCCTCGCCCGCCAGGCGCTCCTCACCGGCTCGGGCGAGGCCATCGGACGGGCCCACCGCTGCGAGATGTGGCACCGAGAGCTCCCCCTCCTCACGGTCTGGATCTTCAATTTCCTGTGGCGATCCTGCTACCGACTTCATTCGAGTGTCAACTATCGTGGCAATTCCAGCCTCTTGACAGCTCATTCGCGCCACAGCTGTGGCAAGTTCTGGCCCTGCGGCGGCGGAACGGCTAGATTCCAAAAGCCGACCATGTGCCCGAACCGACTCGCCGCGATCTAGGAGAACCACTGGTGACAGACGGCTTCCCGGCTCCCGTCGCGGTGGCCAACCCGTCCCTGGCAGCCACCGTCACGCGCGTCGCCGAACTCGCGGGCAAGATGGGCCGCGACCCGAACAAGGTCTTCGACCTGCGCCGCCTCTCCGAGGCCTCCGGCGTACCCACCGACGTCGTGAAGAGCCTGCTGGACGGCCGACCTGCCGGAGAGCCCTGCCTGCAGACCCGGTTCCTCCAGCGCCTGGACCTGCTCCGGCGCACCCGGCTGAAACCCAACGGCCGCCGCTACACCCAGCAGGAGATCGCCGACGGCGCCGGCATGTCCCGACAGCAGGCGGGCGCGCTCATCAACGGCGACCGCCGCCCCACCATGGAGCACTGCGACGCCATCCAGCGCTTCTTCGGCGTCCACGCGGGCTTCCTCACCGCCCACGACTCCGACGCGCTGCTCGACGCGCTCCTGCGCACCGAACAGCAACTGCTCCAGGACTACGCGGGCCGCACGCGCGAGACCGTCCCCTCCCCGGCCGCGTCCGCCGGCGACCCGCTCGCAAGACTCCTCCAGAACCACGGCGTCCGGGGCATCGCCTGGCGCGCCGCCCAACTGCCCAGCGACAAGCACCGCGACAAGGTGACGGAATGGCTGGACATGCTCCTCGAAAGCGTCAAACCGAACGAATCCTGACCCAGTCGAGAGTCTGGGTCTGATCCTTGAGTCCTGATCCGGATCCACGCCGACGGGGAGAACGGTGAGCATAGGCAGAGAGCAGCGCCGGTTGTGCGGCGAACTGGTGGCCGGCCTCCGGCTGCCCGCGCCCGTGGAACCCGTGGACCTCTACGCCGCGCTCTGCGAGGGCATGAGCAGACACCGCGGCCGTCGGGTCGACTTCCGGATGGCCTCCTTCCCACCCGGCACGGCCAGCGGCCTGTGGCTCGACCTCGCCGACCGCGACCTGGTCGTCATCGAGGAACGCACCGCACCGGACCACCAACTCGTCATCCTCGGCCACGAGCTGTGGCACATGAAGGCCGGCCACTGCAGCCACCACGTCGACGGCGCAGCCGTCGCCGCCCGCCTGCTCACCGACGAGGCCGACCTCGGCGAGACCGTCCGCCGCGTCGCCGCACGCACCCGCGCCGACGTCCGCGAGGAGACCGAAGCGGAGACCTTCGGCCTCCTCCTGGGCAGCCGCTGCCGCACGTGGCTCGCGGGCGCCGCCCACCGGGCACCCGCCCAACGCGACCAGCTCGCCGGCCGCATCGAGGCGTCCCTCGGATATCGGGGGCACAGGAACGAGCGTTGAACGGCCAGGACTACTACATACCGGCAGCGGCACTGGCGGTCGCACTCGCCTTCAAACTGCCGGCCCTGCGCAACAACTGGCGCGACCCCCTGCTGCGCTCGGTCTGCGCCCTGCTGATCCTGGCCGGTTCGGTGTTCACCTTCGCCGCTCCCCCGACCATCGCCGCCGTCAACGAGTGGACCGGCGTCACCAACTTCTCGGCCCCGCTGGTCTACTGCCTCATCACCATGTTCAGCGCCTCCTGCCTGGTGCTCATAGTGAACTGGCGCGGCGGACCGCCGGAACAGACCCGCCGCACCTCCCACCGCTGGATCGTCGGCTACGGCGCCATCGTCGTCGTCCTGGTCGTGCTCTTCCTGCTCGGCGAAGCCCCGGTCGAGCGGCTGCGCGACTTCGACACCTACTACGCCAACACCCCGTACATCCGGTACATGATCGCCCTGTACCTCACCGCCCACCTGGTCGCGGCCGTCGTGATGGTCGCCATGTGCCTGCGCTGGTCCCTCCAGGTACGCGGGTGGCTGCGCACCGGCCTGATGATCATCGTGGCCGGCTACGTGTTCAACCTCAGCTACGACGCCACGAAGATCTCCGCGGTGGTCGCCCGCTGGTTTGGCCACGACCTCGACGACCTGAGCACGTACGCCGCTCCTCCGCTCGCCTCCATCGGCGCCCTGATCAGCGCCGTCGGATTCGTCCTGCCCCTGGTGTGCCAGCGGATGTCCGACAACTGGCAGACCTGGGACACCTACCGCCGCCTCGGCCCCCTGTGGGCCGAGGTCCAGCCGTGCACGCCCAGCGGAACACCGTGCGTGAAGATGTCCTGGTGGTCACCGCCCGAGCTGCGTGTGATCCAGCGCGAGTCGGACATCCACGACGCGTTCCTCCACCTGGGCCCGTACTTCGACGAACGCCACCGGGACCGCGCGTACGAACTGGCGGTAGCGGGCGGAGCCGACGAGGACACGGCCCGCACGGTGGGCGAGGCGGCGATGGTCTCGGCGGCGGTACGCGCCCACTCGGCAGACCCCGACGGCAGAACCATCGACATCCGCGAGGAACCCGCCGCGGACAGCCCGACGGGCCCCCGCGACCTCCTCGGCATCTCGCAGGCCCTCCGCGACTCCCCGGTGGTGGCGGCCCTCCGCGGGGCGTCGACCCTGTCGGGGCCGGGGGCGCGCTGAGGGGCGGGCGCGGAAGCGGAAAGCGCCGTCGCTTCCGGCTCCCGACTCACCGGCTCCCGCTCCATCCCACCCCGCCGCCTCCCCGACCCCGCCCTTGTGCCCCCGCCCGCCCCTCAGGCCTTCGCCGCCAGCGCCGCCGCTCGGGGGAACAGTTCCTGGAACGGGCTGGCCGAATCGATTCCCTCGCGGCCGTAGGGGGCGTCGAAGCTCCAGACCAGGAACAGCAGGAAGACGATCAGGGCGGTGAACATCCCGGCCAGCAGGAGTTCTCGGCTTGAGCGGCGGATCTGGAGGGTGAAGATCAGGCCGATCGTGACGACGCCGCCGGTGAGGAGGCCGAACCACACCACGTTCGGCAGGGTCGACTCGTCGCTCTGGACGCGCGAGTGGCGGGCGTCGTCGGCGGTCGCGATGTGGTCCAGCAGCGGCTGGTAGGCCTGGGCCTGGAGTTCGGTCGTGGGGCTCTGGTGGGTGACGTCGCTGCGGAGCTTCGCCAGCAGCTCGCCGCCCTCCGCGGAGGCGGTCTCGCCCGCCGTCAGCTTCGGCCAGTCGACGGCGACGGTGTGGGCGACGTACGCGTCCACCTCGCCGCGGATGCGGTCCCGGACGGCGGCGGGGTAGACGTCGGCGCGCTGGCTGACCTCGTAGAGCGCCTGCGCCTCGCGGCGCACGCTGTCCTCGGCGGCGCCGCGCGCCTCCCAGACGCCCGCGATGGCGAGGCCCAGGACGATCGCGTAGACCACGCCGACCATCATGGTCATGTACTCGATGACGTTGGGCGTTTCGCTGGTGTCCTCGTCCGGGGAGACCCGGCGGTGCCGGAGCGCGGTGAAGGCGAAGACGAGGGCGCAGACGAGCACCATGGCGGTGGCCAGGACCAGCCATTCGGACACGAGGGGTTCTCCCGTCGGGTAGTTCGGGTAGTCGGGTCGGTTGCTGGGGGCGGACGCCGCGCGTCAGCCGCGCCCCTTCGAGCGCGGTCGCAGTGCGGCCGCGGCCAGTACCGCCGGGGTGGTGACCACGGCCATGATCATCACGGTGGACAGGTTCCCCGCCTCGCGCGGAGCCGCCGCGTGTGAGCGGTACGGGCGCACCCGGAAGGCGGTCGTCTGCGCGGCCACCGCTGCGGGCGGGGGCGGGGCGCCGGCTGCGGCCGGCGGGGGCTCGGCAGGCGGCGCGGGATCGGGTGCGGGTGCCGGGGGCTCCGGAGGCGCGGGCTGGGCCTTCGCCGCGGGTGGCGGCGGTGCGGCGGGGGCGGGGAGGTGCCCGGGGTGGTGGACGGTGGGCGCGGCGGGGGCGGGGGCGGGCGGCTGGACGACGGGTGGGGCCGGGGGTTGCGGTTCCGGGGCCGGGGTCGGCTGGCAGGCGGCGGGGGCCGCCGGGGCCGGGGGCTGCTCGGGGGCGGACAGGGCGGGGGGCCCGTCTGCGGCGGCCGGGTCGTCGTACGCGTACGCGACGTGGGCGTGCAGCGGGCTGAGGGCCGCCGCAAGGCCTGCTCCGGCGAGGTACCGCCAAGCGGTCACCGCGGCCTCCGTTCCGCTGGGAATGTGGGGTTTCGGCAGAAGAAACGATCACGGCCGTTTCGCGACACGCCCTGCGGCTCCGAGATCCCCTCATGGGGTACGGCTCCCCCTCCGGGCGCCGCTGCGGCCGGCCGCCGGCCGGCGGCCTCGGGGGTCACCGGGGCGGCCCGGCACGCCGCGGCGGTGCGCGGCGGGCCGCCCGATGATCGGAGCCGCGTATTGCCGCAGGTCGGCGGGGTGGCGAGCGGCCGGCAAGCAGGGACGGTGGCGGTGGAAGCGGAGTTCGGGGGACGGCGGGGCGGGCGGGCACGGTCTGGAGGCCGCGGTCGACGCCCCAGGGGCGGGATGCGGGCGGACCCCGTACGGCTCGCGGCGATCCCCTCCGTGGCCTTCCCGGGGCATCCGCCGGAACCGGTGCAGGAGGCGCACACCCGGCCGCCGCGCTGCTGCGGGACGTCGGGGTGCCGGTGGTGGAGCGGCTTGACCTGGCGGACAAGGCGCGGTGTTGTCGGAATTGCGCGGCACTGTGGTGGCGATGGCGGCGTTCGTGCGGGAGTACGCGGCGGACTACCGGGCGGGCGGCTACCGGCCGGCGTGCGGGTAGCCGATGGAGCGGCCGGTTCCTTGCAGCCGGCGGGCTTCGGGGGCGGCTGTCCAACCGGCCTTTTCGGCTGGCCGAAGTGACGCTGCGTCGGCTTCTGCCGTCCGTCGCCCACCCGGCCGATCGGGCGGTGAACGCCCTCGCCTAGGGTGGGCGTCATGTCCCGTTTCGACCCCGCGCCGGACGCCGGTCCCGTACCCGCGCCCGTCGTCGAGCCGCCGACGGCCGTGTGGGCGGCGCTGCGGCGGCCGGGGCGCTTCCTGCTGTCGTGGTGGCCGTGGCGCTGCTGGGCCCATGCGGTCAGCGGCGCCGTGCTGGGGTACGCGGTACTCGTCGCGCTCGGGCTGCTCGTCTTCCTCGGGGTGGTCACCGCGGTCGCCGGCGTGGGGCTGCTGGTGCTGGTCTGTGTGGTGGTTGCCGCGGTGCCTTTGGGGCGTTTCGAGCGGTGGCGGCTGCGCTGGGTGGAGCCGGTTCCCGTGCCCGATCCACATCCCCCGGTCGCCGGTGGCAATCCCGCGGCCTGGCTGTGGACGCGTCTCCGGGAGCGGGCGACGCGGCGGGAGTTGGCCTATGTGGCGCTGCTGGGGCCGGTGTTCGGGGCGGCCGGGTTCGGGGTGCTGGTGCTGCTGGCGTTCTCGCTGATCCTGGTGGCAGTTCCGGTGATCGTGTGGGCGATCGCCCCGGACCGGGTGATGTTGATCCCGGGCCGGGCGGTCGCGAGCCCCTGGGAGGGGCTGGCCGGTACCGCCGTGGGGCTGGTGGGGCTGGTGTTGGCGGCGTACGCGGGCGGGCTGCTGTCGGTGGTGCAGGTGAAGACTGCGCGGCTGCTGCTCGGGCCGCGCGCGGAGGACCCGCGGGTGGTGGAGCTGACGCGGTCCCGGGTCAGGCTGGTGGACGCGTTCGAGGCCGAGCGGCGGCGCATCGAGCGGGACCTGCACGACGGCGCGCAGCAGCAGTTGGTGGTGCTCAGCATGACGCTGGGGCTGGCCGAGCGGGAGCTGCGGGATGTGCCGGAGGCGGCGCGCGCGGCCGAGCTGGTGGGCCGCGGGCGGGAGGAGGCGAAGCAGGCGCTGGCGCAGCTGCGCGACCTGGTCCGGGGGATACACCCGCGGGTGCTGACCGACCACGGGCTGGCGGCGGCGGTCGCGGAAGTGGCGCTGCGGCATCCGGTGCCGGTGGCCGTGGAGTTGGAGGGGGTGCCGCGGCTGCCGGGGCCGGTGGAGGCGACGGCGTACTTCACGGTGGCGGAGGCGTTGGCGAACGCCGCCAAGCACAGCGGCGCCTCGCACGTCCGGGTGTGGGGCCGAGTGGACTCCGGGATGCTGTCGCTGTCGGTGTGCGACGACGGCCGGGGTGGCGCCGATCCGGCCGCCGGAGCCGGACTGGCGGGCCTGGCCGACCGGTTGGCGGTGCTGCGGGGGAGACTGACGGTGTCGAGCCCGGTGGGCGGGCCGACGGAACTGCGTGTGGAGGTGCCGTGCTCCGGCTGATCCTGGCCGAGGATTCCGTCCTGCTGCGGGCGGGGCTCGCGGAGGTCCTGACCCGCAGCGGGCACGAGGTGGCGGCTGCGGTCGGGGACGCGGACGGGCTGCTGCGGGCGGTCGCGGCGGAGCGGCCGGACGTGGTCGTCACCGACGTGCGGATGCCGCCCGAGCACCGGGACGAGGGGCTGCGGGCCGCGCTGGAACTGCGGTCCGCGGACCCGTCGCTGCCGGTCCTGGTGCTGTCGCAGTACGTGGCGACCGCGTACGCCGCCCGTCTGTTCGGCGGGGCTCCGGGGTCGGCGGGCGGGCTCGGCTACCTCCTGAAGGACCGGGTCGGGGAGGTCGACGAGTTCCTGGACGCGCTGGAGCGGGTCGCCGCGGGGCAGACGGTGATCGACCCGGAGGTGGTGCGCGTGCTGCTCGCCCACCGTCCCGGCGGCCATCCGCTGGCCCGGCTGACTCCGCGCGAGCGGGAGGTGCTCGCGCTGATGGCCGAGGGGCTGACCAACCAGGCGGTGGCGGCGCGGCTGTTCGTGACGGAGGCCGCCGTCGTCAAGCACGCGAGCAGCATCTTCACCAAGCTCGATCTGGACCCGGCGGAGGGCAACCGGCGCGTCCTCGCCGTCCTCGCGCATCTGCGGGCCGCCGCCGGCTGAGCCGCTCACCGTCCGGTACGGAGGGTGAGCACGAGCGGGTGCCGGGACCGGGCGGCGATGCGCGGCGCCCGCGCCGGCCGGGCCGCTGTACGGGCCCACACCGCGAGGAGCACGGGCAGGGCCAGGTAGCCGAAGCGGCCTGCCGGGGCCAGCAGGAAGGCCAGCGCCAGGCCGAGCGCGAGGCGGTCCGCGGCCGCGGCGGCGGTGCGCGGAGGGCGGACCGCGAGCGAGGCGGCGACGGCGAGGCCGGCCAGGACGAGCAGGGCGGCGGCCAGGGCCCAGCCGCCGGGGAGGAGTTCGGCGAGCAGGCGGCCGGGGAGCGGGCTGCTCGCCGGGGTCGGCACCTCGGCCCGGCCGGTCGGGAAGAGGAACACCTGCCGCCACATCTCCCGCGGCTGGAGCAGCGCGGCCGGCAGCACCAGGGCGGCCGTGCCGGCGGCCGCCGCCAGGACACCGCCTACCGCCGTACGCCGTCCCGCGCGGGCGGCGAGCAGGGCCGCGGCGACGGCGACGGCGGGCAGTGCCGTCCACTTCAGGGCGCAGGCGGCGGCGAGGGCGGCCCCGGTGAGGGCGGGCCGTCCGGCGCCGGCCGCGGCGAGGGCGAGGCAGCACAGCCCGGCGAGCGGCAGGTCGATGCCGCTGACGGCGAGCGGCAGGGCCACGACCGGGGAGGCGGTCAGCACGGGCAGCCATGCGGAGCGGGAGGATCCGGCGAGCCGGGCGGCCCCCCACAGCGCGGCGAAGAAGGCGGCCGCGCACCAGATGCGGGGGTCACCGGCCCGGCCCAGCAGCGTGTGCGGGATGCCGAAGAGGGCCATGCCCGGCAGGTAGGGGGTGTACGCGTCGACCGTGGCGGGCCCGTCCACGTAGAGGCGGCCGGTGTCGAGCAGCAGTCGGCCGGAACGGGCGACGACCATGACCTCCGACTGCCCCTGCCCCGTCAGCACGAGCCAGGCGAGGGGGACGGCGACGGCTCCCACGAGGGCGGCGGCGACCGCGGCCCGCGGACTGCGGGCGGTCAGCGCGGCCGCGGCGAGGTAGCCGGCCGCGGCGCACGAGCCCCAGGTGCGGTGGGGTCCGAGGGCGGAGAAGAGCGGAAAGCACAGCGCCCAGGCGGCCGCGAGGAGCCAGAGCGCGGTGCGCGGGCCGGGGCATCCGGCGAGGCAGGGGATCATGGGCCCATTCCAGCGGCGCGGCCCCGGCCCGGTCTGCACGGTCAGGTCCCGGCTTCGCGGTCGGGTTTCCCCTACTGCCGCGGGTGCGCGGCCCCCGCCGGGCCCGGTGCGGCGGAGGGGCGCGGAAGACGCCGAGGGCGGCACCCTGTGCGGGTGCCGCCCTCGTGGAAGCCGGGTGCTCCGGGCCGTTGGGAGCCGGGCGCGCCGGGCCGTTGGGAGCCGGGCGCGCCGGGCCGTTGGGAGCCGGGCGCGCCGGGCCGTTGGGAGCCGGGCGCGCCGGGCCGTTGGGAGCCGGGTGCTCCGGGCCGTTGGGAGCCGGGTGCTCCGGGCCGTGGGGAGCCGAGCGCGCCGGGCCGTCAGGCCGCCTCTACGCCGCCGAACCGCTCCCGGTACGCCTCCAGGTCCTCCTCGGTGATCTTCGCGAAGAGCACCGGGGGAACGGTGAACGGGGTGCCGGCCGGGACCGCGTCCAGGGCCTTGGCGTGCTCCGGCGTGATCCACGCGGCGTTGTCGTCGGCCAGCCGGAACGCGGTGCGCATGGCGCGCGCCGACGCCGGGATGAACGGCTCGGAGACCACCGAGTAGAGGTGGATGAGGTTCATCGCGGTGCGCAGGGTGAGGGCCGCGCCCTCCGGGTCGGTCTTGATCTCCAGCCAGGGGGCCTTCTCCTCCAGGTAGGAGTTGCCGGCCGACCACAGGGCGCGGAGGGCGGCCGCGGCCTTGCGGAACTGGAGCGCGTCCATGTGGCCCTCGTACTCGGCCAGCAGTTCGGCGATCTGGGCGCCGAGCCGGGCCTCGGCCTCGCCGGCGTCCTTGCCCGCGGGGACGTCGTCGCCGAAGCGCTTGCGGGAGAAGGACAGCACGCGGTTGACGAAGTTGCCGAGGGTGTCCGCGAGGTCCTTGTTGACCGTGGCGGTGAAGTGCTCCCACGTGAAGGACGAGTCGTCGGACTCGGGAGCGTTGGCGATCAGGAAGTAGCGCCAGTAGTCGGCGGGGAGGATCTCCAGTGCCTGGTCGGTGAAGACGCCGCGCTTCTGCGAGGTGGAGAACTTGCCGCCGTAGTACGTCAGCCAGTTGAAGGCCTTGACGTAGTCGACCATCTTCCAGGGCTCGCGGACGCCGAGCTCGGTGGCGGGGAACATCACCGTGTGGAACGGGACGTTGTCCTTGGCCATGAACTGGGTGTAGCGGACGTCGGCGGCCTCGTACCACCACGACTTCCAGTCGCGGGCGGCCGGGTCGAGGTCAGCCCACTCCTTGGTGGAGCCGATGTACTCGACGGGCGCGTCGAACCAGACGTAGAAGACCTTGCCCTCGGCGGCGAGGTCCGGCCAGGTGTCCGCGGGGACCGGGACGCCCCAGTCGAGGTCGCGGGTGATGGCGCGGTCGTGCAGGCCCTCGGTCAGCCACTTGCGGGCGATGGAGGACGCCAGCTGCGGCCACTCCTCCTCGTGCTGGGCGACCCACTGCTCGACCTCGTGCTGGAGCTTGGACTGCAGCAGGAAGAGGTGCTTGGTCTCGCGGACCTCCAGGTCGGTGGAGCCGGAGATCGCCGAGCGGGGCCCGATGAGGTCGGTCGGGTCCAGGACGCGGGTGCAGTTCTCGCACTGGTCGCCGCGGGCCTTGTCGTAGCCGCAGTGCGGGCAGGTGCCCTCGACGTAGCGGTCGGGGAGGAAGCGGCCGTCCACCGGGGAGTACACCTGCCGGATGGCGCGCTCCTCGATGAAGCCGTTGGCGTGGAGCTGCCGGGCGAAGTGCTGGGTGATCTCGCGGTTCTGCTCGGAGGAGCTGCGCCCGAAGTAGTCGAAGGACAGCTCGAAGCCGTCGTAGACGGCCTTCTGCGCGTCGTGGGCCTGGGCGCAGAACTCGGCGACGGACAGGCCCGCCTCCTTGGCGGCGAGTTCGGCGGGGGTGCCGTGCTCGTCGGTGGCGCAGATGTAGAGGACGTCGTGGCCGCGCTGGCGGAGGTACCGGGCGTACACATCCGCGGGAAGCATCGACCCGACCATGTTGCCCAGGTGCTTGATCCCGTTGATGTAGGGAAGCGCGCTGGTGATCAGGTGTCGAGCCATCCTCGGATGCTCCATTTCATATATGCGGTTGCGACGTGCCGTGACGGATTGTGATCCGGTTCATCGTATCGAACCGCCGAAAGGGCACGCGCCCGCATTTCTCTCGGGTGGGCTTAATGCAAAAGCGAGGGAAGTGACCTCAGCGTCACGGCCCTCGCCATGGGGTCATGCTACAGGCGGAGGGGGGCGCGGCGGACCGCCGTCCGCGGGGCGGCGGCGGGGGTGCCGCCGGGTGGATCGGGCCGGAAGCGGAGGGCAGGGCGGCGTCCGGCATATGCGTACGTACCCGCTGGAGCCGGGTGCGGTCGAAAACCGTCAGCTACTGATCATCACCGAACGTAATGCTCCAGGTTCATCGTTCCGTGCCCCGGCGCACGCCTGCACTGCCAGTCTGAGCCGCGCACGCGGCATGAGGTGAGGTGGAGCGGTGAGCGATGGCGGACCAGAGGAGTCCGGTGGGGCCGTGGGACTGCCCAGCCGACGGCGGCGGCCCACGCCCATGAGCCAGTGGAACCCGACGGCGCGTTTGTCGTACTGGGCGTTCCACGCCAACCGGAGGCCCTCGTACATGCGCTTCGCGTACCTGCAGCTGGGCTCCGACGCGGCTGCCGAGGACGCGGTGGACGCGACGTTCGACTCGATCATGCACGAGTGGCTGCGGATGCTCCACATGGACCGGCTCGACGCCTACGCCTGGACGATCCTCAAACAGCGCCTCGTCGACTGCCGGCGGGCGCGCAGCACCGGACCGGAGCCCATGGACATCACGGCCTTCGAAGCAGCCCTCAAGGACGCCCAGGCCGACCGGTACGAAGTCCTGGCCGACACCATCCGCTTCTACTCCGCCGTCTCCCGCCTCGCCGAACGCCAGCGCGACGCCGTACTGCTGCGCTACGGCCTCCAGTGCACCCCCCGCGAGGCCGCGTCCGTGATGGGCGTCGACGAGGCCACCGTCCGCTCGCAGCTCGGCCAGGCGCACCGGCGGCTCGCCCGCCTGCTCGACGCCTCCGCCGGATCATGACGCGGGGCGAGCAGGGGCAGCCGTACGGCGACGACACCGCCCGCCGCCCGCTGGCGGACTTCCTGGCCCGGGCGGGCGTCCGCGACCGCTACCCCCACTACGACCTCGGCGCCGCCGAAGCCCGCCTGCTGCGCACCGCCCGCCGCAAGGGCGCGGCCCCGCCCCCCCGGCGCCATGCGTACGGCTGGAGCGACCCCGGCAAGGACCGCCCGCTGGACGCCGAGCGGGCCCGGCGCGACCTCAAGGCCGCCTGCCTGGAGGCCGTCTGCTCCCCGCACGCCGGGGCGCAGCTGGCATCGTTCCTGCGGACGGCGCACACCGACCTGGCCGGCGCAGCCGTCTTCGGCTGCCTGCTGCACCTGGCCGGGCTGCGCGACGGGGCCCGGTTCTGGTGGCAGTACGCGGCCGGCTCCGGGCGGTCGGGGACGGCGCCCGCCGCGTACTGTCTGTTCCTCGACCACTCCCGGCGCGGCGAGCACCACGACGCCGGGGTGTGGGCGCGCGAACTCATCCGGCGCGGCTTCCGGCCCGGCGGCCGGCGGGACCTGCGCGAGGTCAGGCTGTGCGCGCAGGCGGCCGTGCTGCGCCACGTCGACCAGCGCGACGACCCCGACCTGGGGCCGGTGCCGCTGCCGCGGCCGGGGCTGCCGGGCGTGCTGGAGGTGTTCCGGGCGCCGCTCCCGGCGGCGGACGGCGCGGACGGCCCGGCCGGGGGCGGCGGGGGCGGCGGGAGCGCGGCCGCGAGTCCGGCGGAGGTTCCGGCCGGGGGCGGGTCCGTCCCGGGCCGGGGCGGCTCCGCCCCGGGCGGCGGTGCGAGCGGTGCCACGGGCACGGGCACGGGGAGTACGGGTACGGGCGACGCGCTCGCCGAGGCGCGGCGCGCCCTGGCCGTCGTACGGGTACTGGAGAAGCACCCGCTGGGCGTACGGGCCTCCCAGCTCGCCCGGGAGGCCGCCCTCACGGAGCCGGTGCTCGCCCCGCTGCTCGCGATGCTCTGCGAGGAGGAGTACGCGTACCGGCCGGGCGCGGGCGTGTACGCGCGGGGGCCCGCCCTGGACCGGCTCGCCGCTCCCGGCACCGGCGGGCTGGCGGGGCAGCTGCAGCGCACGCTGTCGCTGGCGCGGGACAGCGCCGGAGCGGCCGTCTACCTGAGCCGGTACGCCGACGGCGAAGTCAGGATCACCCAGATGGCCGACGGGCCGGCCGCGCCGCCGGTGCGGGAGTGGGTGGACTTCACGGCGGCCGCGCACGCCAGCGCCGTCGGCAAATGCCTGCTGACGCAACTGGACTCCGACGGGCGGCGCGACCACGTCGCCCGGCACCGGCCGGCCCGGCTCACCCCGCGGACAATCACCGACAGCCGGGTGCTGTTCTCCGCGCTGGACGCGGTCGCGCCCGGGGCGCCCGTCTTCGACCTGCGCGAGTACTCGCCGGGAGTGGTGTGCTCGGCCGTGCCCCTCGCGACCGGCGCGGCCGCCGCGGGCAGCCTCGCGCTGTCGCTGCCCGCGGCGCACGCGCACCGCCTGCACGAGGCCACCGCGGCGCTGCGCCGCAAGGCCGTACCGGTCCTGCTGGCCCTGCTGCTGGCCGGCGCCATCCCACCGGACGCGCCGGCCGGCGGCGACGGCGCGGACCCGGCGGGCGGGGACCCGCCAGCGGACGTGCCGGAGCCGGGCCGGGCCGGATGGGCCGGCCCGCCCTGGGACACCGGCCGGGCCTGCGGGCGTACGGCGCACCCCGGGCGGGCCTGCGGCGGCGGGCGGGGCGGCCCCGGCCCGGAGCGCGCCGCGGCGCCGCAGCCCACCCGGGTCACAGCGGAAACGCTGCGGCACCTGCGCAGCCTCTTCCGCACACCGCTGGTCGGGGCCACCGCGGCCGGGGCTGCCGGACCCCACCTGGTCAGCGACCCCGCAGCGGAGGCGGCCTACCTGTTCGAGGCCGGACCGGACGGAGGGCCGCCGCGCCTGGCCCTGCCCCGCACGTTCGCCCCGCTGACCCCGGGCAGCCTGCGGACGCGCGACGGGTTGGTGGTACTGGGCACCTGAGACGCGGCTGCGGGGCGGGGGCGCGCGTCCGCCGGCCCGGCGGACGCCCCCGCCGCGGGCCCGCCGGGCCGTGGGCGCCCCGGGGCCGCGGGCGCTCGGGCCGCCGGGCGTCCGGCGTCCGTGTAGCCGGACGGCGCCGCGGTCCGGCTGTCGGGGCCGCTCGTCCGGGCCGCAGCCGGCGCGCGGATGCGTACCGGCGGGGCGCACCCGCATGCCGCGGCGCGTACGTGATCCCGCGCGCCCCTCACCCCGCCCGCGTCAGCCGGTCCGCGCCGGACAGCACCGCCGCGGCCAGGGCCTCCGCGGCCGCCGGCACCCGCGGCCCGCGGAGCAGGGCAAACTCCACCGGGCCCAGGTCGGGCAGTCCCGGCACGCGGACGAGGCCCGGCGGAACCAGCCCCCGCGCGTGCGCCATCACGCCCAGCCCGGCGCGCGCCGCGGCGACCAGGCCGCTCAGGCTGCCGCTCGTACAGGCGATGCGCCAGGCCCGGCCGTCCCGCTCCAGCACCTCCAGCGCCCGCGCCCGGGTGATCCCCGGCGGCGGGAACACGATCAGCGGCACCGGCCGCTCGGGGTCCACGCGGAGCCCCTCGGCGCCGATCCACACCATCCGGTCCCGCCACACCAGCCGGCCCCGCTCGTCCCCCGGGCCGCGCCGCTTCGCCAGGACCAGGTCCAGGCGGCCCTCGTCCAGCCGCTCGTGGAGCGTCCCCGACAACTCCACCGACAGCTCCAAATCGACCTCGGGGTGCTGGTGCCGGAACGCCTCCAGGATCTCCGGCAGCCGGGTCAGGACGAAGTCCTCCGACGCCCCGAACCGCAGCCGGCCCCGCAGCCGGGTGCCGGTGAACCAGGCCGCCGCCCGCTCGTGCGCCTCCAGGATGGTCCGCGCGAAGCCGAGCATCGCCTCGCCGTCCTCGGTCAGCTCCACGCGGTGCGTGTCCCGCAGGAACAGCGGCCGGCCCGTCGCCACCTCGAGCCGCCGCACGTGCTGGCTCACCGTGGACTGCCGCACGCCCAGCCGGCCGGCCGCCTGGGTGAAGCTCAGCGTCTGGGCCACCGTGAGGAAGGTGCGCAGGTGCGACGGGTCGTACATGGCGCCCATCGTCCCACTGCCATCGCGTTCCGCGATGGCAGTCAGTGCGGTGTACGGGTTTCCCGATGAGCGCCGCGCGGCCACGATGTGGGGGAAGCTGCCGGCGCCCCCGGCCGCCCCGCCTACCGCAAGTGAGCCCCCGCCCATGCCCCGCCGCCTCGGACTGCCCGCCCGGCTGCCGCTGGACCCGTTCGTACCGGCCCTGCTGGCCACCGTCGCCCTGGCCGCCCTGTTCCCCGCCCGCGGTACGGCCGCGGCGCTCGCAGAGGGTGCGGCGACGGCCGCCGTCGCGCTGCTGTTCTTCCTCTACGGGGCGCGGCTGTCCACCCGGGAGGCCCTGGACGGGCTGCGCCACTGGCGGCTCCATCTGACCGTGCTGGCCTGCACCTTCGTGTTGTTCCCGGTGCTGGGGCTGGCCGCCCGCGGGCTGGTGCCGGGGGTGCTGACGCCGCCGCTGTACGGGGGGCTGCTGTTCCTGTGCGCGGTGCCGTCCACCATCCAGTCGTCGATCGCGTTCACGTCGATCGCCCGGGGGAACGTGCCCGCGGCGATCTGCGCGGGCTCCTTCTCCAGCCTCGCCGGGATGGTCGTCACGCCGCTGCTGGCCGCCGTGCTGGTCGGCGGCGCCGTGGGCGGGTTCTCCGCGGACGCGCTGGTGCGGATCGCGCTGCAGCTGCTCGTGCCATTCCTGCTCGGGCAGGCCCTGCGCCCGCGGATCGGCGGCTTCGCCACCCGCCACCGGGCGGCCCTCGGGCTCGTGGACCGCGGGTCGATACTGCTGGTGGTGTACGCGGCGTTCAGCGCAGGCGTCGCCGCGGGGATCTGGCAGCGCGTGGGGGTCGCGCGGCTGGGGGCGCTGCTCGGGGTGGAGGCGGTACTGCTGGCGGTCATGCTGCTGGTGACCTGGTACGGGGCGAAGCGGCTCGGGTTCGGCCGGGCCGACCGGATCGCGATCCAGTTCGCCGGGTCGAAGAAGAGCCTGGCGGCGGGGCTGCCCATGGCAAGCGTGCTGTTCGGGGCGCAGGCGAGCCTGGCGGTGCTGCCGTTGATGCTGTTCCATCAGATGCAGCTGATGGTGTGCGCGGTGCTGGCGCGCCGCCGCGCCGGGGACCCGGAGGCGGCGGAGGTCGGCGCCACCGCCGCGGGTGCGGCCGCCGGTGCGCGCCCGTGAAGGGGCCGCCGGGGGTGTGGCGGAGGTCTCCCCCGGCTGCGGACGCCCTTGCGGGCAGGGCCCGTTAACGTTCGGTGGTGACCTGGATACGCCCGCTCGGCGCCCGCGCCGAACGCCCCTGCACCCTCGTCGTCTGCCGCGGCTGCTGCTGTGGGGACCCGCGCAAGAACCCGGGAACCGACCACGCCGGCCAGCTGGCGCGGCTCCAGGAGGCGGCCGCGGCCTCGGACGGCCGTATCGCCGTACGGACCAGCGACTGCCTGGGCCCGTGCGCGCAGGCCAACGTGGTCGTGGTCCAGCCGACGACCGAGGCGCGGCGGCGGGGCGCCCGCGCGGCGTGGTTCGGGTGGGCGCTGGACGACACCGCGACGGACGAGGTCATCGCCTGGGCGGAGGCGGGCGGTCCCGGCGTGGCCCCGCTGCCCGCGACGCTGGACCTGCACCGCATCGAGCCGCCCGAGCCGAAGGCGCCGGACGGCGGCCGGGCCGGCGCCTCCAAAGCCAGGGGCGGCAGGGCGCGGCGGGGCCGCTAGGGGGTGTGGCAACAGTCCCGCACGGCGCCCGCTGCGCCCGGCACGCACTCCCGCCGTACCGGCCGAAGCCCCGAGTACGCCCGGTACGAGGGCCTTCGCCCGGCACGCCGACAGCACGCACCGTGCACCGCAAGCACCGCGGGCACCGCACAGGACGTTCCCAACACCCCCTACTAGCCGACCTCGGCGGGAAGCTCGATGCGCTCCTCACCCGCGTAGATGTTCATGTCCCCTCCGCGCAGGAAGCCGATCAGGGTGAGCCCCGCCTCCTGGGCGAGGTCGACGGCCAGCGAGGAGGGCGCCGAGACGGCCGCGAGGACGGGGATGCCGGCCATGACGGCCTTCTGGGCGAGTTCGAAGGAGGCCCGGCCGGAAACGAGCAGCACCGATCCCGCAAGCGGCAGCCGCCCGGCCTGCACGGCCCGGCCGATGATCTTGTCGACGGCGTTGTGCCGGCCGACGTCCTCGCGGATGTCGAGCAGCTCGCCGGTCGCGGAGAACAGGCCGGCGGCATGGAGCCCGCCGGTGCGGTCGAAGACCTTCTGGGCGGCGCGCAGCCGGTCGGGCAGCTCGCCGACGAGGCCGACGGGGAGGCGTACGGGGTCGGCGGCGGGCGGGAAGCGGGTCGCGGTGCGGACGGCGTCGAGACTGGCCTTGCCGCACAGGCCGCAGGAGGACGTCGTGTACACGTTCCGTTCGAGCGTGATGTCCGGCAGGGCGACGCCCGGGGCGAGCTGCACGTTGACGACGTTGTAGGTGTTGGAGCCGTCCTCGGCGGCGCCCTCGCAGTACGTGACGGCCCGCACGTCGTCCGCGGAGCCCACGACTGCCTCGCTGACGAGGAAGCCGACGGCGAGGGCGAAGTCGTCGCCCGGGGTGCGCATGGTGATCGCGAGCGGCTTGCCGTTCAGGCGGATCTCCAGCGGCTCCTCCGCGACGAGCGTGTCGGGCCGGGTGCCGGCGACTCCGCCCCGGACCCTGACGACGCGGCGGCGCTCGGTGACCCGTCCCATGGTGTTCAGCCCGCCCGTCCTCGCCGCGTCCGTGCACTCCGTCGCACACCTGTCGGGCCCATTGTCCCGGATCGGGCGGAGGCTGCGGAATCTCCAAATTCCCGGGCGGTAATCCTGTCGGAACCCTCGCACCCGTACCGACCGGTAGCCGGTCAAGCTGGGTGATCCTGACTGCCGTACGAGGGGGATTAGCGCCCATGACCGGTTCACGCGTAGTGGCGCTGGGGCACTACCAGCCTGCCGGAGTGCTCACGAATGAGGACCTGGCGGCCATGGTCGACACCAGCGACGAGTGGATCCGCTCGCGCGTCGGCATCACGACCCGGCACATAGCGGGGGACGACGAGCCGGTGGACGAGCTGGCCTTCCACGCCGCGGGCAAGGCCCTCGCCGGCGCCGGCCTCGTCCCGGACGACATCGACCTCGTCCTGGTCGCCACGTCCACGGCGATCGACCGCTCCCCGAACACGGCCGCGCGGGTCGCGGCCAAGCTGGGGATGAGCGGCGCTCCCGCGCTGATGGACATCAACGTGGTCTGCTCGGGCTTCACACACGCCCTGGCGACGGCGGACCACGCGATCCGCGCCGGATCCGCGAGGCGCGCCCTCGTGATCGGCGCCGACAAGATGACCGCGATCACCGACTGGACCGACCGCACCACCTGCGTCCTGACGGGCGACGGGGCGGGCGCCGCCGTCGTCGAGGCGAGCCCGGAGCCCGGCATCGGCCCGGTGCTGTGGGGCTCCGTCCCGGAGATGGGCCACGCGGTCCGCATCGAGGGCACTCCCCCGGTCTTCGCGCAGGAGGGCCAGGCGGTGTACCGCTGGACGACGGGCCGACTGCCCGCGCTGGCCCGCGAGGTGTGCGAGAAGTCGGGGATCACCCCGGAGGACCTGGCGGGCGTGGTGCTCCACCAGGCCAACCTGCGGATCATCGAGCCCCTGGCCCGGAAGATCGGCGCGGTGAACGCGGTCGTCGCCCGGGACGTCGTCGACTCGGGGAACACCTCGGCGGCCAGCATCCCGATGGCGCTGTCGAAGCTGGTGCAGCGCGGCGAGATCCCGTCGGGCGCCCCGGTCCTCCTCTTCGGCTTCGGCGGCAACCTCTCGTACGCGGGCCAGGTCATCGCCTGCCCCTGACACCCCCGCCCCGGCGGCATGCCCGCAGGTCAGCGAGCACCCCACCGCCGAATACCTGGTCGGAACCACGCCGAACTGCTGCTATTGTTGTCCATGTCGCCGCGGGAAACCGGGGCGGTCACCTGGTCCGGGTGGCGGAATGGCAGACGCGCTAGCTTGAGGTGCTAGTGCCCTTTATCGGGCGTGGGGGTTCAAGTCCCCCCTCGGACACCGACAAGAAGACCCCTGTTTCGGCAGGGGTCTTCTTCGTTTTTCGAGAAGACTGCGGCGTCGTCATCCCATCCACATGTCCTGCCGATGGAAGTTCCTGCAACGGGCGGGCGGGTACGGATAGCCTGGCGCCGTTCACGGACGGTGATTCTCGGGGGGAGCCACCATGCCCATCAGGCCGCAGTACAGGCGGGTGTCCGCCCTGCAGCGCGACTTCTTCGACCGCGAGGGACTCCTCGCCGCCTACGAAGAGGAATTACGCGGCATCGGCGCAGGTCCGCGGATCCTCAACGTGGTCGGAGTCGGTGGCATCGGCAAGTCCCGACTCCTCCAGGAACTCCGCAACCGCACCCCCGACAGCCACCGCACCGCGCGCCTCGACCTGCAGCTGCCGACGATGCGGCAGCAGGAGGACGCGCTCGCCGTGCTCCGCATGGAGTTCGGGGCGCAGGGAGTGCGGTTCGACCGCTTCGACATCGCGTACGCGGTGCTCTGGCAGCGGGTGCACCCGCAATTGCAGATGAACCGGAGGAACACTCCGTTCGCCGAGGAGAGCGACGTCCTCTCGAAGATCCTCGACGACGCGATGGGCCTGCCGGTGTTCGGAACGGCGGCCGGCCTCGTACGGCTGACCGGCCGGGCGATCAAGAACCGGCAGCGCAGGCAGCAGATCCAGGCGGACCCGACCCTCCACGAACTGGACGATCTGAGCAACGCCGAACTGGGACACGCCGTCTGCTACCTGTTCGCCGAGGAGCTGCGGAACTCGGCCTCGGAGCGGCCCTACGTGGTGTACGTCGACGCGTACGAGGCCCTCGTGCCGGCCCCGCTGCCCGGCGGTCGCAACTTCGTGGCCGACGCGTGGCTGCGGGACCTGCTCGGCCAGCTCCACGGCGGCCTGACCGTGCTGGCCAGCCGGGAGCCGCTGCGCTGGGCGGCGTACGACGAGGACTGGGCGACGGTGATCCGGCGCGCCGAACTCGACGGGCTGCCCATGTCCGCGCGGCTGGACCTGCTCGCACAGGCGGGCATCACCGAGATCCCCCGCCAGCGGTCCATCGCGGAGGCGAGCGCGGGTGTCCCGTTCTACCTCCACCTGGCCGTCGACACCCACCTTCAGAACCCGACGCGGTCGGGGCACGCGGGCACATCGGAGGAGATCGTCCAGCGGTTCCTCCAGCACGTGGCGGCGGACGAGGTGCGCATTCTCGAGCTGCTCAGCACGGCGAGGACGTTCGACCTGAACGTGTTCCAGGCCGTGGGACGGGCCTTCGACCTGCCGGCGAACCTGCTGACCTGGGAGTCGCTGACCGCGTACTCCTTCGCCTACCCGCTCCCGGACGGCTGGTACCGGCTCCACCAGCTGATGATCGGCGCACTGCAGCGCCACTTGTCGCCGACCGTGCAGCGCAAGGTCCACCGGGAACTGCGGCTCCACTGGGAGGCACTCGCCCGTGAGATGGAGGGCGGGGATCTGCGGACTGCCAGCACGGCCCGTATCTCGCCGCTCCGGGAGGCCGTCTACCACGGTCTGCACGGCGGGGGCATCACCCCGGACGACATCCCCCGGCACGCCGACAGGGCGGTCGCCCTGAACGGCCGGCAGGCGGTCGACGGCATCGTCAAGGACCTGCGCGAGTACCTGGCCGTGCCGGTCGGCCCCGGCGACAGGGACGACCGGCATGCCGCGCTCCGCGATGTCGCCGACTGCCTGGACGCGGAGTCTAGGCTCGAACTCGGCGACACCGCGGGAGCCATCGCACTCACCCCGGGCCTGGACCGCCCGGTTCGGACGCTCGTCGGCGCGCGGCTCGCCCTCGCGGGTGCCAATGCCCGGCGGATCGCCGGGGAGAGCAGCCTCGCCGCGACGATCTTCGAGCGGGTCTGGACCGAGCACGGCGGCGAAGCGCGCGCGACTGCCGGCTTCTGCGTCGCGGACCTCCGCATGTGGCAGGGCGACTTCCAGGGAGCCTTCGCGCTCGCCGACGAGGTGTACGGGCTGTGCGCGGCAGGAGACGCAGTCGTCCGAGGAGACTTGAAGCGGCTGATGCACCTGGGGCACCGCTTCCTGATGGACTTCGAGAGCGCGACGCGGCTGCTGGCCGAGGCGGAGGCGGAGTACCGGCAGGCCGAGGCCGTGGTGGGGCTGGCCAACGTCCGGACCAACCGGGCCGAGCTGTGGGCGTTCACCTCCCCCGGCGATGCCGTGGCCGAAGCGGCTGCGGCCCTCACCGTGCAGAGGGACCTCGGGGCCCAGCACGAGATCGGGAAGGCCTACACGGCCATGGCCATGGCCCAGACGCGACTGGGTCAGTACGAGAGGGCCGCTTCGTCGTTCGACAGCGCCGAAGCGGCGCTGGACAGAGCAGGCTACCGCTCCGGCCGGGCCAGGGCGGCCATGTTCCGGGCCTTCCTGCATTGGCGGCGGGGGGACCGGGAGGGTACGGAGCGCCTCCTGGTGCATGCGGCACGGGAGTTCGAGGAGTGCCAGGTGTATCCCTCGCTGATCCTGGCGATCGACCGCGCCGCCGGCCTGATCGGCGTCTCCGACCCGGAACTCGCCGCGGCAGCGGACCGGGCGCGCCCCGCTGTTCGGCCGCCGGGAGGCCTGGCCGCGCTGCAGCGGCGAACAGAGGCGGTACTGTCTGCTTTCCTCGAGGTGGCCGGATGAACTGGATGGACCTCTACGGGAAGGCACTGCGGTCGGGCGACGCTGCTGCCGGCTACTACAACCGCAACATCGGGGTGCGTGCCGCCGAAGGGCGGGTCAACGTCCGGATCCCGATCGAGGCGGCGGACATCATGGATGTCCGCGTGTGGCGGGAGGAGGAGGTGCTGGCCTGCATCGGTCCGTACGTGGGCCACGCGCCGGAGCTTCGCCACACCTGCGGCAACCCGCGTTTCCAGGTTCACCGTTTCATCGAGGGCCGGGTGCTGGACAGGTTCTCGCCCCGGGGCAGCGCGGTCCCCGACCACGTGCTGGGGGATGTCGTGGGACTGATGGAGCAGTTGGCCCGCATCCCGGGCGAGCAGGCCCCCGCCCTTCCCGACGACTGGCCGGAGTCCGGTGACGGCCCAGGCTTCGGGCGCCTCCTCACGAGGCTCACCCAGGAGGTCTACGACGCGCACAAGGAGGCGTACGGAGCGGTGTTCGCCGACTTCGGCATCCCCGACGAACCGCTGGCCGTCATCGAGCCGCGGTGGGAGGGGCTGGCCTCCCGCCCCTTCGCCGTGCTCCACTCCGACCTGCACCGAAAGAACATGATCGTCGCTCAGGGGGCGACCTGGTTCCTGGACTGGGAGCTGGCGCTGTGGGGGGACCCGGTGTACGAGATCGGCATCCACTTCCACAAGATGGACTACCCCGCCGCTCAACAGGCGGAGGTGCTCCGGCAGTGGCACAGCCGGCTGCCCCGTCCCTACACCCGCGGGTCGGACGCGGATCTGGACCTGTACGTGGCGCACGAGCGGATCAAGTCCGCCATCGTGGACACGATCCGCTACTCGAAGCAGCTCGCAGGCGTCGGCCAGGCCGGACGTGACTTCCTGATGGGGCGGCTGGCCTGCAAGGTGAACGCGGCGCGGGAGGTGTGGGGGCTGCCACCGGACATCACTCCCGGGCTCGTGACTCGGGCCCTCGCAGCGTGGGTGGGGAACTAGCCATGGACACCATGGGGTTGTACCGCGAGGCTTGTGCCGACCCGGGTGCGCTGTCCGGCTACTACAACCGCAACGTGCGGGTCGATACGGCCGAGGGCCCTGTCCTCGTGCGGATTCCCGGCAGGGGCGCGGAGCAGATGGACCCGCGGCTGTGGTCCGAACCGGATCTGCTCGCGGCCATCCGCCCCCATGTGTCCACGGCGCCGCGGCTGCTGCACGCCCAGGCCCACCCCGCCTTCCAGGTTCACGAGTTCATCCAGGGCCGTCGGCTCGACGAGCTCGCTCCCGACGGGAACCCCGTCCCGGAGGCGGTGCTCGGCGGTATCGGGCAGTTCTTCGGGGAGGTACTTCGGGTGCCGTCCGCGGTGCTGCCGCCCATACCGGCCGACTGGCCGGCCGACGGCGACACCGAGGCGTTCGCGGGGCGTCTGCTCGGCCTCGTCCGCTCCATCCGGGCCCGCGCGGGCGCCGCCGAGGAGGGGCTCTACACGGCGCTGGGTGTGCCGGCCGACCCGTGCGGACGGCTCGCCGACAGGGCGGGCGGGGACCTCCACAGCCGCCCCTTCCGGCTGCTCCACGCCGACCTGCACCGCAAGAACGTCATCGTGACCGACCAGGGGCGACTGGCCGTGCTCGACTGGGAGCTGGCCCTGTGGGGCGACCCCGTTTACGACCTCGCCGACCACCTGCACAAGATGTCCTACACGGCATCGGACCGGAGCCGTGTCGTCGCGGCGTGGGAGCGCGCCGCGCCCGTCGAATGCTGCGCCGCATGGCAGGCCTCGTTGGCTTTCTACCTCGCCCACCAGCAGGTGAAGTCGGCCGTCGTGGACACGGTCCGGTGGGGGCGGAGGATCGCCGGGGCCGCGGACGGGCGTGAGCGCCGGATCCTCGCCCGGGAGCTTCAGGCCAAGCTGCTCGCCGCCGTCCCCCACTGGGGCGGCGGCCCGCCGCCAGGCGTCGAGGAGACAGAGAAGGCCGCGGCGCACTGGCTGGCCTGACGTCCGCATCCCGGCGGGGCCGGTCGGCGCCGGCGTATGCGGGGTGGGACTTCGCCTGCGGCGTGTTCCCGCCACGTGGGGTGGGTTCAGGGCCGGGGCCGTGGGCATGCTTTCCGCCGCTTCGTCGTCGCCCCGCCCCTGCTGCACGTGCGGGGACGCCCATCGGGGGCGGCGGGGGCGGGGTGCGGGGGAAGGAGCGGGTGTGCGGGAGGTTGTGGTCCCGCCCGTGGTGGTGGAGGCGGCCGTCGGGGGGCTTGCCGACTGCGTGTTCCGGCACGCCCGGGAGGAGCCGGGCCGGGTGGTCATGGGCCGCAAGCGGGGCGGGGTCTGGCGGGACGTGACGGCCGGGGAGTTCGCCGCCGAGGTGCTGGCGCTGGCGCGCGGGCTGGTCGCGCAGGGGGTGCGGTTCGGGGACCGGGTGGCGGTGATGTCCCGGACCCGGTACGAGTGGACGCTGTTCGACTTCGCGCTGTGGGCGGTCGGCGCCCAGCCTGTGCCCGTGTACCCCAGTTCGTCCGCCGAGCAGGTGCACTGGATCCTGTCCGACTCCGGGTGCACCGCCTGCGTCGTCGAGGACGAGGACCAGGCCATGACCGTAGGGTCGGTCGTCGGGGGGCTGCCGCTGCTGCGGCGGCTGTGGCAGCTCGACGCCGGGGCCCTCGCCGGGCTCCTCGCCGACGGGCGGGGCGTACCGGAGGACGTCGTGCACGGGCGGCGGGCCGCGGTGACGCCCGACGCCGTCGCCACCGTCATCTACACCTCGGGGACGACCGGGCGCCCCAAGGGGTGCGTGCTGACCCACGCGAACTTCATGTTCGAGGCGGACACGCTGGCCAGGCGGTGGGAGCCGGTGTTCCGGGAGGGGCCCGGGGAGGTGCCGTCCACGCTGCTGTTCCTGCCGCTCGCGCACGTCTTCGGGCGGGTGGTGGAGGTGGCGGCCGTCCGGGCGCGGGTCAAGCTCGGGCACCAGCCGGTGCTCGCGGCGGCGGAGCTGGTGCCGGAGCTGGCGGCGTTCCGGCCGACGTTCCTGCTGGGTGTGCCGTACGTGTTCGAGAAGGTGTTCGCTGCGGCCCGCCGCGCGGCGGAGGCGGAGGGGCGGGCCGGTGTCTTCGACCGGGCCGTCGAGGCGGCCGTGCGGTATGCGGAGGCGGGCGAGCGGCAGGCGTTCGGGGCGGGGCCGGGGCCGTCGGCGGCGCTGCGCGTGGAGCACCGGCTCTACGAGCGGCTGGTGTACGGGCGGGTCCGCGCCGCGGTGGGCGGACGGGTGCGGTACGCGATGTCGGGCGGGTCGGCGATGTCGCGGCGGCTCGGGCTGTTCTTCGAGGGCGCCGGGATCACCGTGTTCGAGGGGTACGGGCTGACCGAGTCGTGCGCGGCGGCCACCGCCAACCAGCCGGGCGCGACGAAGTACGGCACGGTGGGCCGGCCGATCCCGGGCGGGGCGGTGCACATCGCCGACGACGGGGAGGTGTGGCTGCACGGGCGGCACGTGTTCTCCGGCTACCTGGGCGACGCCCGGGCCACGGGGGCGGTGCTGCGCGGCGGCTGGCTGGCGACCGGGGACATCGGGCGGCTCGACGAGGACGGCTACCTGGTGATCACCGGGCGGAAGAAGGAGATCCTGGTGACCTCCAACGGCAAGAGCGTCGCGCCGGCCGCTCTGGAGGAGCGGGTGCGCTCGCATCCGCTGGTCGCGCAGTGCGTGCTGGTCGGCAACGACCGGCCGTACGTGGCCGCGCTGATCACCCTGGACGACGACGGGGTGGCGCACTGGCTGTCGATGCGGAGGCGGCCGCAGCTGCGGGCGGCCGAGCTGGTGCACGACGCGGACCTGGCGGCGGAGGTGCGGCGGGCCGTGGTCGCGGCGAACACGCTGGTGTCGCAGGCCGAGGCGATCCGGGCGTTCCGGGTGCTGCCCGAGCAGTTCACGGAGGAGCGGGGGCTGCTGACGCCGTCGCTGAAACTGCGGCGGCGGGCGATCGAGACGGCGTACGCGCAGGAGGTCGCGGCCCTGTACCGGCCGTGAACGGGGGCGGCACCGCGGCCCGTGCTGGGCCGTACGGGTGGTGCCGGGACGGTCGGGCGCGGCGGCGGGAATACGTCGGGGCGGGCGGCCGTACGGGCGCCCCCGGGCCGGGGCGTGCCCGTACGGCTCCCGGCGCGGCCCCGCCACCCCGAGGAACGGCAGCGTGAACGACATCCCCGCGATCACCCTCAACAACGGCGTGCCCATGCCCCGGCTGGGCTACGGCGTCTGGCAGGTCCCCGACGAGGAGGCCGAGCGCGCCGTGCGGACGGCGCTGGAGGCCGGCTACCGCAGCATCGACACGGCGGCGGCGTACGACAACGAGGCGGGCACCGGGAAGGGGCTGGCGGCGGCCGGGGTGCCGCGTGAGGAGGTGTTCGTCACGACGAAGCTGTGGAACGGCCGGCAGCGGACCTGGCGGCGGGCGGAGGTGCTGGAGGCGTTCGAGAGGTCGCTGGACCGGCTGGGCCTCGACCACGTCGACCTGTACCTGATCCACTGGCCGCGCCCGATGCGCGACGACTTCCTGTACATCTGGGAGGCGTTCGAGGAGATCGCGGCGGGCGGGCGGGCCCGGGCCGTCGGGGTGTCGAACTTCCGGCCGGAGGACCTGGAGCGGCTCGGCGAGCGCAGCGCGCTGGTGCCGGCGGTGAACCAGGTCGAGCTGCATCCGCTGTTCCCGCAGGCGGAGCTGCGGGCCCTGCACGGGCGGCTGGGCATCGCCACGGAGGCGTGGTCGCCGCTGGGGCAGGGCGGGGAGCTGCTGGAGCTGCCCGAGGTCACGGAGATCGCCGGCCGGTACGGGCGCACCCCCGCGCAGGTAGTGTTGCGCTGGCACCTCCAGCTGGGGAACGTCGCGATCCCGAAGTCGGTGACGCCGTCGCGGATCAGGGAGAACCTGGACGTGTTCGGCTTCGAGCTGGACGCCGCGGACATGGCGCGGCTGGAGGCGCTCGGCAGTGGGCCGCGGGCCGGGCGCATCGGGCCTGATCCGGCGGTCTTCGACATCTGAGCAGGGGGGGCTCGCTTGTCCGTTCCGGACGGGGTGTACCGGGTGCGCAACGTGGCGAGCGGGATGCTGCTGCGGCTGGAGGGCGGGACGGCGGTGGGGGTGGGGCCGGAGGGCCCGTCCGCGCCGGCGGCGGCCGGGCAGTGGCGGCTGTCGCCGGTGCACAGGGGCGGCGGGATCGTCCATGTGGTGAGCGTGCACAACGGCAGGCGGCTGGACGTGGCGAACGCGTCGACGGAGAGCGGCGCGCGGGTGCAGGTGTGGCGGCCGAACGCGTTCGGCGCGCAGGAGTGGATCGTCGAGGAGCACCTCGACGATCCGGGGGTGGTGTCGCTCGTGGCGTGCATCAGCGGGCTGTCGCTTGAGGCGGACGGGGAGGGACGCGCCCGGCAGGGCGAGGACACGGACTCGCCAGCGCAGTGGTGGCGTATGGAGCCGGTCGAGCCTCCGGGGCGTGCCGGGTCCCCGTGAGGGCCCGGCCGGGCGGCGGCGGTCCGGCTGTCAGTGCGCGCCGTGGGCCGGGGCCAGGGCCTCGACGCGCTCGGCGAGCGCGAAGTCGGACTCGGTGACCGCGTCGCCCGCGCTGTGCGTGTTCACCGAGAGGCGGACGGTGTTGTAGCCGAGGGTGAGGTCCGAGTGGTGGTCGAGTTCGTCCTGCACGGCGGCGATGTGCACGACGAGGGCGCTCGCCGCGACGTGCGAGCCGAGCCGGTAGGTGCGGTGGAGGCGGTCGCCCTCGAAGGCCCAGCCGGGCAGTTCCCGCAGCCGGTCCTCGATCTCCTTCTGCGAAAGCGGTTCTGCTGCCATCGGCGTGCTCCTTCCCCTGCCGGGACGAACTCCTGACGTGGGGTCAAGGTTCCCACAAGGCGGCCGGGAGGGAAGGCTCCGCGCCGCCCCGGTGCGCGAGCCGCCTCGGCCGGGCCGCCCGCCGGGCCGCTGGGGTAGCGTCGTGTGCATGGCGACCATGACACGTGCGGGCGGCGGTACCGTCGGGGAGCTGCTGCGCACCTGGCGGCGGCTGCGCGGCATCAGCCAGCTGGAGCTCGCCGGCCGGGCGGACTCTTCGGCGCGGCACATCAGCTTCATCGAGACGGGCCGGTCCGCGCCCAGCCGGGAGATGGTGCTCCGGCTCGCCGACCGCCTCGACGTGCCCGTCCGCGAGCGGAACGCGCTGCTGCTGGCGGCAGGTTACGCGCCGCAGTACGCGCGGACCCCGCTGGAGGACCCGGCGATGGGGACGCTGCGCGAGGGGCTGGAGCGGCTGCTGACCGGGTACGAGCCGTATCCGGCGCTCGTCGTGGACGCGGTGTACGGCGTGGTCGCGGCGAACCGGGGCGTGCTGATGCTGCTGGAGGGGCTGCCGGAGCACCTCCTGGCGCCGCCGCTGAACGCCATGCGGATCACGCTGCACCCGCAGGGGCTGGCGCCGCGGATCCGCAACCTGCCGGAGTGGCGGGGCCACCTGCTGGCGCAGATGGAGCGGCAGATCGCGCTGTCCCGCTCGCCGGTGCTGCGGGCCCTGTACGAGGAGGTCGCGGCCTATCCCGTGCCGGAGGGGCGGGCCGCCGGGCCGGCGGGGGGCGGCGTGCCGGTCCCGAACATCGCGTTGCCGCTGGTGATCGAGCACGGGGGGCGGGTGCTGTCCTTCGTGTCGTCGATCGCGACGTTCAACACGCCGATGGACGTGACGGTCGCCGAGCTGGCCATCGAGACGATGCTCCCGGCCGACCCGGCGACGGCGGACTACCTGCGTTCACTGGCGTTCTGACGCGGCGCAGGCCCGCAGCGCCAGGTGCTGGAGGAGGGCGAAGCCGGCGACGGTCAGCGCCTGCGCCGGGACCCACACCAGCCCGGCGGCGGTGGGGGCGTCCCACAGGAACAGGGAGACGAGGCTGAGCGCCGCCCAGGCGCAGTTGGCCTCGATGACGAGGACGACGGGCCCGGCCGGGGGCCGGCGCCGCGATGCCGGCCAGGCGACGCCGGCGGCGTAGGCGGTGAGGAAGAGGCCGAGGCCGAACAGCGTGTCCGCGCCCACGCCGAGCAGCCGGCCGAGGGGGACGCTGAAGGCGGCGTAGGCGAGGCCGTTGGCGCCGGTTACGGCGGCGTCGAGGGCGAGGAAGCGGCGCAGGGCGGTCTGCGGCACCGCGGTACGGGCGACTCCGGCGACCAGGGTTGCGGACACGGCGGATCAACCTCCGAGGGGGCGGCGGGATGTGGGGCGGAACGGACCGGCGTCGGGGGCGTCCGACGCTGCACCGGGCTGGCCCGGCCGCATCCCGCGTCCCGCGCCGTCCGATGCCCCCACTGTGCCGCCGGGCGGGTGCGGGGTCGATTACCTCCCGAGTCATGGGCGGCCGGGGGGGGGGTGGTGCCGGGGGCCAACGTTCTTTGACGTGGAGCGCAGGAAACGTTGGGTTCTTATCCCCCTCTTGCGGCCCGCGGGCTACGCTGCTTGCAACCGATCGACCCTCGAACGTCCTGTCGACGCAGGGAGAACCACACGGTGGATGCCGCTGTCCGACCCGACCTCGCCGCGACCTGGGAGCGCGTCGCGGTGCTGGCGGAGCAGCGGGGGGCGGATCCGGCCGAGGTGCTCGACGTGGAGCGGCTCGGGCATCTGAGCGGGGTCGAACCGGCTGTGATCCCGGCAGTGTTGGCGGGTGCCGCGCCGGCGGTGCCGCTGTGCGTGCGGGTGCACCGGCGGTTCCGGTGGCTGCGGGCCACCCGGCGGGACAGGCAGGGCCGGGAGTGGCCGCTCGCCGCGATCGCCGAGGACTTCGACGCCCCCGGCGCGTCTCTGGGCCCGCTGAACGCCGGAACCGGGCTGCCCCGATTACGGCATGCGGCGGGGGTGCAGCGCTTCTTCGGGGTGTACGCGGGCTTTCTCCTCGCCGACAGCCGGAGCGCGGTGGAGCGGGCCGTCGCGGCCGTGGCGTCGTCCACCTGCCCCGGTGCCGCCACCGCCGCCGCTCCCCCGGGGTCGGCCGTGGGCCTCGTCGGGCCGGGCGGCGCAGCGGACGACCTGGACCTCCTCTCCCACCTGACGGGCATGCCGCCGCACGCCGTCGCGCAGACCCTCGACGGCAGGCCGCCGCGGCTCCCGCTGCCGGAGCAGGTCCACCAGCGCTTCGCCCACCTGCGGCGGACCCGCCTGCGGTCCGACGGCCAGCCGCACTCGCTCGACGCGATCGCCCGCTCCTTCGACGCGTCGGGGCAGTCGCTGACCCGCCTCGCCCGCGGCGAGGGGCTGCCGAGCCTGGCCGCGGCCGCCGGTATCCAGCGGTTCTACGGGGTGGACAGCGGCTTCCTCCTCGCGGACGACACCGAGGCGCTGGCGGCCGCGCTCACCGAGATCGAGTACGGGCTGCTGACCGCCGGCGGGGACGCGGCCGGCCCGATGCTGGGGGCCCTGCGGGCGCACGACGTCCGGGGCATCGCCGTGCGGGCCGGCCGGCTCTCCGCCGCGGGCCGGCAGTCGCTGCGCGACCACCTGGACGACCTGCTGGCCCGCGAGGGCCGGCTCGGGATCCCGGGCGCACGCGGGGAAGGCCCGGCCCGCACGGTGCGGGGCCGCGAAGAGGCTGCCGAGGGGGGACTGCCATGAGGACGACACGGACCATGCGGAAGCTCGGCGCGGATCTGCTGGCGGGAGTGCGCCTGGCCCCGCCGGCCGACGCCGCCGCGATCATCGGGAGCCTGTGCGCGGCGTACGGGCGCAGGCGCGGCGGCCGGCCGGTGAACTTCCGGTTCGCCGGGTTCCCGCCGGACACGGCCAGCGGGCTGTGGCTGGAGATGGCCGACCGCGACCTGCTCGTCATAGAGGAGCGGACCCGGCCCGAGCACCAGCTCGTCATCGCCTGCCACGAACTGTGGCACCTGGAGGAGGGCACCTGTGACAGCCACGGCCCGGGCATGGCGGTCGCCGCGCGGATCGCGGGCCGCCACGGGGACCTGGCGGAGCTGCTGAACTCGCAGGCCGGGCTGGGGAGTGTCGTACGGCAGGCGGCCGCGCGTGCGGACCGGCAGGATCCGGCGGAGATCCGGGCCGAAACGTTCGGGCTGCACCTCGGGAAGATCCTCAAGGGGTTCCTGGAGCCGCCGCGGCAGGCGCAGTGCGAGCAGATCGAGCGGATCGGAACGGCGCTGGGATGGGCGCGGTGAGGCAGGGCGCGGTGAGGCAGGGCGCGGCAGGCCGCAGGCCCAAGGCGCCGCGCCCCGTACCGCCACCGATGCCGACGCCGCCGACGCACCCCCCGCGCCGCTGACCGCCGGCCCCGACAGAGAGCAGCGCCCCCATGGCCCCTTACCCCCAGCCCCGCCACGCCGTCGTCATCGGCGGCAGCATGGCCGGGCTCCTCGCCGCTGCCGTGCTCGCCGAGCACGCGACGGTCACGATCATCGACGCGGACGTGCTGCCCGACGGCCCGGTGCCGCGGCGCGGGCTTCCGCAGGCCCGGCACGTGCACGTCCTGTGGTCGGGCGGCGCGCGGGCGATCGAGAAGATCCTGCCGGGGATCACGCAGGAGTGGATCGCCGCGGGCGCGATGCGCCGCAGCCTGCCCGCCGAGCTGGTCACCATGACGGCGCAGGGCTGGATCCCGCGGTGCCGGGAGAAGCAGTTCACCATCTCGTGCAGCCGGGACCTCCTCGACGCGGTCGTCCGCGCCCGGGTGACGGGCCTGCGCGGGGTGGCGACCCTCCAGCGGAGCCGGGTGCGGGCCCTGGAGGGGACGGCGGCGCGGGTCACCGGCGTCCGCGTCGACACCCCGGAGGCGGCGGGGCGGCTGGTCACCGCGGACCTCGTGGTCGACGCGAGCGGGCGCGGCTCGCGCTCCCGGGCGTGGCTGCGGGAGCTCGGCGTGGGCGGGATCCGGCAGGCGGAGGTCGACTCGGGGCTGGTGTACGCGACGCGGATGTTCGAGGCGCCGCCGGGGGCGCACGAGAGGGGCTTCCCCATCGTCAACGTGCAGTCGGACCCGCGGGTGCCCGTCCCGGGCCGGACCGCGACGATCGTGCCGGTCGAGGGCGGCCGGTGGCAGGCGACGCTGTCGGGGACCCGAGGCGGGCAGCCGACCGGGGACCCGGAGCTGTTCGTCCCGTTCGCCAAGAGCGTCCGCGACCCGATCGTCGGCGAGCTCCTCGAACGGCGCAGGCCGCTCACGGACGTCGCCGTCACCCAGGGCACCGCGAACCGCCGCGTCTACTTCGAGAAGGCGGACCTGCCCGACGGGTTCTTCGCGGTCGGGGACTCGGTGGCCACCTTCAACCCGCTGTACGGGCAGGGCATGACGGTCGCCGCCCAAGGGCTGCTGGCGGTACGGGCGCTGCTGCGGGCCAAGGGGCTCGCCCACCCGTCGATCGGCCGGGAGGCGCAGCGGGCGCTGGCCCCGCAGGTGGCGACCGCCTGGGAGCTGGCGACGTCGCAGGACATCCTGTACCCGGGGGCGACGGGCATGCGGCCGCGGACCGGTACGGGCCTGCTCAACGCGTACGTGAGCCGGCTGATGACGGGGGCGACCACGCGGGAGGCGCTGACGGCGGCGTTCCTCCAGGTCATCACGATGAGCAGTCCGCCGACGCACTGGCTGGGCCCGTCGGTGGTGTGGCACGTGCTGCGCGCCTCCGACCGGGGGGCGCTGAAGGCCCCGCCGCTGACGGCCGCGGAGCGGGCCGTCGCGGGGCTGGACGCGGACCCCGTACGGGCCGTCCGGGCCGCGGAGCCCTCCCGGCCCGCGGACCGCGCCGACGCCGAAGCCGAAGCCGAAGCCGCCGGCCCCGTGGACCCGGTCGATCCGGTGGGCCGTGCCGGCCGGGCCCGATGACGGACGGGCTCATCCTCTACGTGCCGGGGTCGGTGATGATCCTGGCGCTGCTGATCAAGGCGCCGACACTGCGGCGCGGCTGGGACCAGCCGCTGATGCGGGCGGTGTGCGCGGTGCTGTTCGCCGGCTGCCTCGTGATGTTCCTGGCGGCGCCCCCGACGATCGCGGCGGTCAACCGCCTCACCGGGATCACCAACTTCTCGGCGCCTCTGGTGTACGGGGCGCTGACGGCGTTCTCGGGGTCGTGCGTCGTGCTGGTGCTGCACTGGAGCGGCGGGCCGCCGGCGGCGGTGCGGCGGGCCACGCGGCTGACGGTCGCCGTGTTCGGGGCGGTCACGCTGCTGATCGTGCTGCTGTTCGTCCAGGGCGAGGCGCCCGTCGAGCGGCTGCGGGACCTCGACACGTACTACGCGAACACGCCGTGGGTCCGCGAGATGATCGTCTCCTACCTGCTGGCGCACACGGCGGCCAGTTCGGCGATGACGGTGCTGTGCTGGAAGTGGCTGCGGCGGGTGGGCCCCTCGCTGCGCCGGCTGCGTCCGCTGCGCACCGGGCTGGCGTTGATCGTGCTGGGCGGGGTCCTCGATCTGTGCTACCTGGTCTCGAAGTGGGCGGCGGTCGGCGCGCGCTGGGCGGGCCGCGACTGGGACGCGCTGTCGACGTACGTGGCCCCGCCGTTCGCGGCGGCGGCGGCGCTGATGGTGGGCTCGGGGTTCATCGTCCCGCTGGTCGGCGGCTCGCCCGCCTGGCGGGACTACAGCCGCTACCGGACGCTGCGCCCGCTGTGGAAGGAGCTGCGGGGCTTCGCCTCCCCGAGCGTGATGACGGTGCCGCTGACCTGGTGGTCCCCGATCGGGATCCGGCTGATCCACCGCGAGTCGGTCATCGACGACGGGATCCTGGCGCTGGGCTGCTGGTTCGACCCCGGGGTGCGGCTCACGGCGTACGAGGCCGCGCGCGCCGAGGGGATCGGGGAGCCGCAGGCATCGGTCGTGGCGGACGCGGCGATGCTCGCGGCTGCCGTGCGCAGGCGTGCCGCCGCCGACATGGCGGGGTGCGTCGGGGAGCACCGGGAGCCGGCGGACCGGGGGCCCGACGACCCCCACCGGCTGGATTCGCGGCCGCTGGCGGAGCTGGCCCGGGAGTTCAGCTCCTCGCCGATCGTGGCTGCGGTGCGGCGCGCGCCGGCGGAACCGGAGACTGCTCCCCGGGCGCGGGAAGGCCGGAACGCCCCGGGGTGAGGGATCCGGGGCGTTCCGGCGGTACGGGGGGTGCGGGCGCGGCAGCGGCCCGCGGCGGTCAGAGGTCCGCGAGGGCGAGGCCGGCCTGGGCGGCGGCGGCCTGCACGGTCTGCTCCAGCAGGACGGCGATGGTCATCGGGCCGACGCCGCCGGGCACGGGGGTGATCAGGGAGGCGCGGGCGGCGGCGGACTCGAAGTGGACGTCGCCGACGTTGCCCTCGTTGTAGCCGGCGTCCAGGACGACGGCGCCGGGCTTGATGTCGTCGCCGCGGATGAACTCGGCCTTGCCGACGGCGGCGACCAGGACGTCGGCCTGCCGGACGATCGAGGACAGGTCCTTGGTGCGGGAGTGGCAGTAGGTGACGGTGGCGTTCTGCTCCAGCAGCAGCATGCCGGCGGGCTTGCCGAGGATGGCGCTGCGGCCGACGACGACGGCGTGCTTGCCGGTCAGGTCGACGTCGTACGCGGCGAGCAGGCGCATGATGCCGCCGGGGGTGCAGGAGACGAAGCCGGGCAGGCCGAAGCCCATGGCGGCGAAGGAGTGCATGGTGACGCCGTCGACGTCCTTGCCGGGGGCGATGGCCTCGAAGGCGGCGCGCTCGTCGATGTGGTGCGGCACCGGGTGCTGGAGCAGGATGCCGCTGATCTCCGGGTCCTCGGAGAGGGCGGTGATGGTGGCGACGAGCTCCTCGGTCGTCGTCTCCGCGGGCAGCGCCACGTGCCGGGAGGTGATGCCGGCCTTGGCGCAGCGGTTCTGCTTCATCCGGACGTAGGTGACGGAGGCGGGGTCCTCGCCGACCAGCACGGTCGCCAGGCAGGGGGCGGTTCCGGTGCGCCGGGCGAGGTTCGCGGCGTGGAGGGCGGTCTGCTCGGAGATGCGGCGGGCGAGGGCGGTGCCGTCCATGAGCCGGGCGGTCTGGGCAGTCGTCATAGGGGTCTCCTGGGCGTCGCTGCGGGATCGCGGTTCGCCCAGGCGCGCGGCAGTCGGCGTACGCGGGGTACGCACGGGCGTACGGTCGTACGCCGGGCCGCTCCCCGGTGGTGATCCACCCGAACGCCAGTCACGGCCCGCGACCACTGTAGTCGAACGGCGGACGGCCGCCCGAGCCCGGTTCCGCGGCCGGGTGGCGGGGAAGGGTTTGCGGGCGAGTGGCGCGGACGGTTCTGCGGGCGAAAGGTTGCCCGCACACAGCGTGGCGCAGCTCACTCAATTCAGCGCGTAACGAATCGACTCGGGCAGGCGATGAACCGACAGGTGTCCTCGCGCGGCCCGGAATACAGACCCCGTCGGGTCTGTTTCCCGAGTCCGCGCGATGATGTCCCGCCCACTTCCTGTCTGTTCGCAACGAGAGGCTCCTTGTGTCGCTCAGCCCGTCCCGTACGTTCCCTCCGGAGATCGCCGAATCGGAGGCCCTGGTCGCTCTCGTCGAGCGCGGCCGCGAGCAGGGTCACATCAACGGTGACGACGTGCGCCAGGCCTTCGAGGCCGGCCGCATCCCGGTGGACCAGTGGAAGCGGGTCCTGCGCAGCCTGAACCAGGTCCTGGACGAGGAGGGTGTCGCCCTCCACGTCAGCGCGGCCCCCGCCACGAAGGCTGCCGCGAAGAAGCCCCGCAAGGCTGCCTCCGCCCCCGCCCGGACCGTGACGAAGAAGGCCGTGGCCGCGCCGCGGCCGATCGGCGCGCGGAGCAAGGCCGCGACCGCCGCGGCCGCCGCCGCCGCGACGGCGGCCTCCGCCGCGGCCGCCGCTGCCGCCCCGGCGGCGGCGATATCGGCTTCGCCGGCCGACGCCGCCGAGGCCCCGGCGGCCGCTGCCGCCGCCGAGCCGAAGAAGCGGACGGTCAAGAAGGCCGCCGCGAAGAAGACGGCCGCCAAGAAGACGACGGCGAAGAAGACCACCGCGAAGGACGCCGACGACGCCGAGAACCCGGCCGTCGAGGGCGAGGACTGGGCGACCGAGGAGCTCGTCGACGAGGTCGAGGAGGAGACCCCGGCGAGCGGCCAGGGCTTCGTGCTGTCCGACGAGGACGAGGACGACGCCCCGGCGCAGACGGTGATGGTGGCCGGTGCCACCGCCGACCCGGTCAAGGACTACCTGAAGCTGATCGGCAAGGTGCCGCTGCTCAACGCCGAGCAGGAGGTCGAGCTCGCCAAGCGGATCGAGGCCGGCCTGTTCTCCGAGTACAAGCTCGAAGAGGAGGAGGACCTCAAGCCCGCGTACCGGCGCGAGCTGGAGATCCTCGTCGAGGACGGCCGCCGGGCGAAGAACCACCTGCTGGAGGCCAACCTCCGCCTCGTGGTCTCGCTGGCCAAGCGGTACACGGGCCGCGGCATGCTCTTCCTGGACCTGATCCAGGAGGGCAACGTCGGCCTGATCCGCGCCGTGGAGAAGTTCGACTACACCAAGGGCTTCAAGTTCTCCACGTACGCGACGTGGTGGATCCGGCAGGCGATCACCCGCGCCATGGCCGACCAGTCGCGCACCATCCGCATCCCCGTCCACATGGTCGAGATCATCAACAAGCTCGCCCGTGTGCAGCGGCAGATGCTCCAGGACCTCGGCCGCGAGCCCACGCCGGAGGAGCTGGGCAAGGAGCTCGACATGACCCCGGAGAAGGTCATCGAGGTCCAGAAGTACGGCCGTGAGCCGATCTCCCTGCACACCCCGCTGGGCGAGGAGGGCGACAGCGAGTTCGGCGACCTCATCGAGGACTCCGAGGCGGTCGTCCCGGCCGACGCGGTGTCCTTCACCTTCCTGCAGGAGCAGCTCCAGTCCATCCTGGGCACGCTGTCCGAGCGCGAGGCGGGTGTCGTGTCCATGCGGTACGGCCTGAACGACGGCCAGCCGAAGACCCTCGACGAGATCGGCCGCGTGTACGGGGTCACCCGCGAGCGCATCCGCCAGATCGAGTCGAAGACCATGTCGAAGCTGCGCCACCCGTCCCGCTCCCAGGTCCTGCGCGACTACCTCGACTAGTCACGGCGGCACCGGCGCGCACGCAAGGGCCCGGCGACCCCCTCGGGGGTTTGCCGGGCCCTTCGGCTTGGGGTGGGGGCGCTCAGGAGGCCGTCGCGCGGGACTTCCTGGCGGCCATCACGGCGTAGACGGGGACGCCCGCGAAGAGGAAGAGGACGCCCTGGTAGACGGCGGCGTATCCGGCGCCCGCCACCAGCCACATGGAGAAGGCGAAGGCGAGGGCGGCGACGGCGCCGTCGCGGACGAGCCGGCCGCGGTGTACCTGCTCGGAGCGGCCGGTGAGCAGCAGGTGGATCTGCGCGGCGGTGGAGAGCAGGTAGGGGACGGTCGCGGTGAAGGTGGTGATCAGGACGAGGCTCTCGAAGACGCCCGCGGAGCCGGCCGTGTAGTTGTAGACGGTCAGGGCGGAGGCCAGCAGGACGGTGACGACGACGCCGGTGACGGGCACGCCGCGCCGCTTGGTCTCGAAGGCCTTCGGGAAGAGGCCGTCCTTGGCGGCGGCGTACGGTGTCTGGGCGCTGAGCAGGGTCCAGCCGTTGAGGGCGCCGAGCATGGAGACGACGGCGGCGCAGGCGACGACGGTGCCGCCCCAGGTGCCGCCGAACATGGCGTTCACGGCGTCGGTGAAGGGCGCCTCGGAGGAGACGAGCCGGTCGTGGGCGACGAGGCCGAAGACGGCGAGGGTGCCCAGGAGGTAGACGACGGCGGCGCCGATGGTGCCGAGGACGGTGGCGCGGCCGACGTTGCGGGCCGGGTCGCGGACCTCGCCGGCGCTGACGGCGGCGGACTCCACGCCGAGGTAGCTGAAGAGCAGGATGGCGGCGGAGGCGGACAGCGCGCCGACGGGGCTCTGGCCGGTGGCCTGGAACGGGCCGAGGTTGGCGGGGTCGAAGAAGAACAGGCCGCCGACGGCGACGAGCAGCAGCGGGGCGAACTTCAGGACGGTCGCGACGACTTGGACGGTGCCCACCCAGCGGGTGCCGGCCAGGTTGGCGAGCGCGGGCAGCCACTGCACGGCGAGGGCGGCCAGGCACATCGACCAGGTGTGGTCGCCGACGGCCGGGAAGAGGACGGACAGGTAGCCGACGGAGGCGACGGCGAGGGCCGCGTTGGAGACCCAGGAGGTGATCCAGTACGTCCAGGCGGCGAGGAAGCCGGCGAAGTCGCCGAACGCGGCCCGTGCGTAGACGTAGGGGCCGCCGGTGTGGGGGAGGCGCTCGGCGAGGCGGCCGAAGACCAGGGCGAGGGCGATCGCGCCGAGGGTGAGGATGCCGAAGGCGACGAGGCTGATGGTGCCGAAGGGGGCCACCGAGGCGGGCAGGAGGAAGATCCCGCCGCCGATGATGTTCCCCATGACCAGGCAGGTCGCGATGGGGAGGCCGAAGCGGCGGGCGTGCGGGCCCCCGCTCCCCCCGTCGGTCTCGCGGGCCTCGGCGGCCGGGGATCCGGGGGCCGCGGTCGGGGCGGGCGGGGTTATGGCAGGGGTGGTGCTCACGGGTCGCGCCTCGGGTGTTTCACATGCCGGACAGGTCGACACATGCTGCGGCACACCGCCCGCGCCGCCAAATCAACGGCTTTCGTCCGGCACGGGCACCCCTGCGGGCGGAAGGATTCCGTGTGGCGGCGCCTGCGGCCGCGGATCCTTCGGCGGTGGCGCATCCTCCGCTTTCGCCGGCGCGGCCGGGCCGATCGGGACCTGCGGCCCGTCCGCCTCCCGCAGCCAGCCCCGCAGGACCCGGTGCACGGCCTCGGCGCCGACCAGTCCGGGCTCCGGGTCCGGCAGGTCCGCAGGCCACATCAGGAAGGCCTGCCCCTGCTCCCCGCCCAGGCCGCCGTGGGATCCGATCTGCTCCTCGAAGGCGTGCACCTCCCCGGTGGCCGGGTCGTACGCCGAGTTGACCATGATGTCGGGGACGTGCGGGAAGGCGTCGGTGCGGCGGACCGCCTCGGCCGCGCCCGGCCCGTACGCGGCGAGCAGCTCCTGCACGGCGCCGGGGTCGGACACCGGGGCGCAGGCGCCTCCGGGTCCCAGGACGTGGCCGTCGACCAGCAGGAAGCCGATGCCGGGATGGTTGGCGAGGGTCGGCAGGAGGGCGGGGTGGGAGCGCTCGATCCACTCCCGGGTGGCCCGGCCGGGCACGTCGGGGAAGGAGATCACCGCCAGGTTCCCCGAGGCCAGCACGACCGGGTCGGTGCGGCCGGGCCGCCGGGCCTCCTCGCCCTCCTCGACGGGCCGGTGCAGGGCCGCGAGGACGGCGGCGCGGGCCTCGGCGCCGCTCGGGGTGCGGCCCGCCCGGCGGGGGACGGGCAGTCCGCAGCCGGCCCGGACCAGGTCCTTGAGGGTGAGGCCGTACCGGCCGAGGAAGGTCTCCCCCGGGCTCTGCCCGTGGTCGGACAGCAGCACGATCCGGTAGGCGCGCGGGGCGTGCTCGGCGACGCGCGCGATCAGGGCCAGGCTGCGGTCCAGTCGGGCCAGGACCCGGTCGGTGTCGCGCCCGCGCGGGCCCGAGTGGTGGGCGACCTCGTCGTAGCCCACGAGGTCGGCGTAGACGGCGGCCCGGCCGGCGAGCATGTCGCCGATGACGGCGGCCACGACGACGTCCCGCTCGACGACGGTCGCGAAGGCCCGGATCAGCGGGTACAGGCCGCCCCGGGACACGCGGGGCCGGTCGCCGCGCAGCCTCGCCCGCACCGACTGGCCGATCTCGCGCCCGACTTCGGCGGTGAAGGACAGCGCGGTGCGGACGGCGTTGGCCGGGTCGGAGAAGTACGCGAAGTAGCCGGCGCGGTTGGCACGTCCGCGGCGGGCCGACACCGACAGCACCAGCGCGAGTTGGTCGGCGCCGCCGGTGAACAGGTTGCCCCGGCTGGCCCCGTCGAGAGCGAGGAGCCCGCCGTCGCCGGTGCGGGCGACGGCCCGACGCTGGAGTTCCGCGGCGCTGGTGGGCCGGTTGCAGACCATCACCTCGCCGGTGTCCTTCTCGTACCAGCGGAACGCCGGCACGTCGTGGGTGGTTCCGTGCAGGATGCCGAGCTGGCTGGCGCCGGTCTGGCTGGACCAGTCGGTGCGCCAGGGCATGACGCGGTGGCCGGCGGCCAGCCAGGCCGCGGCCGTCGGCATCGTGCCGCTCGCGGCCGCCTCGCGCAGCACGCGGCAGCCCACCCCGTCGAGCTGGAGGAAGAGCAGGCCCGGCGGCGGCTCCCGGCCGGGCGCGGCCGCGCGGCGCTGCCGGCGCCGCCGGCGGTCGGCGAGCCGGTACAGGCGCCTGCGGTAGGCCTCGTCGTCGCGGACCGCGAGGGCGGTGGAGGTGGCCGAGGCGACGGCGGACATGGCGGCCGCGACGACGACCGCGGTCTCGGGGGCGGCCTGGCCCTGCCCGGAGGGGACCAGGCTGAGCGCCATCAGCAGCAGGGAGCCGTTGAGGAAGAAGACGAGCAGGCCGAGGACGAGGGCCGGTACGAGCAGCAGGGCCCGTACGAGGACGGGCCACACGAGCGCGCTCAGGAGGCCGAAGGCGCCCGCGCCCCAGGCCGCGGCGAGGCCGGCCTGCGTGATGCTGGCGCCGTCGCCGGACTGGAGCCGGAAGTCCGGCAGGATCCCGGCCAGGACGAGCATCGTCAGGGTGGAGACCGCCCAGACGGTGAGCACGCGCACCGCGGCGCCGCCCGCCGTCCGCCACCGTCCTCGCCGCACGCCGCACCGCCTCGTGTCTCCCCCGGCCGGCGCCGCGGGCCCTGCGGGGGCCCGCGCCCCGGCCGCGGTCCCCCGCCGCCGCCTCCAGCGTCGCACAGGCGGGGCGGGAGCGGCCCGTTGGCGGCGGCCGGGCGGGAGCGGACGACGGCCGCGCGGGTGTGCGCGGGGCGCGGGCGGCGGGGCGCGAAAGGGCGGGCCGGTGCGGGCCGGGGTGCGGTCGGCGTCAGGTGCCGTCGTAGCCGGCGGTCGGCATGGACAGCCGCCGGTGCACCTCCGCCTTCATCGCCGCGGTGTAGTACGGCTCGTCGAGCCCGGCGGTCTCCAGCCGGACGCCGCGCCGCCGGCACTCGGCGGCGAACTCCTCCACGGAGCTCAGGGCGCGGGCGAGCACACGGCGGTTGGGGGCGACGAACAGGTCGACCTGGCCGGCCTCCACGTCGCACCACAGGCCGCAGTGGTCGGCGCGCAGCCCGTAGACGAGGAACTCCTTCGTGACGACGTACCCCTGGTCGGCGGCCCAGCGGGCGCACATGGCGTGCTGGCTCCGGGTGTCGACCGCGAAGGGGTCGGTGTCGAGGTCCTCGAGCGGGGCCAGGCTGGCGATCGCGGCCACGCGCAGCTCATCCATGCCGCCCGACCCTACTCCGATCCGCGGCCGTGGAGGAGGGGGCTGCGGGGTCGGATCGGCGGGCGCCGTGCCGGGGCAGGCTCCGGGTGGCGGGCTTAGTCTCGGTGCGGGGGCCTGCGACTGCGACGGGGAGGCCGGGTGCCGGTGGAGATCACCTGGTGGGGTCATGCCGCCTGCACGGTGGAGGACTCCGGGGTGCGGGTGCTGACGGACCCGCTGTTCGCACCGCGGCTGGCGCACCTGCGGCGGCGGCGCGGGGTGCTGCCGCCGCCCGATGCGGCCGTGGCGGACGTGGCGGTGGTGTCGCACCTGCACGCCGACCACCTGCACCTGCCGTCCCTGGCCCGGCTCGCGCCCGGCACGCGGCTGGTGGTGCCGGGGGGCGCGCTGCGGGCGGTGCCGGGCCTGGCGCGGTTGGCCGGGGCGCGCGGGCTCGCCGTGACGGAGGCGGTGCCGGGGGATGTCGTCGGGATCGGGCGGGGAGTGCGGGTGCGGGCGGTCAGCGCGCGGCACGACGGGCGGCGGCTGCCGTGGGGGCCGCAGCGGGTGCGGGCGCTGGGCTTCGTGGTGGAGGGCGCCGGGCGGACGTACTTCGCCGGGGACACGGGCCTGTTCGCGGCGATGGCAGGGGAGGTGGGGCCGGTCGACGTGGCGCTGCTGCCGGTGGGCGGCTGGGGCCCGTACCTGGGGCCGGGGCATCTGGACGCGGCGGGTGCGGCGCGGGCGCTGGCGGCGCTGGCGCCGGCCGCGGCGGTGCCGGTGCACTACGGGACGTACTGGCCGATCGGGATGGATGCGGTGCGGCCGCACGAGTTCCATGCGCCGGGGCAGGAGTTCGCCCGGCTGGCGGGGCGGCTGGCGCCGGGTTCGGCGGTCCGGGTGCCGGGCCACGGCGAGCGGGTGCGGTTCCCGTGAGGGGCGGTGTCGCGGCGGCGGCCGGGGGCTGGGTGCGGGCGGCGGGCGCGGTGCCGGCGGAGACCGCCGAGCAGGCGGTGGGGTATCCGGCGCTGTTCCTGCTGGTGGCTCTGGGAGCGCTGGTTCCGGTGGTGCCGACGGGGGCGCTGGTGAGTTCGGCGGCGGTGGTGGCGTTCCACCGGTCCTCGCCGCCGCTGGGGGTGCTGCTGGTGATCGGTGTGGCCGCGCTGGCCGCGTTCGCCGGGGACCTGGCCCTGTACTGGCTGGGCGGGCGCGGGGTGCGGTCGCCGGGCGGGTCGCGGGGGTTGGAGCGGCTGCGGGCGCGGACCGCGCCGGAGCGGCTGGAGCAGGCGCGGGCGGGCCTGGAGCGGCGGGGGGTGCAGGTGCTGGTGGTGTCGCGGCTGGTGCCGGCCGGCCGGATCCCGGTGATGGCGGCCTGCCTGCTGGCCCAATGGCCGCTGCGCCGGTTCGCGCGCGGTGACGCGCCCGCGTGCGCGGCGTGGGCGGCGGCGTACGGGCTCATCGGGATCCTCGGCGGGTCGCTGTTCGCGGAGCCCTGGCAGGGCGTGGTGGCCGCGGTCGTCCTGGCGCTGCTGGCGGGCGCGGTGCCCGGGCTGTGGCGGCGGCTGCGGGGCGGGGGCGCGGGGTGACATCCGCGGGGTGACATCCGCGGGGTGGCCTTGCGGGAGCCGCGGCGGGCGTACGGGGCCGGGGAACACCGCAGTCCACGGGCGGGCGTACGGGCCGAGCAGGCGTACGGGCCGGGCATCCCGTACACAGGCGGGCCGGGAGCGCCGGGCACGGCGTACGGGCCGACCGGACGGGGCGGGGTCACCAGCAGCGGGACGCGCCGATCGACAGGTCCCACAGGTCCTCGCGGGCGAGGCCGGCGCGGTCCCAGGCGGCCCGGACGCGCTCCAGCGGCTCCGTGACGGGTTCGGCGGAGAGCACGAACGTCCCCCAGTGCATGGGCGCCATGCGGCGGGCCCCGACGTCGGTGCAGGCCCGGACGGCCTCTTCGGGGTCGGCGTGGACGTCGCGCAGCCACCAGCGCGGGGCGTACGCGCCGATCGGCAGCAGGGCCAGGTCGATGCCGGGATGGCGGCGGCCGATCTCGGAGAACCAGTGGCCGTAGCCGGTGTCCCCGGCGAAGTACAGCTTGTGCGGGGCCGGCGAGCGGGTGTCGGTGAGGATCCAGCCGCCCCACAGGCTGCGGCAGGTGTCGAGCAGGGTGCGCTTGGACCAGTGGTGGGCGGGGACGAAGTCGAAGCGTACGCCGTCCAGTTCGGCCGCCTCCCACCAGTCGAGCTCGGTGACGCGGGTGAAGCCGCGGCGGCGGCACCAGCGGCCGAGCCCGGCGGGCACGAAGAGCGGGGTGTGCCGGGGCAGCCGGCGCAGGGTGGGGGCGTCGAGGTGGTCGTAGTGGTTGTGGCTGATGACGACGGCGTCGACCGGCGGGAGGTCCTCCCAGGGGACGCCGACGGGCGTCATGCGGGCGGGTGTGGCGAGGATACGGCGCGACCAGACGGGGTCGGTGAGCACGGTCAGGCCGCCGGTCCGCACGACCCAGCTGGCGTGGCCGGCCCAGGTGACGCAGGACGTGCCGGGCGCCAGGACGGGCAGCGGGGCCGGCGCGCAGGGCAGGTCGGGGATGCCGGCCAGCCCGTCGGGGCCGGGCCGGAAGGCGCCTTCGCGGGCGAGGCGGGCGTAGGCGCGCAGGCCCGGCATCGGGGTGGTGAGCCGGTCGGCGAAGGAGCGGGGCCACAGGCGGCGCTCGCCGAGGGGGCGCGGGGCCGGCGGGGCGGGGGCGGGGCCGGCGGGCGGCCGCGGTGCGGGATCCGGCTCCGCGGTGGGCCGGGCGGGGCGGAATCCCGGATGCGGCGCGGTGCCGGGTGGCTGCGGGGGGCGGCGCGGGGCGGCGGGGGGAGCGCCGGTCTGATCCCTCATCAGGAAGTCTCCGTTCACGGCGGATGGGGCTCGTCGTGGCGGTCGGCGGTCGGGATGCGGTCGGGGCGTCGGCCGGGTGCCGGGGCCCGCGGCCCGGCGTTCCGCGGCGGGCGGGCCGGGGTGCGGGCGTACGGGCGGGGCGTGGTCATGGCGGCGGCCCGGCGAGGACCGTGCCGAGGCGGTCGAGGGAGGCGCGTATGGCCGGCAGGGCGAGCGGGTCGCGGGAGGTGAGGGCGGCGAGGCGCTCGCCGGGGGTGGCGCCGAGCAGTGGGCCGGTGGACAGGCGGACCCGGAGCGACCCGAGGTCGTCGGCGAAGCGCTGCCCGCCCGGGGCGGGGGCGCCGAGCCGGGCGCCGAGCCAGTCCTCCAGCTCCATCGCGTCGCGGATGCCGTGCCGGGCGAGGCCGGCGCGCAGCGGGTCCAGGTCGGCGTAGACGTGGCGGCCTGCCTGCGGGGGCCGGGCGAGGGCCCCGGCGGCGAGGAGCGTGCGGTGGACGGCGCCGGCGACCGCGCCGTGCAGGGCCGCGGCCCGGCGGGCCCGGTCGGCGACGGCGGGCGGCTCGTCCAGGGCGTGCGCGGCCGCGGCGGCGACGGGCCCGGCGACGAGCGCGCCCGTCGCGGCGAGCACGTCGAGGGTCCGGGCCCGCAGCCAGGTGCCGCGCGGGGTGCCGGGGAGGCGGGCCACGGCGGCGGGCCACCCGGCGGGCAGCAGGGCGCCCGACAGGTCCAGCAGGACGGCGGCCCCGCCGGGCAGCATCTCGGCCGGATTGAGGACGAGGGTGCGGTGCGGGACGTGCACGGTGTCGCGCCAGGTCTCGTCGCTGACGACGAACAGCCCGGCGGACTCGGCGGCCTCGCAGGCCTCCCGCAGCAGCTCGGGCGGCGGTACGGTCGCGGTCGGGTCGTCGGCGACGGACAGCAGCAGCACCCGCGGGTCGCCGCCTTCCGCGCGCACCCGGCGCACCGTCTCCAGCAGGGCGTACGGGTCCGGTACGCCGCCGCACTCGGCCGGGGTCGGCACGTGGTAGGCGCGGCGCCCCAGCAGCCGGATCTGCGGGGTCCACCAGGCGGGGCAGGGCCGGGGCAGCATCACGTCGCCGCCGTGCGCGCCGAGCAGCGCGAGCAGCAGCGCGGGCGCTCCGGGCCCGGCGGCGACCTCGTCGGGGGCGGTGGGGAGGCCGCGCCGCTGCCAGTGCCGGGCGGCCGCCTCCAGCAGGTGCGGGGCGCCGCCGGGCGGCTCGGGGTCCGAGCGGGCCGCGGCCGCGGCGAGGACGTCGGTGAGTTCGGGCAGCACCGGCAGGCCGGGCGCCGGCGCGGGCGGCCCGAACCGGACCGGGCCCCGGCCTTCCGCGGTGCGCTGCATCCCGGCCACGTCGCCCTGCCTTCCCCGTCGCGTAGGCTGCCCCGCTCGACCCTGCCCTTTATACGGTCGATCGCCGGGATGCGCCTGTTGTGGGCGGGCACCCGGCGCACTCATGCCTTGCGGCCGGTGAGGGCGAGGAGCCTGGTCTGGTCGTCCGCGCCCGGCGGGGGCTCCAGCGGGGGCCTGTACATGCCTCCGGCGGCGAGCCCGTCGGCGTACGGGGTGATCTCGTCGAGGGCGAACCGGACGAGTCCGGCGGGCAGCCGGTCGTCGCCTCCGACGGCGCGCGCGAGGTCCCAGGCGTGGACGACGCAGTCGGCGGTGAGTTCCGCGCAGTACGCGGCCGCCTTCGAGGGCCCGTAGGAGAGGGAGACGATCCGCTCCAGCGCCCAGGGGGAGGCGAAGGCCGTGTGGGCCGCCCGCGCGGCCCGTTCCCAGGCGGCGGCGGGGTCGTCGCCGAGGACGTCGCCGACGAAGCGGTCGCCGACTTCGGCGACGGTGCAGCCCTCCGTGACCAGCGGAGGCACCCACAGCTGTTCGGCGGTGACGTGGTTGACGAGGTCGCGCACGCTCCACTCGGTGCAGGGCGTGGGCAGGCCCCACTGGCGGGCCGCCACGGCGCGGACCCGCGCTCCGAAGAGCCGGAGCGCCTCGGCGTGCTGTTCGAGGAGTGGCTCCGGCATGCTCCCACCGCCTCCGACGCGGCCCGACGCCCCCGGGGCCCACTCTCCTCGCCCCCGGTGCGGCCTGCCACACCGCGTCCGCATTCCGGGATCCCCGTCCCGTGAGGCGGACGAGCGCGGGGGCGGGGAGGGCGGGCCGTCAGGACGCGCCGGCCGTCACCCGGACTGCTGTGCGAACGCCCCCACGACGAGGTCCGCGAGGAGGGCGCCGGCCCGGCCGTCGGGGTCCAGGTCGGGGTCGTAGATGGTGACGTTGAGTCCGACGCAGCGCGGGGAGCCGATCAGGACCCGCAGCAGGTCGGCCAGTTCGGCGGGGAGCAGGCCGTCGGGATCGGGGCTGTCGACGGCGGGCATCACCGAGGGGTCGAGGACGTCGGCGTCCAAATGCACCCAGAAGCCGGCGGTGACGGGCGGGTGCAGTCCGCCCAGCGCCGCCCGGGCCGCGGCCGCGGCGCCGCGGGCGCGGATGTCGCCGACGGTGGCGGTGCGGATGCCGGCGGCGCGCAGTTCGGGGAGGTCGGCGTCGCCGTCGCGCAGCCCGAAGAGGCGGACGTCCTCCTCCCGCAGGTACGGGCCCCGGCCCTCCAGGTCGGTGAGGTCGGCCTGGCCGCGGCCGGTGGCGAGGGCGAGCTCCTCGCCGCCGGCCGCGCCGACGGGCCCGTTGACGGCCTCGTTGCCGGGGTGGCGGAAGTCGGCCGAGCCGTCGATGGCCGCCAGCCCGTACCGGCCGAGCCGGCGCAGCGCCAGGGAGGCGCCCAGCTGGATGGAGCAGTCGCCGCCGAGGACGATCGGGAACTCGCCGGCCGCGAGGTGCTTCTCGATGCGGTCGGCGAGGGCGACGGTGTACGCGGCGAGCGGCCCGGCGTGGAAGACGCCGTCGCCCACCCGCCAGTCGCCCCGGTCGTAGCGGGGCGGCACCACGACGCCGCCCTCCCGGGCGCCGAGCCGGCTCAGCAGGCCCTGCTCGCGCAGGGCGCCGGCCAGCTTGTACACGCCGGGCACGGTGCCCGGTGTGGGCGGCCGCAGGCCGAGGTTGGAGGGTGCGTCGAGCAGGACGAGGCTTCGCATGGGATCATCCTGCGCCATTGCGGGCGCCCGGACCAGAGGCCCCTGCGGCCCCCGCGGTGATCGCCCAGCGCTCGTGGTCGCGCCAGGCTCCGTCGACGAGGAGGAAGTCCGGGGAAAAGCCCTCCAGTCGGAAGCCGCGGCTGCGGACGAGCCCGATGGAGGCGGTGTTGCCCGGCTGGATGTTGGCTTCCAGGCGGTGCAGCCCGAGACCGGCCGCGCCGGACCGGCCCGCCGTGTCGCGCGCGTCGCCCTCCGGGGCGCCGCCGGCGAGGGGGGCGAAGGCGTGGGCGAGGACCAGGTCGAGGCCCTCGCCGAGCAGCCCGCGTCCCGCGGCGTGCGCGAACGCCCCGTACCCCAGGGCCCCGCACCGGAAGGACCCGCGGACGATGTTGTTGACGTTGACGAAGCCGGCGATGGCGCCGGACGCCCGCTCGCACACCAGGAACCCGACCCGGCCGCCGTCGCCGCCGGACAGCCGCGCCGCGTACGGCTCGTACGCCTCCAGCGTGTCCGGCGGGAACAGCCACGGGTGGTGCAGTCCGCGGCTCTCGCGCACGCGGGCGGTGAACTCGGGCCCGTCGGCGGCCCGGTAGGACCGCAGCGCGACCCGGTCTCCTTCGACGAGGTACGGGGAAAACGGCATCCCCGCAGCGTAGTTGCCGTGGCAGGATCCCGCTGTGATCACCTACTCCCCCGCGGGCGGCGGGCTGCTGGAAGCCGCCGTCCGCAACAACGCCGAGTGGTGCGCCGCGGTCTGCCCCGGCGGCGCCTTCACCGCCGACGCCTGGACCAGCCCGCGCCGCACGCCGCCGTACTATCCGGACGCCGTGGCCCTGGCCCGCGGCGCCTCGGCCGCCGAGCTGGCCGCCGCCGTCGACACGGACGCGCCGGGCTGCTCGGTCAAGGACTCCTTCGCCGTCCTCGACCTGGCCCCCGCCGGCTTCGAGGTGCTGTTCGAGGCGCAGTGGATCCACCGCCCGGCCGGGCCGCCCGCCGGCCCCGGCTCCCTGCACTGGTCCCGGGCCGGCAGCCCCGCCGAACTGGCGCGGTGGGAGGCCGCCTGGAGCGGCGGGGAGCCGGCCGGCCTCTTCCGCCCCGGGCTGCTCACGGACGGCATCGCCTTCCTGGCGGGCCGGACCGGCGACGGCCGGATCGCCGCCGGGGCCGTCGCGAGCGCGGCCGCCGGGGTGGCCGGCATCTCCAACGTGTTCACGGCCGGGGGCGTTCCCGCCGACGAGGCCTGGTCGGGCGCCCTCGACCGGATCGCCGCCCTGTGGCCCGGCCTTCCGGTCGTCGGCTACGAGAGCGGGGAGGACCTGGAGACGGCCGCCCGGCACGGCTTCGCCCCGCTGGGCCCGCTCCGCGTCTGGCAGCACTCCCCCGCCTGAGCACCGCGGCCGGGGCGGGCCGGCGGGCCGCCGTCAGTCCGCCTCCAGCCGCAGCCGCGGCACGTCCGTCCGCTCGATGCCGAACACCTGCGCGTACAGCGACAGTTCCGCCTCAAGCGCCCGGACCATCGTCTCCGCCCGGCGGAACCCGTGCCCCTCGCCCTCGAAGGCCAGGTACGCGTGCGGCACCGACCTGCCGCGCAGCGCCGCCAGCAGCCGCTCCGCCTGCGCGGGCGGGCACACCGCGTCGTCCAGACCCTGGAGCAGCACGAACGGGGCGGTGATCCGGTCGGCGCGGGCCACGGGCGAGCGCTCCCGGCAGACCACGGCGAGGGTCTGCGGCGGCCCGGCCAGCCCCTCGACGTAGCGGGACTCCAGATCGTGGGTCTCCTCCGCGAAGCCGCGCAGGTCCAGGACCGGGTAGCGGATCGCCGCGCAGGCGTACAGGGACGTCGAGGCCAGCGACGCCGCGGCCGTCCAGCCGCCCGCGCTGCCGCCGCGGATGGCGAGGCGGGCCGGGTCCGCGGTCCCCTCGTCCGCGAGCGCCCGGGCCACGGCCGCGCAGTCCTCCACGTCGACCACGCCCCACTGCTCGCGCAGCCGCTCCCGGTAGGCGCGCCCGTAGCCCGTGGAGCCGCCGTAGTTGACCTCGACGACTCCGATGCCGCGGGAGGTGAAGTAGGCGATGTGCAGGTCGAGGACGGGCGGGACGTGCTCGGTGGGGCCGCCGTGCGCCCACACCGCGAACGGCGGCAGCTCGTCGGCGGGGGCCCGCCGCGCGGGATGGTACGGCGGGTAGACGTGGGCGTGGATCTCCCGGTCGTCCGGGCCGAGGAACGTGCGGGTCTGCGGCTCCGGGTAGTAGGCCGGGTCCACCGGGGCGGGGGCCTGCGCACCCACCACCCGGGCGTGGCCGGTGCGCGTGTCCAGCTCGACCACCTCGTAGGCGGTGCGGGGGCTGGCCGCGACCCCGTACACGAGGTCGCCGTGCGCGGCCAGCGTCGGCTGCCAGGCCGTCCACGGCCCGGCGGCGTCGACGAGGTCGCCGGTCTCGGGGTCCAGCACGCCGAGGACGCAGGAGCCCTGCCCGTGCAGGACGGCGACGAGGCCGCCCGCCGGACCGCCGGTGCGCGTGCCGGCCCCGGGCAGCGGGACGAGCCAGTTCAGCCCCGGCCGCCACAGCGCGCCCCCGAACTCCTCCTCCCGCGGGCACAGGTTCACCGCCGCGCCGGTCTCCGGGTCGACGCGGTACGGGTTCCACCAGCCGCTGCGGTCGCTGACCGCGAGCAGGGTGCCGTCCTGCGCCCAGTCGACCTGGGCGACGGCCTCGTCCGGGCCGCCGAGGACGGTGCGCGGGTCGGCGAGGGTGCCGTCGTCGGTGATCCGGGAGAGTTCCGCCTCGGTGCCGTCCCAGGGCATCCGGGGGTGGTCCCAGACCAGCCGCACCGCGTGCCGGCCGTCGGGCGACAGGCGCGGCCCGGTGCTGAAGCGGTGCCGGTCGTCTGTGAGTTCCCGCACGCGGGAGCGGTCCCCGGCCGCCGACCCGTCCAGCGGTACGGCGGCCAGGACGCGGCGGACGTCGGTGGGTGCGGGCCCGGTGAACTCCTCCAGGACGCACCAGGCCTCGCCGCCGCGCAGGACCGGGTCGGCCCAGCGCAGGGGGCGGCCGGGCGGGGACGGCGGGGTGAGGGGGCGGGGGGCGGGGCCGCCGGGCGCGTCCGGCTCGCAGGCGTACAGGCGCTGGTCGGCGAAGTGGACGAAGACGAGGAGCGGGCCGCCGCTGGGCCGCTCGGCACCCGCCCAGGGGCGGCCGCCGTACTCGGTGAACGCGCTGCGGACGTTCCACGGGGCGGGCAGGGCCGCGCGGGGCGGGCCGCCGGCGGCGGGGCGCCGGACCAGGGTGCGGCGGCCGCCTTCGGCGGGGCGCGGCTCGGTCCACCAGACCTCGCCGCCGAGGGTGCCGAGGTATTCGGGGCGGCCGTCGAGGGAGGCGGCGAGAGCGGCGTCGATGGGCGAGGGCCAGCTGCCGTACGGCTGCTCCCGGACGGGGGCGGCCTGCGGGGCTGCGGCGTGCGGGGCTGCGGCCGGGGGGTCCTCCCGGGCGGCGCCCATCACAGGGTCCGCAGCGCGCGGTCGAGGACGCGGACGCCGAAGTGCAGGGCGTCGACCGGGACGCGCTCGTCGACGCCGTGGAAGAGGGACCAGTAGTCGAAGCCGGGCGGGAGTCTGAGCGGGGAGAAGCCGTAGCCGGCGATGCCGAGGCGGGAGAACTGCTTGGCGTCGGTGCCGCCGGCCATGCAGAAGGGGACGACCCGCCCGTCGGGTGCGAAGCGCTCGACGGACTCGCGCAGAACGGCGAACGTCCGGTTGTCGACGGGTGCCTGGAGGGCGGGCTGGCGGTGGTGGAACTCCCAGGCGACGTCGGGCCCGGTCAGCTCGTTCAGGGTGGCGAGGAACTCCTGCTCGCCGCCGGGCAGCGTGCGGCCGTCGACGTAGGCGGTGGCGGTGCCGGGGATGACGTTGACCTTGTAGCCGGCGCTCATCATGGTCGGGTTGGCGCTGTTGCGCAGGGTCGCCTCGACGAGCGCCGCGGCCGGGCCGAGCTTGTGCAGCAGCTCGTCGAGGTCGGTGCCGCGGGCGCGCGGGTCGACCTGGAGGCCCTGCAGGGCGGCGAGTTCCGTGATGCAGGCGGCGACGGTGTCGGTGAGGCGGACGGGCCAGGTGTGCTCGCCGATCCTGGCCACGGCGGCGGCGAGCCGGCTGACGGCGTTGGCGGGGTTGGGCTTCGAGCCGTGCCCGGTCGTGCCGCGGGCGGTCAGCTTGAGCCAGGCGGTGCCGCGTTCGCCGGCCGCGATCGGGTAGAGGGGCTGGCGGGGGCCGTTGTGCACGGTGAAGGCCCCGGACTCGCCGAGCCCCTCCGTACAGCCCTCGAAGAGGCCGGCGTGGCGGTCGGCGAGGTAGCCCGCCCCGTCGACGGCGCTGTCCTCCTCGTCGGCGGTGTACGCGAGGACGATGTCCCGGCGGGGGGCGGCGCCGGCGCGGGCCCAGGCGCGCACCACGGCCAGGACCATGGCGTCCGTGTTCTTCATGTCGACGGCGCCGCGGCCCCACACGACCCCGTCGCGGACCTCCCCCGAGAAGGGGTCGGTGCTCCACTCGGCGGGGTCGGCGGGCACCACGTCGAGGTGGCCGTGGACGAGGAGGGCGTCCGCGCCGGGGTCGCTGCCGCGGATGCGGGCCACGACGTTGGTGCGGCCCGGGGTGCGCTCCAGCAGGACGGGCTCCAGGCCCGCCGCGGCGAGGCGCTCGGCGACGTACTCGGCGGCGGGGCGCTCGCGGCAGTCGCCGCCTCCCCTGTTGGAGGTGTCGATGCGGATGAGGTCCGAGGTGAAGGCGACGGCCTCGTCGAGGGCGGTCCGGTCGACCGGGGACTCCTCGACCGGCGGCTCCGCGGCCGGGGTGTGCGCGGCCGGGCACTGGGGGGTGACAGCGGGCATGTCAGCCATACTGCTCCTCCACGGCCGCGGAGACGACCGTCGTGACCGCCTTGAACGTGCGGATCCCCTCGTACATCGTCCCACTGGTGTACGCGGCCCTGCGCTCGCCGGCGCGTTCGACGCCGGGGACGACGGTGGCGGCCATCGCCAGGTGCTCCGCGTCGAACTCCATCTCCACGGTGTGGGGGCCGCGGCGGACCGGGTCGCGGCGGACGGCCAGGGCGGCGGCGGCCTTGGCGGCGGCCCGGATGTCGGCGGCGGTGCGGGCGGGGGTGCGGCAGACGGCGGCGTACCGGGAGACGTGGTCCTTGACGGCGACGGTCAGCGCGTCCGGGGCGTACCCGGCGGCGTCGGCGCAGGTCAGGTCGTCGCCGGTGACGAGGACGACGGGAACGCCGAACTCGGCGACGACGCGGGCGTTGAGCATGCCCTCGCTGGCGCGGACGCCGTCGAGCCAGACGCCGGTGAGGGAGTTGGCGAGGTAGGTGTGGGCGAGGACGCCCTCGGAGCCGGCGCCGCAGTGGTAGCCGACGAAGGCGATGCCGTCGACGTCGCCGTGCTGGACGCCCTCCACCATGGAGAGGGACTTGTGGCGGCCGGTGAGCATCTCGGCCCGCTCGTCGAGCTGTTCGAGGAGCAGGTTCCGCATGGTCCAGTGTGCTTCGTTGACGAGCACCTCGTCGGCCCCGCCGTCGAAGAAGCCGAGGACGGCCGCGTTCACGTCGGAGGTGAACATCGGTCGGCAGCGCTCCCACTGGGGAGTGCCGGGCAGGACGTCGGCGGGCCAGGTGACGCCGGTGGCGCCTTCCATGTCGGCCGAGACGAGGATCTTCATCGGGCCCCCTGGGCGGTCGGCTGCGCGCGGCGCCGGCTGACCGGGCGGCCCGCCCGCCCGCGCAGGCGTCCAGCCTAGCCCTCCGGGGCCGCCGCGGCCGCGGACCACGCCCGGGCGCCGGCGGCTCACCCGTGCCGGGAATTCCACCCGATCCGGTGAGCCACCGGGGCACTGCCCCGCCCGCGGCCGCGGCCCCGGACGGAAGGCGGCGGGCCTGCAACGGGCCGGTCCCGGGCCCGAGTTCGCTACTCGACCTCGTTCGCCAGGTTCTCGAGGACGGTGTCGTAGATGCGGCCGAGGCCCTTGGGGGCGAAGGTGCGCTCGAAGAAGCCGCCGATGCCGCCGGCGCCGTTCCAGACGGTGGTCACCACGGCCTTGGACTTGCCCTCGCCGGCCGGGGTGACGGTCCAGGTGGTGACCATGGAGGAGTTGCGGTCCTTCTCCACGAGCTGGCCGTCGGTCGGCTCGCTGACGTCGAGCAGGCAGTCGCGGACGCGCTTGCTGGTGGCCTGGAGCTTCCAGTGGACGAGGGTCCCCTCGCCGTCGCCGCCCTCGCGCACCTCGTACTCGCTGAAGTGCTCGGGCAGCAGCTTGCGCCGGGTACCGGTGTAGTCGGCCAGCGTGTCGAACACGGTCTCCGCGTCGGCCGCGATGATCCGCTCCGTGGTGGCCTCGACCTGCGCCATACCTGATCCTCCAGCAGTTGTGTTGCCTCGACGCCGGCAAGCCAACCACCTCGGGGGCGGAGCCCCAAAATCGGGGCGGGGCACCTGCCCCGCGCGAGGGGGCCGGCCGGGGCTCCGGTGCGATGTGCGGCGCGGTGAGCGCGGACGGGCGTGCGGGGCTCATCCCATCGGGCCAATCGGGCGTCGAGTGGCGCCTTCCCGGCCGGGGTTTCCGGGACGATTCCGCCCAGAACCCTCGGCTGGGAGGCCCCATGCTGCACCCGTTGAACAAGCGCAGTCCCCTGAAGAAGCGTGCCGCCGCCGCGGTGGCGGTCGCCACCGCCGCCGCGGCGGCCGCGGCCGCGGCGGCACCGGCAGGAGCCGTGCCCGCCGCCGGCCCCGGGGAAGCCGCCGCGCCGGCCGCCGCCCTGCGGTGGACGGGCTGCGCGACCACCCGGTACCCGTCCCTGCAGTGCGCCTCCCTCCAGGTCCCCCTCGACCACGCCGACCCGCAGGGCCGCCGGATCACCCTCGCCCTGACGCGCGTCCCGCACACCGCCGCCAGGAGCCAGGGCCCGCTGCTGGTCAACCCGGGCGGCCCGGGCGGCAGCGGCCGCAACCTCGCCCCGTACCTCGCCTCCGCCCTGCCCAAGGACGTCGCCGCCCAGTACGACGTCATCGGCTTCGACCCGCGCGGCGTCGGCCGCAGCGAGCCCGCCCTCGACTGCGCCGCCGGGCACTTCGACCCCGTACGCCCGGACTCCGTGCCCCGCACCCTGCAGGCCGAGCAGGCCAACCTGGACCGGGTGCGGGCCTTCGCCGAGGCCTGCCAGGCCAGGCACGGGGACGTCCTGCCGTACATCGACACGGTCTCGGCGGCCCGCGACATGGAGGCGATCCGCGCGGCGCTCGGCGCGCCGAAGCTCAGCTACTTCGGCTACTCCTACGGCACCTACCTCGGCGCGGTGTACGCCAAGCTGCACCCGGGCCGGGTGCACCGGATGGTCCTGGACTCGGTGGTCGATCCCGACGGGGTCTGGTACGAGGACAACCTCGCCCAGGACCGGGCCTTCGACGCCCGCCACCGGGCGTTCCTGTCCTGGGTCGCGGAGCACGACGCCGTCTACCGGCTCGGGAGCGACCCGGACGAGGTGGAGGAGCGCTGGTACGCGATGCGCGCGGCCCTGGCCGCGGAGCCGGCCGGCGGCAAGGTGGGCCCGTCGGAGCTGGAGGACACCTACATGCCGGGCGGCTACTACGACGGCTACTGGCCGGTCCTGGCCGAGGCGTTCTCGAAGTACGCGGCGGACGGGCAGGCGGCGCCGATGGTGGCGGCGTACGAGAAGTTCGGGGCGGTCGCGCCGACGGCGGGCAACGGGTACAGCGTCTACACGGCGGTGCAGTGCCGCGACTCGGCCTGGCCGGCGGACTGGAACCGCTGGCGGGCCGACATGTGGCGGACCCACGCCGCGGCCCCCTTCATGACCTGGAACAACGCCTGGTACAACGCCCCCTGCGCGTTCTGGAAGACGGGGCCCCTCAAGGCCCCGGACGTGGCCAACGCCGACCTCCCTCCGGCGCTTCTGCTCCAGGCCACCGAGGACGCGGCGACGCCGTTCGGCGGCGCCCTGGCCATGCGGGGCAAGCTGAAGGGGTCGGCGCTGGTCGTGGAGGCCGGCGGCGGCAACCACGGGGTGTCGATGGGCGGGAACGCCTGCCTGGACGAGAAGGTGGCCGCCTACCTGCGGACGGGCGCCGCGGCGGACGCGACGTGCGCCGCGCAGCCCGCGCCGCAGCCGGCCGCCGGTACGCGCGAGGCGGCGCCGTCGGCGGGCGGGGCGGTCCTCCACGGGCTCCTGGGCTTCCGGAGCTGATCACCGGGCGGGCACAATCGCGCCCATGACGACCACGGCAGCCGGCGCCTCCGCCGCCCCGCACATCACCCGTGTCCCCGCGCCCGAGGGCATGGCCCCGAGCCCGCAGTACAGCCACGTCGTCTGGGGCTCCGGGCGGTTCGTCGCCGTGTCCGGCCAGTGCGCGTTCGACGAGCGGGGCGAGGTGGTCGGCGCCGGCGACGCCGCCGCGCAGGCCCGGCAGGTGTTCGAGAACCTGCGCCGGTGCCTGGCTGCGGCCGGGGCCGGTTTCGACGACGTCGTGAAGCTGACGTACTTCGTGACGGACACGGCGCACCTGCCGGCCCTGCGGGCGGCCCGCGACGAGGTGATGCCGGCCGGCCGGCTCCCGGCCTCCTCGGCGGTGCAGGTGGCCGCGCTCGTCCGCCCCGAGCTGCTCGTCGAGGTGGAGGCCTTCGCCGTCGTCCCGGAACCGGACAGCCCCTGACCCCGGGGCGGCTCAGGGCAGTGCGCGGAGGGCGCGGGTGGCCGCCGGCGCCAGGCGGGGGTGCTCCTGGGCGCGGGTGAGGACCTCGCGGGCGCGCGCGTCGGCCAGCTCGCCGAGGCCCTCCACGCAGGCGAGGGCCACCCGCCAGTACGGGTCGTGGGGGGAGAGCAGCCGCGACAGGGTGCGGATCAGGGCGGGCGCGGACTCCGGCGCGCGCAGCGCCGCCAGGAGGCGGACCGGGTGGAGCGCGTACGCCGTGCGCAGCTCGTTGGTGGCCAGGGCGGCCGCCGCGCGGGCGGTCCGCTGGTCGCCCAGCGCGGCCAGGGCGTGGGCGGCGGCGGCGCAGCGCGGCGGGTCGCGGTGGTTCAGGAGCAGCACCAGCGGTTCGAACGCGCGGGCGTCGCGGGCGAGGCCCAGCCGGTAGGCGGCGAGTTCCCGCGCCCACAGGGGCAGGCCGGCGCGGGTGAGGGCCGCCGCGAGGTCGTCGGGTCCGGCGTCGAGGAGTTCCCCGTACCGGGGCGATCCCGCCGCTTCCGCCCGGAGGCGCTCCAGTACGTCCGGTACGTCGGTCACCGGCCCACCCTAGGGCTTGGCGGGCCGGCCCCGGGGGCGTTTGCGGTGATCGCCCGGCCGGCCGCGGCCCCGCCGCGCCTGCGGCGCGGCGTACGTCACACCGTCCGGCATCTCCCTTGCTCTGGCCAACGAGTTACCGGCGGGTTAATCTGCCTTCACACGTTCGGGGCAGGCCTGGTGACGCAGCCGCCCCGTGCCAGTCGGTCCGGTGCCCCGGCCGTCCCTGCGGGCGGCGAGGCGCCCTTCGCACCGCCCTGTGCGCCCGTGCCGCCTTCCGCGGACGGCGCTCTGCTTGCGGCGCGGCCCCGGGACAGGGTCCGCCGTCCTCCGCTCCGCCCCTGCTTCGGCTTCCTGTGCGGAATCCCCGTGTTCCCCCGGCCGCGTGTCGTGCGCCGCGCGCCGCCCCCAGTCGTCACCCTCATCCACTGGAGTCCCGCGATGGACCTTCCGTCCACGTCCGGTCAGCCCGCTCTGCAGACCATCGCCGTCGTCGGCCTCGGCACGATGGGCACCGGCATCGCCGAGGTGCTCGCCCGTGCCGGCCGCGAGGTCATCGGCATCGACATCAGCGAGGCCGCCGCCCGCCGCGCCACCGAGTCCCTCGCCGCCGCGACCGCCCGCTCGGTCGCCCGCGGCGACCTGTCGGAGGAGGAGCGCGAGGCCGTGCTGGCCCGGCTGCGGACCTTCGGCGAGCTGGCGGCCGCCGCCGGCGCCGACCTCGTCGTCGAGGTCGTGCCGGAGGACTACGACCTCAAGCACCGGATCTTCACCGAGCTCGACGCGGTCGTGCGCCCCGACGCGATCCTCGCGACGGGCACGAACGCCCTGTCGGTGACCCGGCTCGCCGCCGAGTCGCTGCGCCCGGAGCGGGTCCTGGGCCTGCACTTCTTCCACCCGGCCCCCGCGATGAAGCTGGTCGAGGTGGTCTCCAGCGTCCTGACGGCCCCGCCGGCCGTGGAGGCGGTCACCGCCCTGGCGCGGGAGCTCGGCAAGGAGCCCGTGTCGCTCGGCGACCGGCCCGGTTTCGTCGCCGACGGCCTGCTGTTCGGCTACCTGAACCAGGCCGCCGCGATGTACGAGTCGAAGTACGCCTCCCGGGAGGACATCGACGCGGCGATGCGGCTCGGCTGCGGCCTGCCGATGGGCCCGCTGGCGCTGCTGGACATGATCGGCGTGGACACGGCGCGGACCGTCCTGGAGGCCATGTACGAGGCGTCGGGCGACCGGCTGCACGCGCCCGCCCCGATCCTCGGACATCTGGCGGAGGCCGGGCTGACCGGCCAGAAGTCCGGGCGCGGCTTCTACACGTACGAGGCCCCGGGCAGCCAGGTCGTCGTGCGGGACGCGCAGACGCCGCTGGACGGCGCGGGCCTCGGCGAGGGCCGGCCGGTCTCGCGGGTCGGCGTGGCCGGCTCGGGGACCATGGCGGGCGGGATCGCGCAGGTCTTCGCGCAGGCCGGGTACGAGGTGGTCCTCGCGGGCCGCAGCCTGGAGAAGGCGGAGGCGGCGAAGGCGGCGATCGGCAAGTCCCTGGACCGTGCGGTGTCCAAGGGCCGGCTGACGGAGGAGGCGGCGCAGGAGACCCTCGCGCGGATCGCGCCGGCCGGTTCGCTGGACGCTTTCGCGGAGGTCGACCTGGCGGTCGAGGCGGTCGCCGAGGACCTGGCGGTCAAGCAGGAGCTGTTCGCCGCCCTCGACAAGGTCTGCCGGCCGGGCGCGGTGCTGGCCACCACGACGTCCTCGCTGCCGGTCATCGCCTGCGCCCGGGCGACGTCGCGCCCGCAGGACGTGGTCGGCATGCACTTCTTCAACCCGGCGCCGGCGATGAAGCTCGTCGAGGTGGTCCGGACCGTCCTCACCTCGGACGACGTCCACGCCACCGTCCGCGCCGTCTGCACGCGGATCCGCAAGCACCCGGTCGACTGCGGGGACCGGGCCGGGTTCATCGTGAACGCGCTGCTGTTCCCGTACCTGAACAACGCGGTCAAGATGGTCGAGCAGCACTACGCCTGCATCGACGACATCGACGCGGCGATGCGGCTGGGCGGCGGCTACCCGATGGGCCCGTTCGAGCTCCTCGACGTGGTCGGCCTCGATGTCTCCCTGGCGATCGAGAAGGTCCTCCACAAGGAGTTCCGCGACCCGGGTCTGGCCCCGTCCCCGCTGCTGGAGCACCTGGTCGCGGCCGGCTGCCTGGGCCGGAAGACGGGCCGCGGATTCCGTGAGTACGCCCGCCGGTAAGCGGAGGGCACCCGAGCCGGATGCGTGGGGAGGGCTGCTCGGGTCCGCCGGACCCTCACGGCGGGCCGTTCCCTCCGAGCCCAGTGCGGGCCCTCCCCCGCATCCTCCACCTCCGTCCCACCCCCCTCAGGCGCGCGCCCCGGCGCGGATGAAGTACTTTCGCTCTATGTCCCAGCCCGCCAAGACCTCGTCCCGCGCCGCCACGGCCTCCGACAGCCCGGAGAGCGCGGCCGGCACCAAGGCGGCCGCCCAGCGCCTGAAGATGCGCCGCGAGCTCGCGACCGCCGCGATGGAGCTGTTCGCGACGAAGGGGTACGAGGCGACCACGGTCGACGAGATCGCCGCGGCCGCGGGGGTGGCGCGCAGGACCTTCTTCCGGCACTTCCGGTCCAAGGAAGAGGCGATCTTCCCGGACCACGACGACACCCTGACCCGCGCCGAGGCCGTGCTGGACGCGGCCCCCGCCCACGAGCACCCGCTCGACACGGTGTGCCGCGGGATCAAGGAGGTCATGAAGATGTACGCGGCCTCCCCGGCGGTGTCGGTGGAGCGCTACCGGCTGACGCGGGAGGTGCCGGCGCTGCGGGAGCGGGAGATCGCCTCCGTCGCCCGGTACGAGCGGCTGTTCACCCGCTACCTGCTGGCCCATTTCGACGAGGCGGAGCACCACGACGGCAACGACGACCCGCTGCTGGCGGAGGTGGCCGCGTCCGCGGTGGTGACGGCCCACAACCACGTGCTGCGGCGGTGGCTGCGCTCGGGCGGCCAGGGGGACGTGGAGGCGCAGCTGGACCACGCGTTCGCGATCGTGCGCAAGACCTTCGGGACGGGCATCGGGGCCGGTCGGGCCCTGGCGGCCGTGCCCTCCCCCGCCGGCTCCGGCGCGGACGCGCCGCCCGCGGCGGTGCGCGCCCAGGACGAGGTGCTGGTGGCGGTGGCGCGTACGGACGCCCCGCTGGAGGAGGTCATGCGGACGATCGAGGAGGCTTTGCGCAACGCCTAGGCGGTGCCCCGGGGGCCTCCGGGACCACTTGAAGCGATACGCGTCACAGCGGCCGCTCCCTTCACGGGAGCGGCCGCTTCCGTTTGTCCGAGTTGCCCCTACTCATCGGTAACTCTGATCGATCATCGCTCATCTGCGCAGGTCAATCGGCAAATGAGAGAAAGTTTTGGCACGCCGTGCCTTGCCGGGTGACACGGGGTGCCATACGTTGAAGACGTCCGGATGTCCCCGCGGTCCCGGCCCACTCGGCCACGGAACGCGCCCCGGACGCCTGCGTCACCAGGCATGCACGCCGCACCACCGGCGTCACCCGCACCACCGCTCCGGCCGGACCGACGGCACAGCAGCACCCACCACACACGCCACCCGCGCATCCCCAGCGCACCCTCATCAGCGCTCCCCCCGGCCCCGCCGGGGCGCACCCCCAGGAGGCAACACCGTGAAGGACATCCTGGACGCGATCCAGTCGCAGTCCGCGACGGCCGAGGACTTCGCTGCCCTGCCGGTCCCCGAGTCCTACCGCGCCATCACCGTCCACAAGGACGAGACGGAGATGTTCGCCGGACTCACCACCCGCGAGAAGGACCCGCGCAAGTCCCTGCACCTGGACCAGGTCCCGGTGCCGGAGCTCGGCCCGGGCGAGGCCCTCGTCGCCGTCATGGCGTCGTCGGTCAACTACAACTCCGTGTGGACCTCGATCTTCGAGCCGCTGTCCACCTTCGGCTTCCTGGAGCGCTACGGCCGGGTCTCCGACCTCGCCAAGCGCCACGACCTGCCGTACCACGTCATCGGCTCCGACCTGGCCGGCGTCGTCCTGCGCACCGGCCCGGGCGTCAACTCCTGGAAGCCGGGCGACGAGGTCGTCGCGCACTGCCTGTCCGTCGAGCTGGAGTCCTCCGACGGCCACAACGACACGATGCTCGACCCCGAGCAGCGCATCTGGGGCTTCGAGACCAACTTCGGCGGCCTCGCGGAGATCGCCCTGGTCAAGTCGAACCAGCTGATGCCCAAGCCGGCCCACCTCAGCTGGGAGGAGGCCGCCGCCCCCGGCCTGGTCAACTCCACCGCCTACCGCCAGCTCGTCTCCGGCAACGGCGCCGGCATGAAGCAGGGCGACAACGTCCTGATCTGGGGCGCCAGCGGCGGCCTCGGCTCCTACGCCACCCAGTTCGCCCTCGCCGGCGGCGCCAACCCGATCTGCGTCGTCTCCTCCCCCGAGAAGGCCGACATCTGCCGCTCCATGGGCGCCGAGGCGGTCATCGACCGCAACGCCGAGGGCTACAAGTTCTGGAAGGACGAGCGCACCCAGGACCCGCGCGAGTGGAAGCGCTTCGGCTCGAAGATCCGCGAGCTGACCGGCGGCGAGGACATCGACATCGTCTTCGAGCACCCCGGCCGCGAGACCTTCGGCGCGAGCGTCTACGTCACCCGCAAGGGCGGCACCATCACCACCTGCGCCTCCACCTCGGGCTACATGCACGAGTACGACAACCGCTACCTGTGGATGTCGCTGAAGCGGATCATCGGCTCGCACTTCGCCAACTACCGCGAGGCGTGGGAGGCCAACCGCCTGATCGCCAAGGGCAAGATCCACCCCACCCTGTCGAAGGTCTACTCCCTGGAGGAGACCGGCCAGGCCGCCCACGACGTGCACCGCAACGTCCACCAGGGCAAGGTCGGCGTGCTCTGCCTGGCCCCCGAGGAAGGCCTCGGCGTCCGCGACCACGAGCTCCGCGCCCAGCACGTCGACGCCATCAACCGCTTCCGGAACGTCTGACCGACCCGAACCGTCGTCGGACCGATCAAGGGCCAAAGGGACAGCCTGAGATGACAGAGCGCCAGAAAGACCGTCCGTGGCTCATGCGGACGTACGCCGGCCACTCCACGGCCGAGGCGTCCAACGAGCTCTACCGCCGCAACCTCGCCAAGGGCCAGACCGGCCTCTCGGTCGCGTTCGACCTTCCGACGCAGACCGGCTACGACCCCGACCACATCCTCGCCCGCGGCGAGGTCGGCCGGGTCGGGGTCCCCGTCTCCCACCTGGGCGACATGCGGCGGCTGTTCCAGGACATCCCCCTGGAGCAGATGAACACCTCGATGACGATCAACGCCACCGCCATGTGGCTGCTGGCGCTCTACCAGGTGGCCGCCGAGGAGCAGGGCGCGGACATCTCCAAGCTCCAGGGCACCACCCAGAACGACATCGTCAAGGAGTACCTCTCGCGCGGGACGCACGTCTTCCCGCCCGGGCCCTCCCTCCGCCTGACGACCGACATGATCGCCTACACGGTCAACCACATCCCCAAGTGGAACCCGATCAACATCTGCAGCTACCACCTGCAGGAGGCGGGCGCCACGCCGGTCCAGGAGATCAGCTACGCGATGGCCACGGCCATCGCCGTCCTGGACTCGGTGCGGGACTCGGGGCAGGTGCCCGAGGAGCGCTTCGGCGAGGTGGTCGCCCGCATCTCCTTCTTCGTCAACGCGGGCGTCCGCTTCATCGAGGAGATGTGCAAGATGCGGGCCTTCGGCCGCATCTGGGACACGATCACCCGCGAGCGGTACGGCATCGCCGACCCCAAGCAGCGGCGGTTCCGCTACGGCGTCCAGGTCAACTCCCTGGGCCTGACGGAGGCACAGCCCGAGAACAACGTCCAGCGCATCGTGCTGGAGATGCTCGCGGTCACCCTGTCCAAGGACGCCCGCGCCCGCGCCGTGCAGCTGCCCGCCTGGAACGAGGCCCTCGGCCTGCCCCGGCCGTGGGACCAGCAGTGGTCGCTGCGCATCCAGCAGGTCCTCGCCCACGAGAGCGACCTGCTGGAGTACGACGACATCTTCGCCGGCTCGCACGTCATCGAGGCGAAGGTCGACTCGCTGGTCGCCGAGTGCCTCGCCGAGATCGACCGGATCCAGGAGATGGGCGGCGCCATGGCGGCCGTCGAGTCCGGCTACCTGAAGTCGCAGCTGGTCTCCTCGCACGCCGAGCGCCGCGCCCGGATCGAGGCCGGCGAGGACAAGATCGTCGGCGTGAACTGCTTCCAGCAGACCGAGCCGAACCCGCTGACCGCCGACCTGGACACCGCGATCATGACGGTGGACGGGGCGGTGGAGGACACGATCGTCGAGCGGATCCGCCTCTGGCGCGCCGAGCGCCAGGAGTCCTCGGACCGGCAGGGCGGCGGCGACCCGTTCGTCTTCCCGACCGTCTCCCAGGCCCTGGACCGGCTGAAGCAGGCCGCGGCGGGCACCGAGAACCTGATGGAGGCCACCCTGGAGTGCGCCCGCGCCGGCGTCACCACCGGCGAGTGGGCGAACGCCCTGCGCGAGGTCTTCGGCGAGTTCCGGGCCCCGACCGGGGTCTCCTCGGCGCCCGTGGCCGTGACCGCCGAGGAGGGCACCCCGCTCGCGCTCGTCCGCGAGAAGGTCGCCCGCACCGCCGAGGAGCTCGGCAGCGGCCGGCTGCGCCTGCTGGTCGGCAAGCCCGGCCTGGACGGGCACTCCAACGGCGCCGAGCAGATCGCCGTCCGCGCCCGCGACGCCGGCTTCGAGGTGGTCTACCAGGGCATCCGGCTGACGCCGGAGGAGATCTCCGCGGCGGCGCTGGCGGAGGACGTCCACTGCGTGGGACTGTCCATCCTGTCCGGCTCGCACAGTGCCCTCGTCCCGGACGTCCTGGAGCGCCTGCGCACGGCGGGGGCGGGCGACATCCCCGTGGTGCTGGGCGGCATCATTCCCCAGACGGACGCGGAAGCACTCACGGCGGCCGGAGTCGCCGCCGTGTTCACCCCCAAGGACTTCGGTATCACGGAGATCATCGGCCGTATCGTCGACGAGATCCGCAAGGCCAACAAGCTCAGCCCCCTCATCAGCACGGAGGTCCCCGCATGACCGCCCACCCGGCACCCGCCACCACCCCCGCCGGCCACGGCGCCCCTTCCGGCCCGGCCCCGGTGAACCGGCTGCGGCCCCGCCGCTCCTGCCTGGCCGTCCCGGGCTCGAACCCCCGCTTCCTGGAGAAGGCCCAGGGCCTGCCCGCCGACCAGGTCTTCCTGGACCTGGAGGACGCCTGCGCCCCGCTGGCCAAGCCGGAGGCCCGCCACACCATCGTCAAGTTCCTGAACGAGGGCGACTGGACCGGCAAGACCCGGGTCGTGCGGGTGAACGACTGGACCACGCACTGGACCTACCGCGACGTGGTCACGGTGGTGGAGGGCGCCGGCCAGAACCTGGACTGCATCATGCTGCCGAAGGTGCAGAGCGCCGAGCAGGTCGTCGCGCTCGACCTCCTGCTGACGCAGATCGAGAAGACCATGGGCTTCGAGGTCGGCCGGATCGGCATCGAGGCGCAGATCGAGAACGCGCAGGGCCTGAACAACGTCAACGCGATCGCGCAGGCCTCCCCGCGCATCGAGACGATCATCTTCGGGCCGGCCGACTTCATGGCGTCCATCAACATGAAGTCGCTGGTCGTGGGCGAGCAGCCGCCCGGCTACCCGGCGGACGCCTACCACTACATCCTGATGAAGATCCTGATGGCGGCCCGCGCCAACGACCTCCAGGCGATCGACGGCCCCTACCTCCAGATCAAGAACGTCGACGGCTTCCGCGGGGTCGCCGGCCGCGCCGCCGCGCTCGGCTTCGACGGCAAGTGGGTGCTGCACCCGGGCCAGGTCGAGGCGGCCAACGAGGTCTTCTCCCCCTCGCAGGAGGACTACGACCACGCCGAGCTGATCCTGGACGCGTACGAGTGGTGCACGTCCGAGGCGGGCGGCAAGAAGGGCTCGGCGATGCTCGGCGACGAGATGATCGACGAGGCCAGCCGCAAGATGGCCCTGGTCATCGCCGGCAAGGGCCGGGCGGCCGGCATGCAGCGCACCAGCAAGTTCGAGATCCCGGAGGCCTGACCCGATGCAGTTCGGACGCACGTACGAGGAGTTCGAGGTCGGGGCCGTCTACAAGCACTGGCCCGGGAAGACGGTCACGGAGTACGACGACCACCTCTTCTGCCTCCTCACCATGAACCACCACCCGCTCCACATGGACGCGAACTACGCCGAGAAGACGACGGACTTCGGCCGCAACGTGGTGGTGGGCAACTACATCTACTCGCTCCTGCTCGGCATGTCCGTGCCGGACGTCTCCGGCAAGGCCATCGCCAACCTGGAGATCGAGTCGCTGCGGCACGTCGCCCCGACCTTCCACGGCGACACGATCTACGGCGAGACGACGGTCCTGGACAAGACGCCCTCGAAGTCGAAGAGCGACCGCGGGATCGTCCACGTCGAGACCAAGGGCTACAAGCAGGACGGCACCCTCGTCTGCGTCTTCCGGCGCAAGGTGATGGTCCCGACCGAGACGTACACCAAGGAGCGCGGCGGCGAGCAGCCCGGCCGGCCCGAGCTGAAGGAACAGGGGAAGTAAGCCATGACGCGTCTCGCCCGGACCGCCGGCCTCACCGACGTCCAGCAGGAGATCCTCAAGACCGTCCGCGAGTTCGTGGACAAGGAGATCATCCCGGTCGCGACCGAGCTGGAGCACCGCGACGAGTACCCGCAGCAGATCGTCGACGGGCTGAAGGAGCTCGGGCTCTTCGGGCTGATGATCCCCGAGGAGTACGGCGGTCTCGGTGAGTCGCTGCTCACGTACGCGCTGTGCGTGGAGGAGATAGCCCGCGGCTGGATGTCCGTCTCGGGCATCATCAACACGCACTTCATCGTCGCGTACATGCTCAAGCAGCACGGCACGCAGGAGCAGAAGGACCACTTCCTGCCGCGGATGGCGCTGGGCGAGGTGCGGGGCGCGTTCTCGATGTCCGAGCCGGGGCTGGGCTCGGATGTGTCGGCGATCACGTCGAAGGCGGTCAGGGACGGCGACGAGTACGTCCTGAACGGCCAGAAGATGTGGCTGACCAACGGCGGCACCTCGACGCTGGTGGCCGTCCTGTGCCGGAGTGACGAAGGACACCCCGAGGGGACGGCGCCCCACAAGTCGATGACGACCTTCCTGGTGGAGAAGGAGCCGGGCTTCGGCGAGGTCCGGCCGGGCCTCACCATCCCCGGGAAGATCGACAAGATGGGCTACAAGGGCGTCGACACGACCGAGCTCATCATGGACGGACTGCGCATTCCGGCCAATCGGGTCCTCGGCGGTCAGACCGGCCGCGGCTTCTACCAGATGATGGACGGCGTCGAGGTCGGGCGGGTCAACGTGGCGGCGCGTGGCTGCGGCGTCGCGCAGCGCGCCTTCGAGCTGGGCGTCTCGTACGCGCAGCAGCGCCACACCTTCGGCAAGCCGATCGCCGAGCACCAGGCCATCCAGTTCAAGCTGGCCGAGATGGCTACCAAGGTGGAAGCCGCTCATGTGATGATGGTCAACGCAGCTCGCAAAAAGGACTCCGGGGAACGAAACGACCTCGAAGCGGGGATGGCGAAGTACCTCGCCTCCGAATACTGCAAGGAGGTCGTGGAGGACGCGTTCCGCATCCACGGCGGCTACGGCTTCTCGAAGGAGTACGAGATCGAGCGCCTCTACCGGGAGGCGCCGATGCTGCTGATCGGTGAAGGTACTGCCGAGATCCAGAAAATGATCATTGGGCGACGCCTGCTCGAGGAGTACCGACTCCAGGGCTGAAAGTCCCTTTTGCGGCGGATCCTCCAGGGGTCCGCCGCAAAAGGATCACTGGCAGTCACTGGCTGGCGGGCATCGACTCGGCTTCTGGCTTGCCCAGTTGTCGCGCGCAACCGATAGCATTCCAGTAAAGCCGCCGTCCCGTCCCCCTGTTTGCGGCGCGGCAATCCACCGCTACGAAGGTCATCCATGCCCCACAGCCAAACCTCTGCACCTCGCGACAGCCTCTTCGGCGTACGCCTCGCGCGCGGAGCATCGCCGTGGCTTCTGCCGACCGTCGCCACCGCGGCGCTCAGCCTCGCCCGGGCCCGCACGTCCGGACGCTGGGCCGCGGCCGCCGTGCCCGCCACCGCTCTCGCCGCGGGCATGCTGTGGTTCTTCCGCGACCCCGAGCGGGAGATCGCCGAGGGCCGCGTCATCTCGCCCGCCGACGGCGTGGTGCAGAGCATCATGCCGTGGAAGGACGGGCGCACCCGCGTCGCGATCTTCATGAGCCCGCTGAACGTCCACGTCAACCGCGCGCCCCTCGCGGGCACGGTGACGTCCGTGGAGCACATCCCCGGCGGGTTCGTCCCGGCGTTCAACAAGGAGAGCGAGAACAACGAGCGCGTCGTCTGGCACTTCGACACCGAGCTCGGCGACATCGAGATGGTGCAGATCGCCGGAGCCGTGGCGCGCCGTATCGTCCCGTACCTGCCGGCCGGCACCAAGGTGGAGCAGGGCGAGCGCATCGGCCTGATCCGCTTCGGCTCCCGCGTCGACATCTACCTCCCCGAGGGCGTCGAGGTCGCGGTCGAGGTCGGTCAGACCACCACCGCGGGGGTGACCCGAATTGACCGTGACTGACCCGGAGACCCCCGCCACAGGCTGGGTGCCCGAGGCCGCCGAGGAGGAGGCCGCCGAGGACGACATGCCGCTCTCGCTGCGGCTGTCGATAGCGGACACCCTCACCCTCGGCAACGCCACGTGCGGGTTCATGGCGGTGTACTTCACCACCACCGGGATCCTCATCCCGCACCTCACCGGCAGCGGCGAGTCCGGCATGGCCCGGCACAGCGCGGCGACCGCGGTGATACTGATGCTGCTCGCTGCGGTCTTCGACCTCTTCGACGGCATCGTCGCCCGCAAGCTGCGCAGCTCCCCGATGGGCGCCGAGCTGGACAACCTGTCCGACCTGATCAGCTTCGGGCTCGCGCCGGCGTACTTCGTGCTCGTGTACGGCATGGTCGCCGACGACGCGCACCAGAAGGTCTCCGCGCTCGCGGCGATCGTCGTCCTGCTGGCGGTCGTGCTCCGACTCGCCCGGTTCAGCTGCGTGACGATGAAGGACGGCATGTTCCAGGGCATGCCCAGCCCCTTCGGCGCCCTCACGGTCGTCTCGATCGTGCTGCTGGAGCTGCCCTTCCCGCCGACCCTGCTGGCGATCGTCGGCGTCGCGTGGCTGATGGTGAGCCGCGTCGAGTACCCCAAGCCGCGAGGCGTCCTCGCGGTCGCGATGCTCAGCTGGATCATCAGCGCCATGGGCCTGCTCGCGGCGTGGGCGTTCGACGCGCCCGGCGGCCAGCTGCTGCTGCAGACCGGCTGCGCCCTGCAGATCGCCCTGGCGGCGACCATCCCGCTGTTCGCCACCACCCGCCGGGCCAACACCTTCCGGCACAACCGCCGCGAGGCCCGGGCAGCCCAGCTCCCGTAGCCCACGGCACCGCACCACCGACGAGGGCCCCCGCAGCCGCCAGGCAGCGGGGGCCCTTCGCGTACCCGGCGGGGGCGGGGCGGGGGCTGCGGCCGTCCGTACGGGGCCCGGGCGGGGGCAGGCCGCGTAGCCTTGATGTCGGAAAACCGCCAGCCCGGCGCCGGCCGGGCCGGAATGCTGGGAGCCATGTACACCGACACCGAGCGCTGCGTCAGGGCCGTGCAGTCGAAGGACGCACGCTTCGACGGCTGGTTCTTCACCGCCGTGCGGACGACGCGGATCTACTGCCGGCCCAGCTGCCCGGCCGTACCGCCCAAGGTCGAGAACATGACCTTCCTTCCGAGCGCGGCCGCCTGCCAGCAGGCCGGATACCGCGCCTGCAAGCGCTGCCGGCCCGACACCTCGCCCGGCTCCCCCGAGTGGAACGCCCGCGCCGACGCCGTCGCCCGCGCCGTACGGCTCATCCAGGACGGCGTGGTGGACCGCGAGGGCGTCCCCGGGCTCGCCTCCCGCCTCGGCTACTCCACCCGCCAGGTGGAACGGCAGCTGAACGCCGAACTCGGGGCCGGACCGCTCGCACTCGCCCGCGCCCAGCGCGCCCAGACCGCCCGCCTGCTGATCGAGACCTCCGAGCTGCCGATGGGCGACATCGCCTTCGCCGCCGGTTTCTCCTCCATCCGCACCTTCAACGAGACCGTCCGCGAGGTCTTCGCCCTCGCCCCCGGCGAGCTGCGCGCCCGCGCCGCCTGCGCCGCCCGCCAGGGCCCCCGCATCCCGGGCACGATCAGCCTTCGGCTGCCGTTCCGCGCCCCGCTCAATCCGGACAACCTCTTCGGGCACCTCGCCGCGACCGCCGTCCCCGGCGTCGAGGAGTGGCGGGCCGGCGCCTACCGGCGCACCCTGCGGCTGCCCTACGGCACCGGCGTCGCCGCCCTCACCCCGCAGCCCGACCACATCGGCTGCCAGCTCGCCCTCACCGACCTGCGCGACCTCACCATCGCCATCAGCCGCTGCCGCCGCCTCCTCGACCTCGACGCCGACCCGGAGGCCGTCGACGGGCAGCTGCGCTCCGACCCGCTGCTGGCGCCGCTCGTCGACAAGGCCCCCGGCCGCCGGGTGCCGCGCACGGTCGACGCCGCCGAATTCGCCGTACGGGCGGTGCTGGGCCAGCAGGTGTCGACCGCGGCGGCCCGCACCCACGCCGCGCGCCTCGTCGCCGCCCACGGCGAACCCGTCGCCGACCCCGACCCGGCCGGCGGGCTCACCCGCCTCTTCCCCACCCCAGAGGCCCTCGCCGGCCTCGACCCGGAGGCGCTCGCCCTGCCGCGCAGCCGCCGCACCACCCTGACCACCCTCGTCACCGCCCTCGCCGACGGCTCCCTGCCGCTGGGCGTCGACAGCGACTGGGAGGACGCCCGCGCCCGGCTCGCCGCCCTGCCCGGCTTCGGCCCGTGGACCACCGAGGTCATCGCGATGCGGGCGCTCGGCGACCCCGATGCCTTCCTGCCCTCCGACCTCGGCCTGCGGCGCGCCGCGAAACAGCTCGGCCTGCCGTCCACGCCCGCCGCGCTCACCGCCCGCGCGGCCGCTTGGCGGCCCTGGCGCGCGTACGCCGTCCAGTACCTGTGGGCCACCGACAACCACCCGATCAACCACCTGCCCGCCTGAGGAGCACACGGCGCCATGACGCACACCAAGCAGCACACAGCCGTCGACAGCCCGTACGGGCCGCTCACGCTGGTCGCCTCGGACGGCGTCCTGTGCGGGCTCTACATGGTCGGGCAGCGGCACCGGCCCGCCGAGGAGAGCTTCGGCGCGCGGGTCTCGGCCGAGGAGGAGCCGTTCCCGGAGGTCGTGCGGCAGCTGGCCGCGTACTTCGCCGGGGAGCTGACCCGCTTCGACCTGCCGATGCGCATGGAGGGCACCGAGTTCCAGCGCAGTGTGTGGGACCAGCTGGTGCAGATCCCGTACGGGCAGACCTGGTCGTACGGGGAGCTCGCGGCCCGACTCGGCAAGCCGAACGCGTCCCGCGCCGTCGGCCTCGCCAACGGGAAGAACCCGATCGGCATCATCGTCCCCTGCCACCGCGTGATCGGCGCCTCGGGCGGCATGACGGGCTACGGCGGCGGCCTGGACCGCAAGGTCCGCCTGCTGCAGCACGAGTCCGGCAAGACGGCCGCCGCCCCCGCCGCGGAGGCCCTCTTCTGACCGGCGGGGCGGAGGGAGGGGCCGGCCGGCGGCGGCCGAGCGACCGGGCTCCGGCGCCAGGGGTGTGGCGACAGTCCCGCACGGCCCCACGACGCCCGGCACGCACTCCCGCCGCGCCGGCCGAAGCCCCGAGTACGCCCGGTACGAGGGCCTCGTCCCGGCACGCCGAGCGCACGCACCGGGCACCCGGGGCACCGCACAGGACTGTCGCAGCACCCCTAGTGAGCTGGTTGTGAGTTCGCTGGGCACCACGTGAGTCGCTTTGCGCACCAATTCGTGGGTTTGCCTGACGGGTGCCGGTTGGCTTCGGTCTGCTGTCGGTTGTGGGTGACAGCAGGCTGGAGCCGCTGGTCCTGAGTGAGACCGAGCGGCAGGTGTTGAGCAACTGGGTCAAGCGCCGGACGACCGCGCAGGGTCTGGCCCTGCGGGCGAGGATCGTGCTGGCGTGCGCGGAGGGCGGCCCCAACCTGGCGGTCGCCGCCCGGCTGGGGATCAACCGGGGCACCGTCGCCAAGTGGCGCACGAGGTTCCTGCGGGACCGCCTCGACGGGCTGGCGGACGAACCGCGGCCCGGGGTGCCGCGGACCATCACCGACGCCCAGGTCGAAGACGTGGTGGTCCGCACCCTGGAGGAGACCCCTCCCGGTGGGACGCACTGGTCCAAGCGGGAACTGGCCAAGGTCGTGGGCATTTCCCCTGCCAGCGTGTTGCGGATCTGGCACGCCTTCGGCCTCCAACCGTGGCGGACCGAGACCTTCAAGGTCTCCCCGGATCCGTTCCTGATCGACAAGATCCGCGACGTCGTCGGCCTCTACCTCGCCCCGCCGGCGAACGCCGTCGTCTTCGCCGTGGACGAGAAACCACAGATCCAGGCTCTGGAGCGGACCGCGCCGGTCCTGCCGATAATCCCGGGAGTGCCCGAGCGTCGCAGCTTCGACTACGTCCGCCACGGCACCGTCGACCTGTTCGCCGCCCTGAACACCGCGACGGGCAAGGTGATCACGAAACTGTCCGCCCAGCACCGGGCCGTGGACTTCCGCGACTTCCTCGACGAGATCGACCGCCAGACCGACAAGGGCCTGGCGGTCCACGTCATCTGCGACAACCTCTCCGCCCACAAAGCGCCCGTGGTGCACAAGTGGCTCCTCGCGCACCCCCGCTTCCAGCTGCACTTCACCCCCACCTACTCGTCCTGGATCAACCAGGTCGAGCGGTGGTTCGCCGAGCTGCAACGACGCTGCCTCGAACGCGGAGTCTTCTGCTCCCTCGACGACCTCAAGACCGCACTCGAGAACTGGACCAAGGTCTGGAACGACGACGCCCGGCCCTTCAAGTGGACCAAGACCGCCGACCAGATCCTCGACCGCATCTGCCGCTACTGCTCACGCATCTCCGAACCAGATCACTAGACGACGGCCAGCGGCACCAGCAGGGCGAAGGCGGCGCCCGCCTCCACGGCGTAGCCGAAGAGGGAGGGGTGCTGGACGGGGGCGGCGAGCAGGACGACGCTCTGCTGGGCGGCGGCCGCCTCCACCCAGTCCGCGTCGGCCCCCAGGTTGCCCTGGTACCAGCCCTCGCAGGGGCCGGGCCCGGACACGGCGAGCAGGTCGTCCTCGCGGCGGTAGAAGGCCTGCCAGCCCTCGGCGGGGGCCGACCAGCCCTCGAAGTCGCTGAAGAGGGCCCAGCCGCCCTCGCGTATCGCGGTGTCGAACAGCCAGACCGGGGTGCCGTCGGCGGTGACCTCGCCGCTCTCCTGGCGGTCGGTGGTGAAGTGGACCATGGGCAGGGCGTCCGGCCCGTCGGCCGTGCTCGGCCAGGCGTACATGGTGATCATCGCTTGATTGTGTCCTGCCGTGTGTAAGCGCCGTGTCACCGACCCGGCGTCAGGAGGCCTGCGGGCGGCGGCCGTTCTCCAGCTCCACCGCGCCCTCGCCCGACTCCAGCACCCGGCACGCCTCCCGGGCCCGCCGGCCGAGCGGCCCGAGCAGGTGGTCGGGGAGTTCCGCGGGGGCGACGAGCCGCCAGGACAGCAGCTCCTCCTCCTGCAGCCGGATCGACGCGAGGTCGTCGGCGTCGAGGACTCCGCCGTCGAAGAGGTATGCGACCAGCGGGGGCCGACCGGGGCCCACCGTCCAGTCCACGGCCAGCAGCCGGCCGAGCGGCCTGTCGAGGCCGATCTCCTCGGCGCTCTCGCGCCGGGCGGCGGCCCGCGGGGACTCCCCCGCGTCGGACTCGATCGTGCCGCCTGGCAGCGCCCAGCCCTCCCGGTAGTTCGGCTCGACGATCAGGACGCGGCCCTCCGCGTCCCGGTACAGCGCGGCGGCGCCCGCCAGGACGCGGGGCAGGCTCGCAATGTACGCGGCGTAGTCATCCGTGGTGGTCACGCGGCCACCCTACCGACCGGGCCACGGCCGAAGGCGGGGGGCGGGGAGGGCGGATGAGAGGACCGACGGGTCCGACATGAGCCCTTTCGTCGGTATTCGTCACCGGGTCCGGCCCGGGTGTGGCCCAGGCCACGCATGGGCTTTAGAGGATCCTCCGGATAGGCTCGGGGTGGGCGCGACTGCACTGTTCGAAAGCAAGGGATGGCAAGGTGACGGACGGAGCAGTATCTGAGGCCGCGCGCGTGCTGATCGCCGCGGACAAGTTCAAGGGCTCGCTCACGGCCGTTCAGGTCGCCGAGCGGGTGACGGCCGGCCTTCGCAGGGCCGTACCGGGCGTGGAGGTCGAGACCCTCCCCGTCGCGGACGGCGGCGACGGCACGGTCGCGGCCGCCGTGGCGGCCGGTTTCGAACGCCGGGAGGTTCGGGTCACCGGGCCGCTCGGCGAACCGGTCACGGCCGCCTTCGCCCTGCGCGACGGCACGGCCGTGGTCGAGATGGCGGAGGCCTCCGGCCTCCAGCTGCTCCCCCCGGGCGTCTTCGCCCCGCTGACGGCGACCACGTACGGGTCCGGCGAGGTCCTGAAGGCCGCCCTGGACGCCGGGGCGCGCACGATCGTCTTCGGCGTGGGCGGCAGCGCCACCACCGACGGCGGAGCGGGCATGCTCGCCGCCCTGGGCGCGGTGTTCCTGGACGCGGACGGCCGACCGGTCGGCCCGGGAGGCGGCGCCCTGGCCGAACTCGCCTCGGCCGACCTGTCGGGCATCGACCCGCGCTTCGCGGAGGTCGACTTCGTCCTGGCGAGCGACGTGGACAACCCGCTGACCGGCCCCAAGGGCTGCGCGGCGGTGTACGGGCCGCAGAAGGGCGCCACGCCCGAGGACGTGGAGGCGCTCGACGCGGCGCTCGCCCACTACGCGCGCGTACTGGAGCAGGCGATCGGCCCGAAGGCCGCGGAACTCGCGGCCTCGCCCGGCGCCGGAGGCGCGGGCGGCATCGGCTACGGCGCGCTGCTGCTCGGCGCGGGCTTCCGGCCCGGCATCGAGCTGATGCTGGACGTGCTGGGCTTCGCCCCCGCCCTGGAACGGGCGACGCTCGTCATCACCGGCGAGGGCTCGCTGGACGAGCAGACCCTGCACGGCAAGGCCCCGGCGGGCGTCGCCGCGGCGGCGCGTGCCGCGGGCAAGGAGGTCGTCGCGGTGTGCGGGCGGCTCCTGCTGGACCAGTCGGCACTCCGCGCGGCCGGCATCCGCCGGGCATACCCGCTGACGGAAATCGAGCCCGACCCGGCAACCTGCATCGCCAACGCGGGCCCGCTGCTGGAACGCGTGGCGGCGAACATCGCGGCGGAGATGCTCTGACGGAAGCGGGCGGCGCGGCTGCCCGCTTCGGCCCTGCGTCCCCCTGGCGGGGCGCGGGGCGCGGCCGGGATGGGGAAGGGCGGTTCCGCCGGGCGGGAGTGAAGGAGGGCGGGCGCTGCCCGCCAGTCCCCACCCCCGACCCACCGAAGCCCCCTCCCCTTCCGCCCGCCCCACCGACCCATCCGTCCCCCCGCCCGGAGCACCGCTCCCACCGCCCCGCCCGGACGGCGCCCGCCCCGCCTCCCGGGCCCCCCGCCCGCCCGCGCGCCCGCCTCCGCGCCGCCGTGGCCACGCGCGAATCGGCGGGTCAGTGTTAGAAATGGCTCATGGCGGGACGATTTGGTCGACCCAGGGGATCGCCGCCCCGGCAGCCGACCGGGCAGAGCCCGGGACTCGTCGCGCGCTTCACCCGGGGTGCGCACAGCGTCGCCGGCCAGGTCTTCGCGCTGCAGGCGGTGATCGTGCTGCTGGTGATCGCCGCCGCCGCGCTCGCCTTGTTGCTCCAGGCCCGCTACGACAGTGAGCGCGACGCACGCAACCGCTCCCTGGCCGCCGCCGCGGCCTTCGCGCAGGCGCCGGGGCTGCCCGCCGCCCTGGCCTCGCCGGATCCGACGGCCGTGCTGCAGCCGCTCGCGGAGACCGCGCGCAAGGCGTCCGGGGTGGACTTCGTCGCGGTGATGACCCCCGACGGCGTCCGCTACACCGACTCGCGGCCCGAGCTGATCGGCCGGCGGGCCTCCGGGGACCTGTCGCGCGCCACCGGCGGCATGGCGTTCACCGAGACGTTCCGCGGGGAGCCCAGCGACGCGGTGCGCGCCGTGGTGCCCGTACGGGACGCGGACGGGGCGGTGGTCGGGCTGGTCTCCACCGGCATAGAGGTCGGCAACGTCGCCGACACCGTGGAGGGCCAGCTGCCGCTGCTGCTGGGCGCGGCCGCGGGTGCCCTGCTGCTCGGTACGGGCGGTGCGGCGCTGGTCAGCCGGCGGCTGCGGCGCCAGACGCGGGGGCTGGGGGCGGCGGAGATGGCGCGGATGAACGAGCACCACGAGGCGGTGCTGCACGCGGTCCGCGAGGGCGTCCTGATCATCAGCGCCGACCACCGGCTGCTGCTGGCCAACGACGAGGCGCGGCGGCTGCTGGACCTCCCGGAGGACGCGGAGCAGCGGCACGTCTCCGATCTGGGGCTGGATCCGGGCACGACGGCGCTGCTGCTGTCGGGGCGGATCGCGACGGACGAGGTGCACCTGGCGGGCGACCGGCTGCTGGCGGTGAACGTGCGGCCGACGAAGCCGTACCGGGGGCATCCGTCGGGCAGTGTGATGACGCTGCGCGACTCGACGGAGCTGGCGGCGCTGTCGGGGCGTGCGGAGGTGGCCCGGGAGCGGCTGCAGATGCTGTACGAGGCGGGGGTGCGGATCGGGACGACGCTGGATGTGGCGCGGACGGCGGAGGAGCTGACGGAGGTGGCCGTCCCCCGGTTCGCGGACTTCGTGACGGTGGAGCTGCTGGAGCCGGTGCTGCACGGGGAGGATCCGGCGCTCGCGGCGGGGGTGCACACGCGGATGCGGCGTACGGCGATGAGCGGGGTGCGCAGCGACCAGCCGCTCCAGCCGGTCGGGGACATGATCCGGTTCGAGGTGCCGACGGCGCCGATGGCGGCGGCCCTGGACGCGGGCCGGGCGGTGCTGGCGGCGGACCTGCACGCGGCGATGGGGTGGCGGGCGCAGGACGAGTCGGGGACGCGGGCGGCGTTGGACTACGGGCTGCACTCGCTGATCTCGGTGCCGTTGCAGGCGCGGGGTGTGGTGCTCGGGATGGCGAACTTCTGGCGGGCGGACACGCCGGAGGCGTTCGACGAGGAGGACCTGTCGTTCGCGGAGGAGCTGGGGGCGCGGGCGGCGGTCTCCATCGACAACGCCCGCCGGTACACGCGGGAGCATGCGACGGCGGTGACGCTCCAGCAGAGCCTGCTGCCGCGGGTGCTGCCGGAGCAGAACGCGGTGGATGCGGCGTTCCGGTACCTGCCGGCGAAGGCGGGGGTGGGCGGGGACTGGTTCGACGTGATCCCGCTGGCGGGGGCGCGGGTGGCGCTGATCGTGGGGGACGTGGTGGGGCACGGGGTGCATGCGGCGGCGACGATGGGGCGGCTGCGGACGGCCGTGCACAACTTCTCGACGCTGGACATGGCGCCGGACGAGCTGCTGGGCCATCTGGACGAGCTGATCGACCGGATCGACCAGAACGAGTCGGGTGCGGCGGGGTCCGGCTACGGCGGTGACGGGTCCGCGGAGCCGACGGGGATCACGGGGGCGACGTGCCTGTACGCGGTGTACGACCCGGTGTCGGGGCGGTGCACGATGGCGAGCGCCGGGCATCCGGGGCCGGCGCTGGTGTGGCCGGACGGGCGGGTGGAGTTCCCGGAGGTGCCGGTCGGGCTGCCGCTGGGGGTGGGCGGGATGCCGTTCGAGGCGGTGGAGCTGCGGCTGCCGGAGTCGAGCCGGCTGGCGCTGTTCACGGACGGGCTGCTGGAGGACCGGGACCGGGACTTCGACACGGGGCTGGCGATGCTGGGCGAGGTGCTGGGGCGGCCGGGTCGGCGTACGCCGGACGAGGAGTGCGCGGACGTGCTGGCGGCGCTGCTGTTCCCGTCGCCGAGTGACGACATCGCGCTGCTGATCGCGGACACGCGGCGGCTGGAGGCCGACCGGATCGCGGAGTGGGAGGTTCCGCCGGATCCGGCGGCAGTGTCGCGGGTGCGGGGGGCGAGTGCGGCGAAGCTGGCCGAGTGGGGGCTGGACGAGGTGGCGTTCACGGCGGAGCTGATCCTGAGCGAGCTGGTCACGAACGCGATCCGGTACGGGAACACGCCGATCCGGGTGCGGATGCTGCGCGACCGCAGCCTGATCTGCGAGGTGTCCGACGCGAGCAGCACCTCGCCGCACCTGCGGTACGCGGCGACGACCGACGAGGGCGGCCGCGGGCTGTTCCTCGTGGCGCAGTACGCGGACCGGTGGGGGACGCGGTACACGGAGCGCGGGAAGGTGATCTGGGCGGAGCTGCCGCTCACGGCGGTGGAGCCGCCGGGTCCGGCGCCGGATCCGGACGCGCTGGAGGACCTGGCCTGGTGACGGGCGGGGCGGAGGAGCGGGCGGCGGCCCGGCTGCCGCCGCGGGTGCGGGTCAGGTGGGGGGCGGCGGGCCGGCCGTCGTCCGGGTGAGGAGGAGGGCGACGTCGTCCTGGGGGGCGGCGGGCAGCAGGGCGGAGAGGATCGCGTCGCACAGCCGGTCCAGGGGCCCCTGCGGGTCGCGCAGGGCCCAGCCGAGCTGGGCCATGCCCTCGTCGAGGTCGCGGTCGCGGGCTTCGATGAGCCCGTCGGTGTACAGGACGAGGAGGCTGCCGGGCGGCAGGGCGATGCGCTCGGTGCGGAATTCGCGGTTCCCGGTGCCGAGGGGGGTGCCGGGCGGGCCGTCGAGGAAGGTGACCCGGCCGTCGCCGGTGGCGACGGCCGGCGGGGGGTGGCCGGCGCGGGCGATGGTGCAGCCGCCGGACACCGGGTCGTGGACGGCGTACACGCAGGTGGCCATCTCGTCGGCGCCGAGGTCCGCGACGACGGCGTCGAGGGAGCGCAGCAGCCGGTCGGGGGGCACGCCGTGCCGGGCGAGGGTGCGGACGGCGGTGCGGAGCTGGCCCATGACGGCGGCGGCGTGGACGCCGTGGCCCATGACGTCGCCGATGACGAGGCCGGTGCGGCCGCCGGGGAGGCGGATGGCGTCGTACCAGTCGCCGCCGACGTCGTGGTCGCTGGCGGGCAGGTAGCGGCCGGTCAGTTCGAGGCCGGTGACGTCGGGCAGGGGGCTGTTGGTGAGGCTGCGCTGGAGGGTGAGGGCGGCGCGCCGCTGGTTGGTGTACATGCGGGCGTTGTCGATGTTGAGCGCGGCGCGGGCGACGACCTCGTCGATGAGGATGCAGTCCTCCTCGTCGAAGGGTTCGCGGGAGGCCAGCCGGGTGACGGTGACGGCGCCGAGGACGGTGCCGCGGGCGACGAGCGGGATGAGGCGGGCGGACCCGAGGCCGGCGAGGTAGGAGCGGAGGGCCTCGGCACGCGGGTCGGAGATGAGGGCGGGGATGTCGGAGCGGTAGAGGTTCATGGGCCGGCCGTCGGCGATGACCTGCTCGTACACGGTCCCGGCGGGGATCCGGAAGGTCTGTCCGGGGAGGAGCCGCCTGGTGGGGGCGGCGGGGTCGGGGAAGACGGCGGCGAGGCGGCGCAGTACGCCGCGGTGGGTGCCGGCGCCGTCGTCGTCGAGGACGGCTTCGAGGAGCTGGACGTCGGCGGAGTCGGCGAGCCGCGGGACGAGCACCTGGGCGGTCTCCTCGGCCGTCTGCCGCAGGTCGAGGGTGGTGCCGATGCGGGTGCCGGCCTCGGCGAGGACGGCGAAGCGGCGGCGGGCGCGTTCGGCGTCGAGCTGGGCCCGCTGGCTGTCGGTGATGTCGATGAGGGAGGCGATCAGGCCGAGGGGGCGGCCGGCGCCGTCGAGGAGCGGGGCGTAGGAGCAGGACCAGGTCCGGTCGTGGTCGGGGTCGGCGGGGGTGCGGCCGGTGCGGCGGACGTCGACGACGGCGGTGCCTCGTTCGAGGACCCGCTGCATGGTCGCCTCCAGGGCGGCGGCGTTGACGCCGGGGACGACCTCGGTGAGCCGTTTGCCGAGGTGGTCGGCGGGGCTGACGCCGTTCATGCGGGCGAGGGCGTCGTTGACGCGCAGGAACCGCAGGTCGGGGCCGAGGGTCGCGAGCCCGATGGGCGACTGGGTGAACAGGCTCTGGAGGGCGGCGAGGGAGTCCCGCATCCGCAGGACCTCGCTGGTCTCCACCGCGATGAGGAGGGCGCCGGTGCGGCCCTGCCGGTCGACGGCGGGGACGATCCACATCTCCATGGTGACGCGGTGCCCGTCGCGGTGGCGGACGGGGAGGGTGCCGACGACCGTCTCTCCGGCCTGGACGCGCCGGGTGAGCTGGCGGGCGAGCTCGTGGTTGGTGTCGGGGACGAGGACGTCGGCGCCGGACCGGCCGAGGATGTCCTCGGGGCGGTGCCCCAGCAGGTCCTGGGCGGCGAGCGACCACTCCACGACGCGCCCGTCGGCGTCCTCCCGCCACAGGGCGATCGGCAGCAGCTCGCGGAGCACCCCCGCGTATCCGACCGCCGCGGTGGGCCGGTCCGGGCCCCCGCTCGCCGACTGCTTCGTGTCCACCCTCACCGACCTCACCCCGGAGGGTCCGATGCGTACCGATTCACCCTATCCGAGGCTTAGGCCGGCGGCCCTGTGTCGCGGGCCGTACGCGCCCGGTCGCGCGGGTACAGCCACGGCAGCGCGAAGGTCGTCCACAGCAGCACCGTGTACAGGACGAGCACGCCCCACCAGCCGCCGAGCGGGCCCCGGCCGAACTGCACGAGGGCGGCCGCGGCGCCCCCGGCCAGCGCCGCCGGCGGGAGCAGCGGCCACCGGCCCGTCCCGGCGGCCAGGAGGGCCGCCGCGGCCAGGGCGGAGCAGGCCCCGACGAGCACCGTCCGCTCCGCGGGCCCGAGGGCGGGCGTGTGGGCGCCGTGCAGGACGGCGAGGGCGGCCGGCGGGAGGGCGGCCGCCGCGAGCGGCAGCGCCGTGCGGGCCGGGGGCGGCAGGCCCCGCGGCAGGGCCTGGCGTACGCCGCAGGCCAGGGCGAGGGCGGCGTACAGGCAGATCGGGACGTGCGGCAGCAGCGAACCCCAGCGGCCGGTGGCGAAGGCGGTGGCCGACCACAGCAGCAGGGCGGCGGCCAGGGTGTTCCACGGGGCGAGCACCCCGCTCAGCGGCGGCATCCAGACCAGCGGTTTCAGCAGCCCGAGCGCCCCCTGCGGCAGGCGGCTCCAGCGGCGGCCGGCCGGCTGCACCGCCGGCCAGGCGAGGAGCCCGGCACGCAGGGCGGCCCGGCGGGGGTCGGGGGCGCGCAGCAGCCCGCCGACGGTTTCGGCCCCGGTGGCGGCAAACGCCTTGAGGGCCTCGTCGACGTGCTCGGGGTCGAGGGGCGGCGGGTCGGGCAGCGGGTCGGGCGGCCGGTTGCCGTCGCCGAGTGCGAGGAGGAGCGGAAGCTCCTCCGCGAGGATCTCGCGCTGGCGCAGCTCGGTCAGCACGTCGCGTACGCGCTGGCAGGGGCCGACGGCCTGCGGGGAGCGGGCCGCGAGGTCGGCGGCCCAGGCGTCGGTGAACCGTGCGCCCAGGCCGGTCGCCCCGGCGACGAGGCGGCCCAGCCTCGGCAGGTCGACGAGGTCCGAGGGATCGCGGGGGCTTTCCGCGGCGGCGGGGGCGTCGGCGGCGCGGGAGGCGCCGGCTCCGGCGGCGGCGGGGGCAGCGGCGAGGAACCGTTGCAGGCGTTCGTCGGTGGCGACGACGGAGACCAGGGAGGCGGCTCCGTCGAGGCGGCCCCACATCCAGTCGCCCATCCGCCGGCGGACGCTGAGGAAGGCCGCGAAGTTGTTCAGCTGGTTGCCGCCGAGCTTGGCGCGGACGACGTCCTTCGCCGGCGGGGCCTCGCCCAGGCCGTCCAGGACCCGGCGGGTCGCCCAGCTGGTCTCGGCCGCCGAGACGGCGCGGAAGGAGATGCCGGTGGGCTCGGCGAGCGGGTCGGGGCGCAGCGGCCCCAGCAGCACCTCCGCGAAGGCGAGGGCGTCGGCCATCCCGGGGTACGGGGCCGTCGCGGCTTCCCTCAGCGGCTCGTAGCCGTCGAGGCCGGGGGGCGCGGCCCGCCCGATCCGGCCGGCGAGGTGGGTCAGGAGCGGCCACAGCGGGGCGTGGGCGGCGGCGAGGTCTTCAGGAGCCGCGCCGGCCGCGTCGGCGGTGGGGGCGGAGGCCGTGGCGGCGCCGGCGTCCCGGGCGAGGCCGACCGCCCAGGCCTCCCACTGCGCCGGGTCAGCCCCGGGTGGCGGAGGATCCGTCAGGAGGCGTCGCAGGCGGAGGGTGGCGCTCCGGTAGGGCGCGGCGGCGTCGGCGGGCGGCTCCCCGCCGGCCAGTGCCTCGCCGTAGGCGGCGAGCAGCAGCCGGTCCCGGGCAGCGATCAGGGCGGCGACGGCGAAGCGGGCGGCGTAGAGCCGGCGGCGCAGCTCCCGGACCGTTCCGGAGTCGGCCCGCGGGTCGTCGTCCTCCCAGGCCCGGACCCAGTCCATGAGCAGGCGCACCGTGCGGGCCAGGGGCAGCGGCGAATGGCCGGGCCGGGGCAGGGCGGCCCGCCCGTCGGGCAGGACGAGCCGGGCCGCGGCGGCGGGGTCGCGCAGCCGGGCGAACAGCTCGGCCGCGCCGCTGCCCTTCGCGTCGAGCGGTTCCAGCGGGTCCGGGCCTGCGGGCAGCGGCAGGGGGTCCGGGCCGGTCACTCCGGCCGGGTCGGCGAGGAGCCGGATCAGCCGCGCGGCCTCGGCGGCGCCGACGGTGCGCCGGTAGCGGCCCAGCCGGGCGAAGGCGGTCTCGCCCAGCGTGTCGAGGTGCGGGGGCAGGACGCCGCCGGCGCAGTGCCGGTACCGGGCCGCGGCCTCGGCGGCGTCCAGTTCGAGGGCGTCGTCGCGGAGGGACTCGGCGCCGGCCTTCACCGCGAAGGAGGCTGCGGCCGCACGGACGAGGCGGGTGGCCCCGCGCCGGGCCGCCGCGCCCGTCGCGGGGGCGGGCGGGAACGGCGGGACGGGCTGCAGGAACAGCAGCCAGCGCTCGGCGGGCCGGACCGCGGGGGCCGCGGCGACGGCCCGCACCGCCCAGGCGACGGGGATGTTGTCGAGCACTCCCCCGTCGACGAGTTCGACGCAGCCGTCGAGGTCGGGGTCCGGTCGGCCCGTCTCGCTGCTGACGCCGCGCATGTCGACGGCGTCCGGGGCGGCGGAGGCAAGCTTCGAGCCGGGGCCGACGTACACCCGGGCCGGCTCGAAGGCGCCGGGGAACGACGACGAGGCGCGCGCCGCGTATGCCAGGCGGGCGAGGGCGGCGTCCCGGGCGGTGCCGGTGGACTCGTCCGGGAAGTCGGTGAGGGCGGCGCGGTGGCGGAACCGGAAGTAGGCCTGCGACCGGCCGACGGGCAGGGGCGCGCCGAGGGTGGGCCGCACCCGGTCCGGGCGGGGCCGCAGCCGGGTCGCGGTCAGCATCAGCCGCAGCGAGGCGGGCGGCGTCCAGCCGGGCGGCGCCTCGTCGACGAGCCGGCCGAGGGCGCTGCACAGCTCCTGGTGGAAGACCTCGTCTCCCCGGAGCAGGGAATCCGGGACGAGGAACGGCCGCGAGTGCCGCAGCAGCCCCTCGAGATCTCCCACCCCCAGCCAGAGGTCGCGTACGCCCCGCCCGAACGGCATCCCGTAGACCAGGTGGCAGGCCATCAGCACCCCGTTGAGCCCTCCGGCACTGGTCCCCGCCAGCACATCGATGTCGACATGCCGATACCCGCAGGCCGCCAGCATCCCCCGGTACACCCCCCGCCCGCCGCCGGCGGGCGGGTCTGCGGCCTCGGCGCCGCCCGCGGCACCTGGGCGGACCGCACTGCCTGCAGCCCCAGGGCCGGCCGGCGTGTCCGACGAGTACAGCCCCTCCCCACCCGGCGCTCCCTCCGCCCCTTCCGGCCCGCCCTGCTCGCCCGCGGCATCGGCGGCGGGCGGCTGGGCGCCCTCGCGGCCCTGCGGGCGTCGCCCGGGAGCCGCGGCCCGCAGAGCCGCGGTCTCACAGCACGCCCCGCCCATCCACACGGCGAGGCTGACGCCTCCGCGCATCGCCAGGGCAAGGCGCAGCTCCGTGGCGGGCCGGCCCGGGGGGTCGTCGCTCATGCCCCCAGCTTGGCCCGGGACCAAGCGCCCCGCACCCGGGCGACCCGAGCGCCTCGGGGGTGCGCCACGGGAGGGCGGAAGTCGCCTCACAGGCAGGCGCTTTGGCCGACGGGAGGCCCGGCAGGGCACCGTCGGGCGGGCTCCCCGCACCCGCGGGCGGGGGCGGGGGCGGGAGACTCGGTACCCGCCGCAAGCGGCATGCGGTCACCGGCACCCGCGACGCGGCCCGGTCCGACGCGGCGCGCATCCGGCCGGACGCGCTCCCCGGCGGACCGGCCAACTCAAATTGCGGCCCAAGGAGATTGACGTGCCGCCAGCAGAAGGGAGCAGCGGCGCAGGCTTCGCGCGCCCGGCGGCCGGCGCCCACTCCGCCCTCATCGGGCCCAGCCCGAACAGGCCCGGCCCAGGCCTCGCGGCAGCCGGCATGAGGCGGGCCGTGTACGCGGCAGAGCGGCAGCGTGCGGGGCAGCTACCGTCCGGCGTCACCGGGCGGGTGCAGTTGGAGCAGGTCCCAGCGGTTGCCGTACAGGTCCCGGAAGACGGCGACCATGCCGTACGGCTCCTGCCTGGGCGCCTCCTCGAACACGACGCCGGCCGCCCGCATCCGCGCGTGGTCGCGGTCGAACGCGTCGGTGTGGAGGAACCAGCCGACCCGGCCGCCGGTCTGGTCTCCGATACGGGCCTCCTGATCGCCGGTCGCGGCCCTGGCCAGGAGCAGGGCCGTCTCCCGGGACCCGGGCGGGGCGACGACCACCCATCGCTTGTCGTCGTCGATCCGGGTGTCTTCCCGGAGCTCGAACCCGAGGGCGTCCCGATAGAAGGCGATGGCTTCGTCGTAGTCACGTACGACCACGGTCACGAGTCCGAGATGGGGCATGAGGCGATCTTGCCTCTGCGGCGCGCCCGTGCGCCATCCTGGCCCGCCCGGCCCCCTGAACCTTCCCCGGGCGCGCCGCGGCCGCGGCGCGCCCGGGGTCCCTCACGTGGGGCCCGGCCTACTCCCAGTCGTCCCAGGGCGGGTCGGTTTCCTCCGCGTCGAAGGGGGGTTCCTCGTCCAGCGGGGGCTCGTCGTCGTGCGGCGGGCGGGCTGCGGGGGCCGGACTCGGGGCCTCTGCGGCTGCCGGGGCCGCCGCGGACAGGGGGGCCAGGGTCGCCAGGATGCCCTCCGCGTACTTGGCGAGTTTCGCCTCGCCCACGCCGCCCACCGTGCCCAGTTCCGCCGTGGTCGCGGGGAGGCGGGTGGCGATCTCCCGGAGCGTCGCGTCGTGGAAGACGACGTACGCGGGGACGCCCTGTTCGCGGGCGGTCGCGGCGCGCCAGGCCCGGAGGGCCTCGAAGACGGGGACGGCGGCCGCCGGGAGGTCGGCGGGCACGCGGGCGCCCTTGCCGCCGCGGCCTGCGGATACCTTGCGGGTCTGGCCGCCGGCCGGTGCCTTCTCCTTGCGCAGGAGGACGGTCCGGCGGCCGCCGAGGACCTCCCCGCTGGCCTCGGTCAGGACGAGCGTCCCGTACTCGCCCTCGACGGCGAGCAGGCCGAGGGCGAGGAGCTGGCGGACGACACCGCGCCATTCGGCCGTGCCGAGGTCCGCCCCGACGCCGAAGACGGACAGCCGGTCGTGGTCGAACTGGATGACCTTGGCGGTCTTCTTGCCCTGGAGGATGTCGATGATCTGGCCGGCGCCGAACTTCTGCCGGCGCTCGCGGGCGAGCCGCCACACCGTCGACAGGAGTTTCTGCGCGGCGACCGTGCCGTCCCAGGACTCGGCGGGGGTCAGGCAGGTGTCGCAGTTGCCGCAGGGGCCGGACTCCTGGCCGAAGTAGGCGAGCAGCCGGACCCGGCGGCAGTCGACGGTCTCGCACAGGGCGAGCATGGCGTCGAGGTGTGCGGTCAGCGAGCGGCGGTGGGCGTCGCCGCCCTCGGAGCCCTCGATCATCTTGCGCTGCTGGACGACGTCCTGGAGGCCGTACGCGAGCCAGGCGGTGGCGGGTTCGCCGTCGCGGCCGGCGCGGCCGGTCTCCTGGTAGTAGCCCTCGACGGACTTGGGGAGGTCGAGGTGGGCGACGAAGCGCACGTCGGGCTTGTCGATGCCCATGCCGAAGGCGATCGTCGCCACGACGACGACGCCCTCCTCGCGCAGGAAGCGGGACTGGTTCGCGGCGCGGGTCGCGGCGTCCATGCCGGCGTGGTAGGCGACGGCGTCGATGCCGTGTTCCACCAGGGACGCCGCGGTCTTCTCCACCGAGGACCGCGACAGGCAGTAGACGACGCCGGCGTCCCCCTCGTGCTCGGTGCGGATCAGCTCCAGGAGCTGCTTGAGCGGGTTGTCCTTCCCGGCGATCCGGTACTGGATGTTGGGCCGGTCGAAGCTGGCGACGAAGTGCCGGGCGTCCTCCAGGCCGAGGCGGGCGGCGATCTCGGCGTGCGTCGCCGGGGTGGCCGTCGCGGTCAGGGCGATCCGCGGGACGTCGGGCCAGCGCTCGTGGAGCATCGACAGCGCGAGGTAGTCGGGGCGGAAGTCGTGGCCCCACTGGGCGACGCAGTGCGCCTCGTCGATGGCGAAGAGGGAGACCTCGCCCTGGTCGAGGAGGCGCTGCGTGCCCTCCGTGCGGAGCCGTTCGGGGGCGAGGTAGAGCAGGTCGAGCTCGCCCGCGAGGAAGAGCTGCTCGACGGTGCGCCGCTCGTCGATGCCCTGGGTGGAGTTCAGGAAGCCGGCCCGGACGCCGAGCGCCGTCAGCGCGTCGACCTGGTCCTGCATGAGGGCGATCAGCGGGGAGACCACCACCCCGGTGCCGCGCCGGACCAGCGCGGGGATCTGGTAGCAGAGCGACTTGCCGCCGCCGGTGGGCATCAGCACCAGGGCGTCGCCGCCGCCCGCGACGTGCTCGATGATGTGCTGCTGCTCGCCGCGGAAGGAGTCGTACCCGAAGACGCGGTGGAGCACCTCCAGGGCGGCGCCGGTCTCGGGGGTCGCGTCCGTAAGGGTCATGACGGGCAGCCTACCGACCCGCGGCGACACCGTGCCGCGGCCTGTGGAAAACCTCGGCGGCCGGACCGGTCAGCGGCCGTGGCGGGGGGCGAGGAGGCGGTGCAGCCGCCCGGCCCCGGCGGCCGGGTTTCCCGTTGCGGATGCCGGGCCCCCGGCAGCCGGTACGGGCGCGCGCCCGGGCCGCGGGGCGGGGCCGGCGGGCGGCCCGGCCGGCTCCGCGGACGGGCACCACAGTGCGGCGGCGGCGAGCACGGAGCCGGCGGCGAGCACCCCGAGGGCGGCGGCGGCCGCGGTGAGGCCCGCGGTGGCGCCGACCCAGCCGGCCAGCGGGTAGGTCAGCAGCCAGCAGGCGTGGGAGAGGGAGAACTGCGCGGCGAAGGCCTCGGTGCGCCGCCCGGCCGGAACCGCCCGGCGCACCAGGCGGCCCGCGGGGGTGAGCACCGCGGACCCGGCGGCGCCGAGGGCCGCCCACGCGGCGAGGAGTGCGGGCCACCGCCAGGATCCGGGCGCGGCCGCGGTCAGGGCGCCGGCGGCGGCGAGTACGGCGGCCAGGGCGGCCCCGCCGCGCAGCATCACGGTGCGGTCGCAGACGCGGTCGAGGAGGCGGGGCAGGGCCAGGGCGACGGCCATCGAGCCGGCCCCGTACGCGCCGAGGGCGAGGGCGACGTCGCCCGTGCCGCGGCCCAGCAGGTCGCGGACGCAGACGACGGTGTTGACGGTGACGAGGGAGCCGGCCGCGGCCACGGTCAGGTTCAGCAGGAGCAGCGCCCGCAGCTGCGGGGCGGCGAGGAGGAGGCGGACGCCGGCGGCGGCGCGGGCGTGGGCGTGCCCGGCGTGCCGGCCGCCCCCGGCCCCGGCGGTGTCGGGGGGCGGTGCGGCGGCCGGCGGGCGCGGCACGGCGGCGGAGACGACGAGGACGGCGGAGGCGAGGAAGCCGGCGACGGTGCCGAGGAAGAGGCGGTCGTAGGTCGTGACGGCGAGGAGGACGGCGGCCAGGGCGGGGCTGAACAGGGTCTCCAGGTCGTAGGCGAGGCGGGAGAGGGAGAGGGCCCGGGTGTAGTCGCGCTCGTCGGGCAGGACGTCGGGTATCACTGCCTGGAAGGTGGGGGTGAAGGCGGCGGAGGCCGCCTGGAGCAGGAAGACCAGCAGGTAGACCTGCCAGACGCGGTCGACGAACGGCAGGGAGAGGGCGACGGCGGCGCGGGCGAGGTCGGAGCCCGCCATGAGGGCGCGGCGCGGCAGCCGGTGCGCGAGGGCGCCGACGGCGGGTGCGACGGCCACGTACGCCACCATCTTGATCGCCAGGGCGGTGCCGAGGACGGAGCCGGCACGGGGCCCGGCGAGGTCGTGGGCGAGGAGTCCCAGGGCGACCGTGGCCAGGCCGGTGCCCGTGAGGGCGACGACCTGGGCGGCGAACAGGTGCCGGTAGGTGCGGTTGCGCAGGACCGGGAGCATGCGGGGCCTTCCGCTCGGCGGGGCGGGCTCTCCCCACCACCGTAGCGTCAGGTGCGCAGATGCGCACATGACGAGCAGGCGGGTGCCGCCGGCGCACCCGCCGGCCCGGTCGCCCGGAAGCGCTGCGGGCCGGGACAACCGGTCACAGCACTAGGCTGTCCCCATGCCCCCGAGCAATCCCCTGCCACCTGCGGACACCTCGCACCTGCGGGCGCCGGACGGTGCGCGGCTGGCCGAGGCGGCGGCCGTCTTCGCCCTGCTGTCCGACGCCACGCGCCTGCACCTGCTGTGGCTGCTCGCCCAGGGCGAGTCCGACGTCGGCTCGCTGGCCGAGCAGTGCGCCGCCTCGCGGACGGCCGTCAGCCAGCACCTGGCGAAGCTGCGGCTCGCACGGCTGGTGGAGGCCCGCAAGGAGGGGCGGTACGTCCACTACCGGCTGACGGACGGCCACCTGCGGCGGCTGGTCCTGGAGGCGCTCAGCCACGCCGACCACCGGGTGAGCGGGGAGGCCCCGCACGACTGACCCGCGCCGCGTCCCCTGGCCTCCCGCGGCCTCCCACGTGTCGGGGCCGCCCTGCCGCGGGTAGTCCTCCGGGGTCCGCGCCGGGCCTGCCGGCGGGACGGCCGCGGACGGGCCGGCACGCCCGCGGCCGCGGCGCCGCACCGCCGGCGGGGAGCGCACATGGCCGATCCGCAGGCCCGCGACGCCGGGGGCGGCGACCGCCCGGACCGGCTGTTCCAGGTCGTGCACCTGACCAGCCCGGACGGCGTCCCGCCCGGCCTCGCCCGCGAACTGGCCGACTGCTGGGCCGCCGTCGCCAACGCCGGCGGCGCGGTGATCGCGCCGGGCATGCCCATGCCACCCGTCGCAGCCTCCGCCGTCGCACCGGAGGTGGAGCGCCTCCTCGGCGCGCTGCACCCGGCGCGGTGCCGGCTGCTCGCCGCCGTGCGCGGCGGGACGCTCGCGGGCTGGCTCGTCCTGCGCCGCGACCCGCACCCGCTGGTCGCCCACTGCGCGGTGGTCAACCACGTCCAGACCCACCCCCGCTTCCGGGGCCGCGGGACGGGCAGCGCCCTCATGGCGGCCGCGGCCGCCGTGGCCCGCGGCGCGATGGGGGTGGAGCGGCTCCAGCTCAGCGTGCGGTCGGGCTGCGGCCTGGAGGGGTTCTACCGGCGGCTGGGCTGGGAGGAGGTGGGCCGCTGGCCGGGGGCACTGCGGGTGGCGCCGGGGGACGACCGGGACGACGTGCTGATGAGCCTCACGCTGTGACCGCCGGGGCGGCGGGGCCCCGGGCGGCGGGAACCCGGCGTGGGACGCCGCCGCGCGCCCTCCGCCCCCGCGGCCGGCGCGCACGCCAGGCCGGGCGGTCCGCCGGGCCGCAGTCCGGGTGGGCGCCGCCGCGGGCGTTCCTACGGCGCCCCCGGCCCCCGCATCGCGGGCGGCGACCCCGCTGCCCCGCCGCCGGAACGGGTGCTTCCGGGCCGCTGCCTTCCCCCGTCCCCCGGCCGCGGGCGCCGGTTTCATTCCGGCCGCACGCCCCCCGTGCTTCCCCACGCCCCCTTTAGCTGCGGCAGTTGTGGAGCGATGATGTGCACAGCCGTACGAATGGATCACGGAGCGGGCCCGCAGTCGATCGTCTGGGAGGGACGGCCGGAATGAGCGACGCCCCCTTGTACCTGGAACCCCGCCTCACCGCGGGCCCGGCATCGCTGCTGCGTGCCGGACCGTTCCTGCACGGGCTTGTCGACGGGCTGGGCTCACCCCTGGCCGTCGTCCTGCCCGAGGAGATCGGGCGCAACGCCGCGCAGTTCGCCGCCGTCCTGCGCCGGCACCGGCTGGGCGGCCGCATCTACTTCGCGCACAAGGCGACCGGCTCCAGTGCCCTCGTCCGGCAGCTCGCCGCCACCTCCGCCTGCCTGGACGCCGCCTCCCTGGAGGAGCTACGGCACGCACTCGGCGCCGGGTTCACCGGCGGCCGGCTGATGGCGACCGGCCCCAAGGACCCCGCCTTCCTCTGGCTGGCGGCGCGCACCGGCGCCACTCTGAACGCCGACGGGCCCGGCGAGCTGGAGCAGGCCGCCCGCCTCGTGCGCGCCCACGGCCTGCCCCGGCTGGAGGTCGTCCTGCGGCTGTCCGGGTTCGAGGGGGCCGGGGCGCGGACCCTGTCGCGGCGCAGCCGCTTCGGCACGCCCGCCGGAGCGCTGGGCCCGCTGCTGGACCTGCTGGAGAAGCACCGCGACGCCGTGGAGCCCGTCGGCGTCGGCTACCACCTGGACACCACGAGCACCGACGAGAAGGCCACCGCCCTGGAGGGCTGCATCCGGGCCGTGGACGAGCTGCGCTCGCGCGGGTTCCGGCCGCGCGCGATCGACGTCGGCGGCGGATACGGCGTCAGCTACCTGGCCCACGCCGCCCAGTGGGAGCGGTACACCACCGCCCTCACCGAGGCCGCGCTGGGCCGCCGCGGCCCGCTGGCCTGGGGCGGGCACGGCTACGGCCTGCGCGTGGAGAACGGCACCCTGAAGGGCTCGCTCGCCCTCTACCCGGCCCACCGGCCGGCGGCGGGGCCCGCGTACCTGGACGAGCTGCTGTCCCGGCCGGCCCCCACCCTCGGCAGGCCGCTCGGCACGCTGCTGCTGGAGAGCCTGTGCGACGTGTACGCCGAGCCGGGCCGCGCCCTCGCCGACCAGTGCGGGCTGACCCTCGGCCGGGTCCTGGAGGTGCGCACCGACACCGGGGGCCCGCCGTGGGTGCGGCTCGCGCTCAACGCCGGCGACGTCGGCCTGGAGGACCACGGGGTGCTCGTCGACCCCGTCCTGGTGCCCCGGCGCGGTGCCCGCCCGGAGGAGCCCGGCCCCGTCGGGGTGCACCTGATGGGCAACCTGTGCCTGGAGGCCGACCTGATCACCCGCCGCACCGTCTTCCTGCCGCGGCTGCCGGACCCCGGCGACCTGCTGGCGTTCCCCAACACCGCCGGATACTGCATGGACTTCACGGCCACCCGGGCGCAGCGGCAGCCCACGGCCCGGAAGGTCGCCGTCAGGGAGGAGGAAGGGGTCTGGCGCTGGTGCCTCGACGAGCAGTACTGGCCGGTCACGGAAGCGGGGGGATGAGGCACATGAGGTACGAGAGCATCACGGAGGCCATCGGCAACACGCCGCTGGTGCGCATCGACCCGGACGTGCACGGACTCCGGAACATCGACCTGTACGCGAAGCTGGAGATGCTCAACCCGTTCGGCTCGCTGAAGGACCGGCCGGCCTGGAACATGGTGCGCGACCGGCTGGCGGGCGCGGCCGCCCGCGGCGAGACGGTCGTCGAGCTGTCCAGCGGCAACACCGCCAAGGCGCTCGCGCTGATCGCGGGGATGCACGGGCTGCCGTTCAAGAGCGTCACCAACCGCATGCGGGTGCCCGAGGTCAAGGACCTGCTGCTGCTGCTCGGCGCGCGGATCGAGGAGCTGCCCGGGCAGAGCGAGTGCCTGGACCCGACCGACACCGCCGATCCGCTGACCCTCTTCCACCAGCAGCTCAGCGTCCCCGGGAGCGCGCACCTCCACACCGACCAGTACTTCAACCCGCTGAACGCGCAGGCGCACGCGGAGGGAACCGGCCCGGAGATCATCGCCGACCTGGACGGCCGGGCGCCGGACTGGTTCATCGCCTGCGTGGGCACCGCCGGCTCCTCGACGGGCATCGCCCGCACCCTGCGCGCGCACGACCCGTCAGTGCGGGTGGTCGGGCTCGTCGGCGCGAAGTCGGACTTCATCCCGGGGATCCGCACCGCCGACGAGGTGCAGGAGGTGGGCCTGTTCGACCCGGCGGTCTACGACGCGATCGAGGCGGTGACCTCCGACGAGGCCCTCGACGGCATGCTGGTGCTGCTGCGCCGCTGCGGGATGCTCTCCGGGCCGACCGGAGGGGCGGCGTACCACGGTGCCGTACGCCACCTGCGGGCGGTCGACGCGGAGCTGACGGAGCGCCGGACCGCCGTGTTCGTGGTGTGCGACCGCACGGAGGGCTACCTCGGCTACGTCCGCCAGCGCCGCCCGGAGCTGCTGGGCCGGCCCCCCGTGCGGAACTCCGCCGACACCGTCACGGACGCCGAGCTGGCCGCCGCGCGGTCCGTGGAGGTGCCGGAGGCGCGCGCCTGGGTGGAGTCGGGGCGGCCGCTGGTCGTGGACCTGCGCGGCCCGTTCGCGTACGGGGCGCTGCACATCGACGGCTCGGTCAACATCGTGGACGAGCTGTTCGCGGAACTCGTACGCGGCGGGATGCCGTTCAGCACGAGCCGGCCGGTGCTGCTGGCCTGCCCCATCGGCGAGCAGTCCCTGCGGTACGCGGCCCTGCTGACCCGCATGGGGCATCCGGACGTGCGCAGCCTCGCCGGCGGGATCGTCGCCTGGCGGGACGCGGGCGCGCCCCTGGTGCGCGACTGATGGCGGGGCCGGACCGGCGGCCGGATCCGCGGCCGGATCCGCCGGCGGAGCTGCGGGAGCTGGCGGCGTGGCAGCGGCCGCTGCGCGCCGACTTCCCCATCGTGGCCGGGAACCCGGGGCAGGCGTACCTGGACAGCGCGGCGACCGCGCAGAAGCCGCGGCAGGTCCTGGACGCCGTGCACACGTACCTGACGACCTCGAACGCCAATGTGGGCCGCGGCTCGTACCCGTGGGCGAACGCGACGACGGCGCTGGTCGCGGGCGCCGCGGAGCGGGTGCGGGAGTTCCTGGGGGACCGGGCCGCCGGGGCGTCGTCGGTGCACTTCACCGGCGGGACGACGGAAGGCCTGCGGACGATCGCGCGCGACTGGCTGCCGGGGCTGCTGCGCGACGGGGACGAGATCGTCGTGCCGTTCGGCGACCACCGGGCCAACCTCGACCCCTGGCTGGAGGCCCGGGACCTGCTGGCCGCGCAGGGGGTGCGGATCGGGGTGCGGGAGCTGCCCTGCCAGGCCGGTACCGGGGACTACGACGCGCGGGCGCTGGCCGGACTGGTCGGCCCGCGCACCCGGTTCGTGGCCGCGACGCACGTCCACCACGTGTACGGGGCCGACATGAACGTTCACCGCATCCGCGAGGCGGTCGGCCCGGACGTGCCGATCTGCCTGGACGCCGCGCAGAGCGTCGGCCACCAGCCGGTGTCGGTCGCCGACCTGGACGTCGACTTCGTGGTGTTCTCCGGGCACAAGGCGCTGGCCCTGCCGGGGACCGGCGCGGTGTGGGCCCGCGGCGCGCGGGGGCCCGCGTTCCGGCCCGGCGGCTGGGCCGGGACGCCGAACACCGCGGGCATCGCGAGCCTGGCCGCGGCCCTGGACTGGCTGGAGGACGCCGGGGTGGAGCGGATCGCCCGGTGGACGGCGGCGCTCGCGTCCGTGCTCACCGACGGGCTGTCCCGGATGCCGGCGTACGAGGTGCTGGGCTGCCGCAGCAGCCTCGCGGCCGGCACGGCGGTGCAGCGGCGGGGCTCGATCGTGACGTTCCGGCACCACGGGATCGGCTCGCAGGACCTGGGGTTCATCCTGTTCAGCCACGGCTTCATGGTCCGGTCGGACGACCACTGCCAGGCGGGGCGGGATCCCAGGGACGGGTCGGTGCGCGTCAGCCTGCACGTCTACAACACACTCGAAGAGATGGAGAAGTTGCTCTCCGCCCTCGCCAAGCTGCAATGATTTTCACTATGGACTTGAGTGCGGTGACGGCGGCGCGCTGGGTGGAGCGCTGGGAGTGCCAGCAGCAGCGGTACGCGGTGGACCGCGAGGAGCGGTTCACGGTCATCGCCGACGTCGTGGAACAGGCCACCCGCGGCAGACGGGACCCCCTGCTGCTGGACCTGGGCAGCGGGCCGGGCGCGCTGGCCGCCCGGCTCGCCGAGCGGCTGCCCGGCGCCGAGGTGGTCGCCGTCGACGCCGATCCGCTGCTGCTGGAGCTGGGCCGCGCCCACTACGGCGCCGGGGCGCGGCTGCGCCACGTCCGGTCCCTGATCGGGGCGGCGGGCTGGCTCGACGCCCTCGGCCTGGACCGGCCCGTCGACGCGGCCGTCTCCACGACCGCCCTGCACTACCTCGACCAGGACACCCTGGCCGCCGTCTACCGGGATCTGGCCGAACGGATCGGCCCCGGAGGCGTGTTGGTCAACGGCGACCACATCCGGCCCGACTCCCCCGCCATCCGCGACCTCGCGGTGGACCTGGGCCGCCGCCACGCCGAACGGAACCTGGCCTTCACCCACGAGGACTGGCAGTCGTGGTGGAAGGGCGCGGCCGCCGACCCCGAACTCGCCCCCTACCTCACCCTCCACGACACCACCTGCCACCCCCCGTGCGCGGACGCGGACCTACCGGTGTCGGCGCACATCGCCCTCCTCCACGAGGCCGGGTTCCGCGAGGCGGGCACAGTCTGGCAGTACGGCGACAGCCGCGTCCTGGTGGCCGTGCGCTGACCCCGCAGGCCGCGGCCCGCTCACAGCCGGGCGAACAGGGCCTCCAGGGGAGCCGGCGCCCGGCCCGGCTCCAGTGCTGCCGCCAGGAGGTGTCCGTAGCGGATCTTGCGGCCCTTCTTGGTGCCGAGGAAGCGCCGCATCTGGTCCTGCCGGCTCCGGCCCAGCTGCGCCGGCTGCCGCGTGAACGTGCGCCACGGCACGAGGTCGCCCTCGGCCTCGACGATCTCCTCCACCCGCGGTACGCCCAGCACCCGGATCAGCTCCTCCTCCAGGTCCGCCACGCACGCGAAGACCCCCTCGGCGGGGGCGCCCGCGCGCGCGAACGCGCGGTCGTAGTAGGGCCGCTCCCGCGCGTCGCACAGCCCGGTGAGGCGCAGCCCCAGGCCCTGCGGGCCCAGGAGGACGGCGTAGCGCCCCACGTTCATCGCACCGCCCATCGGGACGACGCAGATCCCCTCGGCGTCCAGGGCTCGGCCGAAGCGCGCGGCCGAGGCTTCGAGCGCCGCGAGGTCACTGCGCCCTTCCACCAGCACCGCGGACCGTACGCCCTCCGCCGCGACGAGCTCCCGTACCGCCCCCTCAGAACCGCGGCCCGCCGCCCAGCCGGTGAGCGCGTCGCGGACGACCCCCGTGTCAGTCATGGGGCCGATTCTGCTGGAGCACCCGGCGACCCCGGCACGCATTTTCCGCGTTTCCGCCCGGCACCCGGCGGGGAAGGGTGAAGCCGCCCAGGACTGGACCTCGTCACCCGGCCTCCGGGGCGCCGATCCGCTCGGCGAACGCCCGGTACGCCCGCTCGTCGTAGAGGACGAACCTGACCTCCTCGACGGCGGTCCCTGCGGCCCGGACCGCCTCCACAGCGATGCGGGCGCCGTCGTCCATCGGCCAGCCGTAGACGCCCGTCGAGATAGCGGGGAAGGCGACCGTGCGGGCGCCCAGTTCGTCGGCCACGCGGAGGGACTCCCGGTAGCAGGAGGCGAGGAGTGCGGAGCGGTCCTCGTCCCGGGACCAGACTGGGCCGACCGTGTGGATGACCCATCGGGCCGGGAGGCGCCCGGCGGTGGTGGCGACCGCCTGGCCCGTGGGCAGGCCCTTGCCGTAGTGGGAGGCGCGCAGGGCGCGGCAGGCCGCCAGGATGTCCGGGCCGCCGCGCCGGTGGATCGCGCCGTCGACTCCGCCGCCGCCGAGCAGGGAGGAGTTCGCGGCGTTGACGATCGCGTCGGCGTGCTCGGCGGTGATGTCGCCCTGGACGAGGGTGATGCGCATCGCTCACGGGGCCTTTCGCAGGTGCCGCCACACCGCCTTGGCCGCGTTGTGGCCGGACATGCCGTGGACGCCGGGGCCGGGCGGGGTGGCGGAGGAGCAGAGGAAGACGGCCGGGTGCGGTGTCGTGTAGGGGGACAGCGACAGGCGCGGCCGGAGGAGGAGTTGGAGGCCGGAGGCGGCGCCGCAGGCGATGTCCCCGCCGACGTAGTTCGGGTTGCGGGCGGCGAGCTGCGGCGGGCCGGCGGTCGCGCGGGCCAGGACGAGGTCGCGGAAGCCCGGTGCGAAGCGCTCCAGTCGGCGTTCGACGGCGTCGGTGAGGTCGCCGTCCCAGCCGGCGGGGACGTGCCCGTACGCCCAGAAGACGTGCTTGCCGTCGGGTGCGCGGCCGGGATCGACGAGGCTGGGCTGGGCGGTGATCAGGAACGGGTTGCGGGGGGCGCGCCCGCTGCCGGCGAGTTGCAGGGCGGCGTCGATGTCGCGGGTGCGGGGCCCGATCTGGACGGTGCCGGCGCGCCGCGGCGCCTCGGCGGTCCAGGGGACGGGGCCCGACAGCGCGTAGTCGATTTTGAAGACGGAGGCGCCGTAGCGGTAGCCGTCGTAGAAGCGGCCGAGGCCGGCGATACGGGCCAGGGCCGTCGGGGAGGTGTCGAAGACGTACGCGCGGGCGGGCGGCAGGTCGTCGAGGCGCTTGACCTCGAACCCGGTGTGGACCGTCCCTCCCAGGTCGGCCAGGTAGCGGGCGAGGGCGTCCGAGAGGGACTGGGAGCCGCCGCGCGGCATGGGCCAGCCGACGGCGTGCGCGGCGAGCGCGAAGACGAGGCCGACGGCGCCCGTGGCGATGCCGTTCAGCGGGGCGATGACGTGGGCGACGAGCCCGGAGAACAGGGCGCGGGCCCGCTCCTCCTGGAAGCGGCGCATCAGCCAGGTGGCGGGCGGCAGGCCGGCGATCCCGAACCGGGCGAGGGTGACGGGGTCGCGGGGCAGGGCGGTCGCGGGCAGGGACATGAAGTCGCGGACGAGGGTGTCCCACCTGCCGAGGAACGGCTGGACGAGCCGCCGGTAGGCGCCGGCGTCGCGCGCGCCGAAGGACGCCGCGGTCTCGGCGACGGAGCGGGAGAGCACGGCGGCCGTGCCGTCGTCGAAGGGGTGCGCCATCGGCAGCGGCGCGTGCAGCCACTCCAGCCCGTACCGCCCCAGCGGCATCGCGCCGAACGCCGGGGAGCCGGCGCCCAGGGGGTGGACGGCCGAGCAGGGGTCGTGGCGGAACCCCGGGAGGGTGAGTTCCTCCGTACGGGCTCCGCCGCCGACCGCTTCGGCGGCTTCGAAGACGGCCACCGAGTGGCCGCGCCGGGCCAATTCGACCGCGGCCGTGAGCCCGTTGGGCCCCGCCCCCACCACGACCGCATCGAGAATCGACGGCACCATGTGACCCCTTCGTCCGGCGGCGGCTGCGCCCCCAGGATATTCCGACACCCTGTGCGCCCCCGGCGCCTCACACCTCGCGCAGCAGGTCCCGGATGCGTACGGCGGTGGCCTCGTCCCGGCCGACGGCGAACGGCAGCTCGTTGTCGCGGTCGACCCGGAAGGGGACCCCGGCGACGGTGCACTGCGCGCCGCCGGCCTCGCCGACGAGGAGCAGCCCGGCGGCGTGGTCCCAGGCGGAGGGCCAGGTGAACGCAAGGCCGTCGACCTGGCCGCGGGCCACCTTCAGGTACTCCAGGCCGGCCGAGCCGCACGGTCGGGCGGCGACGCCGGGCACGTCGAGGCGGGAGAGGATCCGCTTGTCCCGGTCGGTGGTGTACAGCGGGTGGGCCACGGCCACGCGCAGGTCGGTGCCGGGCTCGGGGGAGCCGCAGGCGAGCCGTTCGCCGCCCAGGTGGGCGCCCTGCCCGCGGACGGCGGTGGCCATCTCGTCGAGCGCCGGGGCGAACGTCCAGGAGGCCAGGATCTCGCCGCGGTGGGCGAGGGCGACGAGGGTGCAGAAGGCGGGGTCGCCGGAGACGAACTGGCGGGTGCCGTCGACGGGGTCGACGATCCAGACGGGGGCGTCGGCGCGCAGCGCCCCGTACACGGTGGGGTCGGCGTGGACGGCTTCCTCGCCGACGACGGCCGAGCCGGGCAGGAGGCGGGTGAGGGCCGCGGTCAGGTGCTCCTCGGCCTTGCGGTCGGCGACGGTCACGAGGTCGTGGGGCCCGCTCTTCTCGTCGACCTCGTGGTCGGCGAGCTGCCGGAACCTCGGCATGATCTCGGCGGCGGCCGCCTTGCGGACGGCTTCCTCGACGGCGGACAGGTCTCGGGCCAGGAACTGTTCGATCATGCCTCCATCACACCACGCCGGGCGGCCGAACCCCACCGGAAAAACCGGGTACGGAAGGCACGGAGGGGGCGGGGTGCGGCCTGCGGGGCGGGCGGGCAGGATGGGGCGGTGCTCGTGTTCCGCTGTGCGGGGTGCCGGGCCGTGCTGAGCGCCCCGGTGCGCGAGGTCCCGCTGCCGCCCCTGGACGAGGCGCCGCTGCCGTACGAGGTCCCCGACGGCGGGGAGTGCCCGCCGCGGCTGGCGCCGGGCACCTTCGCGCACGACCCCGAGCCGTACCACCTCGCGGACCCGCCCGCCCGCCGGTGAGCAGGCCGCCCGGCCCGGGGCCCCGTACGCAGTGCTGGGCCGGGGGGACGTCCGCGGGGTGGCGGAGGTGCCGCGGCGCCGGCAGGGCTGCTGCGGGCCGAGCGGGTCGCAGGGCCCGAACCCGGCGTGCGCGGGGTGCGGGCGGGAGGTCGCCGTGGAGACCGCCGACTGCGGCACGCCGCAGCAGGTGGCGTTTCTCCCGGATGCGGTCGTCCCGGCGGGGGCGGTGCCGCAGGGGTGAGGGCACGGTCAGTGGGCGAGGGACTTCGCCGCCGACCGCTCCCCACTGGTCATGTCTCTTTCGGTTTCCGCCCACAGCGACTGACGGGAAGCCTCCGCCAGACCTCGCTCCGCGGCCCATACGCGGACCATCCCCACCGGCTGGTCGCGGACGTAGTCCGCCCGCGCGGCCGGGGCGACGTCCCGCAGGCCGTTCGTCCAGGCCGACGTGATGCGTGCGCCCCCTTCACTGCCAGAGGGGCCTGTGGCGGGAGCGGCCAGAAGCGCCTCGGCGGTCTTCGCCCGCCAGGACGGCGACTTAACGCCGCCCAGCCGCTTCTCCACGGCGGCCGTAACGGCGTTCAGGGAGCCGAGGACCCTGGCGCCGCGGTAGGCGCCGATGTAGCGGGCGTCGTTCCGGACGTCGGCAGCGGACCCGTCAGTGGGGATGGCCGCGATGTCCTCCGCAGCGTGCCGAGCGGCGGCCCGGCGGATGTCCGCGTACGCCTCCGGATCCTCCCCGACCGCCACGAGGACCTCGAGCAGGACGTTGTAGGAGACCGACATGTGCACGCCCCCGGCGTCCTCCCAAGGCGGTTTGGCGGCCCCCGCGTTGATGATGTACGTGGCGTCCAGGGAGTGCAGGGTGATGTACAGGTCGGCCGTGTAGTCCGCGAGGGCCGACGCCAGCGGGCGCCTGAGCTCGGGGTCGAGCCGGATCCGGCCGTCCTTCGACGGAATCGAGTTGAGGACCGTCTTCATCGCCTGGGCCTGGGCGACCGTGTGCCGGCCCGGCTCACCGCCCGTGGTGGCCTTGGTGATCGCGGCGCCCAGTTCGGCGCACGTGGCGGGCCGGTCTACGCCGGCCGCGGCCACGGCGCCGAGCAGCCGCTCGTTCCGCAGCAGCCCGCCGCAGGGCTCGCCGGTGTCCCGGCCGAACCCGAGCCAGCCGCCGATCCCACCGACCAGCGCCAGGCACAGGGCCAACAGCACGGCGATGCGGGGGCGGAGTCGTCTGCGGGCTGACGTCGTTTCGGACATGGTCTTCCTCGTTCGGGCCGCTGCGGCTCAGTTGGTGGCGTCGGTCAGGTACTTGTGCGCGGTGTCGGTCCCCAGGTGCTGACCGTGCAGCACCATCCTGGTCAGTTTCTCCGTCTGGCTGTCGCCGAGGTCGGGACGGCCCTTCGCCCAGTCCTCGACCAGGATGGGGACCTGGGTGTTGGCACTGAGATACCGGTTCACGATCTCCTTGTTGGCCTCGGCGTCCGCCGCGGCCTTCATCTCGTTGGCCCACTGCCAGGTCCACATGTCCACACCTCGCTGGAGCGAGTCACCGACGGCTACGGAGGCGCCGCCGACCGTGAAGTAAAGCGGCGTCAATGCGCCGCCGATAATGTGGTATGCGACCTTCGACTTGTAGTCTGCCGCGCTGTACTCGGCTGTGCGCTTGTCGTTGATGACGTCTTCCATGACCGAGTTGTAGGCGCCGATGGCGGATCCCAGCTTGTCGAGCGGTACCTCGAGTTTTGCTCCGGTCGCGCCCTGGGGGATGCCCTCCATGACGAGGCCCGCGTAGCGGGACTCCGCCTTGTAGAGGGTGCCGTACGCCTCCGGATCGTCCGAGAGGCCGCGGATGAACTGGACGAGATCCGCTGGCGACACAGCCAGGTGGGTATTGCCGTCCCGGTAGAAGTGGCCCGTGCCCACGTTTCTGACGTATTCGCCGTTGCTCCCCGCCAACATCTCGTGCGTGTCCGCCGTGTACGAGGCCAGGGCGCGGGCCAGCGGTTCACGCAGAGCCTCGTCGACCTTCTGGTCCGGGCCGAGCTTCCCGATGACGTCGTGCATGATCCGGGCCTGGGCTTCGGTGTGCGGCGTCTGCGGCCAGGGGTCCTGGCCGGGATTGAGGGGCGTGTGCCCGGTGGTCGCCGCCTCCAGGGCGAGGGCGAGGCCCCTGCGGGCGTCCCCGTCGGCCTTGTCGTCGCCGATGGTCTCGATGTTGCCCCGGTGGTTCACCGTGTTGACAAGGTCCCAGTCGCGGTCCTTCAGCAAGTAGTCCAGGCGGCCTTTGCCGCCGGGGGCCTCGGGGTCGAGGTAGCCGGTGGCCGAGCCTGGGTCGCAGCTCATGACGTTGAGGATGCCGTCGACCGGGTCGTTTTGGAACCAGCCGTCTTTCTTGTCGTCGAAGGTACCGTGGAGGTCCCAGATGTCCTTGTCCTTCTTCTCCGCGGCGATCATGTCATCCGTCAGATCGCCGAGGAACTGAGGCGAGTACCCGCTGCCCTGCTGCATGAGGGTGGCGAGGGCCTGGTAGCCGCGCGCCTCCTGATTGCTGCCGCGGCCCATGAGGATCCTGTCGTCGACGACGTCGAGTTCGTACTTCTCGACGCCGGCCTTCCGCAGGTCGCCCATGAAGGTGTTGTAGAACTTGGCGTCCGAGGTCTTGGACCACTCGGTGAAGGCGTCGTGGTAGGCCTTCGTTCCGTACACCAGCTTCCTGCCGTCGGAGTCCTTGAACTCGGGCACGGCCGTGGCTCCCGCCAGGGTGTTGGCTAGCCCCATGTTCAGGTCGCTGTACAGACCGTGCTGAGACTGGTCCGCGCCGTGCGCTCGGTTGTTGAAGGTGTTGGCCAGCTTGATGGTGCCGTCGGCGCCCATGCCGCCGACGAAGGTCTGACTGAACGGCTTGTTGTCCGCATTGTCGCGGAAGGCCCGGTTGAGTTCCGCGACTTCCGCGGCGGAGACCTTTTCGCCGCTGTTGATACGAGCGGCGATGTCCTTGGCGTTCTCGGCCTCGTAGTACTCGACGTCGCCCTTCGCGCCGGCATTGAAGCCGTTGAACTGGTCGTCGCCCTTGCCGCCGACGTCCTTGTTGCTGTCGAGGACGACGGCCTCCAAGGCGATCTTGACGCCTTCGTCGGCGTCGGAGAGGGCCTTCACGCGGTCGTCGAGGTGCTTCTGCCACTTCGTGACGGCTTCGGCGATCGCGCGCTGGCCGTCCGGATCGTGCCGCAGGACGCGCCGCTCGGAATCGGTGAGCCGGGAGGTGTCGTGGGAGACCCGGCCCTCCTCCGACACCTTCATTCCGGCCTCAATCGCCTCCGTCCGTGCCGATTCGAGCTTCTTCTTCAGGTCGACGAACTGCGTGTGGGCGTCGCGCAGGAGGGAACCGACGGCCTTGGCCTGAATCTGGGCAGCGCCGTACTCGTAGCGCGTGCCCGCGAAGTTGGTCTGGGCTACGCCGACGCTGACACCGAGCCAGTTCGGCCCCATGGTGACCTTCTGGACGGTGTCCTTGTAGCGGTCCTCGACCTTCTTGATCTCTCCCGCCATCGATTCCCACTTGCCCGCGGCCGTCGTCAGGGCTCCGAAGTCCGTGGTCATGATCTCTGCGTACGTCAGCATGTCGCCGTCCCCCGTGTGTTGCTTTGGATCGTCATGGTGTTGCGTCGCGTCGTGCTTAGATTCCGTTGATCCGCGACTTGGAAATCGGCGTGAACTGCGCTCGGATACCGAGGTCGTTCTGGGTGAAGAGCCCGCTCGCGCCGCGCAGAGCGGCCTTCTCCTGCGAGAGCCGACCCATGAGCGTCTTGACCTGCTGGTCCCAGGTCGACTGGACCTTCTTCATGCCCGCCGCCGTCTGCCAGCCGTCGAAGGTCTTGATGGCGGAGTTGGACGCCTCGTCGGCCCAGTCCGTCGCCTTCTTCGTGTTCGGCTCCAGCTCGGTTTCGATCGAGTTGGCCGCCGCCTTCTTCTCCGTCGGCGAAGAGCCGAAGTCCCCCTGTCCGCCGTTCGACGCCGGCCCCGAGGTCTCGTCGGGCACTCGATTCAGCCGCATGATCGTCTGCTGGTCGGCGGCCTGTCCGCGCAGTGCCGCCCATTCACCGTCGAAACTCATAATGATCTTTCCATTGAGTGGCCTGTTCCGGACCACGTTTGCCAGTAACCGGACGTGTCGGAATACTCATCCCGCGGCTCAGCCGAGCCTGGTCTTGCGGCGGAACTCGTCCATCGAGATGGTCTTCGCCTCCGAGGGCATGGTGATGGGGAACGTGTCGCCGTAGGAGTCGTACTTCGTGGTGCTGGACTGGCCGTTGCGGGTGGAGGCCAGTTCGAGGAGGCGGGAGGTGCCGGGCTCCAGGTGGTACGTGTCCCGGGTGCCGCCGGCCGCCACGGTGTAGGCGCGGGTCTTCCCGCCCTGGTCCGTGCGGTCGGCGTCCGGGTCGTGCTCGGCGGCGCCGGGGATCTCGAAGAACCTCCCGCAGCCGCCTTCCGCCTGTGACGTCACGAAGCTGTCGGTCAGCTCCTTCGGCACGGTGATCCACTGGCCCTTCTCCTTCAGCGAGTTCTCCAGGAGGGCCGTGCTGGTGTACGTCTTGCCGTCCTTGCAGTACATGTCGCCGGATCCGCCGGGCCAGGTCGCCTGGAGGTGCAGGCCCTGCTTGGGGTCCCACCAGCCCTCCTGGCTGCCGCCCGCGAAGGCCGTCGTCGTCCCCGACGAGTGGAAGGACGTGGTGCGGAGCTGCTCGTTGGCCTTCTTCACCGAGGTGCCGTCGGGCGAGCCGCAGCCGGTCAGCGCCAGGGCCGCTGCTGCGGCGAGGGCGATCGCGGCGGTGGAGCGGGCTCCCGGCCGCGCCGTGTCCCGCGGCGACAGCCGCTCCCTGCGGGACGACTCGCGTGCGAACGGCATCCTCAACACCCCCGTGTCCGGGCCGTGGAGGCGGATCCGCGCTCCAGGCCTCCTCGACTGACCGAAACCGGCCACGGGGATCGATCATACGTGCGGTGCCGCGGCGGGGCTCCCGTGTGACGGGCGTCACGGGTCCGCCTTGCCGCCCAGGGGTGGGGCGGAGCGAGTAAGTAAGGTTAGCCTTACCTCAATTGAAGTGCGGAGTTGCCCTTCGGCACGTCCCGCGCACCCCACGTCAGGAGACGGAAGAACATGACCTTACGGGTCGCGGTGGCCGGAGCCAGCGGCTACGCCGGCGGAGAGATCGTGCGCCTGCTCGCCTCGCATCCCGGGACGGACCTCGGCACCGTCACCGCCCACAGCAGCGCGGGCCTGCACCTCGGCGACGTACAACCCCAGTTGGCCGCCCTGGCCGACCGGGTCCTGGAGGAGACGTCGGCGCGTGCGCTGCGCGGGCACGACGTGGTGTTCCTCGCCCTCCCGCACGGCCGGTCGGCCTCCCTCGCACGCGAACTGGAGCCGGATGCCCTGGTCGTGGACTGCGGCGCCGACTTCCGGCTGCGCGATCCGGCCGACTGGAAGCGGTTCTACGGATCGGAGCACGCCGGCACCTGGCCTTACGGCCTGCCCGAACTGCCCGGTGCACGCGAGGAACTGAAGGGCGCCTCCCGGATCGCCGTGCCCGGCTGCTATCCGACGGCGGTCACCCTGGCGATGTTCCCGGCGTACGCGGCCGGGCTGGTGGAGCCCGAGGCGGTGGTCGTCGCGGCAAGCGGTACCTCGGGGGCCGGACGCGTGCCCAGGCCGCACCTCCTCGGCGCCGAGGCAATGGGGTCGATGACCCCGTACGGGGTCGGCGGCGGCCACCGGCACACCCCCGAACTCGTCCAGAACCTGTCCCGGGCGGCCGGCGAGCGGGTGGTGGTCTCCTTCACCCCGACGCTCGCGCCCATGCCGCGCGGCATCCTCGCCACCTGCTCGGCCCGGCTCCACCCCGGCACGGCCACCGGCAGCGGCGGCGAGGAGGAGGTGCGCGCCGTCTTCGAGGCGGCGTACGCGGACGAGCCGTTCGTCCGGCTGCTGCCGCCCGGCCGGTGGCCGTCCACCGGCGCGGTGCTCGGGTCCAACACGGTCCAGGTACAGGTCGCCGTGGACACGGAGGCACGCCGCCTGATCTGTGTGAGCGCGATCGACAACCTCACCAAGGGCACCGCCGGCGGCGCGGTGCAGAGCATGAACACCGCCCTCGGCCTGCCGGAGTGGCTGGGCCTGCCCACGAACGGAGTCGCCCCGTGAGCGTGACCGCTGCCCAGGGATTCCTCGCGAGCGGCGTGGCCGCCGGGATCAAGGAGTCCGGAGACCCCGACCTGGCGCTGGTGGTGAACCGGGGGCCGTCCCGCGCCGCCGCCGGGGTCTTCACCTCCAACCGGGTGCAGGCCGCGCCCGTCCGCTGGTCGCGGCGCGTGCTCGCGGGCCGGCGGGTCGCCGCCGTCGTCCTCAACTCCGGTGGCGCCAACGCCTGTACGGGACCGGAGGGCGCGTCCGACACCCGGGCGACGGCGGAACGCGCGGCGCGGGCCGTCAGCGCGGCCCCCGGCGAGGTGGCCGTCTGCTCCACCGGCCTGATCGGCGTCCGACTGCCGATGGACCGGGTCCTGTCCGGTGTCGACGCCGCCGCGGGCGCCCTGTCCCCCGACGGCGGCGAGGCCGCGGCCGTCGCCGTCAAGACGACCGACTCGGTGCACAAGACCGCGGCCGCCACCCGGTCCGGCTGGACGGTCGGCGGCATGGCCAAGGGCGCGGGGATGCTCGCGCCGGGGCTCGCCACCATGCTGGTGGTCCTCACCACGGACGCCGACGCGGACGGCCCGCTGCTGGACTCCGCGCTTCGCGCCGCCGTCCGCACCACCTTCGACCGGGTGGACTCGGACGGGTGCATGTCCACCAACGACACCGTGCTGCTGCTCGCCTCGGGCGCCTCCGGCACGGTTCCGGACCCCGCGGAGTTCGCCGAGGCCGTGCACGCCGTCTGCCTGGACCTGGCCCGGCAGCTGGTCGCGGACGCGGAAGGGGCGTCGAAGGAGATCGAGGTGGCGGTCGTCGGCGCGGCCTCGGAGGAGGACGCCGTCGCGGTGGGCCGCTCCGTGGCCCGCAACAACCTCCTCAAGTGCGCGCTGCACGGGGAGGACCCCAACTGGGGACGGGTGCTGTCCGCGATCGGGACGACCGACGCCGTCTTCGACCCCGCCCGGCTGGACGTGGCGATCAACGGCGTCTGGGTCTGCCGCGGCGGAGCTCCCGGCGAGCCGCGCGAGAAGGCGGACCTGTCGGGCCGCCGGATCACCCTCACGGTGGACCTGCGCTCCGGCGGCGCGTCGGCGGTCGTCTGGACCAACGACCTGACGGCCGAGTACGTGCACGAGAACAGCGCCTACAGCTCATGAACGGGGTGGGGACACAGATGCGTACCGCAGTCGCACGACCGGCCCCGGAGGCCGGAGCACCGTCCGCGGTGCCGTCCTGGACCGAGGAGCTCCAAGGCCGCATCGTGGTGGTCAAGTTCGGCGGCAACGCCATGGTGGACGGGGCGCTCCTCGACGCGTTCGCCCGGGACGTCGTGGAGTTGCGGCGGGCCGGCCTGCTGCCGGTCGTGGTCCACGGGGGCGGCCCGCAGATCAGTGCCATGCTCGACCGGCTGGGCCTGGAGTCCCGCTTCGAGGCGGGCCTGCGGGTGACGAGCCCGGAGGCCATGGACGTCGTCCGGATGGTGCTGACGGGCCGTATCCAGCGGCAGCTCGTCGGCGCGGTCAACGCCCACGGCCCGTACGCCGTGGGCCTGTCCGGCGAGGACGCGCACACGCTGACCGCCGTACGGCGCCGTGCCGAGGTGGACGGGCGGCCCGTGGACCTGGGGCAGGTCGGCGACATCGTCGCCGTCGCGCCCGACACTCTGCGGGCTCTGCTGGACGGGGGACGCATCCCGGTCGTCTCCCCCGTCGCGCGCGGCACGGACGGGCAGGTCTACAACGTCAACGCCGATCTCGCCGCGTCGGCGCTGGCGGCAGCGCTCGGCGCGGACCGGCTCGTCGTCCTCACCGACGTCGCGGGGCTGTACGCGGACTGGCCGCACAGCACGGAGGTGGTCGAGCGGCTGACGGCCGCCGAGCTGGGCGAGCTGCTGCCGGGCCTGGCGAGCGGCATGCTGCCGAAGATGGAGGGCTGTCTGCGGGCCGTACGGGCGGGCGTGGGCCGGGCGCAGGTCCTCGACGGCCGCGTGCCGCACGCGGTGCTGCGCGGCCTGTCCGCCGGGAGGAGTCCCGGCACCACGATCGTGCCGGACGAACGCCCCGGCCGCCCCGCACACGGGGAGGCCCGGCCGTGAGCCCCGCCAACGGCACCCCCCTCACCGGACGGTGGCGGGCGGTGATGATGGACACCTACGGCACTCCCCCGCTGGCGCTCGTCCGGGGCGAGGGCAGCACGGTGTGGGACGAGGCCGGGCGCGGCTACACGGACTTCACCGGCGGGATCGCCGTCAACACCCTCGGGCACGCCCACCCGGCCGTCGTGTCGGCTCTCGCGGCGCAGGCCGCCCGCCTCGGGCACGTGTCGAACCTGTTCGCCTCGGAACCCCCCGTCGCGTTGGCGGAGCGGCTGCTGGAGCTGCTGGGCCGCGCGGGCCGGGTGTTCTTCGCGAACTCGGGCGCCGAGGCCGTCGAAGCCGCGTTCAAGATCGCCCGCAGGACGGGGCGGCCCCATGTGGTCGCCGCGGAGGGCGGGTTCCACGGGCGCACCATGGGCGCGCTGGCCCTCACGGCCAGCCGGCCAAGCGGGCCCCGTTCCTGCCGCTGCCCGGGGAGGTGACCCACGTCCCCTTCGGCGACGCCGCGGCGCTCCGTGCGGCCGTCACGGAGCGGACGGCCGCGGTGGTCCTCGAACCGGTGCAGGGCGAGGGCGGGGTCGTCCCCGCCCCCGAGGGATACCTGCGGGCCGCCCGCGAGATCACCCGGGCGGCGGGCAGCCTCCTGGTCCTGGACGAGGTGCAGACCGGGATCGGCCGCACGGGCCACTGGTTCGCGCACCAGGCGGTGCAGGGCCTGGACCCGGACGTGGTGACCCTCGCCAAGGGCCTGGGCGGCGGACTGCCGATCGGAGCCGCCGTCGCGCTCGGTCCGGCCGCCGGCCTGCTCACCCCCGGACAGCACGGCTCCACCTTCGGCGGGAACCCCGTCGCGTGCGCGGCCGGGCTCGCCGTCCTGGACACCGTCGAGAAGGAGGGGCTCCTGCCCCATGCCGCCTGGCTGGGCGAGCGGCTGAAGCACGGGATCGGGGCGCTGGAGCACCCCCTGGTCCGCGAGGTCCGCGGGGCGGGGCTGCTCCTGGGCGTCGCCCTCGCCGAGCCGGTCGCCGCCCGGGTGCAGGAGGCGGCGCAGGAGGCCGGGTTCCTCGTCAACGCGGCCGGGCCGGACACCGTACGGCTGGCACCGGCCCTGACCCTGGCGAAGTCCCAGGCCGACGCGCTGGTCGCGGCCCTGCCCGCGATCCTCGACGCCGCGGCCGGCGCCGGCGCCTGACGTCCGGCGGCCCGTCCGGTGCTGCGGCCGGGTCAATACACCTAGAGGGAACGGGCCAGGACGAGGGCGCCGCGGGCCGGGTCCAGGGACCGCGCCCAGGCGGCCGGTGCCAGGTCCGGGGCGGCCGGTGCGAAGCCGTGGCGGAGGAAGAGGCGGCCGCTGCCGGTGGTGGCGGTGAACAGGGCCGTCAGGGAGCGGTTGCGGGCCCTGGCGACCGCCGCGTGCAGCAGGCGGGCGCCCACGCCCGAGCCCTGCCGGTGCGGGGCGACGCAGAAGTTGTACAGCACGCCGGCGGCGGCGTGGGCGCGGAGCCCGAGGCAGCCTTCGAGGGTGCCGTCGGGCGCCTGGGCGACGAGGAAGTCGGCCGCGTGCGCGAGGTAGAGGGAGAGGGGGCGCTCGCGCAGGGCTCCGGTGCGGACGAACGGCCGGGAGAGGGCGGCGAGCGCCGGCCCGTCGTCCCGGCGGGCCTGCCGCACGGTGGACGCGGGGGCGGCGGAAGGGCGGGGGGTGCGCGTACGGGTGCGGGGCGGCGCGGCGGGAGGCGGCGGGGCCGTGGTCAAGGCGTTCCTTCCTCGGGTTCCACCGTGCGCGGGCAGGGCTTCCCGGGGGGAGCCGGGAGCGCCCGGAGGGGCCCGGGGCCGCGCAACTCCGGCGGCGGAGACGAAAGTTAGGTTAGCCTTACCTCGCCTGCGGGGCCAAACCGGAGGCGCGCGGTCCGGACCGCCCGGCCCGCCCCGCCCCTGCCTACTTCGCCCACGCCTCCTTCGTGTCCCGGCCGTCCACGAGCGTCGTCACCACCTCGATGTCACCGATCCGGGAGGCGTCGACCCGGCGCGGGTCGTCGCCGAGGACGGCCAGATCGGCCCGCTTTCCGGGGGTGAGGCTGCCGGCGCTGTCGTCCCAGCGGCAGGCGTACGCCCCCGCGACCGTGTAGGCGTGCAGGGCCTCCTCGACGGTGGTGCCCTCGCCGGGGCCGATGAGGGCGCCCGACAAGGACGCGCGCTCGACCATGAACTGGACCGCCCGCAGCGGCGAGCCGTCCGTCACCGGCCGGTCGGAGCTGCCGACGAGGGTCACCCCGTGGTCGAGGAAGCCGCGGCCCCGGTACATCCACGGCGCGCGGCGCTCCCCCATGACCGCGGCGTAGTCGTCGCCGAACCAGCGCAGGAAGTTGGGCTGGACGACCGCGCTGACGCCGAGGTGCGCGAAGCGCGGGAGCTGGTCGGGGCGGATCAGCCCGGCGTGCTCGATGCGGTGGCGCGCGCCGGGCCGCGGCCGCAGCCGCTGCGCCCGTTCCAGGGCGTCGAGGGCGAGGTCGGCGGCCCGGTCGCCGATGGCGTGGACGGCGAGCTGCCAGCCGCCGAGGTGCCCGTCCACGATGAGGCCGGTGAGGCGCTCCGGGTCGTCCTGGAGCTGCCCGGTGTGGCCGCCCATGCCCTCGTACGGCTCGGTGAGCGCGGCCGTGCGCGCCATCATGCCGCCGTCGGTGTAGATCTTCAGCGCGCCCACGGAGAGCCAGTCGTCGCCGAAGCCGGTGCGCAGGCCGAGGTCGAGCGCGCGGGGGATGCCGTCGTGCTCGTGGGCGCCGGCCGGTTTCAGGGTGTCGCCGCCCGGCATGAGCTGGACGCGCAGCGGCAGCCGGCCCTCGTCGCGCAGGAGCTGGTAGGCGCCGAGCTCGACGGGGCTGTGGCCGAGCAGGCCGCCGCCGATGCCGGCTTCGGCGCAGGCCGTGATGCCCTCGGCGAGGCAGGCGCGGCCGGCATGCTCGATGGCGTCGGCGAGGTCGGCCTGGGAGTACGGCAGCCGCAGCCGCCGTACGGCGCCCATGGCGCTCTCCACGAGGAGGCCGTCCTCGTGGGGGACGTCGGCCGGGAGCATGGCGAGCACGGCGCTGTTGACGACGCAGGCGTGGCCGGAGTCGTGCATGAGGAAGAGGCGGCGGCCATGGCTGACGGTGTCGAGTTCGGCGGCGGTGAGGTGCCGGCCGAGGGCCCGCTGGTCGTAGCCGCCGATGCTGACCCAGGCACCGGCCTCACGCGAGCGGAGGACGGCGTCCTCCACGGCGGCGAGGACGTCCTCGGTGCGGGTGAGGCCGGAGATACTCGGGGTGCGGGCCTTCAGGCCCGTCCACGACAGGTGTACGTGGCTGTCGATGAACCCGGGGAGCACGGTGGCCCCTTGCAGGTCGACGACCTCCCGGGCGGGCAGGGAGGTGACGGCCTCGTCGAGGCCGGCGATGCGGCCCCGCCAGATGCCCAGGTCGCGGGCGACCGGGTGCGCCGGGTCCATGGTGAGGATGTTCGCGTTCGTCAGCCTCGTGCACAGCATCATGAGCTGTCCGTCCTCAGCGGGGTTCGGCCATCACGGCGGCGGTGGCGGCCGGGGCGCCGTCCTCGGTGTCTTCGGAATCCTCCGGTGCGAACCGCCTGGGTGCGGCCGGCACCATGAGGGGCGTACCGGTCTCCGGGTCGTCGATGATGCGGCAGGGCAGCCCGAAGACGTCCTCGACGAGTTCGGCGGTCATGACCTCGGCGGGGGCGCCCTGCGCAGCGATGGTGCCGCCGGGGCGCATCACGATCAGGTGGGTGGCGTAGCGGCACGCCTGGTTGAGGTCGTGGAGCACCGCCACAACAGTGTGGCCCTTGCGGGCGTGCAGTGCGGCGCACAGGTCGAGCACGTCGACCTGGTGGGCGATGTCGAGGAAGGTGGTGGGCTCGTCCAGGAGGAGGAGCGACGTCTGCTGGGCGAGCACCATGGACAGCCAGACGCGCTGCCGCTGGCCGCCGGAGAGGTCGTCGACGGGCCGGTCCGCCAGCTCCAGGACGCCGGTCTGCCGCATCGCCTCCACGACGGCCGCCTCGTCCTCGGCGGACCACTGCCTGAGCATCCCCTGGTGCGGGTAGCGGCCGCGGGCGACGAGGTCGCCGACGGTGATGCCGCCGGGGGCGGTGGAGGTCTGCGGCAGCAGCCCGATGCGGCGGGCCACCTCGCGGGACCGGTACGAGGAGATGGCCGCGCCGTCGAGGAGGACTTGTCCGCGGCGCGGCCTGAGCATCCGGGCGAGGGCCTTGAGGAGGGTGGACTTACCGCAGGCGTTCGGCCCGATGATCACGGTGAAGGAGTGGTCGGGGATGTCGACGCCGAGGTGGGTGGCCACGGTCCGCTGGTCGTAGCAGAGTGTCAGGTCCTCGGCGCGCAGCCGGGGTGCGGGGTGGTTCTTTCCAGTCATGCGCGGCTCTTTCGCGACTCGGTGATCAGCAGCCAGATGAGGTACAGCCCGCCGATGGTGCCGGTGGCCGTGCCGACAGGGAGGAGGGCCGGGGCGAACAGGCGCTGCGCGGCGAGGTCGCTCGCGGCCAGCAGCAGCGCGCCCGTGAGCGCGGCGGGCAGCAGGGCCGGGCCGGCGGTGCGGGTCAGGCGCCGGGCGACGTGCGGCGCGGCCAGCGCGATGAACCAGATGGGCCCGGTCACGGCCGTGGCGACCGCGGCCAGGGCGACGCTGACGAGAAGCAGCACCGCGCGGGTCCGGGTGGTGTTGACGCCGAGGGCCGTGGCGGTGAGATCGCCCATCTCCACCAGGGAGAGGCGGCGGGAGAGGAGGAAGGCGGGCGGGAGGAGGACGGCCAGCGCGACGAGGACGGCGTTGGCGTGCGTCCAGCCGCGGTTTCCGAGGCTGCCGATCAGCCAGGCCTGGGCTTCCAGGGCCTCCTGGAAGGTGGCCCTGGTGATCAGGTACGAGTTGACGGCGAGCAGCAGTGCGCTGACGCCGATGCCGATGACGATCAGCCGGAAGCCGTGGAGGCCGCGGCCCAGCATGAGGAGGTAGACGGCGGCGGCGGTGGCGAGGCCGCCGACCAGGGCGCCGACGGCGATCTGGGTCATGCTGCCGTGCAGGACGATGATGACGGTGAGCGCGCCGACGGCGGAGCCGTTGGTGAAGCCGATGATGTCCGGGCTGCCGAGGGCGTTGCCGGTGAGGCTGGTCAGGAGGGCGCCGCTGACGGCGAGGGCGGCGCCCACGGCGACCGCGGTCAGCAGGCGGGGCAGGCGGAGGGAGTTGACGACGAAGTCGGCGCCGCCGGAGTCGCGGCCGGTGAGGGCGCGGAGGACCTCGGCGACGGTCAGCTCGTAGTCGCCGGTGGCGAGCGAGACGAGCATGACGGCGAGCAGGGCGAGGAGGATCGCGGCCGTCACGGCGAGCGCCCTGCCCCGGACCCGTACGGACATCCGGCGGGCCCCCGGGACGCTCAGCACCGTCCCGGTGATCACGCGCGGCCGGTGGACGAACCCGCGCGCCACGGCGGGGGACTTCCCGGCGGGGGCCCGCCCCGCCTCGCGTACGCGACTCACAGCGTCGCCTCCTCGTTCGCTTCTCCGCCCGCGAGGCGCAGAGGTGCGGCCTTGACCCTCGCCTGCGGCCCGGCGGCCTCGTGTGCGCCGCTCACAGCGCCTCCTCGTTCGCTTCTCCGCCCGCGAGGCGCAGAGGTGCGGCCTTGACCCTCGCCTGCGGCCCGGCGGCCTCGCGTGCGCCGCTCACAGCATGACCAGCTTCCGGCGGCGGCACAGCGCCAGGAACACGGGGGCGCCGATGAAGGCGGTGACGATGCCGGCCTGGATCTCGCCGGGGGCGCCGATCAGGCGGCCCGCGACGTCCGCGCCGATGAGCAGGACGGGCGCGAGGAGCATCGAGTACGCGAGGACCCAGCGCTGGTCGGGGCCGACGACGAACCGGGCGATGTGCGGGACGACGAGCCCGACGAAGGCGATCGGCCCCGCGGCGGCGGTGGCGGCGCCGCACAGCAGCATGACCCCGACGGCGCCGAGGATCCGCGTGCGGTGGACGTTGACGCCGAGGGCGCGGCCCATCTGGTCGCCGAGGGCGAGGGCGTTGAGGGACGGGCCGAGCAGCAGGGCGATGAACAGGCCGAGGGCGGTGAACGGGAGGATCACGTACACGACGTCGAGGTAGCGGCCGGCGAGCGAGCCGACCGTCCAGAAGCGGAACTGGTCGAAGGCCTTCGGGTTCAGCAGCAGGACGGCCGAGTTGAAGGCGTACAGCACCGCGGTCACCGCCGCGCCGGCGACGACCAGGCGGTCCGGTGTGGCGACCTTGCGCCCCGAGGAGCCCAGCAGGTAGACGACCACCGAGGCGAGGGCGGCGCCGAGGAAGGCGAACCACACGTAGCCGAGGACGGAGCCGACGCCGAGGAAGGCGATGGCGACGACGACCCCGGCGGACGATCCGAGGCTGATGCCGAGGAGGCCGGGCTCGGCGAGCGGGTTGCGGGTCAGCGCCTGCATCAGCGCCCCCGACAAACCGAGGGCGGCGCCGACGAGCAGGCCGAGGAGGGTCCTCGGGATGCGGTAGTCGTGGATGATGATCGAGGTCTCGGAGCCGTCCGGGTGCCACAGCGCGCTCCAGACCTCGGTGAGCGGCAGGCCTCTCGTCCCCGTCCACACGCCGAGGAGCGACACCAGGACCAGCGCGGCGAGTACGCCGAGCAGCCCCGCGCCCCGCAGGGCGGCGGCGGCGCCGCGCACTGTGGGCACGACGGCGGGGGCGGCCTCCTCCGGGGACACCGCCTGCGTTTCGACCGGCAACGACATTTCCCCCTGACGGCGGTGCACGCGTACCGCGATCGTTCGGTGCTGTAGGGATGGGGCGGCGACTCGGCGCACATGAGCCTTGCAACTTAGGCGAGGCTAACCGAACGTGGAGGGCGGGTCAACGCGCGTGAAAGCAGGGCGAGATGGACCTCCGCCCGACGTTCGCGGAGGTGTTCGGGCACGGCACGGGCGAACGGCTTCTTAGAGTAGCCTTACCTAACTTAACCGGCTCCGGATGGAGGGTCACATGCCAGCAGGAGGACCGACCGGAGGGCTCGTCCTCCGCCGGGCGATCAGGGGACAGCGCCGCAGAGTCGTCTCTGCCTCCCTGCTCGGCATGACCCACCAGGGGTGCGAGGCGCTGGTACCCGTCGTGATCGGCGCCGCCATCGACACGGCGGTCGCCACCGGGTCCGCGCAGTCGCTGCTGCGCTGGCTCCTGGTCCTCGGCGTCCTCTTCCTCGTGCTGTCCACCTCCTACCGGACCAGCGCCAGGATCGCCGAAGGGGCCGGTGAGCACGCCGCGCACCGGCTCCGGCTCGAACTCGGCGCCCGCGTGCTCGACCCGCGCGGCGGCGCCGACGCGAACCGGCTGCCGGGCGCCCTCACCAGCATCGCCACCAACGACGCCCGCCGCGTCGGCTCGGTCGCCACCGTCCTCCCCTACGGCTGCGCGGCCGTCGCCGCCCTCGCGGTCAGCGCCGTCGCCCTGCTGCGGATCTCCGTGCCGCTCGGCCTGCTCGTCCTCCTCGGAATCCCGCCGCTCCTGTGGCTCGGCCACCGCATCAGCCGGCCCCTGGAGCGGCGCAGCGAAGCCGAACAGGAGAGCGCCGCGCACGCCTCCGGTGTCGCCGCCGACCTCGTCTCCGGGCTCCGCGTCCTCAAGGGCATGGGTGCCGAGGCGGCCGCCGTGGCCCGCTACCGCACCACCAGCCAGGACTCACTCGCCGCGGCGCTGCGCGCGGCCCGCAGCCGCGCCGGACACGAAGGCGCCCTGCTCGCCCTGACCGGGGTGTTCGTCGCGGCCATCGGCATCGCCGGCGCCTACCTCGCCATGAACGGCAGCATCAGCGTCGGCGACCTCGTCGCCGCCGTCGGCCTCGCCCAGTTCCTCCTCGGCCCCTTCCAGCTGCTCGCCTACTCCAACGCCGAGTTCGCCCAGGCGCGCGCCTCCGCCCGGCGGATCGCCGAGGTCCTCGCCTCCCCCGCCGCCGTCGACGGCGGGGAACGGGCGCCCGCCGGCCCGGACACCGCAGCCGGGCACCTCCGGCTGCGGGACGTCAGCCTCGGCGCCCTGCGCGGCGTCGACCTCGACTTCCCCGTCGGCAGCCTCACCGGCGTCGTCACCAGGGACCCGGCCGCCGCCCACGACCTGCTCCTCGCCCTCGCCCGGGAGACCGACCCGGCCGGCGGCCGCGTCGAACTCGACGGCGTCCCCCTGACCGAACTCGACCCCGACCGACTGCGCCGCACCGTCCTCGTCGCCCACCACGACGCCGACCTCTTCGAGGCCAGCCTCCTCGACAACGTACGGGCGGGCGCGGCCGGTTCCGGCCCGCACGCCGTCGACGCCGCCCTGGCCGCCTCCACCGCGGACGAGGTCGCCGCACTGCTCCCCGACGGGGCGGACACCGTCCTCGCCGAACGCGGCCGGTCCCTCTCCGGCGGGCAGCGCCAGCGCGTCGCCCTCGCCCGGGCCCTCGCCGCAGACCGCCCCGTCCTCGTCCTGCACGACCCGACCACCGCCGTGGACACCGTCACCGAGTCACGGATCGCCGCCCGACTCCGGGAGGTCCGCCGGGGCCGCACCACCGTCCTGATCACGACCAGCCCGGCCCTCCTCGCCGAGACCGACCGGGTCGTCGTCCTCGACGGGGGCACCGTCGCCGCCGCCGGCGCGCACACCGAACTCGTCACCACCTACGAGGACTACCGCACGGCGGTGCTCGCATGACCACCACACACGAGGACCGCACGGACCCCGCCGAAACGGGGACGGAGAGGGACAGGGACATGAGCGGGACCCGCACGCACGACGGCACGGACCGCACGCTCCTGCCCACCGCCGGCGGTGCGGAGAGCCTCGCGGCGCTCCGCACCATCCTGCGCGGCCACCGGCTCCTCGCCTCCGCCGCCGTCCTCGTCCTGGTCGTCGGGACCGGGATCGGCCTGCTCACCGCCCCTCTGCTCGGCCACATCGTCGACCTGGTCGTCGGCCAGGAGGGGCAGCGGGCCCTCACCCTCCCGCTGGTCCTGCTCGTCGTGGTCGCGCTGGCCCGCGGCGCCGCCGCCGCGTTCGGCAGCGCCCTCGTGGCCCGGCTCGGCGAGACCGTGCTCGCCGCCGTGCGCGAGCGGTTCATCGAACGGGCACTGCGGCTGCCCCTGGAACGCGTCGAGGCCGCCGGCTCCGGAGACCTCGTCTCCCGCGTCACCAGCGACGTCGGCATGATCGCCAAGTCGGTGCGGCAGGCCCTGCCCGAGTTCGCCCGCTCCGCGCTCACCATCGTCCTCACCCTGGTCGGACTCGCCGTCCTCGACTGGCGGTTCCTCCTCGCCGCCCTGCTGGCCGTACCCGTCCAGGTGCTGTCGGTCCGCTGGTACCTGCGCCGCGCCGCACCCGTGTACGCCGCGCACCGCGTCGCCACCGGCGCCCTCCAGCACCAGCTGCTCGACAGCATCGGCGGGGTGCGCACCGTGCGCGCCTTCCGGCTGAACGAACGGCACACCGCCCTGCTGGCCGACCGCTCGGGCGCCGCCCGGGACGTGGCGCTGCGCGGGCTGCACATCGTCACCGGCTTCTTCTCCCGGCTGAACCTGGCCGAGTTCATCGGGCTCGCCGCCGTGCTCGGCACCGGCTTCCTGCTCGTCCGGAACGGCTCGGTGAGCATCGGCACGGCCACCGCCGCCGCCCTGTACTTCCACAGCCTGTTCAACCCGGTCAACGCCGCGCTGTTCCTCCTGGACGACGCCCAGTCCGCGGGCGCGAGCTTCGCCCGCCTGGTCGGCGTCGCGAACCTGCCCGCCGAGCCGGCCCCGCAGGGCGGGGGCATCCCGGCCGACGGCGCTGTCGCGGTGGCCGGGCTCGGCCACGCGTACGCCGACGGGCGGCCCGTCCTGAGCGGCGTCGACCTCGACGTGCGCAGCGGCGAGCGGGTCGCGCTGGTCGGCGCGAGCGGCGCCGGCAAGACCACCCTGGCCAAGGTCATCGCCGGCGTGCACACGCCCGCGAGCGGGACGATCTCCCTCGGCGGGGTCGACGTCCGCGAGCTGGGCCCGGAAGGCGTCCGCCGCACCGTCACCCTCATCAGCCAGGAAGTGCACGTCTTCGCCGGGCCCCTGGCCGAGGACCTGCGGCTGGCCCGGCCGGAGGCCACGGACGCGGAACTGCGCGGCGCGCTCGACAAGGTGGGCGCCCTGGAGTGGGCGGAGGCCCTGCCGGAGGGCCTCGCGACCGTGGTCGGCGAGGGCGGCCACCGGCTGACCGTCGCCCAGGCCCAGCACCTCGCGCTCGCCCGGCTCGTCCTCGCCGACCCGCCCGTCGCGATCCTGGACGAGGCGACCGCCGACGCGGGCAGCGCGGGCGCCCGGGTGCTGGAGGAGGCGGCCGCGCGCGCCCTGGAGGGCCGTACGGGCCTCCTGGTCGCCCACCGCCTGCCGCAGGCCGCCGCGGCGGACCGCGTGGTCGTCCTGGACGGCGGCCGGGTCGTCGAAACGGGCACCCACGACGAACTCGTCGCGGCGGGCGGCCGCTACGCGGCGCTGTGGGCAGCGTGGTCGGACAGCCGGCAGGGGGCGGACACCCCCGTGGCGGCCCCCGGCCTACCCACGGACCGGACGCAGGCCGACTCGGCCCTCGGCGTCCACTAGTACGGGGTGGTGGGGCCGCGTGCCGTTCCAGCTTGGCGTGAAAATGCCGGGGACGGGATTCCTTCGATGTTTTCGTCCGCTGGACGGGGCCTTGACCCTCCATCAGCGCCCAGGCAGCCTGAGGCCCTCGACCTGGGGTGGCCGCGCCGGGCCGAGTTCTTGTTCAGCAGAACTTGGCCGCCGCCGCGGCAGCTCCCTCATTCCAGGCCTTGTTGTAGGTCTCGGTGCGGGGTGCTATTCCCTGCGCCGGCTTGGCCTGGCAGTTCTCTTTGACCGCCTTGTAGCCGTCGGCGAAGCCCTTGGCCTTCTCCTCGTCCTTCTGCGACTGCTCGGTCTTGGCCCTGGCGCACTTGATGGTGCTCTCGCCGTCGTCCACCGAGATGTGGTATTGACCGTCCTTGGCGCCGGCCACCACGAATGCGCCGTCGGCGTCCACGGTGAAGCCGGATCCGCTATGGCTCGGTCCGATGAACGAGACCTTCTGCCCTTGCTTGAACCCCTCGCCCATGAGCGAGAAGGTGGCTTGACCTGCGGCGTCGGTGTTCCGTACCACCGCGCAGACCGCCGTCGGGACCACGGTGGCGGTCTGGGGAACCTCTTCACTCATCCCGTGGGCGCCGGCAGCCGTGCCGAGCGCGAAGGATGCGGCGAGCGGTGGTGTCAGGAGAACGAGACACAGTCTGCGGTTCATAAGGCCACCCTCGGATGGGTGGGCTGACCTTCACAGCCCGGGTACCACCATTGTCGGCGGATCGCGGGGCCACCGCATGTCACCCTGGTGAGGCGAACCGGGTGGCCGGGTGGCGCCGCCCGGCCGTGTGTGCATACCCCGAGGCCCCTTCCGAGCACGGCGAGGAGAACGGCGGTGACGCCGAGGACGGTGGGGGCGCCGAGGACAGTGGGGGCGACGCGAACGCGTATGACGATACTGACCCCTTGGTGCTGCCGCAGCCGCCGGCGGCCCGTGGCCGCCGTTCGACACTCCCCCTCGCCGGCGTCGCGACCACGCGACGCCGGCGAGCCGCGTTTCCGGGGCCGTTCGCGGGCGGCGCGGCCAGGGGGCCGTGACCGCGCCTCGGTCTCCACACGCGGCGGGCAGCCGCCGCCGCGCGCCGCCCGACGGGCCCGGGCTCAGGAGGGACGCCAGGCGGGTCGGGGCCGCTGGCCCCCCTGCGCGGTGCGCGCGCCGCCGCCCGCGGAGGAAGGTCCTCCACGGGCGGCGGTTTCGGTGCGGGCGGGTGGGTCAGGACTGGACTGCCGCGAGGCTCGCCGGCCTCAGGTCCGTCCAGTGCTCCTCCACGTACGCCAGGCAGGCCTCGCGGGTGTCCGGGCCGGCGGCGGTGCGCCAGCCGGCCGGGACCTCGGCGAAGGACGGCCACAGCGAATGCTGGTTCTCGTCGTTCACCAGGACCAGGAAGGTGCCCTGCGGGTCCTCGAACGGGTTGGTGCTCATGCGGTGTCACTCCTCTGGGACGGTGCGGTGAACAGCTCGGACAGCGGCTGTTCGGGACGGGCTGCCGCGGTGTGCAGCAGCTGGACAAGCTCGTCGGCGAGCCGCCGGGCCTTGGCGGTGCCGAGCAGGTCGGTGGCGTGGACGAGGGCGCAGTGGACGGGTCCGTCTCCGCGCGGCTCGTGGAAGCCGAGGGTGAGGTCGGCCCTGGTCCGGCCGGTCGGCACGGCTTCCAGGGTGCCCGCGCCGCCTTCGAGTGGGGCCAGGTCGGCCTGCTCGTGGTGGATCACCATGACCTGCGGCCCCTCGGCGGGCAGGCCGGTGGCGCGGGCGACCTCGTCGTACGGGATCTCCTGCCGGTCGAGGGCGCTGAGCACGGTCTCCCGTACGCGGCCGAGCAGTTCCGTGAAGGTCGGGTCACCCGCGGTGTCGGTGCGGAGCACGACCGTGCCGAGGAAGCTGCCGACGAGGTCGGCGAGCCGGTCGTCGGTGCGGCCGGCGACCATCGTGCCGACGGGCAGGTCGGTGCCGGCGCCGTGGCCGGTGAGCAGGGCCGCGAGGGCGGCGTGCAGCACCATGAACATGCTGGTGCCGGTGGCGCGGGCCAGTCGGTCCACGGCCGCGTGGAGCTCCTCGTCGAGGACGAAGCCGACGTGACCCGCGGGCCGCCGCCCTGTGTCCGCTGCGGCGGGCAGCGGCCCGTCGGCCGGGAGCGCCAGCCGCTGCGGGGCGCCGCGGAGGGTCTCCCGCCAGTAGGCGAGCTGCCGGCCGCCGCGGCTGTCGGGGTCGGCGGGGTCGCCGAGGACCTCGTGGGCCCAGCGGGTGTAGTCCGCGTACGAGACGGGCAGCGGCTGCCAGTCGGGGGCCCGGCCCTCCCTGCGTGCCGCGTAGGCGGTGGTGAGGTCGCGGAACAGCGGGACGACGGACCACTCGTCGGCGGCGAGGTAGTGCAGGGCGAGCAGCAGGGCCTGGCCGCCGTCGGGGCCCGTCAGCAGGTGGGCCCGCAGGGGGGCCTCCCGCTCCAGGTCGGGTGCCTCGGCGGCGAGTTCGCGCAGGCGTGCGTCGAGGTCGGCGCACTCCTGCGCGGTCAGGGCCGGTGCCTCGGCGGGCCGCTGGTGTACGGCGCCGTCGCGTTCGGCGAAGGCGGTGCGCAGCGGTGTGTGGCGGTCCGCGACGTCGGCGAGGGCGGCGGCGAGCGCGTCCGCGTCGAAGCCGTCGCCGGAGCGCAGGGCCAGGGCGTGGTCGAAGCCGGGGCCGCGGCGGTACGCCTGCCACAGGGGGCGCTGGCCGGGTGCGAGCGGCAGCGGGCCGCCGCCGGGTGCCGCGGGGCGCAGGGCCGGGCGGGCGGCCGTCGCCCCGGTGAGCTTGCCGGCGAGGCCGACGACGGTCAGGGCGTCGAAGACGTCGCGGATGCCGAGTTCGACGCCGAACTCGGTGCGGATGCGGCCGAGGAGCCGCATGGAGGCCATCGAGTGGCCGCCGAGCGCGAAGAAGTTGTCGTGTACGCCGACGGTGTCGAGCTTGAGGATCTCGCAGAAGAGTGCGGCGAGGCGCGCCTGGGTGCCGTCGGCCGGGCGGGCGTCGCCGGTCATCGCCGACCAGTCGGGCGCGGGCAGCGCCTTGCGGTCCAGCTTGCCGTTGGGGGTCAGCGGCAGCGGGCCGTCGAGGGGGACGACGAGCGCGGGCACCATGTACTCGGGCAGCAGGGCGGCGACGTGCGCGCGCAGCTCCTGCGGGTCGGGGTCGGCGCCCGGCTCGGGGACGGCGTAGCCGATGAGGCGGACGATGTCGCCGTCGCGGTCGGGCAGGACGGCGGCCTGGGCGACCGCGGGGTGCCCGGCCAGGGCCGCCTCGATCTCGCCCAGCTCGATGCGGAAGCCGCGCACCTTGACCTGGGTGTCGACCCGGCCGAGGAAGTCGAGGTTGCCGTCGCGGCGCCAGCGGGCCCGGTCGCCGGTGCGGTACATGCGGCTGCCCGGGGCGCCGTACGGGTCGGCCGTGAAGCGTTCCGCGGTCAGTGCGGGCTTGCCGAGGTAGCCGCGGGCGAGTCCGCGGCCGGCGACGTACAGCTCGCCGACGACGCCGGGCGGGACGGGCCGCAGGTGCTCGTCGAGGACGTAGGCGCGGGTGTTGGGGTCGGGGCGGCCGATCGGGACGCGGCCGGGCGGGGTGCCGCCGTGTTCGCGGGCGGGCCACAGGGTGGAGTTGACGGTCGCCTCGGTGAGCCCGTACGCGCAGATCAGGTGGGCGGTGGCGCCGAACCGCTCGAACAGGTCCGGCGGTACGGTCTCCGTGCCGACGAGGACGGTCGACCCCTCGGGGAGCGCGCAGCCCGGCGGGAGCGCCGACACCAGCGACGGCGGCAGGATCATGTGGGTGATCCGCTGGTCCGCGAGGAAGTCGGTGAGGGCCGGTCCTGCGACCCGCGCCTCGTCGGTGATCAGGACGAGCCGGCCGCCGTGGCACAGGGCCATGGCCAGCTCGAACGCGAAGACGTCGAAGCCGATGGAGGCGAACTGCAGGACTCGGCTGTCCGGGCGCAGGCCCATGCGGTCGACGGCGGTCGCGACGAGGCTGGAGATTCCCTCGTGGGGGACGACGACGCCCTTGGGGCGGCCGGTCGAGCCGGAGGTGTAGATCACGTACGCGGCCTGGCCGAGGGCGATCGGGCCGTCCTGCACCGGCCCGTCGGGGAGCGCGTCGAGGGCGGCGGCCGTGTCGGGGGCGTCGAGGAGGACGACCGGGACGCCGGGCACGTCGGGGATCTTCCCGGCGACGGGCTCGGTGCCCACGACGAGGGCCGCCCCCGAGTCCTCGATCATGTAGGCGAGGCGGTCGGCGGGGTGGGCGAGGTCGAGCGGCAGGAACGCCGCGCCGAGCTTCATGGCGGCGAGCACGGCGGCGACCATGTCGACGGAGCGGGGCACGGCCACGCCGACGGTGCTGTCGGCTCCGGCGCCGTGGGCGGCGAGGAGCCGGGCGATGCGGTTGGCGCGGGCGTCGAGCTGCGCGTACGTGGCCGAGCGGGCCCGGTCGACGACGGCGACGGCGTCGGGCCGCTCGGCGAGCCGCCGGGCGAACAGGTCGGGGAAGGACGCCTCCTCGACCTCGCGCGGCACGCCGTTGAAGCCCTCCAGGACGAGCCGGCGTTCGGCGTCGTCGAGGATCTCCGCCTGGGACAGGGGCCGTTCGGGTGCGGCGGCGAGGGCGGTGACGAGCCGGCGGAGCCGGTCGCCGAGCTCCTCGGCGGTCTCCGGGTCGAACAGCTCGGTGGCGTACTCCAGGCGGCAGCCGAGGGAGCCGGGGCCGCCGTCGGCCGGGGTGTGCTCGGTGAAGCTGAACACCAGGTCGAACTTGGCGGAGCGGATCCGGTACGGCACGTACGCGACGGACAGGCCCGGCAGGGCCAGTTCCCCACCGGTGCGGGCGTGGTAGCCGACCATGACCTGGAAGAGCGGGTTGCGGGAGAGGGAGCGCGTCGGGTTGAGCGCCTCGACGACGGCCTCGAAGGGCACGTCCGCATGCGAGAAGGCGGCGAGGTCGGTCTCGCGGACCCGGGCGAGCAGCTCGGTGAAGGAGGGGTCGCCGCCGAGGTCGGTGCGCAGGACGAGGGTGTTGACGAAGAAGCCGACCAGGTCGTCCAGGGCCTCGTCGGCGCGGCCGGCGATCGGCGAGCCGAGCGGGATGTCGGTGCCGGCGCCCATGCGGTGCAGCAGGGCGGCGACGGCCGCGTGGACGACCATGAACATGCTGGCGCCGGTGTCGCGGGCGATCCGCCTGAGCGCTTCGTGGGTGCCGGCGTCGAAGGTGAGGTCGAGTTCGGCGCCGGTGAACGCCGGGCGGGCGGGCCGGGGCCGGTCCGCGGGCAGTTCCAGCTCCTCGGGGGCGCCGGCCAGCGCCGTCCGCCAGTGGTCGAGCTGCCGGGCGGCCAGGCTGGCGGGGTCCGCCGGGTCGCCGAGGAGGCGCTGCTGCCAGAGCGCGTAGTCGGCGTACTGCACCGGCAGCGGCTCCCACGTCGGCGCCTCGCCCCGCAGGCGGGCCGTGTAGGCGGTGGTCAGGTCGCGGAGGAACGGGCGGTCCGACCACTCGTCGGTGGTGATGTGGTGCAGCAGCAGGACGACGACGTGGTCCTCGGGGGCCAGCTCCACGAGGGTGGCCCGCAGCGGCAGTTCGGCAGCCAGGTCGAAGGGGCGGCCGACGGCGGCGTCGACGATGCCGGGCAGCTCGTCCTCCGTGGCGCGGACCAGCTCCACGACCGGGCGGGCCTCGTCGGCGGGCAGCACCCGCTGGAGGGCCTGGCCGTCGGGTGTGGTGGAGAAGACGGTGCGCAGGGCCTCGTGGCGGTCGGTCACGTCGGCGAGGGCGGCGCGCCACGCGTCGGTGTCGAGTGCGCCGCGCATCCGCATGACCAGCGGGAAGTTGTAGGCGGCCGAGGTGCACTCGATCTGCTGGATCATCCACAGCCGCTGCTGGGCGTGGGAGAGCGGCAGTTCGCCGGGGTGTTCGCCCGCGGTCAGCGCGGGGCGGGCCGCTCCGGCGCCGCGGCCGGCGCGTTCGGCGAGCTCGGCGACGGTGGGCGCCTCGAACAGGTCGCGGATCGCCAGCTCGGTGTCGAGCGCGGTCCGGGCGCGGCTGACGAGCCGGGTGGCGAGCAGCGAGTGCCCGCCGAGTTCGAAGAAGTCGCTGTCGATGCCGACGCTGCCCTCGGGCAGGCCGAGGACCTCCGCGAACAGGGCGCACAGCACCTGCTCGCGCGGGGTGCGCGGGGTGCGGCCGGCGGCGGATCCGGCGAAGTCGGGTGCGGGCAGCGCCCGCACGTCGAGCTTGCCGTTGACGGTCAGGGGAAGGGTGGAGACGGGGACCAGCGCGGACGGGACCATGTAGTCGGGCAGGCCGGCCTTCAGGTGGTCGCGCAGGCCCTGCACCGGCTCCCCGCCCGCCTCCGCACCGGCCTCCGTACCGGCCTCGGGGACGACGTAGCCGACGAGGCGCCTGGTGCCGGCGGACTCGTGGACGACGACCGCGGCGTGGGCGACGGCCGGGTGCGCGGACAGGGCGCCGGCGATCTCGCCGAGTTCGATGCGGTAGCCGCGGATCTTGACCTGGTCGTCGGTGCGGCCGAGGAAGTCGAGCAGTCCGTCGGGCCGCTGCCGCACGAGGTCGCCGGTACGGTACATGCGCTCGCCCGGCTCGCCGAACGGGTCGGCGACGAACCGCTCGGCGGTCAGGCCGGGCCGGTCGTGGTAGCCGCGGGCCAGGCCGGTGCCGGCGATGTACAGCTCGCCGGGGCAGCCCGGCGGGACGGGCCGGAGCATGGCGTCGAGGACGTGGGCGCGGGTGTTGCGGATCGGGACGCCGACGGTGGAGGTGGCGCTGTCCTCGGTCGAACCGCCGAGGGTGTTGATCGTGTACTCGGTCGGCCCGTACAGGTTGTAGCCGTACGTGCCGTCGGTGCGGCGCAGCCGGTCCCAGACGGTGTCGGGCACGGCCTCGCCGCCCAGCAGGACGAGCGCGGGCCGGTGCCTGCCCGCCGCCTCGTCGTGCTCCAGCAGGCCCTGCTCGATGAGGAGCTGCGCGTAGGTGGGCGTCACGTTGACGACGTCGACGCGGTGGGCGTCGCAGTACGCGACGAGCGCCTCGGCGTCGCGGCGCAGCTCCTCGTCGCAGACGTGGACCTCGTGGCCCTCGACGAGCCAGAGCAGCTCCTCCCAGGACATGTCGAAGGCGAAGGAGACGGTGTGCGCGATGCGCAGCCGCCGCCCGCCCGCGGAGGCGATCGCCGGGTCGAAGATCTCCTTCTGGTGGTTGAGCTGCATGTTCGTCAGGCCCCGGTAGGGGGTGACGACGCCCTTGGGGCGGCCGGTGGAGCCCGAGGTGTAGATGACGTACGCCGGGTGCTCCAGGCGGTCCGGGACGCCGCGGGCGAACGCGGGCCGTTCGGCATCGGTGATCTCCGCACCCGACAGGGCGGCCAGTTCGGCCGCGACCGCCTCGTCGTCCAGGAGGAGTTCGGGGGCGGCGGGCCCGTCGGGGCCGCGCAGGGCCGGGGCGACGGCCGCGGTGGAGACCAGGCACAGCGGGCCGGTGTCCTCGACCATCAGCCGCAGCCGGTCCGCCGGGTGGTCCAGGTCGAGCGGCAGGTAGGCGGCGCCGGTGCGCAGGACGGCGAACAGGGCGGCGACCATGTCGATGGAGCGGGGCAGGGCGAGCGCCACGGCCTTCTCCGGCCCGGCGCCCCGGGCGAGCAGCAGCCGGGCGATCCGGTTGATGTGCGCGTCGAGTTCGGCGTACGTGAGGGCCCGCTCGCCGAAGACGAGCGCGACGGCGTCCGGGGTGCGGGCGACCTGCGCGGTCAGCATGTCGGCGATGGTCTCGTCGGGCACGGGTTCGCGGCTGCCTGCGCATGCGGCGGTCAGGGCGGCGCGCTCGGCGGGCAGCAGCACGTCGACGCCGGCGGTCCGGGCGGATGCGCCGTCCGGGCCGTCGAGGAGGGCGCCGAGCCGCTCCAGGACGGTGGTGAACCGGGCGAGGACGGCGGCCGACGCCTCCGCGTCGAAGAGGTCCGGGCGGGCCGCGAGGGTGACGCGCATCCGGGTCTCGGGCGTGACGATCAGGGTGAGCGGGAAGTGGGTGCCGTCCACGTTCGACACGCCGGTGATGCCGTGCCGCCGCCGCAGTTCCGCGGCCCGCTCCTCGCCGTCGGCGGAGCGCAGCACGAACAGGGTGTCGAACAGCCGGCGGTGGCCGGTCTCCTGCTGGAGGGTGCCGAGGCCCACGTACTCGTACGGCATGACGGCGGCCCGCTCGGACTGCATCCGCCGCAGCAGGTCGAGCAGCGGCTCGTCCGGGGCGAAGGCGACCCGGGCGGGCACGGTGTTGAGGAACATGCCGATGATGCCGGCCGCGTTCGGGACGTCCGCCGGCCGTCCGGCGACCGCGGTGCCGAAGGCGACGTCCCCGCGCCCGGTCATCGAGGAGAGGACGAGCGCCCAGGCGGCGTTGAGGACGGTGTTGAGGGTGAGGCCGTGCCGGCGGGCCAGCGCGCGCAGCCGGTCGCCGGCCTCGCGGGAGAGCACGGCGTGGTGGTCGGCGGGGATGACCGGGCCCGCGTCGCGGCCGGCCGGTGCGACGAGCGTCGGCTCGTCGAAGCCGGCGAGGGCCTCTCGCCAGGCGCCGACGGCACGGGCGGTGTCCTGCCGGTCCAGCCAGGCCAGGTAGTCGCGGTACGAGCCCGGGGCGGGCAGGCCGGCGGTGTCGCCGGACCGCTCGTACAGGGTGAACAGCTCCTCCAGGAAGAGCCAGGCGGACCAGCCGTCCCACAGGATGAGGTGGTGGGTGACGACGAGCCGGTCCCGGCCGTCGCCCAGCCGGATCAGGCGGAGCCGGCACAGCGGCGGCGCGGACAGGTCGAAGCGCTGCCGGCGGTCGGCGGCGAGCAGCTCCCCTACCCGGCGGTCCCGCTCGCCGGCGGGCAGGCCGGCCAGGTCGGTCACGGTGAGCGGGATCTCGGCGCCGTCGGCGATGAACTGCACGGGCCGGGGCAACCCGTCGCTGGTGAAGCCGGCGCGCAGGCTCGCGTTGCGGTCGAGGAGGGCCCGGCAGGCGGCGCGCAGCCGGTCCTCGTCCAGGCGGTGGTCGAAGTCCAGGGTCTCCTGCGAGAGGTAGACGTCGAGGGTGTCGCCGGTGTCGTAGGTGGCGTGGAAGTACATGCCCTCCTGGAGCGGGGAGAGCGGCCAGATGTCGGCGACGGGCAGGCCTGCGGCGGCCTCGACGCGGGCGGTCTCCTCCGGGGTCAGGACCAGGCCGCCCAGCGGGGCGGGGGCGGGCGGCCCGGCGGCCGGGGAGGCGGCGGTCAGCTGGTCGAGGAGGGCTTTGAGGGCCGGGTCGACGGCCGCGCCGGACGCGGCCTGCGCGGCGAGGACGGCCTGGAGGGCGGCGGCGGCCTGCCCGGCGTCGGAGGCGGACACGGTCACGCCGTCGGCCGGAGCGCCCGGCTCGCCCGGGGCGCCGGGGGCGGTTTCGGCGGCGGGCTCGTCCGGCGCGGTGGCGGCCGTCGCGGCGAGCGCGGCGGGCGTACGGTGCTCGAACACATCGCGCGGGCTGATGGCCAGTCCCCTTTCACGGGCCCGGGTGGCGACGGCGATCGAGGTGAGGCTGTCGCCGCCGAGCATGAAGAAGTCGTCGTCGGCGCCGATGCCCTCGACGCCGAGGACCTCGGTGAAGATCCGGCACAGGGTGCCCTCGCCCTCGGTGCGGGGGGCGCGCCCCCCGGCCCGGGGCGCGAGGTCCGGCGACGGCAGGGCGTTCTGGTCGAGCTTTCCGCTGGGCGTCAGCGGCAGCGCGTCCAGGGCCACCACGGCGGCGGGCATCATGGCGGCGGGCAGGGCCTCGGCGAGCCCGGCGAGCAGGGCGGCCCCGTCCGGGGACGCGCCGGGGGCCGGGACGGCGTAGCCGAGGAGGGCCCCGTCGCGGACGATCACGGCGGCGCGGGCGACGCCCGGCAGGGCGGCCAGTGCCGCCTCGACCTCGCCGAGTTCGATGCGGTTGCCGCGGATCTTGACCTGCCGGTCGGTGCGGCCGAGGTACTCGACGGCCCCGTCGGGGCGGCGGCGTACGAGGTCGCCGGTGCGGTACATCCGCTCCCCGGGCCCGCCGAAGGGGTCGGCGGTGAAGCGCTCGGCGGTCAGGGCCGGCCGGCCGTGGTAGCCGCGGGCCAGCTGGACGCCCGCGAGGTACAGCTCGCCGGGCACCCCGTCGGGTACGGGGCGCAGGAAAGGGTCGAGGACGTGGAGGCGGGTGTTCCAGACGGGCCGCCCGATGGGCACGGCGAGCCCGGTGCCGCCCTCGTACGGGAAGTACGTGACGTCGACGGCGGCCTCGGTCGGCCCGTAGAGGTTGTGCAGCGGCACGGGGCCGTGCGCGGAGCCGGAGGTGAGCTCCCACCAGCGGCGGGCTTCGGCGCCGGTGAGTACCTCGCCGCTGCAGAACACCCGGCGCAGGCTCGCCGCCCAGTCGGGCGGGCCGCCGGTGCTCTCCATGACCTGGGTGAAGGCGGCCAGCATCGACGGGACGAAGTGCAGCGTCGTGATCCGGCGGGCGCGGATCAGATCGGCGAGGTAGGCGGGGTCGCGGTGGCCGTCCGGGCGGGCGAGGACGACGGCCGCGCCCGCGGTGAGCGCCCAGAAGAACTCCCACACGGAGACGTCGAAGCCGGACGGGGTCTTCTGGAGCACCCGGTCGTCGGGGGTGAGCCCGTACGCGTCCTGCATCCAGGCGAGCCGGTTGACGATGGCCCGGTGGGTGACGGCGACGCCCTTGGGGCGGCCGGTGGAGCCGGAGGTGTGGATGAGGTAGGCCGGGTGGTCGGGTCCGGCGGGCCGGGCAGGCGTCACGGGCGTGCCGCCGGCGGGCTGCTCCCGGTCGTCCCGGCCGAGGACGAGCCGGTCGAGGCCCGAGGCGCCGGGCAGCCGGTGCGCGGCCTCGGGGGTCGTGACGACGGTCCGCGCCCCGGAGTCGGCGAGCAGGTACGCGAGGCGTTCGGCCGGGTAGTCCAGGTCGAGGGGCAGGTAGGCGGCGCCCGACTTGAGGACGCCGAGGAGCGCGACCACCAGCTCGGCCGAGCGCGGTACGGCGACCGCGACGTACTCCTCCGGTCCGGCGCCGCGGGCCCGCAGCCGTGCGGCCAGGGACTCGGCACGCCGGTCGAGTTCGGCGTAGGTGAGGACGGTGTCCTCGAAGACGACGGCCGGGGCGTCGGGGGTGCGGGCCGTCTGCGCGTCGACGAGGGAGACCAGGGTGGCGTCGGGGACGTCGTGCGCGGTGGCGTTCGCTGCGGCGAGGTGGGCGAGCTCGCGGTCGGAGAGCACCCCCGTACGGGCGGCCGTGCGCTCGGGCTCCGCGACCAGGGTGCGCAGCAGCGCGGTGAACCGCTGGGCGAGGACGGCGACGGCCGGACCGTCGAGGCGGGCCGCGTCGTGCTTGAAGCGCAGCAGCAGGCCGTCGCCCGGTTCCACGACGAGCGCGAGCGGGTAGTGCACGGCGTCGAACACCTCGGTGCCGGTGATCCGCAGCGCGCCGGGGTCCGTGCCGTCCGAGGGGTCGCCGGCGGGGAAGTTCTCGAGGACGACGAGCGTGTCGAACAGCTCCCCGCCGCCCGCGAGGCGCTGGATGTCGGCGAGGCCGAGGTGGTGGTGGTCGAGGAGGGCGGCGTGCTCGTCCTGGACCCGGCCCAGCAGGCCGGCGAGCGTCTCGTCGGGGCGCAGGACGACGCGGGCCGGGACGGTGTTGATGAACAGGCCGACGGCGGAGTCGAGTCCGGCGACCTCGGTGGTCCGGCCGGAGACGGTGGTGCCGAACACGACGTCCCGGCTGCCGGTGAGCGCGCCCAGCAGCAGGGCCCACGCGCCGTGGACGACGGCGGCGAGGGTGAGGCCGCGGGCGCGGGCGAAGGCGTACAGCCCGGCGGTGAAGTCCGCGGGCAGGCGGGTGTCCACGTGCCCGGGCCGGGCGGGGGGCCGCCCGCGGTCCCCGGCGCCGTCGGGTGCGGCCAGGCGGGTGGGCCCGTCCAGGCCGGCGAGGGCGGTACGCCATGCGTCGCGGGCGGCGTCCCGGTCGCGGGAGGCCAGCCACGCCAGGTAGGGGCGGGGGTCGGCGGGCTCGGGCAGGTTCTCGCCCCGGTAGGCGGCGGTGAGTTCGCGCAGGAGGACGCTGACGGACCAGCCGTCGGCGGCGATGTGGTGGAGGGTGAGCAGGAGGCGGTGGCGTCCGCCGTCGCGGATCAGCGTGGCCCGCAGGAGCGGCGGGCGTGCCAGGTCGAAGCGCTCGGCCCGGTCGGCGGCGAGTACGTCGTCGAGCGGGGTGTCGGCGGTGTCGGCCCGCCGCCACGGCAGGGTGGCCCGGTCGGCGAGCCGCTGGACGACCTCGCCGCCGGGGAGCTGGCGGTAGGAGGCGCGCAGCAGGGGGTGCCGGTCGAGCATCAGCTGGAGGGCGCTGCGCAGCCGGTCGGGGTCGACGGGGCCGCCGCCGAGGTCGAGGAGTTCCTGGACGACGTAGAGGTCGGCGGCGTCCTCGTCGAAGGCGGCGTGGAAGTAGAAGCCCTCCTGGAGCGGGGAGACCGGAAGGGCGTCCTCGTCCAGCGCGATGGGGGCGGGAGCGGGGGCGGCGGGGGCCGCCTCGGCGGCGGCGCGGGCGAGCGCGGCGACCGTGCGGAGCCGGAACACCTCGCGCGGGTTGAGGGCGAGCCCGGCCTCGCGGGCCCGGCCCACGAGCCGGATGGCGACGATGCTGTCGCCGCCGAGTTCGAAGAAGCTGTCGTGGACGCCGACCGAGGGCAGGCCGAGGACCTCCGCGAACAGACCGGCGAGCACCGTCTCGACCGGGCCCTCGGGGGCGTCGGCGCCGCTCAGGGCGGTCCAGCGGGGCTCGGGCAGGGCCCGCCTGTCGAGCTTGCCGTTGGGGGTCAGCGGCAGCGGGCCGTCGAGGACGACGACCGCGGACGGCGCCATGTGGTCGGGCAGGGTGTCCGCGACGCGGGCGCGGGCGGCGATGGCCGCCCCGGTGTCGGTGCCGTTCTCGCCGACCAGGTAGGCGACGAGGCGCTTGGCTCCGCGGTGGTCCTCGCGGACGAGGACGGCGGCCTGCGCGATGCCCGGGCAGGCCATGAAGGCGCTCTCGATCTCGCCCGGCTCGATCCGGTGGCCGCGGATCTTGATCTGGCCGTCGGCGCGGCCGAGGAACTCCAGGTTCCCGTCGGCACCCCACCGCACGCGGTCGCCGGTGCGGTACATGCGGCTGCCGGGGGCGCCGTACGGGTCGGCGGTGAATCGTTCCGCCGTGAGCCCCGGCCTGCCGAGGTAGCCGCGGGCGAGGCCCCGCCCGGCGATGTATAGCTCGCCCTCGGCGCCGACGGGGACCGGGCGCAGGGCGGTGTCGAGGACGTAGGCGCGGGTGTTGGGGTCGGGGCGGCCGATCGGGGCCGGACCGGGCCGCCCGGGGTCGGCGGGCCACAGCGTGGAGTTGACGCTGGCCTCGGTGAGCCCGTACGCGACGACGACGCGGACCCGCCCCGCCCAGCGGGCGATGAGTTCGCCGGGCACGGCCTCGGTGCCGACGATCAGGACGGAGCCGTCCGGCAGCTCGCACTCCGGGGGCAGCGCCGACACCAGGGACGGCGGCAGGATCATGTGCGTGGCCCGGTGCCGTGCGATGTACTCGGTCAGGGCGGGTCCGGCGACGCGGCGCTCGGCGGGGACGAGGATGATCCGGCCGCCGGTGCACAGCGACATGACCAGGTCCCAGACGGTCACGTCGAAGCCGACGGAGGCGAACTGGACGACGCGGCTGCCGGCGGTGATGCCGATGCGGTCGGTGGCGGTGGCGATGAGGCTGCCGACGCCGTCGTGCGGGACGACGACGCCCTTGGGGCGGCCCGTGGAGCCGGAGGTGTAGATCACGTACGCCGCCTGGTCCAGGGCGACCGGCACGCCGGGGGCGGTGTCCTCCCGGCGGGCGAGGGCTTCCGCGGTGGCGGGGTCGTCGAGCACCAGGTGCGCGATGCCCGCCGGCTCCGGCAGTTCGCCGGCGAGCTCCCGTACGGTGACCACGGTGCGGGCGCCGGCGTCCCGGAGCATGTAGGCGATGCGGTCGCGGGGGTGGTCGGCGTCCAGCGGCAGGTAGGCGGCGCCGGCCTTCATCACCGCGAGCAGGGCGGCGACGAGTTCCGGGGACCGCGGCAGGGCCACGGCGACGACGTCCTCGGGGCGGACGCCTCCCGCGAGGAGGTGGCGGGCGAGCCGGTTCGCGGCGGCGTCGAGTTCGGCGTACGTCAGCTCGCGCTCCTCGAAGACGAGGGCGACGGCGTCGGGCGCGCGGCGTACCTGCGCCTCGAACGCGGCGGGCCAGGACAGCTCGGCGGTCTCGCGCGGCGAGGTGCCGAACTCCCGCAGCAGGGTGTCGCGTTCCGTGTCGGTCGTGAGGTCGAGGTGGCCGACGGGGCGGTCCGGGTCCGCGGTGAAGGCGCGGAGGAGGGCGAGGAAGCGCCGCTCGTGGCCGGCCAGGGCCTCCTCGTCGCAGACGGCCGCGTCGGCGTCGAGGTGCACGGTGACGGCTTCGCCGCCGGGCAGCTCGCCGAAGCCGAAGGCCAGGTCGCTGACGGGTCCGAGCCATTCCGGCCGGAGTACGGCGGTGCAGTCCGCGAAGTGCAGGTGGTCGGGGCGGGGCAGGATGTTGACGGTGGGGCCGACGAGTTCGGCGACGCCGTCGACCAGCCCCAGGTCCTTGGCCAGGTCCTCGGCCCGGTAGCGGCCGTGCTCGACCGCCTCGGCGACCGCGTCGCGGACGCCGGCCACGAGCGCCGCGGCGGTGGTGGCGGGTCCGACGGCCAGCCGCAGCGGGACGATGTTGGAGAGCATGCCGGGGACGGACGCGGACGCCTCGTCCTGGCGGGCCGCGATCGGCAGGCCGAGGACGAGGTCCTGCTCCCCGGTCACCCGGTGCAGGTACGCGGCCACGGCGGCGATCAGGACGCGCGACACGCGGGTGCCGGCGCGGTCGGCGGCCCGGTGCAGCCGTCCGGCCTCCTCGGCGGGCAGCTCCACGGACCGCCGCAGGCGCCGGGCGGTGAGCGCGGGGGCCCGCTCGACGAGGCGGGCCGGCTCGGGACGGCCGGCCATGCGCTCCTGCCACCAGGCGCGCTCCGCCGCGTAGCGCGCGGAGGCGCGGTGGGCGCTGTCGGCGTCCACCAGGCGGGCCAGGGACCAGTCGGGGTCCGCGGCGGCCTGCTCCCCGAGGGTGTACAGCTCGCCGGCGCGCCGGGATATCAGGGCGACGCCCATGCCGTCCACGAGGATGTGGTGGTAGCGCTGGTACCACCAGACGCGGTCGTCGGCGAGGCGGAGCAGGGCCTGGGCGAAGAGCGGCCCCGCGGCGAGGTCGGCGGGCCGGTCCCGGTCGGCGGTGATCCACTCGCCGGCCGCCCGCTCGGGGTCGCCGGCGCCGCGCAGGTCGACGACCGGGACGTCGGCGGCGGGGGCGGCGGGCGTCTGGCGGGGCTCGCCGTCCTCCCCCGGCGCGAGGCGGACGTGGAGGCACTCGGCTTCCCGTACGGCCCGCTCGACAGCGGCGGCGAGGCGGCCGAGGTCGATGCCGCCGCGCAGTTCCAGGGCGAAGACGATGTTGTAGGCGGAGCTGCCGGGCTCGATCTGCTGGGCCAGCCAGATGCCGGCTTGCCCACCGGTCACGGGCATCCCGGGCGCGGGTGTCCGGTCCGACTCGACGTCAAGCATCGTACGTTGTGGCCTTTCCCTGGTGGTGCGGCGGTGAAGGGGCTGGAGGCGGGTGCGGGTCGGGCCGCGGGGGAGGACGTCCGGCGTCCTCCCCGGCCCCGCCTCGGCGGTGTGGTGCTACTTGACGGCCGTCAGCAGCGGCTCGATCTCGGCGATGGCGTACGGGATCGAGAGGACCGTGTTGAAGGAGAACGCGGCGCCGACGTCCGGGTCCTGGTAGGGCACGAAGAGGTCGCGCTTCTCCTGGTGGACCTTCAGGTTCCGGTAGAGCGGCTCGGCCTTGATGCGGTCGTTGGCGCCGGTGCTGGAGGTCACCCAGACGACGCGGTCGACGTCGAGGACGTTCAGCTTCTCGGCGCTGAGCTCGGCGACGTTGAAGCCGGGCTTGGCGAGGGTGTCGATCTCGGGCTTGAGCGTGAAGCCGAGCTCCTGGAAGAAGATCGACTTGGGGTCGGTCTTCGTGAAGGCCGAGTACTTGCCGGCCTCGAAGCTGTCGGCGACGACGAGGGTCTTCTGCGCGAACTCGGGGTGCTTCTCCCGGACGGCCTTGAAGCGGGCGTCGACGTCGGCGATCAGCTTGTCGGTCTCGGCGGCCTTCCCGAGGGACTTGCCGATCTGCCGGGTCATCACCTGCCAGGAGGCGCCGTAGTCGGGCAGGTCCTTGGGCTGGGCGACGACCTTGGTGAACTTCGAGAGCGTGTCGTACTGCTCCTTCTTCATGCCGGAGTACTGCGCGATGACGAGGTCCGGCTTGAGCGCCGCGATCTTCTCGATGTTGTACTCGTCGCGCTCACCGACGATCTCCGGCTTCGCGGACCCCCACTTGTCCTTCGTCCACGGCCACTTGCCGTACGGCTGCTCCTTGAACCAGTCCACCGCGCCGACCGGCTTGGTGCCGAGCGCGAGCACGGCGTCCTGGTCGGAGAGGCCCAGGGTGACGACCCGCTTGGGCTCCTTGTCGATCGTGGTGCTGCCGTACTTGTGCTCGACCGTCACCGGGAAGGCGGCGGAGGCGGTGCCGGCGCCGGCCGTGGCCTCGGACTTCGACTCCGCCTTCTCCGAGCCGCCCCCGCAGGCGGACAGGGCGAGGGCGGCGGCCGTGGCGACGGCCACGCGTGGCAGGTGGGCGACGAACCGCTTCGGCGCGGGGCGCGAACCGTTGGACACAGATGTTCCTTTCGGGGGATCTCACAGTGCGTGCCCCGACCGCCGGGGGCGCGGCTGCGCTGCCCGGCGGGCGAGGCGGGTGGGGGGCTCGGCCAGGACGGAGTCCTGGGGGCTGTGCGGGGATGCCGGACAGGCCCTAGCTGGCCAGTCCGATCCCGTCGGCGACCGGCCGGGGCCGGTCCTGTGCGGGGGCGGGCTTCCGCTCGAGGAGGGAGTCGAGGATCTCGCCGACCCTGACGGCGGTGTTGGAGAGCAGGGACGACGTGATGCCGTGGGTGTGCTCGGTGCCGCCTTGGAGGTAGATGCTGCAGCGCAGTTCGGGGTCGGTGGTGAGCCGGTAGTCGCGTTCGACGCGGACGCGCCCCTCCTCGTCGCGCAGGCAGTGCTCGGCGACGGGGCCGAGGAGGCCGGTGGGGTCGGCGGGGCTGTAGCCGGTGGCGTAGACGACGACGTCGGCGTCGAGGACCGTCTCCTCCCCGGTCACCAGGGAGGTGATGCGGGCGTGGACCTTGCCGTCGCGCTCCTCGACGCCGGTGAGGCGGGAGACGTTGATGAAGCGGAGGCGTTCGGCGCCGAGGACCTTCTCCTGGTACGCCTGCCGGTAGAGGTCGTCGATGAGGTCGATGTCGACGACCGAGTAGTTGGTGTTGCCGTGGTAGTCCATCAGCTTGCGCTTGACGTCGCCGGGGGCCGCGAAGTACTCGTCGACGGCGGCCGGGTCGAAGATGCGGTTGGCGAAGCTGCTGTCGTCCGCGGGGCTGTAGCCGTAGCGGGAGAAGACGGCGCAGACCTCGGCCTCGGGGAAGCGCCGGTGCAGGTAGGCGACGTTCTCGGCGGCGCTCTGCCCGGCGCCCACGACGACGAAGCGGCCGGGGTTCGCGCCGTTCGCGCCGTCCAGGGCCTCGACCTTCGTGAGCAGCTCGGAGTTGTGCCAGACGCGGTCGGTGCGCTCGACGCCTTCGGGCATCAGCGGGCGCAGGCCCGTGCCGATGACGAGGTTCCGGGCGCGGTGGACCACCGTGTCGGTGCCGGAGCGGGCCGTGACGTCGAGGTACTCGATGACGCCGTCCCGGACGACGGGCTCGATGGCGACGACCTCGTGCCCGTAGGACACCATGTCGTCGACCTTGGCCGCCGCCCACTCGAAGTAGTCGTGGAACTCGACGCGGAGCGGGAAGAGGTTCTTGTGGTTGACGAAGTCGACGAGCCGGCCCCTGCTCTGCAGGTAGCACAGGAAGCTGTACTCGCTGGCCGGGTTCCGCAGCGTCACGAGGTCCTTGAGGAAGGACACCTGCATGGTCGCGTCGTCGATCAGCATGCCGCGGTGCCAGCCGAAGCCGGGTTGCCGCTCGAAGAAGTGAGCGGTGACGGCCTCCTGCCTTCCGACGCGGGCGTTGTGCTCGCTCAGAGCTATCGCCATGGCCACATTGGACGGCCCGAAGCCGATGCCAATGAGGTCGTGGACCAGAGGGGCGTCGCCAGGAAGACCCTGAGACATGTCACTCCCATCGTGCGGAACTGCCGCCTGTGAGGCGTGGGGCGAAAAGAACGCGACACCGGCCCGGAGTCACCGTAAGCCAGTGGAAACTTAGGTAAAGCTAACCTCACCTGCGCCGGGCTGTCGACCCGACAAAACGGACAACTGACGGACGTTCAGCCTTCAACTGGCTTGAAAGTGCCGTCTGTTGCAATGTTAGGTAAGCCTTGCTTTACTTGCCGCGGTCATTCGCTCTTCCGAGGAGGAACCCCCATGCGGGTCGTCATGTTCGGTTACCAGACCTGGGGTCACCGCACCCTGAAAGCACTCCTGGAGTCCGAGCACGACGTCGTGATGGTCGTGACACACCCCAAGAGCGAGCACGCCTACGAGAAGATCTGGAGCGACTCGGTCGCCGACCTGGCCGAGGAGCACGGCGTGCCCGTCGCCATCCGCAACCGGCCCGACGACGAGGAGCTGTTCGACCTCCTCAAGCAGGCCGATCCGGACATCATCGTGGCCAACAACTGGCGTACGTGGATCCCGCCGCGCATCTACTCGCTCCCCCGCCACGGCACGCTGAACGTGCACGACTCGCTCCTGCCGAAGTACGCCGGCTTCTCCCCGCTGATCTGGGCCCTCGTCAACGGCGAGCGGGAGGTGGGCGTCACCGCCCACATGATGGACGAGGTGCTCGACGCCGGCGACATCGTCGAGCAGCGCGCGGTCCCGGTGGGGCCCACCGACACGGCCACCGACCTCTTCCACAAGACCGTCGACCTCATCGCCCCGGTCACCACCGGCGCCCTGGCCCGGATCGCCGCCGGCGAGACCGAGTTCACCCCGCAGGACCGCTCCCGGGCCAGCTTCTTCCACAAGCGGTCCGAGGAGGACATCCGCATCAACTGGGACTGGCCGGCCGACGTCCTGGAGCGCCTGGTGCGGGCGCAGTCCGCGCCCTACCCGAGCGCCTTCACCTTCCACAGGGGCAGGCGGCTGGAGATCCTCTCCGCCGTCGTGTCGGAAGGCCGCTACGGCGGCACCCCCGGGCGCATCTTCTACCGCGAGGGCGAGGGCGTCGTGATCGTCGCCGGCGCCGACGCCCGCACCGGCCGCAACCACGGCCTCGCCGTGACCCGGGTACGGACCGACGACGGCCGCGAACTGCCCGCCACCGAGTACTTCACCACCATGGGCGGGTACCTCACCGGCCGCCCGTGAGCGCCGGGGCGGCGCAGCCCCGAACACTCCGGCGCCCCTCGGACGGTCCTGAGGGGCGCCGGCCTGTCACGACACCACCGGGCCGCCCGACCAGCGGCCCGCAGGTCCAGCAAGGGGGAGCGCATGGAACAGCCGGTCGTCACCGGCACCGCACGCGACGCGTCCGGAGCGGAGTTCGCCGTCGTCGGCATCTCGAACATGCCCGCGACCGACTGGGCCCAGGTCTTCCGGGCCCTCGCGCAGACCGACCTGACGCTCGCGGGCGGCACCGCCGTCCGGGCGGTGAGCCAGGGCGCCGGCATGACGCCCCCCAGCGTGCTCGACCTGAACGCGTACCTCATGTACGCGATCGGCAAGGCCGCGCGCCGCCGGCTCAGCGAGCGGCTGGCCGCCCACGGCCTGCGGCTGTGGCACCTGACCGTCATGGCGCTCGTGGCCGACATGGGCCCGCAGATGAAGACGCTCCTGGCCGCCCGGCTCGACATGAACACCAGCGACCTGGTGAAGGTCGTCAACGACCTGGTGAAGGCCGGCCACGTCGCCTGCACCCGGGACCGGGACGACCGGCGGAAGGTCCTCGTCCGGCTGACCCCAGAAGGCCGCGCCTTCCTGGACCGGCTCAACGCCGACATCGCCGCCACCGACGACGACGTCCTGGCCCCCCTCGGCAGGGACGAGCGGCAGGTGCTCGCCGGCCTGCTCCGGCGGATCCACGAGCACCTCGAACCGAGCGCAGCCGACACGGGCCCGGACCTCCCGGGTCAGCGGCAGGCACCCTCGAGGTAGGTCGCGCGGGACAGGTACGCGGCAGGCATGCCGGCGCGGGAGAGGGCCTCCGCGTCGACCGCCGCCCCCGGGAGGAGGATGCGCTCCTCGGCCCGGGTCAGCGACAGGAAGACGCAGTACTCGGTCTCCGTGTCCTCGGTGCCGACCGTGTATCCGCCGTTCTTCGCCTTGCTCGCGTGGACGCCGTGGCCGGGCCCGATGCCGCTGTCCCTCACCGCGCCGGAGACGATGGAGTGGTGGTCGCTCTCCGGAGTCGTGTACTGCCGTGCGCCCTCCAGGTCCTTGACGCCCTTGCGGACGGCGTCCCGGAACTCCCCCTCGCTCCACGTCCAGTCGGCGTGCATGCCGAAGAGCACGCCGAGCGCGACGAGGGGCGTGATGACGATGAGTGCGCGGCCGACGGGGTTGCGGTGGTTGTACACGTACCGGCTGGTCCCCCACCTGCTCCGGACGAAGACCGGCTCGTCGCTCACCGCGCCGCCTGCGGGCCGTCGGCGCCCGTGCGGGCATCCGCGGGGAGCGCCGTCCGTGCGCACGCGCACCGTCCGGGGCGGCTCGGAAACCTGCGGCGAAGTGCGGTCGTCATGGCCTGATTCTAGCGGCGCCGGACATCCTTTCGGATGAACGGTCCACGGAAGGGAACGGGACGGGACAGGACGGGGGCGGGCCGGAGGGGCCGGACGCAGCCGTCCGGCCCCGTGGTGTCACCGCTTCGGCAGCCACGCCTTCCAGGTCGCCTCGTTCTCCTTCACCCACTTCTCGGCCGCCTTCTCCGCGGACATCCCGTCCGCGGCGACGTACTTGGCGACCAGGTTCTGCTGCTCGGTCGTCCACGTGAAGTTCTTCAGGAACTCCGCCGCGTCCCCGCCTTCCTTCGCGAAGTCCGCGTTCATCCACTTCTTCAGCGGCACGTCCGGGTACGCGCAGGCGACGGCCTGCTTGTCGGCGTCACACCCCTCCGTGTGGGGCGGCAGCTTGACCTCGACCAGGTCCATGGTCGCGTTCATCCACTGCGGGGTCCACCAGTAGGTGAGGAAGGGCTTCCTGTTCTTGTACAGCTGCTCCAGCTGCGCGAGGTGCGTGGCCTCGGCGCCCGCCTCGATCGGCTTGTAGTCCAGGCCCAGGTTCTTGATCAGGGCGTTGTCGTACGAGACGTACGACGGGTCGCCCTTGATGAACTGGCCCTTGTCGCCGCTCTCCGGGGTCTTGAAGACGTCCGCGTACTTGTTGAGGTTCCGGTGGTCCGTGATGTCCGGCTTCTCGTCCGCCAGGTACTTCGGGACGAACCAGCCGATGTGGCCCGTGACGCCGAGTTCGCCGGCCGGGACGACGGACTTGTTGCCCTCGACGTAGCGCTTCTCCTCCTGGGGGTGGCCCCAGTCCTCCAGGATCGCGTCGATCTTGCCCTGGCTCATGGCGTCCCAGGCCGGGGTCTCGTCCATCTGCTGCGTCTTGACGCGGTACCCGAGTTCGTGCTCCAGCAGGTACGCGGCGACGGCCGTGTTGACCTCGGCGCCGACCCAGGACGGGGTGTGCAGGCTGACCGTCTTGGAGTCGCTGCCGCGGGTCTCGGCGGCGCCGCACGCGCCGACGGTGAGCAGGGCGAGGGCGCAGGCCCCCGCGAGGGCCGTTCTGGTACGGCGGGACCGGGCGCGGGGGCGCTGGTCGGTGAGGGCGCGGTCGGTGGGGGTGGAGGTGGGGGTGGGCATGGTGGCGTGCCTTTCGGTTGAGGGGGGAGGCCGGTCAGTGCCGGGTGCCGGCGGAGGCGGTGCGGTCGGCGGGCTGGGTCAGCTTGTCGAGGGCCAGGCCGAGGCAGACGATGCCCGCGCCGGCGATCAGGCCGGTGCCGAGCTCGCCCGCGGTGAGGCCCTTGACCACGTCGAAGCCGAGTGCCCCGCCGCCGACCAGGCCGCCGATGACGACGACGGCGAGGACGAGGACGACGCCCTGGTTCGCGGCGACCAGCAGCGCCGGGCGGGCCAGGGGCCACTGCACGTCGCGGATCTGCTGCCAGGTGGTGGCGCCCAGGGAGCGGGACACCTCCATGCCGGCCGGGCTGACCTGCCGCAGCCCCTGGGTGGTGACCCGCACCACGGCGGGCAGGGCGTACACGGCGGCCGCGGTGATCGCGGCGACCCGGCCCGCGTTGAACAGCTGGACGACCGGGATGAGGTAGATGAACTGCGGGAGCGTCTGCATGGCGTCGAACACCGGGCGAAGCAGCCGCTCGACCGCCCGCACGCGGGCCGCGAGGATGCCGATGGCGAAGCCCAGGACCAGGGTGAGGGCGACGGCGACGAGGATCTGGGAGAGCGTGTACAGGGCCTTGCCCCAGATGCCGAGCACGCCGGTGCACCCCAGGGCGAGTACGGCGGTCAGCGCGCCCCGCCAGGTGCCGACGAGCCGGGCCACGGCGGCGGCGAGCAGCAGCAGGGACCACCACGGCAGGGCCTGGAGGCCGTCGTTGAGCGGGTTGAGCACCCAGCTGGTGGCGTTGCCCGCCCACACGGAGGTGCCGCCGAGCACGGGGACGTCCTGGTACACGCTGCGGACCAGCCAGTCGACGGCGGTGTTCAGCGGTGCGGCGATGTCCACCGTGAGCGCTTCGGGCCACTCGCCGAGGGCGCGGCCCGCCAGCAGGCCGCCGGCGGCCGCCGCGAGGGCGACGCCGGTTGCCCGCCGGCCGACCGGGACGCCGCCGCGGGCCCCGGCCGCCGCGGTCGTCCGGTCGAGCCACACCGCGAGGAGGACGACGGCCAGCCCCGCGGCGAGGCCCTGGCCGAAGTTGCGGGTCTTCAGTGCCTGGTAGACGCTCTCGCCGAGGCCGCCGGCGCCGACGACGGAGGCGATGACCACCATCGACAGGGCCATCATGATCGTCTGGTTGAGGCCGAGGAAGAGCTGCGGCCGGGCCATCGGCAGCCGGGCCGTCCGCAGGCGCTGCCACCGGGTCGACCCGAGGGAGCGGGAGGCCTCCAGGACGGCCGGGTCGGCGCCGCGCAGGCCCAGCGCGGTCATCCGGACCATCGGCGGGGCGGCGTAGATCACCGTGGTGATGAGCGCGGAAGGGGTGCCGATGCCGAAGACGAGGACGAGCGGGAGCAGGTAGGCGAAGGACGGCAGCACCTGCATGGTGTCGAGGACCGGGCGCAGCAGCCGCTGGGCGGTGTCGGAGAGTCCTCCGGCCAGGCCGAGCAGCAGTCCGAGCACGGTCGCCACGGCGACGGACACCAGCATCAGGGCGAGGGTCTCGGTCGACTGCTCCCACAGGCCGAGGAGTCCGCAGCCGGCCAGCGAGCCGAAGGCGACGAGGGCCGGGCCGGCGCCTTTGCGGCCCCCGCCGCCCGCGTACCAGGCGAGTGCGGTGGCGGTGGTGAGCACGCCCGCCCAGCCGACGGCGGTGAGCAGGTCGTGGACGAGGGCGACCGAGTCGGTGGCCGCGTTGGACAGGTGCAGCAGGAAGTACAGGAAGACGGGGTGGGTCTCGCGGTTGTCGACCACCCAGTCGGCGAAGGTGTCGAGGTGCGGGGCCAGGTCCAGGCGCAGGGCCTGCGGCCAGCCGCCGTCGGCGAGCAGTGCGGCGGTGGGCAGCAGCAGCGCCAGGGCCAGCAGCACGGCCGGGGTGGAGGGCAGGGCGGGCCGCCAGGGGCGGCGGACGGCCGCCCCGGCGCGGGCCCGGGGGGTATCACCGCTGACGGGCGGGCGGGAGGTGGCGGTGGTGCTCATGCGGTCACCGGGTCCGTGTCGGTGTCCGTGGCCGCGGCCGGGCCCTTTCCGGCGGGTACGCCGGAGTCGGTCCGCGCGCGGGGGACTGCGGGGACGGCCTCGACCGTGTCCGCCCGCCTCAGCGCGCCCGCACCCTCGCCCCCGGCCGCGTTTTCGCGGCCCGGTTCGAGGCCTGCGACCACGGCCAGCAGCCGCGCCTGGTCGACGACGCCGACGAGTTCGCCGTCCGCCTGGACCCGGGCCGGGACGCCGTCCCGGGCGACCGCCGCGATGCCCTCGGCGACCGTGGCGTCCGGGGCGAGCACCGCGCCCCGCCGGGCCTCGTCGCCGACGGCCGGGCGCATCGCCCGGGACACCGGGACGATCTGCTCGCGCGGCACGTCGCGCACGAAGTCGCGGACGTAGTCGTCGGCGGGGCTGGTGACGATCTCCTCGGGCGTGCCGAGCTGCACGATGGCGCCGTCCCGCATGAGGGCGATGCGGTCGCCGAGCTTCAGCGCCTCCGCGAGGTCGTGGGTGATGAACACCATCGTGCGGCCCTCCTCCTGGTGGAGCCGGGCCACCTCCTCCTGCATGTCGCGGCGGATCAGCGGGTCGAGGGCGCTGAACGGCTCGTCGAACAGGAGGACTTCGGGGTCGGCCGCGAGCGCGCGGGCCAGGCCCACCCGCTGCTGCTGGCCGCCGGAGAGCTGGTTCGGGCGGCGCTCCTCCAGGCCGGCCAGGCCGACCTTCGCGATGACCTCGCGGGCCTTCTCCCGCCGCTCGTCCTTGGCGACGCCCTGGATCTCCAGGCCGTACGCGACGTTGTCCAGGACGGTGCGGTGCGGCAGCAGGCCGAAGTGCTGGAAGACCATCGCGGCACGGTGCCGGCGCAGCTCGCGCAGCCGGGGCGGGTCCATGGCGAGGACGTCCTCGCCGTCCATGGCGAGTTCGCCCGAGGTGGGTTCGATGAGCCGGGTCAGGCAGCGTACGAGGGTCGACTTGCCGGAACCGGACAGGCCCATGACGACGAACACCTCGCCGCGGCGGACGTCGAAGGAGACGTCGCGGACGGCGGCCGTGCAGCCGGTCCGCTCGCGGATCTCGGCGGTCGACAGGGCGGCGAGCCCCGGGTCGCCGGGCACGCGGCCGGCCTTGGGACCGAAGACCTTCCACAGGCCGCGGACGGAGAAGACGGGATCGTGGGGGGCCATCAGGCGGCCTCCTTCGCATGGCCGGCCGAGACAAGGAGGTCGGCGCACTTCTCCCCCACCATCAGGACGGCGATCATCGGGTTGACGGCGGGAATGGTGGGGAAGACGGACGCGTCCGCGATCCGTATGCCCTCCAGGCCGCGGACGGTCAGGTCGGGGGTGACGACGGCCAGGGCGTCGTCCTCGGCGCCGATCCGGCAGGTGCCGGCCGGGTGGTACACGGTGTGCGCCGCCTTGCGGGCGTACTCGCTCAGTTCCTCGTCGCCGGTGACCTCGGGGCCGGGGCAGACCTCGCGGCCGAGCCAGGACGCCAGCGGCTCGGTCGCGGCGACCTTCCGGGCGATCCTGATGCCGTCGACGAGGGTGCGGGCGTCGTAGTCGTCCTCGTCGGTGAAGTAGCGGAAGTCCAGGGCCGGCTTGGCCTCGGGGTCGGCGCTGGTCAGGTACAGCCGGCCGCGGCTGCGGGGCTTGGGGATGTTCGGTGTCATCGACACGCCGTGCGCGGGCCGTTCGTAGCCCAGCCGCTCGGGGTTGTCGGTGAAGGGGACCTGGTAGAAGTGGAACATCAGGTCGGGTCCGGCCGACTCCGGGTCGCGGCGCACGAACAGTCCGGCGTCGCTGTCCATCGCGGAGTTCTCGGGGATCGGGCCGCGGGTCTCCCAGACGATCACGGACTCCGGGTGGTCGAGGAGGTTCTCGCCGACGCCAGGGAGGTCGTGGCGGACGTCGATGCCGAGTCCGGCCAGCTGTTCGCGGGGCCCTATGCCGGAGTGGAGCAGCAGCCGCGGGGTGTCCACCGCTCCGGCGCAGACGACCACCTCGCGGGAGGCCCGTACGACGAGCTCCTCGCCGTCAGCGGTGCGCGCCCGTACGCCGGTGGCGCGGACGCCGTCGAACTCCAGCCGGTACGCCCACGTCTCCAGCAGCAGGTGCAGGTTGGGCCGGTCCAGGAAGGGGTGCAGGTAGGCGACGGAGGCGGAGGAGCGCTTGTTGTCCTCCGGGTGGTAGGCGAGGTCGAAGAAGCCGGCCCCCTCGTGGAAGGGCTTGCGGTTGAATCCCTCGACCTCGGGCACGCCGAGGGCGTCCTGCGCCGCGTCGACGAAGTCGCGGGCGATGGCGTTGCGGTCCTTCTCGTCGACCGGGACGATGTTGTTGAGGAGCTTGCCGAAGTACGGGTCCATCGACGCGGCGTCCCAGCCGGCGGCTCCCATCGCGGCCCACTCCGCCCAGTCGGACGGCAGCGGCTTGAACGCGATCAGCGTGTTGTGCGAGGAGCAGCCGCCGAGGACACGGGCCCGGCTGTGCCTGATGTGGGAGTTGCCGCGGGGCTGTTCGGTGGTGGGGTAGTCGTAGTCCAGGTCGCCGCCGAGCAGGCCCGTCCAGCGGCGCAGGGTGAGGACGTCGGGGCGGTCGACGTCGGACGGGCCGCCCTCGATGACGGCGACGGTGACGGCGGGGTCCTCCGTGAGGCGGGAGGCAATCACCGAACCGGCGGTGCCACCGCCGACGATGACGTAGTCGTAGGTGCGGTCGGACATGCTGTGTTCACTCCATGAAGCGTGGGGGGGGGCGTACGGGGGCCGCGGGTTCAGCCGGAGAACCACCGGACGGGGCGGGGCGCCAGGTTCTGGTAGACGTGCTTCGTCTCGCGGTACTCGGCGAGGCCGGAGGGGCCGAGTTCGCGCCCCACGCCCGACTTCCCGAACCCGCCCCACTCGGCCTGCGGGAGGTAGGGGTGGAAGTCGTTGATCCAGACGGTGCCGTGGCGCAGCCGGCCGGCGACCCGGCGGGCCCGGGCCGCGTCCGCGGTCCAGACGGCTCCGGCGAGCCCGTACTCGGTGTCGTTCGCGAGTGCGACCGCCTCGTCCTCGGTGCGGAAGGCCTCCACCGTCAGGACGGGGCCGAAGACCTCCTCGCGGATCACGCGCATGGTGCGGTGGCAGCGGTCGAGGACCGTGGGCTCGTGGAAGTACCCGCCGGCGGGCCTGGTGGCGGAGGGCTCGGGGCGGCGTCCGCCGCTGCGGAGCACGGCTCCCTCGGCGAGCGCGGACGCGACGTACTCCTCGGTGCGCTCCAACTGGGCCTGCGAGACCAGCGGGCCGCACTCGACGCCCTCCTCGGTGCCCCGGCCCAGCCTGATCCGGGCTGCCCGGCGGCTCAGCTCGGCGACGAAGCGCTCCCGTACCGACTCCTCGACGATCAGCCGGGAGCCGGCGGAGCAGACCTGCCCGCTGTGCATGAACGCGGCGTTGAGGGCCTGGTCGACGGCGGTGTCGAAGCCCTCCTCCGTCCGGCAGCTGTCGGCGAAGACCACGTTGGGGTTCTTTCCGCCGAGTTCCAGGGCCACTTTCTTGACGCCGGGGGCCGCGGCCTGCGCCACCTTCACCCCGCTGGCGAGCCCGCCGGTGAACGAGACCAGGTCGACGCCGGGGTGCTCGGCGAGGCGGGCACCGACCGTGTGGCCGGGGCCGGTGACCAGGTTCGCGACGCCGTTCGGGAGTCCGGCCTCGGCCAGCAGCGCGATCAGTGCGACGGTGCTGAGCGGGGTGATCTCGCTGGGCTTGACGACGAAGGTGTTGCCGGCGGCCAGAGCCGGGGCGATCTTCCAACTCGCCTGGAGCAGCGGGTAGTTCCAGGGGGTGATCATCGCGCACACGCCGACCGGTTCGTGCACGACGACGCTGTGGACGGTGTCGCTGCCGGCGTCGACGACGCGGCCCGCCCCTTCGGCCAGGACCAGGTCGGCGAAGTAGCGGAAGGCGTCCGCGACGCAGTCGACGTCGGCCCGCCCCTCCGCGAGGGTCTTCCCGGCGTCGCGGCTTTCGAGCAGGGCCAGTTCCTCGCGGTCGCGGACGAGGAGTCCGGCGGCCCGGCGCAGCAGCGCGGCCCGCTCGGCCACCGGCGTGCCCGGCCAGGCGCCGGAGTCGAAGGCGGTACGCGCCGCGGCGACGGCGGCGTCGGCGTCCGCCGCGCCGCCCTCGGCCACGACCGCGAAGGGCCGGCCGTCCGCCGGGTCGAGGATGTCCCGCGTCTCACCGCTCAGCGCGTCGCGCCAGGTGCCGTCCGCGTGGATGGTCGTTCGTGTCAACAACACTTCGGTGCTTTCTGCTTCGAGCCGGCCCGCTCCGCCGTGCGGCTGCAAATGCGGCGCGGACCGCCGGCATGACAGGGCCGTGGGCCACGGGGTCCACCGGGACGGGACCCGCTCCGGGGCCGCCGCCGGTGAGCCGGAGGGCGGGTACTGGTCATGCGGGCCGAACTTACCCAGCAGAAAGTGAAATCGCATGGGGCGCGGGCCTTGCCCTGGGCAGGCCGGAGTGCTATCCCCGCAGCCGCCTCCACTCGCCGCAAAGTGACAAAGTCAACAAGATGTTTGAGCAAATGGGTCGAAGGCGGCACAAAACGGACTCGATAACGAAAAGACAACATCTTTGCTCAGTGCCATGTTCGCGATCGGAACGTTATGCCTTTGAGGGCGATTCGTGGGTTTGGCCACGCCGGAACCGGACAAGCAGACCGTCGGCGCAGGGTACAAAGGGTCGTATGCACGAGCATCAGGAGACCGACCCGGCGCAGGACGACATCGAGGCCGTCACGCGCGCCGTACTGACGGCGTCCCGCCTGCTGGTGGCCGTGTCGGCACGGTCGCTGGCGACGGTCGAGGAGACCATCACCTTGCCGCAGTTCCGGATGCTCGTGGTCCTGTCGACCCGCGGGCCGTCCAAGCTGGTGGTGCTCGCGGAGCACCTCGGAGTCCAGCCGTCCACCGCCATGCGGATGGTGGACCGGCTGATCGCGGCCGGCCTGGTGAGCCGCCGGACCAACCCCGCCAACCGGCGTGAGACAGTGCAGAGCCTCACCGAGGAGGGTCAGCGGGTCGTCCGGCACGTGACCGCACGGCGCAGAGCGGAGATCACCGGCATCCTGCGCCGGCTCGACCCCTCCCAGCGCAGCGCCCTCGTCTCCGCGCTGAACGCCTTCAACGCCGCCGGCCGCGAACCGTCTTCCGGGGCCGGGGACGCCGATCCGCTCCCCCTGGGCTGGTCCGACCCCGCGGACGACACCCCGTAGGGGCCCCACGGGGGCGGCGCAGGGGCGCGCGCGGGGGACCTTGAAGTAGCCGAAGATCACGGCGAAGACGAAGAGGTTGTCGACCGACAGGCTCTTCTCCAGCACCAGAGCGGCACATCGACCGCGCCGGTCACTCTCCCCTGGGCGGCGCCGAACTCACCGCCTCTGGCAATTCTGATGCGCGGCGCCCCTTGCGGCGCGGCGGGCGCTGCTCAGGGACGCGGAGCAGCACGTGGTGCACGCCCCGGCCGGCCCGCCCCGCACCCGCGACGCCACGGTGCCGGGTCGTGCCGTGCAGGCTGCCGGTCCACGGCGTCTCAGGCCTGTTCACCGGCCGGGTCCGCACCCGTACCCGTACCTCTGCGGACGATCACCACAGGGCAGGGGGCGTGCCTGGCGCACTGCTGGCTCACCGACCCCAGCATCAGGCCGGCGAAGCCGCCCCGGCCGCGGCTGCCGACGACCAGCACCTCCGCTCCCTCGGCTGCCGCAAGGAGCACCTCGGCCGGGCTTCCTCGGACCAGGCGGTCTTCCATCCGTACGTCCGACCACGCCTCCCGGGCCACAGTCCGCAGCTCCTCCCTCATCTTGGACCTCGCATGTGCGGCGTCGAAGTCGGCGTCCACCGCAGGAGCGGACCAACCCACGCCGCCGGGCAGGTCGTAGGCCGCGACGGCATCGACGTGACCGCCGATGACGGCTGCGTACCGGACCGCCCAGCGCAGTGCCTCGTATGAGGGCTCGGAGCCGTCGATGCCCACCACGACGCGGAGGCCCAGGCCTGTGCCGGCCATGATGACCGCCTCCTTCCGGGTCATGTGCCCTGCCCCTGCCCACCGGAGGTGTGTCCACCCGTTTCCGGCTCAGGGGAGTACTCCCCGCCGTCGCGCCCCGGACTCCGCCGCACCTACTCGGTGGTCGTGTCCCCGTTCCGCCGGCCGGCCGAGGGCTCGCGGTCCGGCGGCCATCCCCCGGCCGCGGGCCGGATCCGGACCTCCTCGATGACGTCCTTGTCGACCGCGGTGACCTCGACCGCCCAACGCCCGACCTCGACGGCGGAGCCCGATTCGGGGAGGCGGCCCAGCTTGTGCAGGACCAGGCCGGCCACGGTGGTGTAGGTGCCGGCTTCCGCGAGGTCGGACGGATCGATCCCGAGGTCGGGCAGGCCGCGGACGGGGAAGGAGCCGGGTGCCAGCCAGGAGCCGTCCGGCTGGGGGATCACGTCCTGGCTGTCGCGGACCGTCTCGTCGTAGATCTCCCCCACGATCTCCGCCAGCAGGTCCTCCAGGGTGACGATGCCCTCCACCGACCCGTGTTCGTCGGTGACGAGGGCGAACTGCTGCCGGTCCGCCTGGAAGCGGCGCAGCGCCTCGGCGACCTTCATGTACTCCGTGAAGACGGTGGCCGGGCGTGCCAGGTCACCCACCGGGGTGTCGTCCTCGCTGGTGGTCACGTCCTTGATGTGGACCACGCCGACGACTTCCTCGAAGCCGGCCGCCGTGACCACAGGTGCCCGCGAGTGCCCTGCACGGGCGAGCTCGGTGCGGGCCCGGGCCGCCGAGACCTCCGACGAGAGGGTGAACACGGCACGGCGCGGAACGAGCGCCACGCGGAGCGTCCGCTCGTGGATCTCCAGGGCGCTGGAGATGATGGTGCGCTGTTCCGGGGTCAGTCCCCGGTGGCTGACCACCATGTCGCGGAGCTCCTCCGGGGTGGGCGGCTGACTGCCAGCCTTCGGATCGCCTCCCAGGAGCCTGACCAGGAGGTTCGTCGTCTCGCCGAGCGACCAGACGACGGGACGGGCCAGCGTCGCCAGAGCGTTCAGCGGTGTGGCGGCGATGAGCGACCAGCGCTGCGGGTACTGCATCGCGATGCGTTTGGGTGCCAGCTCTCCGACGACCAGGGTGACGAAGGTGAGCAGCGCGGTGACCAGGGCCACGGCGAGCGGGGCTGCGGCCCGGCCCGCGAATGCCAGGAGGGGCACGAGCGGCTCCGCCAGGGACACGGCGGCGGTGGCCGAGGCGAGGAAGCCTGCCAGGGTGATGCCGATCTGGATGGTGGCGAGATAGCGGTTGGGGTCGTCCGTCAGCCGGACGAGGCGGGCTGCCGCGGCGGACCCGTCTTTCCGGCGCAGCCTGCGCAGCTGGCTTTCGCGCAGGGAGACGAGGGCGATCTCGGTGCCCGCGAAGAGCGCGTTGAGGACGATGAGGGCGGCGATGAGCGCGATGTCCCACCCGTATCCGTTCAGCGCCCTGTCCTCCGCTCTCGGTCAGGGGAGTGGGCCGGGCCCGACTCCGGCGGCTGCTGCATCCGTCTCCGGCGGCTGGATCCGGGCCGGCCGATCCGCGCGGCCGGACCCCGGGCGGCCCGCTTCCACCAGCCGGAAGAGGCAAGCCATGATGTCACCCCGGCTGACGTCGGAGCCGGTGACCACGCCGACGACCGCCTCGCCCTCCAAGGCGACAGCATGGTGGACCGGACTGCTCTGCGGGACGGGCCGGACGCCGGTCGGCGGTCGGCGGTCGGCGGTCGGCGGTCGGCGGATCGCCGGTACGCGGGTGGGCACCGGAACCTGGTCCACCGGCTCGCTGCCGGGCGACGGCGTGCGCGTGTCCTCCCGGCCTTTCGGGGTAGGCGCCGCTGGAACCCACCGGGGCCGGGCCGGGGCTCTTCCTGATCGCCAACGCGGCGACCCGCCCTTGGACCGGGCGGAGCGGGACGAGCTGAGCGCGTGGCAGCCGCGCAGAGCACCGGACGGCACCCGGTCCGCGACACACCGCAAGGTGAAAGGAGCACCGGCATGACCACCGTCGAAGAGATGCTCGCCACCCATCCGGCTGACCTCGGCTCCATCGACCACGCGAAGCTCACGCGTTGCATCGAGGAGTGCATCGCGTGCGCGCAGGCCTGTACGGCCTGCGCGGACGCGTGCCTGTCCGAAGGCATGGTGAGCGAACTGACCAAGTGCATCCGCACGGACATGGACTGCGCCGACATCTGCACCGCCACCGCGGCCGTGCTCTCCCGGCACACCGGCTACGACGCCAACGTCACCGGCGCGATCCTCAAGGCATGCGCAGCGGTGTGCAAGGCATGCGGCGACGAGTGCGCCTCGCACGCCGACGCCCACGAGCACTGCCGCGTCTGTGCCGGGGCGTGCAGGTCGTGCGAGGAGGCGTGCAAGGAGCTGCTGGCTGTCCTCGGCTGAAACCGGAGTCCCGCAGTCCGGGCGCCGCCGGGTAGCCGCCGGGTAGCCGCCGCGGGTGTTCGGGCATGCCCTGCCCTACCGCCCGAGGCGGCCACGCTCCCGGGAGCCCGGACTCGGGACCGCCGCCGACCGCCACGCCCCTGTATCCAGGCCGTTGCGCCGAAAACCTCCCCCCGCCCGTCGAAGAGGTAACTTTTACGTCGCAAATCTGGCACAGAGCAAATGCGTTGCGTTCTCGTTACCAACCGCCGCCCCAGGGGGGATATCCGGACATATCCGTACGCCGATCGGGTGCCGAATGGTTTCCTCGCCACCGAATCGGTTCGCGCGGATATCACAGTCAACGCCCGCAGCAAAAGCCCTGCGCCGCATGTCATTTCGTCCGCTGCTGGGTAACTTCGGCCCGCATGACCACTGCTCATGCAGACCCGGCAGCCCTCCGAACACCGCTCCGCTCGCCTTCCGGCCTGCGCCTGGACCGCCCCGGGCCCGAGGACGGCCCTGCTCTGTGGCGGCTGGCGCGCGAGGCGAAGACCCTGGACGTGAACTCCGTCTACAGCTATCTGCTCTGGTGCCGTGACTTCGCCGGCACCTCCGCCGTTGCCCGTGACCGCACCGGGCGGGTCATGGGATTCGTGACCGGCTACGTCCGTCCAGATGCTCGGGGCACCTTGTTCATCTGGCAGATCGCGGTCGACGAGTCCGTGCGCGGTCTGGGCGTCGGCGGGGCGCTGCTCGACGGGCTCTCCCTGCGTGTCGCCACCGAGCACGGCATCGACCGCCTGGAGACCACCATCACCCCCGGGAACTCCGCGTCCGAGCGGCTCTTCACCTCGTACGCCGAGCGGCACGGCGCCCGCGTCACGCAGGAGACCCTCTTCCCCGCGGACCGGTTCGCCGACTGTCGGCACGAGTCCGAGGTGCTCCACCGCATCGCGCCCCTGTCCTTCTGAACGGGCCCGCGCGCCGCGGGCACCGAACCGACGCCGCCTCACGAGGCAGTCGGTATCCCCACACTTCTGGAGAAAGAACCTTGACCACGACAGCACCTGGCCGGACCGTCTTCGACGCCGTGGAGTCGGAGGTGCGCAGCTACTGCCGCGCCTGGCCGGTCGTCTTCGACCGTGCGGAAGGAAGCCGGATCCACGACGAACAGGGCCGCACCTACCTCGACTTCTTCGCCGGGGCGGGCTCGCTGAACTACGGCCACAACAATCCCGTCCTCAAGCGCGCCCTGCTCGACTACATCGGGCGGAACGGGATCACACACGCCCTGGACATGTCGACCACGGCCAAGCGCGCCTTCCTGGAGACGTTCCAGTCGGCGGTGCTCGAACCCCGAGGGCTGCCGTACAAGGTCATGTTCCCGGGCCCGACCGGTACCAACGCCGTCGAGGCGGCCCTGAAACTCGCCCGCAAGGCCAAGGGGCGCGAGGCCGTCGTGTCGTTCACCAACGCGTTCCACGGCATGTCGCTGGGCTCGCTCGCGGTGACCGGCAACGCCTTCAAGCGTGCCGGGGCCGGCATCCCCCTCGTGCACACCACTCCCATGCCGTTCGACAACTACCTGAACGGGAGGGTTCCGGACTTCCTCTGGTTCGAGCGCCTGCTGGAGGACCAGGGCTCCGGTTTCAACCACCCCGCCGCGGTGATCGTGGAGACCGTCCAGGGCGAGGGCGGGGTCAACGTCGCGCGGGCCGAGTGGCTGCGCGGTCTGGCCGACCTGTGCCGGCGGCGCGACATGCTGCTGATCGTCGACGACGTCCAGATGGGCTGCGGCCGCACCGGCGGGTTCTTCTCCTTCGAGGAGGCCGGGATCGTCCCCGACATCGTCACGGTGTCCAAATCCATCAGCGGGTACGGGCTGCCCATGGCCCTGTGCCTGTTCAAGCCCGAACTCGACCTGTGGGAGCCGGGCGAGCACAACGGCACCTTCCGCGGCAACAACCCCGCCTTCGTCACCGCGACGGCCGCCCTGGAGACCTACTGGCGCGACGGAGCCCTGCGCGAACACACCCTGGTCAACGGCGGGCGGATCGAGCGGTCCCTGCGCGAGCTGTGCGCGGAGCACGGACGGCTCGGCGCCACGTACCGCGGGCGCGGCCTGGTCTGGGGCCTGGAGTTCAGCCACAAGGAGCGCGCCGCTGCCGTGTGCCGCAAGGCGTTCGAACACGGCCTGCTCATCGAGACCTCCGGCCCCCAGGACGAGGTGGTCAAGCTGCTGCCGCCCCTCACCGTCACCGCGAGCGAGCTGGACGAAGGGCTGGGCATCCTCGCCCGTGCCGTCCGCGACACCGCCTGACCACCGGCCGCGACCCCGCACCGCACCACGAAAGGCACCTGCACCGTGATCGTTCGATCGTTCCGGGACATCGAGGGCACCGACCGCCATGTGAAGTCCGCCTCCGGGACCTGGGAGAGCAAACGCATCATCCTGGCCAGGGAACGCGTCGGCTTCTCCCTCCACGAGACCGTGCTCTACGCCGGCACCGAGACCTCCATGTGGTACGCGAACCACGTCGAGGCCGTGGTGTGCCTGGACGGCGAGGCAGAACTCACCGACGAGGAGACGGGCGAGACCCACGCCATCACGCCGGGAACCATGTACCTGCTCGACGGCCACGAGCGCCACACCCTGCGCGTGAAGCGGGAGTTCCGCTGCCTGTGCGTCTTCAACCCGCCCGTCACCGGGCGCGAGGACCACGACGACAACGGGGTCTACCCACTGCTCACCGAACCGGACCCGGCCTGACGTGCCCGACCTGCCCGACCCGACCGCCGGCCGACCGGCCTCCGCCGAAAGGAACGAGGACAGCACCACCATGAGCACTGCTTCCGCCCGCGCCACCACCGACCTCTACCCCACCCGGGGGGCCGAGGAGGCCTTCATCGGGCGCAAGGACCCCGTCGTGTGGTCCGAGCCCGGAACCCCGGGCCCGTTCTGGGCCCGGGAGCTCGAACAGTTCGACCGCGACGGCTTCCTCTCCGTCGAGCAGCTCATCACCCCCGCCGAGGTGGACACCTACCGGACCGAGATGGAGCGCCTGCTGTCCGACCCCGCCGTGCGCGCCGACGACCGGTCCATCGTCGAGCCCAAGTCCGGCTGCGTGCGCTCCGTGTTCGAGGTCCACCGGATCAGTGAGGTCTTCGCCGGCCTGGCGGCCGACCCGCGGGTCGCGGACCGGGCGCGGCAGATCCTCGGGTCCGACGTGTACGTGCACCAGTCCCGCATCAACCTCAAGCCCGGATTCGGCGCCAGCGGCTTCTACTGGCACTCCGACTTCGAGACCTGGCACGCCGAGGACGGGCTGCCGAACATGCGCACCGTCTCGGTGTCCATCGCGCTGACGCCGAACTACGCCACCAACGGCGGGCTCATGATCATGCCCGGATCGCACCGGACCTTCCTGGGCTGCGCCGGCGAGACCCCCGAGGACAACTACAAGCGGTCACTCCAGATGCAGGTGGCCGGCACCCCCTCCGACGAGGCGCTCTCCACGTTCGCCTCGGCCTGCGGCATCCGGCTGTTCACCGGTGAGGCCGGCTCCGCCACCTGGTTCGACTGCAACGCGATGCACGGCTCCGGCGACAACATCACCCCGTACCCGCGCAGCAACGTCTTCCTCGTGTTCAACAGCGTGGAGAACCGCCCCGTCCAGCCCTTCGCCGCCCCCGTACGACGCCCCTCGTACATCGCGTCGCGGGACTTCACACCCGTCGGCTGAACCGGGCCACGCCCCAGGACGCACTCCCGGTCCCGGGCCGTCGGCCCGTCCGCCGCGGCCCGCACCGGGCGACCGCCCCCTTCGGAGAAAGGAACCCCTGATGCCCCGGCCCGCCCACCCCAGCCGCAGACGACTGCTCTCCCGTGCGGCGCTGCTCACCGGTGCCGCGCTGCTTCCGCCCCTGACCACCGCGTGCAGCAGGACCGAACCGGGCACCGGAGCCCCCGAGGGGGACGCCGCCCTGCTGGACGGACTGCGCGAACAGGGCTTCGTCCGGGTCGGGTTCGCCGGGGAGGCCCCCTTCGGCTTCCAGGACGGCGGCACGCTCGCCGGGGAGGCCCCCACCCTGCACCGGGAGATCTTCACCGCGCTGGGCGTGCCCGAGCTGCGGCCCGCCCTGACGGACTTCGGCGCACTGATTCCCGGGCTCCTCGCCGGACGGTTCGACGTGGTCAGCGCGGGCATGGCCATCACCCCCGAGCGGTGCGCCAAGGTGATCTTCTCCGAGCCGGAGTTCGTCTCCCCCACCGCGCTGATGGTGCGCAAGGGCAACTCGCACGGGCTGTCCGACCTGAAGTCCTGCGCGGAGCGGGGCGTGGCGGTGGGTGTGCTCACCGCGGCCGTGGAAGCCGCGTACGCGAAGGCCGCAGGCGTCTCCCCCTCGGCGGTGAAGGCGCTCGCCAAGCAGCAGGACGGCCTCGACGCCCTGGTCGCCGGACGGATCGACGCCTTCGCCCTGACCGGCATCTCGCTGCGCTGGCTCGCCAAGGTCAACCAGGCGGCCCCGGTGGAGGTGCTGGAGCCGTTCGTGCCCGAGCTGGACGGGAAGCCCCGGTACAGCCCGGGCGGGGCGGTCTTCCGCCCGGGTGCCGGTGCGCTGAGGGACGCCTTCAACCGGGAACTCGCCGGCATCACCGGCGATCCGGCGCGGTACGTGCGGCTGCTCGGCAGGTACGGCTTCACCGAGCGCGAGGTGCCTCCGGCGTCCCTGCGTACGGCCGACCTCTGCCGGGCGTGACGGACGGGCCTCGTATGAACGAGTTCTTCGACGAGTTCGTCCGAGCGGCGCCCCGGGTCGCGGACGGACTGTGGACCACCGTCCTCGCCACCGTGCTGGGGGCCGCCGCTGCCCTGGCGGTGGCGTTCGCGCTCGGTCTGCCCGCCGGCTCGCCGAGGCGCTCGGTGCGCGCTCCGGCCCGCCTGGCCGTGGAGTTCCTGCGCGGGACCTCGCTCTACGTCCAGCTGTTCTGGCTGTTCTTCGCCCTGCCGGTCCTCGGCTTCCGCCTGGAGCCGCTGGCCTGCGGAGTGCTCGCCCTCGGCCTGAACTTCGGCGCGTACGGCGCGGAGGTCGTCCGCGGAGCGGTGAGCGCGGTGCCGCCCACCCAGTCGGAGGCCGCGGTCGCCCTCGGGATGGGGCGTTGGCTGCGGCTGCGGCGGGTGGTCCTGCCCCAGGCGGCGGTGCTGATGATCCCGCCCTTCGGGAACCTCCTCATCCAGTTGCTGAAGGCGACCCCGCTGCTGTCGCTGATCACCGTTTCCGACCTCACCTTCCAGCTGGACCAGCTCCGCTCCGCGACCGGGGACACCGCCACCGCGTACCTGACCCTGCTGCTGATGTACTTCGCCCTCGCGGCACTCCTGTCCTCCGGCATGAACCTCCTGGAGTCGGCGGCGGCAGCCCGACTGGGGCGGCGGCCCGAAGGCGGTGAGGCCTGATGTGGTCGTGGGACACGGCACGGGACGGCCTGCCCGCGGTGCTCCAGGGGTTCGGGCTCACCCTCGCGGCGACCGCACTCGGCTCGGTGCTCGCGCTGCTCCTCGGCCTGGCGGTCGCGCTCCTGCTGCGCGCACGCACCCGATGGATCACGCTGCCCGTCGCCGCGGCGACCGGGTTCATCCGCTCCACCCCGCTGCTGGTGCAGCTGTTCGCCGTCTGGGTGCTCGTCCCCGGCGGCGACGCCCTCACCCTGGGGACCGCCGTACTGGGCGTCCACTACGCGGCGTACACGGCCCAGGTCTACCGGGCCGGAATCGACTCCGTGCCCCGCGGGCAGTGGGAGGCGTGCGTCGCCCTGTCCCTGCCGCGAAGGCGCGTGTGGAGGGCGGTGGTGATGCCGCAGGCGGTACGCAACGTGCTGCCGTCCCTCGGCAACTACGTCATCTCGATGTTCAAGGAAACGCCCTACCTGGCGGTGATCGCCGTTCCGGAGATGGTCCACCGCGCGAACGAGTACGGCAGCACCCACTTCGCCTACCTGGAGGCCTACACCACGGCTGCGGTGGTCTTCCTGCTGGCGAGCTGCCCCACCGCCCTGCTGATGCGACGTCTGGAGAAGCGACTTGCCTACTGACCCGAGGACGCACGGTCCCGAGATGATCCGCTTCGAGGGAGTGGTCAAGCGCTTCGGCGCACGGACGGTCCTGGACGGCCTCGACCTGTCGGTCGCCCCCGGCGAACGGGTGACGCTGATCGGGCCGAGCGGCTCGGGCAAGACCACCATCCTGCGGCTGCTGATGACCCTGGAGCGGGTCACGGGGGGCGTCATCCACCTCGCCGGACGCCCTTACTCCCACATGCCCCAAGGGCCGGCGGGCGGACTCGTCCCGTCCGACGAGCGCTACCTGCGCACCGCCCGGCGGCGCGTCGGCATGGTGTTCCAGCAGTTCAACCTCTTCCCCCACATGAACGTACTGGAGAACGTCGTGGAGGCCCCGGTGCACGTGCTCGGCGTGGACCGGGACGAGGCGGAGGCCCGGGCCCTGGAACTGCTCGACCTCGTCGGCCTGACAGTCCGCCGGGAGGCCCGTCCGGCCCGGCTCTCCGGGGGCGAGCAGCAGCGGGTGGCCATCGCCCGGGCACTGGCGATGCGCCCCGAGGTGCTGCTGCTCGACGAGGTCACGTCGGCCCTCGACCCGGAGCTGGCGGCGGGCGTACTGGACGTCCTGCGCGACGTCGCTCTGACCACGGACATCACCCTGCTGTGCGTGACGCACGAGATGGGCTTCGCCCGCGAGGTGTCAGACCGGATCCTGATGTTCGACCACGGCCGCGTCCTGGAATCCGGTCCGCCGGACCGGGTCTTCGAAGCCCCGGAGCACGAGCGCACCCGCTCCTTCCTGCGCGCTGTGCTGTGACCGCCCCTGTCCCGCCGTCCGAGCGGTCGTCGTGAGCCCCCCCATGTGCCCGGAGGGGATTCGGCGACGCTAGCTGTGCCATCTCATGACATTGGTTACTCGCGGTCAGGCTTGGCGGGCGTAGGACGCGAGGCGGTCGGCGAGCGCGATGACGAGGTCGCGCAGTTCCTCCGGACGCTCGATGACAAACGGCCGGTCGAGTGAGGCGAGTACCGGAGGCAACCAATCGAGCCGCTCCGCCCGCAGCTCGACGCGCAGCCAGCGCTCGGTCGCCCGGTCCTCGCCTGCCACGGGCGCGTACTCCTCCAGGTTCGCGACGCTGGCGGGAAGGCGGACGCGGATCTGCTCAACCGTCCCGTGGATCCGCAAGGTCACCTCGTGCCGGTACTCGGCCGTGGCGAAGGCTGACAACAGGCGATGTGCCGGATCGGGACCCACGGGCGCTTCGAATGAGCCGGGCAGGGTTCGTGCGTCTGCGATGCGATCGAGCCGGAAGGTTCGGTCCTCGCCGATCTGGGCGTCCTTGCCCGTGACGTACCACCGGCCCGCATGGGCGACGATCCCGTATGTGTGCAGCGTGCGTTCGCTGCGCCGTCCGTCGCGGTCGGTGTAGCGGATCGAGACCGGTCGGCGGTGGCGCACCGCATCGGCGATGGTGAGCAGGACCTCGGCGTCCGGGGTGTCGGGATCATCGGGCTGATCCGTGAAGGCGAGAGCTTCCAGGAGTGTGTCGAGCCGACGGGCGATGCGCTTGGGCAGCACCCGCCGGATCTTCGCCGATGCCGTCTCGCTTGCCGTGTGCTCCGTCGTCGTCAACCCTGCTCGGCGGCCGGCGACCAGGCCGAGCAGCACGGCCAGCGCCTCGTCGTCGCTGAGCATGAGCGGTGGCAAGCGGTACCCGGGGGCGAGCCGGTACCCGCCGTAGCGGCCGCGCACCGATTCCACGGGTACGTCCAGGTCGATCAGTTGGTCCACATACCGCCGCACGGTGCGCCCTTCGACGCCGAGCCGGTCGGCGAGTTCGGCCACCGTCCGGGTGCCGCCCGACTGCAGCAGTTCCAGGAGTGTCAGCACGCGGCCGGTGGGTCGAGGCATGTTCGCAGCCTAACGCGAATACAGGACCGATTCTGTCCACTATTTCTCCTAGCCTGCACGTGCATGCTTCCAGCACAGCCAAGGAGATCCCCATGGACTTCGTCTCGATCCGCATCATCACTAGCGACGTAGCGCGCCTCGTCGAGTTCTACGAGCGAGCCACAGGGGCGCGGGCGGTGTGGGCCACCGAGGACTTCGCCGAACTCAAGACCGCGGGCGCCACCCTCGCGATCGCCAGCACCCGCACCGTCCCGCTGTTCGCCCCGGGCTCTGCCCGCCCTGCGGACAACCACAGCGTGATCACCGAGTTCCTCGTCGACGACGTGGACCGCGTTCACCAGAACCTGACCGGCTTCGTGACCGACTTCGTCAACAAGCCCACCACGATGCCCTGGGGTAACCGGTCGCTGCTGTTCCGTGACCCCGACGGCAACCTCGTCAACTTCTTCACCCCCGTCACCCCAGCGGCCATCGAAAAGTTCGCACGCTGACGCCACACACAGCCGCTCACGCGGGAGCCCTGAGATCCCAGGGCTCCCGGTGAAAGCGGCCGCCGAGTCCAGGAACGCCACCAGCAGGGGACATCGGAACGCACCGGTCCCGGCACCGGCAAGGTCGGATACACGTACCTGCATTCGGCGCTCGACGACCACTCCCGGCTCGCCTACACCGAGGCCCTGGAGGACGAGAAGGCCGCCACCGCGGTCGCCTTCCGGCACCGGGCCGTTGCCTTCTTCGCCGCCCACGGCATCACGCCGATCCGCCGCTGCCTCACCGACAACGGCGCGTGCTACCGGTCTACGACCTGGGCTGACGCGCTCGCCGCGACCGGTACGAAGCACAAGCGGACCAGGCCGTACACGCCGCGCACGAACGGGAAGGTGGAGAGGTATAACGGGACGCTCTCCCGCGAGTGGGCGTACGTCCGCGACTACACAACCGAGCGTGAACGCCGCGTCGCACTCGCGGAGTTCGTGAACTACTACAACCATGAGCGGCCGCACGCCGCGCTCGGCGGCCGACCGCCCATCAGCCGGACCGCCGGGAGCGACTACCGGATCGTCTTCGACCAGCCGCCCGAACCACTCGCGGACATCCCGCAGCAGCTCACCTTCGAGGACTTCGCGTAACCAAGGTCCCGAGACGCCACAGCTAGCCGTTGACAGCCGGAATCACATGCTGCCCGTACGCATCGATGACGGCCTCCCGTGCGTCGTGCATGTCGTGGACGGCGAACTGGTCGACTCCGAGGTCGCGCAGGGCGCGTTCGTGCGCAGGCCCCGCCACAGCGCCGCCTGGTGCTCGCGGCCGCAGCGGCGTGGTGCGTCACGGGGTGCAGTGGCGCTACCCGGAATATCGGCCTGCATGCGCCGACCGGACCGCCGACCTCCAGCTTCGTGCGCCCCGGAGTTGCGGACGGCGTCCGCACCGCCGTCGGACCGGTCCTGCGTCCGTGACCGGTGGCGGGTCGTGCGTCGATTCACCCATCGGGTCGAGGAGGGAATGGGTATCGCGGCCGACGCGCACCGGGCCGTCGGGTTTCTAGCGTAGGCGTCATGAGAGCCCCGGCTCCGGCCGGCGCGGCGCGATGCCGATCCCCGACCCGGACTTTCACCCGGCCAATGGCGGACACGCGTCGGGGCGCCGTCACGCTGACCTGGTCGCCGGGATCACTCGTGAGTTCCTGGAACCAAGGAGTACGAGCCATGACCACCCAACACATCGAGACCCTGATCATCGGCGCCGGGCAGGCCGGCTTGTCGGTCGGCTACCACCTTCAGCAGCTCGGCCGGGAGTTCCTGATCGTCGACGAGCGAGAGCGGGTCGGTGACAACTGGCGCTGCCACTACGACAGCCTCAGGCTGTTCACGCCCTCCCGGGCCAATGGCTTGGACGGGATGCCGTTCCCCGGCGACCCGTGGGAGTTTGCGACCAAGGACGAGTTCGCCGAGTACCTCGAGCTGTACGCCCTCACCTACGGCCTGCCGGTGCGGATGCAGACCCGGGTCGATCGGCTCACGGCCCTCGATGGCGGAGGTTTCACCGCGGTCCTCGGAACCGACAAGGTCACCTGCGACAACGTCGTACTGGCGACCGGCACCTTCGGCCGTACGCCGCAGACCCCGGCCTTCGCCGCCGACATCACCCCCCGGATCCAGCAGCTCCACTCCAGCGAGTACCACCGGCCCTCCCAGCTGCGCGACGGGCCGGCGCTGGTCGTCGGTGCCTCGCACAGTGGGTTGGACATCGCCTACGACCTGGCGGCTACCCGTCCCACCACGCTGGTCGGACCCGACCGCGGGAACATCCCTCTCGAATGGGGCTCGCGGCGGTTCCGCGCGGCATTCCCGTTCATCGAGTTCGCCTTCAACCACGTGCTCACCCGGCGCACGCCGATGGGACGCAAGGTGATGCAGGTACTTCGCCACCACGGCGCCCCGCAGCTGCGGATCAAGCGCCACCATCTGGACGTGCGCGACGTGGAATGGATCACCGAGCACGTCGTGGGCGTGGTCGACGGGCTACCGCGCCTCGAGGACGGCCGCACCTTCGACGTCGCGAGCATCGTCTGGGCCACGGGGTTCCGGCAGGTCTACGACTGGGTCGACCTCCCGCTGCCGATCGAGGACGGATGGCCCGTGGAGTACCGCGGCGTGGTCGAGTCCGTGCCTGGCCTCTACTTCTGCGGCCTGGCGTTCCAGTACGCGTTCGCGTCGGGCGAGATCAATGGCGTCGGCCGGGACGCTGCGTACGTCGCCGACAACATCGCCGCCCACACCCGGGCTCGGCAAACCGCGGTCGCGGCTTGAGACGCAACCATGACGAGCATGGAGGTCTGCGATGTCGACGAGATTCGGGAACCCCTCGGTGGTGACCGGCGCCGCCACCGCGTCGGGTCCGGCGTAGACAGCCCGCGCCCTCGTCGTCGCAGCCGCACCGGTGCTTCTGCTGGGGGCGCTCGCCGCGGTCGCGCTCGCGTTTGTCGCCGTGCGCGGATTCCTCACACCCGTGCCTGATCACCCAGGCAAGGAAATGCTGCGGATCATGAGCGTCGACCACTAGCCTCGAATCGAGGTGGTGCGCGATGAGCCTGGTCGACGATCTACGCCGAGCCCGCGAGGAGTACGAGCGCAAGGAATGGGTAGCGGCGTACCGCGCTCTCTCCGACTTGGACGAGGCCGAGCTTCAGGCCGACGACTTCATGGCGCTGGCGGTGACCGCGCACCTCCTGGGCCACCGCAACGACTGCGTCCAGGCACTGCAACGGGCGTTCCAGGCCTACCGTGACAGGGACGACACCCTCGGCGCGGTGCGCGCGGCGTACTGGCTGACCGTAGTCCTGTGGCAGGGCGGCGAGGTCGCCATCGGCAGTGGCTGGCTGGCCCGGGCCGAGCGGCTGCTCGACGCCCATGGCGGGGATGTGGTGGAGCGTGGCTATCTGCTCGAGCGGGCCATCATGGGGCACATCTTCAAGGGAGAGTTCGCCGAGGCCTTCGTCGCCGTGCCAAAGGTCACCGAGTGCGGCCGGCGGTTCGACGACCCCGATCTGACAGCCATGGGCCTCCACATGGAGGGTCGGATGAAGATCTTCGCGGGCCAGGTCGCCGACGGGCTGAGCCTCCTCGACGAGGCGATGGTCTCGGTCCTGGCCGGGGAGGTCTCGCCCATCTTCTCCGGGGTGATCTACTGCTCGTCGGTCGAAGCCTGCCAGCAGATCTCCGACTTCGGCCGGATGGGCGAGTGGACTCACGCGCTGACCACCTGGTGCGACGGCCAGCCCGGCCTGGTCGCGTTCACCGGTCAGTGTGCGGTCCACCGCGGCCAGCTGATGCGACTGCACGGCGCCTACCGCGACGCCGTCAGGGAACTCGAGCGCGCGGTCGGGCGGTACGCCGCGGCCGGCGGGGACCTGGCGGTCGGGCAGGCCCACTACGAGCGAGGGGAGACCCTTCGGCTTCGCGGCGACCACGAGGCTGCGGAGGCCGCCTTCTCGGAGGCTGCCGAGTTCGGCCACTCGGCCCAGCCCGGCCGGGCACTGCTGTGGCTGGAGCACGGCCGACGGGATGCGGCGTCGGCCGCGATCCACCGCATGGTGGCCGAGGTACACGATCCCGTCCACAGGTCGCAGATGCTCCCGGCGGCGGTTGAGGTGTTGGTGGCCACCGGCGAGGTGGATACGGCTGCACCCCTTGCCGAGGAGCTGGGGCAGATCGGGGGCTCGTTCGGATGTTCGGCGCTGCAGGCATCGGGGCAGTATGCCGCCGCGACCGTCGCCCTGGCCCGGGCCGAGGCGGACCGCGGGCTCGTCTGCGCGCGGCAGGCGGCCGAAATCTGGGCGCTGCTGTCCGCGGTGTACGAGGTGGCCCGCTCCCGGGTGCTCGTCGGGCGTGCGCTTCGGCTGCTGGGTGACGAGGAGTCGGCCGTGGGCGACCTGAGCGCGGCCCGGAGGGCGTTTGCGGAGATGGGTGCGAAGCCGGCGGAGCAGGAGGTCGCGGCGCTGTTGGGCGAGGAGAAGGCTCCCGGTGGGCTGAGCCCCCGGGAGGTCGAGGTCCTCCGGCTGGTGGCGGCAGGCAAGAGCAACCCGGAGATCGCCGAGGCCCTGGTGCTCTCGGAGAAAACCGTGGCCCGGCACCTGTCCAACATCTTCGCCAAGCTCGATGTCGGCTCCCGAACCGCGGCCGCGGCGTTCGCCTACGAGCATCACCTGGTCTGAGCCGCCTTCGTTCTGAGCCACGGTTGTGAAGGCGTCCTGCCGTTAGACGGCCGTCGGGTCGGGCAAGCGTCTGGTATGCGGCGCCGGCATACGGCACCGCCCCGGACGTGGGCCGGCAGGCCGAGCTTCCGCATGTCAGTGTCAGGAGTCCGTGATGAGCCGATCCCGCCGTTCCGTACCCCGCTCCCGGTCCGGCATGCTGGGGCGCCGGTTCCCCCGGACCGGTACCGAGCCGGTGACCGCCCAGAGCGCCCTGGGGTTCCGAATCGTCCTCGCCTTTTCGGCTCTGGTTCTCTTCGGCCTGTCGTCCGCGGCCCTCGGTGTGTGGGCGAGCACCGCCTCACCTGACAGCAGCCCCGGTGCGGGGGAACTGACGGCGCTGGCGGTGGCCTGCGGTGCCCTGTGCCTGATCGCCGGGACGAATCTGGTGTTCCTCCTCCGCAGGCGGAGCAGGGAAGTTCCTCCGCATCGCGAACGGTGAATCGGGCGCCGCTCCTGTGCGCCGGTCGTCCGAGGGTGAGGCCGCATAGTGGATGTCCCGTTCTGGCTCTGGTCGGCGTTCGCGGTCACGGTGGTGGTGTCGCTCTCCGTCGACCTGTTGGCCCACCGCGGTGAGCACGTCATCGGGTTCAGGGAGGCCGCGACGTGGAGCGGGCTGTGGATCGGCCTGGCTCTGGCCTTCGGCGGACTGGTCTTCCTCGTGCTGGGCCGGACGGCGGGGACCGAGTACACGACAGCGTGGTTGCTTGAGAAGGGCCTGGCGGTCGACAACCTCTTCGTCTTCGCCATGATCTTCGGCTATTTCAAGGTCCCCCCCGCCTATCAGCACCGCGTGCTGTTCCTCGGCGTCGTCGGCGCCCTGGTCTTCCGAGGTGTGTTCCTCTCCGCGGGCATCGCCGTCGTCAGCCGTTTCACGGCGGTGCTCTTCGTCTTCGCCGCGCTCCTCTTCTACAGCACCTACAAGCTGCTCCAGGAGAAGAAATCCTTCGACCCGGGCCGGAGCTTCGCCGTACGCGTCCTCAAGAAGATCGTGCCGGTCCGCGACGAATACGCCGGCACGAAGTTCTTCGTGCGTGAGCACGGCCGGCGCTGGGCGACCCCGCTGCTGGTCGTGATCACGGCGATCGAGGCGGCCGATCTCGTCTTCGCCGTGGACAGCGTCCCGGCCGTCCTCGCCGTCAGCGACGACATCTTCATCGTCTACACCAGCAACGCATTCGCCATCCTGGGCCTGCGAGCCCTGTACTTCCTGCTGGCGGACTTCCTGGGCCGCTTCCGCTACCTCGACACCGGGCTGGCGGTCATCCTGTCCTTCATCGGCATCAAGCTCGTTCTCCAGGCGTCCCATGAGCTGATTTCACCCGGCATTCCCGAGGTCCCCGTCCATGTGAGCCTCGCCGTCATCATCGTCGTCCTCGCCTCGTCGATCGTCCTCAGCATGCTCCGCAGTGCCCCGGATGATGCCCGCGGCTCAGAATCCAAGGGAAACGATCGTTCCGGCCCGCCCGGCCTGTCACACGACCGGAAGAAGCCGGACCGCCCACCGGACGACAGCTGAACCGCCGCGCCCGGGCCGGGCCGTCAGTGCCCCGCGTCCCTGCCCCGGGTCACCGCCACCGGGCAGTGCGCGTGATGCAGCAGGGCCTGGCTGACCGACCCCAGCAGCAGGCCCGTGAATCCGCCACGCCCCCGTGCCCCGGTCACCACCAGCTGGGCGGACCGGCTCGCCTCGATCAGTGCCTCCCGGGTCCGGCCGCGTACTGCCCGGGATTCCACTGTGACGCCCGGATGCCGTTCGCGGTGGCCGGCCAGAGCCTCGGACAGGAGCCGCTGCTCGGCCTCGGCCAGCGCACCGGGAGGGTTGGCGTACGCCTCGGCGGCATCCTGTGGTGGGGGCAGCGGGGAATTCCACGTCGTCCAGGCGTGCAGGGCCACGAGAGGCGCCTCGCGCAGGGCCGCCTCGGCGAAGGCGAAATCCACGGCCCGCTCACCCGCCGGCGAGCCGTCGACGCCCAGCAGGACGGGCCCGGACGGGACGCCGCCTTCGCGTACGACCAGCACCGGGCAGCTGCTGTGCGCCGCGAGGTGAACCGCCGTGGAACCCACCAGCAGCCCGACGAAGCCGCCCATGCCGCGCGACCCGACGACCACGAGGTCCGCGCCGCGCGACTCCTTCTCCAGTACGGCCACCGGCTGACCGGTCACCACGGCATGGGTGACCTCGACGGGCGGTGTCTTCTCCCTGGCTCGTGCCACCGCCTCGGCCACCAGCTGCTCGACCCTTGTGCGGAGCCCTCCCTCCAGCCCCAGCAGCGACGGTGGCTGCATCGCGGGCCAGACGAACGCGTACACGACCCGAAGCCCCGCCCCGCGCAGCCGGGCCTCCCGGGCCGCCTCGTCGACCGCGGCGAGACTCGACGGCGATCCGTCTGCTCCGACGACGATGAGACCGGCCACGGCGCCTCCACGCTGCCCATGCCCCCGTTCTCCCAGCTTCGTCCGCTCCGGATCGTGCCGCCACCCGGACCGGCGGAGCGCTGAACGGGACCGGAGTGGCGGGCCCGCTGAGAGGCGCGGCACGGCTTGGCGTCGTCCGCCTCGCCCCTTGCTGTCAGCGACTGTCGCCCGCCGGGTCATCGCCCGCGTGGACATCGGGGATGCCGTCGGCGTTCTCGTCGCACGTGGTGCGCAGGATGAGGCCCATGGCGACGCCGGCGTGGACGCCGGAGGTGTACATCAGCGCGCAGATCGTGACGCCGAGAGGGACGTACCACCACCAGCCGGTCACTCGGAAGCGCTGGAAGGCGTAGAAGAGGAGCAGGCCGGCGCATGCTCCGCCCAGGGCCCAGAAGTTGAGCTCGGAGGTGAAGAAGACGGCGATGACGAGGATCGCGCCGAGGTCGTCACGACGGCGAGAGTGAGCAGGAACGCCCGCAAAGCGGCGCGGAGATGGGTGTTGATCACAGCGAGTACGGCGAGGGCGAACGCAATGTCGGTGGCCATGGGTACGGCCCAGCCGTCGAGGCTCCCGCCTCCGGCTGTCGCGGTGAGGATGTAGAGCGCGGCGGGTACGGCCATGCCGCACAGTGCGGCGACGATGGGGAGAGCCGCGGTGGCGGGGGTACGCAGTTCGCCGACGACGAGTTCGCGTTTCAGCTCGAGGCCGGCAACGAGGAAGAGGATCGCGAGGAGGCCGTCAGCGGTCCGGTGGCCCACCGAGAGGTCCAGCCCGAGGGCCGGTACGCCGAAGTGAAAGTCCCGTAGGGACCCGTAGGCCGCGCTCCACGGCGTGTTCGCCCATGCGAGCGCGACGATCGCGGCAACGGAGACTTGCCCCGGCCCGCGGCACCGACCAGCAGGCGAGCCGTCTCGATCGACGAGCGAACCGCCTGAGCCGAGTTCGCCGCCTTCTCCCGGTAATCCTCATCTGTACGCGAGGAGCTCACGCAGCCGGCCAACAGCAGAACGGCCAGCGCACCGGCCGCCGCCCATGCGGCTGCCCCTGCCGGCTGCCGCACTCCGCGCGGCAGCGACCCCTGCGTGGGCGGCGGCCCCGGAACCGGCGCCTCCACTGCCCACCTCCCTCGCCGACTTCCCCTGACGCCTACGAGGGTGGGACAGACGCGGCATCACGTTGTGGACGCAGCCCTTCACGGCGTGTCACCATCGGCCGCCATACCCGATGGCCACACTCGTGTAGTCAACGCGAGCTACACGCATGGTGGTCGGGCGCCCGGGCCCACCGGCGGAAACGTTTCCGGCGTGGAGAGCCGTCCGCCCGGGAATCCGCGAGTGGGCGCGGCCGGGAGGGGTAGTCGCCGTGTGCGCCAGGCCGGGCGGCGCCGGTCGCAGCCTGGAACTCGACCGGCTCAGCGCGAGCCGGGGCCGTTCGCAGAAGACCCGGAGAGGAGCGCGCCATGGAGTGGTGGGGATGGCTGGTGGTAGCCGTCATCCTGTTGATCGCGATCGGGGTGTCGTCGCTTGTGACCCAGGCCAGACGCCGACGCGGCGGAGTGATCGCCGCCAAGAAGCACCCGTCCAGGGACAAGGATGAGCCATGAACGCTCTTGTCATCCGAGCGAGTGATGTCGTGGGCCGTCCGGTCGTGACGCTGCACGGTGATGCGATCGCCCAGATCAAGGACGTGGTCATCGATCCGGAATCCGGTCGGGTCCGGGCCCTCACCCTCAGCGGGAGAGGAATGCTGTCCGGGCCGCTGAAAGAGGCAATTCCGTGGAGTGCCGTCCACGCTCTCGGCCGCGACGCCCTGATGGTGGCCGACCGGGACGCGCTTCGCGGGGAAGCCGGCACCGCTCCCGGCAGCGGGGACGGCGCCAGCATGCTGGGAACGCGCGTACTCACGCAGGAAGGCGAGGACGTCGGCAAGGTCATCGATGTCGTGCTCGAGGTGACGGCCGACGACGCGAGACTCGTCGGATACGAGGTGAGGCTCGACCGCCGCGGGGAGAAGGGGACCGTCTTTGTGCCGGTGTCCGCGCCGGTCGTGGTCTCGGCGGACAACGTGCTGGTGCCAGTGGCCGCCCTGCGCTCAACGGCTACTGATCTGACGGAGTTCCGGAAGGTCGCGGGCGCTCAGCCCACGGGGGGTGCGGGCGATGTTGAGCAGTGAACTGGACGGCCGGCAGGTCGTCCTGGTGAGCAGCGGGGAGACGCTGGGAAAAGTGGCGGGCCTCCTGCTGAGTCCTTCGCCCGCCCGGGTGCAGGCGCTCCGTATCCGCACGGGCGCACATGTCCTGACCCTGCCGTGGGGTGCAGTGCAGGCGTGCGGGCCGGACGCCGTGATGGTCCGCCGTGAACCCGACGCCGGCGAGCGCCCCTCGGGTGGCGAGGCGGAGGCCGCCCCGGGCGACGCACTGGGGAAGCCCCTGATGACGGACCGGGGCAACCGGCTCGGGGAGGTCAGGGACATCGATTTCGATCCCGCGGACGGAAGCCTCCTCGGCCTTCTGACGGCAGGCGCGGTGTTCGACGGGTCACGGCTGGCCGGGGTGGGCGACTTCGCGGCCGTGATCAACGGCGATGCGGTGGACGGCGCGAACCCGGCGGGCTGAGCCCACGCGCAGGGCAGCCGGCGGCCCTCCCGAGCGCATGCGCGGGGGCGGCACCCGCCGGATCCTCACTCGTGCCGTGGGCCTGGTCGCCGTGTCCGTCTTCTCCGTATGGCTCGCGGTACGTCTCACGCCACCGCAGCAGGTGTCCGTGGGCGGCCGGAAGGTCCGGCTCTCGGTCACGGGGCCGTCAGCGGACTGGACCGGGCCGGGGAGACTCGTCCTGTTCAACCAGGAGATGCCCACCGCCGTGAGCTTCCGCGGTCCGCTCCGGCCGCGCCTGACGCTGACGGAGATCCGGTTCGGTCCCGGGCTGGACGACCTGGTACAGAAACCGGACGGCTCCGTCACCGAGGTGGGGCGCCGACTGGCAGAGGGCTGGTTCCGATACGCCCTGTGGCAGACGGTCATCGCCGCCGGCGTCGTGCTCGTGCTCCTGTTGGCGGTGGCGGTGCTCCGGCGCCTGCCCGTCGGGGCGGCCGTCGCTCTCGCCTGTACGGGCCTGGTTCTGGCATCCGGTCTCAGTGCGGCCGGTTACCTGGTGCTCGCCCACGAAACGCCGAAGGTGCTGCGCTCGGTCGACTCGCTGGAGGACCTGGTCGGCCGCGCTCCCCCGGCCCGTCTGCCGCCGCCCGAGGGGCCCCTCGCCCAAGGCGTCCGACTCGTCGTCCTGGGCGACTCGACCGCCGCCGGCTCCGGGAACGGGCCCTTGGAGGGCGCCACGGCCGAGGACCGCGCCTGCCAGCGCAGCTCGGACGCGTTCTCCCAGTACCTGGAGCGCCTGCACGGCCGCCGGGTGCTCAGCCTCGCCTGTGCAGGTGCGACCATCAAGGAGGGTCTCCTGGGAGCCCGTACCGTCGGCGGCATGGCGATCCCGCCGCAGCTGTCCGAGCTGCGGCGAGCCCCCGGAGCCTCGGCAGTCACCGTCAGTATCGGCGCCAACGACGTCCGGTGGGCGGCACTCACACTGCTGTGCACGACGCAGCCGCGGTGCGGGGACCGCGCCACCGACACGTTCTTCGACGCACAGCTCGCCCGCTTCTCCCTGGACTACCGGGAGCTGTTGCGCCATCTCGCCACCCTCCCGGGCTCCCCGCGCGTCGTCGTCACCGAGTACTACGACCCGTTCGGCGAACAGGCAAACTGCCTCGGCGAGGAAGGCATCACCCCTGACAAGGCGCGCGTCCTGCGCTCCTACCTGGAGGAGCTGAACGCAGTCCTGCGGAAAGGCGCCCAGGCAGCCGGCTTCTCCACGGCCCGGCCGGACTTCACCGGGCACGGTCTGTGTACCAGCCGGCCCTACGTGCGAGGACCGGCCGAGCAGGCCCCGCTGCACCCCACGGCGACCGGACAGCTGGCCATTGCGCTGGCCGTGCAGCGCGCCCTCCTGCAGTCACCGCCCGACCTGGCGGACAGCCGCTAGGCCCCTGGGTACATAGCCCTCCGTCCTCGTGGGTAAGCGCCGGAGCAGAACCGCAAGGAGGCACTATGGAGTGCTTCGAGTGCCGGGCGAGGAACAGCACGGCCGGAGCCGCCGTGGCCGTGTGCCGCGCCTGCGGCGCGGGGCTCTGCGTGAACCATGTGAGATTCGCACCGCGCGAGGTGCACCACGACTCCGGCCTCGGCAAGACCACTGGTCGCGTGTCGGCCCGGACAGCTCTGTGCCCGGTGTGCGACAGGGCAGAGCACAGTACGTGACCGAACTGGACGCGGCGGCCCGTTCACCGCCCTGAGAGCCGCGCCGAAGCCGCGTTCCGGGAGAAGAGCGAACGCCACACAGCACCGCGGGTGGAATGGGCCCTGGGCATGAGAGAGGTACACCCGCTGCTCAGGTGGCGCCGTGCCCCTTCCCCCGCTGGACGGCGCCGCATCTCCTCTGAGTCGGAGGGAGCAGCGCGGATATGATCTATGACTCCACACAGGATCTCGTCCGTGTCCTGGTCATGGCGGCACTCGCCTACCTGATTCTGATCACCGTGGTCCGCGTGTCAGGAAAGCGGACGCTGTCCAAGATGAACGCCTTCGACCTCGTGATCACAGTCGCGCTCGGTTCGACCTTGGCGACCATCCTCCTCAACCGCCAGGTCACCATCCTCGAAGGGGCTGTTGCGCTGACCTTGCTGGTTGCGTTGCAGTTCCTCACGGCATGGGTATCGATTCATTCTGAGCGAGTCCGGCGACTGGTGAAGGCCAAGCCAACGATACTGCTGCATCAGGGCCACATGCTGCACGAGGCGTTGAGGCGGCAAAGAGTGACACCAGACGAGATATCTCAAGCTGTGCGGTCCCAAGGAATCGGGGATATCCAGGAGGTGGAGGCCGTCGTGTTGGAAACGGACGGCAGCTTCAGCGTGATTTCCCGCTCGCAGTACGGTTCCGGCACCGCTCTTGACGGTGTCGATTTCCCTCGGCCGACACTGAAAAGAAAAGGTGATCAAGGGAACGAGCCGGCCTACTGAGATCGCGCTGAATCCTCACTGCCACCACTTCCTGTGCCGTTGCTGCCGCTTCCACGAGCCGCTCACACCGATGCGTTGCCAGTGGTTCCGGCCTGCCGGCGAGGCGTCGGGCCCGAGCGGTGCTCGAGGAGGGGGCCGGCCCGCCGCATGTGAGCCAGAGCCGAACGGTCCACCGTCCCGGGGCGGGCGACCACTCCCGACGCACGGCGCGGTGGTACCGATCCTCGGCCCACAGCGCTGCACCGCTCAGGGCGAGTACCTGGTCGAGACGGGGGAGGGGAGGTAGTCGGGGTCGATGTCCCGCCCGGTGTCCTGGGTCAGCGCCAACACCGGTTGCGGGAATCGTCTCGGGGCGGGGTCGTGCGGAAAGCCGTCCAGGTCGATCACGGCGTCGAACCGGCCGTCCTGACGAGCCGCCTGCAAGGCTGCGGCTCCGCCGAGGGAGTGGCCGGCGACGGCCACCCGGCCGGTGTCCATCCGGCCGCCCGCGGGGGCCGGGATCTCGCCTCGCGCGACACGGTCCAGCTGGGTGCGGACGAAGCCCAGGTCGGCGGACCGGACCGCGGTCCACTCGACCGCCAGTGCCTCGTCACGCCCGGCGTCCCCCGTGGCAGTGACCTTCGTACGGACGGTCAGGCCGTCGGCCAGGACGACGGCGGCCGAGTCGTAGGGGTGGTCGAGTGCCGCGACGACGTAGCCATGACTGGCCAACTCCTCCGCCCACGCCGAATTCTGGGTGCGCACGCCACCCAGCCCCGGGGAGAACAGCACGACAGGGAACCGCTCGTCGCCGACGGCCACCGGTGCGTCGACCGCCGCGTTCGTACGCGCGCGGGGCAGGCCGTCGAGCAGGAACCCGGGTACACCGACGCAGTGGGCGAGGGCGTCGGAGACGATCCCCGCCTCACGGTCCGTGCGTCCGAGGTACGCGGCGCGGCGCGAGTCCGCCGGGCTCTTTCGCGCCGGGTACCACAGCTGCACGACGACAGTACGCCGGTCGGCCTCGTCGGCGGTGGAGCTCTCGGGACGGTCGGTGTCGGTCCACTGCACCACGCCGGTGCCCACGGCGAAGGGTCCGGACGACGCCGGGAACACCGGCACGGGCAGGGCCCAGGCGGCGGCCGGACCGACCGCGATCAGGCACGGACACACCAGCGAAGCCGGCAAAGCCGCCCACCATCGCATTCTGCCCGGCGGCCGCCCGCCGCGCGCTCGCAGCTCGGCCGCGACGGCGAGCGGCAGGACGAGTGCGGCGCCGGCCAGCACGGGCACCATCTGCCACCGCACCGAACTCCACACCAGCACCACGCCGGACAGCAGCACCACCACGGACGCACCGGACGAGGCCGGTCGCCGCGCCCGTGAGGGGAGCCAGCGAGCCGCGACGAGCGCGACGGCACCCACCACGACGACGGTTTCCAAAGGGGACATCTGCAGAGGCAGCAGTGTTTCTGTCACAGCGTCATGCTGGGTGTACCACCGCCGCCGCCGCTTCGCGCCGAGGTCGCGAGCATGTGCGACCCGAGGCTGAGGTGACGGTCAGCCGAAGGCAGCACGGAAGCGTTCACGCAGATCGGCGAGGCGGTCGGTGGGTTCGTTGGCGAAGACCAGCCGCAGGTACCTGTCGCCGCCAGGTCCCCAGCCCGTCATCGGGGTCGCGGCGACGCGGCCGCGATGGAAGAGGACCTCCGACGCCTTCTGCGGAGACATGCCCAACGCCGCGGTGTCGAGGAGGAGGGACCAGCCGCCATGCGGTCGTACGAGCGGGTAGCCGTCGAGCTGCCGCGTCACGACGTCCCGGCGCCGCTCCCAGACGCGTGTGGCCGCGGCGACGTCCTCGTCGGCATCGGGCGCGTCGAGCGCTGCGGCCACGGCCTGTTGGGCGATTCCCACCTGGCAGACCACATTGGTCATCCCCACCAGGGCGATATCGGAGATGATATGGGACGGGCCCACGGCCCAGCCCACCCGCCAGCCGATCAGGCGCAGCTCCTTGGACGCCGATCCGACGGTGATGGTCCGCTCCACGAGGCCAGGGTGTGCGGCCGGGTGTGCCGGGCGGTGACCGTCGAACAGGATGCGTTCCATCGCCGCGTTGTGGATCAGCCAGCAGTCATGCCTCTCCAGGACGGGAGCGAGAGCGTTCCAGTGACTTGGGCCGAGCAGTGCACCGGTCGGCATGGCCGGTGTCATGGCCAGCACGGCGGCGGTGTCGGGCCCCACCGCCGCGGCGAGCTCCTCGGGATCGACCTGCCAGCCGTCGGGCGTGGGGATGCACGGCACATGGCGGGGAACGCCTCCGACCAATCGGATCCGGTTGACCAGCCCGGCGTACACCGGGTCGCAGACGACGACCTCCCGGCCGGGCTCCACCGTGGCCAGGAGCACGATCAGCAGGGCATTGAGCCCTCCGGCGGCGCTCACGCACTCGGTGGCCGAGTCGTAGCGGGCTCCGGACAGGCGGGAGACATGGGCAGCGGCGGCCTCCCGCAGTCCGCGGTGCCCCTGGAACGGCAGATAGCTGTTGGCGGCGTCGTCCTCCAGCGCGGACCGGGTGACGTCCAGGGCGATCAGGGGCGGACGCAGGTCGGTGTCCAGATTCTCCAGACGCAGCATGTCGGGGTCCTTGGCGGCGTCGGCCGCATCGCCGATCACGTCCACCCCGATCCCGGGAATGTGCCGCAGACGTGAAACTCTCACGGTTCCTCCTTGAGGTCGTCGACGCGCGGACCACCCCACGCGCGGGCACGGCGCGTAACCGTGCGCCGCCCCGCCCTGTCCACATCCGCACGTCTTACGGCAAGCCGGGACGGGCCAGCGCCGTTGGGCAGGGGCGGCCTCCATCAACTCGCCTCCGGCGACCCCGGTGCCGCGGGCGGACCCGGGTCGGCGGAGGGCCGCCGGCCGGTCAGGCCTGCGCCTCCGCCGCGGCGGCCGCCCGGGCGATGGCTTCACCCAGGCGTTCCCCGGTGTAGGTGTGGCCGCCCATGCCCCAGCCTCCGTCGGGGGCGTTGACGATGTTGATCCGGATGTCGTCGCGATCGTGGCCGGGCGTCATGAGTGTGTACGCGATGCCGGTGGCCTTCTCGATGAAGGCCGCCCTCGCTTCGACGGACGCCAGTCCGATGTCGGGCAGCTTGAGTTCGATCAGGACGAGGGACCGGTTGACACCCCCCGCGTACACGTGCTCGGGGCCGAGCAGGTGCAGTACGCCGGCGACCATGGGCGTGAAGAAGGTGTTGCCGGCCAGACCGCTCACCTCGATGAGCGCGTGGCTGAGCTGCGGAATGATCTCCCGCTCTCCGGCCGGAGTGAGGGCGCCGGCGGGGGCGATGACGGCGATGGGCATGGCTGTGCTCCTCGGATGCGACACCAGACTAGTACGTACGTCCTAGCGAGATACACTCTGGAGTAGGATGGTCGTCCTAGTCAAGTGAGAAGTCACAGGGAGGGCGGGATGGCCAAGGAGACCCGGGCCCGGATGGTGGATGCAGCGGTGGACGCGTTGCGGGAACGCGGCTTGCAGGGCATGTCGTTCACCGATGTGCTGGCGCGGAGCGGGGCGGCCCGCGGAGCCATCTACCACCACTTCCCCGGCGGCAAGAACCAGTTGGCCGCGGAGGCCGCCACGCGGCACGGCCGTGAGGTGCGCGACCGGCTGGCGGAGCTCGGTGGGGCCGACCCGAAGGGTGTTGCCGCAGCTTTCGTGGAGTTCGCGCGGCCGGTCGCGCAGGCCGCGGCCCAAGGCGCCGGATGCGCCGTCGCCGCCGTGACCGTTCCCGCGGACGAGGAGAGCGGCGAGCTGTGCCGGGCCGCCGCTTCGACGTTCGCCTCGTGGACGGAACAGCTCGGCCTGACCCTGACGGAGGCAGGACTCGCGCCGGCCGACGCGGAAGAGAAGGCCGCCTTGCTGGTCGCCCTCCTCGAAGGCGCACAGGTGCTGTGCCGGGCGAGCGGCAGCACGGAGCCGTTCGAACGGGCCGTCCGCGCCACAGTGACACTCTTCGCCGATTCCTGACGCCGCCACGGCCCCAAAGGCCGGACGTACGCCACGAGCCACTCGCTGGACGCCCTGACCCGACGACCCGGCCCGCGCGCCCGCCTCTGTTCGGCGGGGCCCCGTCGGGCGGATCAGCCTTGGCCCCTCGTCCTGCCCGGGCGCTGGAGTCGGACGGCCTTCTCCAGGGGGCCGTCGACTTCCTTCGACTTCTCGTGCGCCTCCAGCACCGACAGGCCGCGACCTGGTTCACCAGCGACGCCAAGAAGACCCACCCGCCCTGCTCGCGGCTGGGCTGGTGCGCTTGTCGGGTCGTCGCCTCGGTCGAACGCGGCATCGCGCCGGGCTCATCGAGCAGGCACTGGGCCACCACCTGGCTCTGGTGAGTTTGCCGGAAAGGTTCACGGCATGGCCTTCAGGGCCATTGGGTGGGCTGGACGGCGGTGGCCTTGAGGACTTTCACGAAGGCTTCGACCGGAGCCGGAGCCGGTGGTGCGCCGTAGACGACGGCGTCGACGAAGCGGTGGTCGTCCGCCAGGCGGTCGATCCTCACGCCGGGGTGGAGATGAGCGCGCAGGGCGAGGCCGGGCAGCGTACTGACGCCGAGGCCGGCGGCTACAAGTGCCTGGACTGCGACGTAGTCGTCGGTCTCGAAGGCGATCGCAGGAGTGAAGCCGCGCTGTGCGCACGCCGAGAGAAGGTGCGTGCGGCACCGCTCGCAGCCGGCGATCCACCGCTGTCCCCGGTAGGTATCAAGGTCGGTGCGCGGACCAGGCCAGGATCCGCCGGCCCGGCTGACGATGTAGATCGGTTCGTGCAGGATCGGCGTCACGGTGTGACCCTCGCGGTCACTGAGTGGGCCGTCACCATGACGGAAGGTGAAGGCGACATCGACTTCGCCGCGCCGCAGGGCCGCCAGCGCTTCCGAAGGCTCTGCTTCGGTGAGCGCCAGTTCGATGTCCGGGTACGCGACGCCGAAGGCGGCTGCCACCGTCGGTACGACAGTGGCGAGCGCGGAAGGAAACGCCGCGAGGCGCACCCGTCCGGTGCTGAGCCCAGCGTGGGCGGCCAGTTCGGTCCGGGCCGAATCGATACGGCCGAGGATCTCCTCCGCGCGATCGGCCAGCAGCCGGCCGGCCTCGGTCAGCCGGATGCCACGGCCTGCCCGCTGAACGAGCGGTACACCGGCTTCGGCTTCGAGCCTGGCGAGGTGGTGACTGACCGACGGCTGCGCATAGTGCAGCGCGGTGGCGGCAGCCGTCACCGAACCCTCACGAGCGATGGCGGCGAACACCCGGAGCCGGTTCTCATCGAACATTCATCGACGATATCAATGGACTCATTGAGAACTGGCATTTGTCCTATGGGTTGCCCGGTGCACAGCATGACGTCATGCGCAGTCCGACGATTTCCGATGTCCTTCGCGCGCGTCGTCTGCAGCGCGCACACCTGTCACCGACCCCGTTGCTCTCCTATCCGGCCCTCGACGCCGCCGTCGGCGCCAGTGTCCGTGTGCTGGTCAAACACGAGAATCTGCAGCCGACCGGCGCCTTCAAGGTCCGAGGAGGCGTCACCCTGCTGGCCGCGATGGACCCGGACGAGCGTGCGCAGGGCGTTCTCGGGTACTCCACCGGCAACCACGCGCAGTCCCTCGCCTATGCCGCGGCGCTCTTTCGCGTCCCGTGCACCATCGTCATGCCGGAGAACCCGAATCCTCTGAAGGCCGAGGCCGTGCGGCGTCTCGGTGCCGAATTGGTGGCGGCGGGCGCCGACTTCGACGCCGCCCGCCGCCACGCCGAACAGCTCGCTCCTCGGCGTGGGATGCGATTGGTCAGCGCGGCGAACGAACCCGACCTGATCGCGGGCGTGGCCACCGCATATCTGGAGATCTTCGAGCAGGAACCTGACATCGACACGATCATCGTGCCGGTCGGAGGCGGCAGCGGCGCCGCCGCCGCATGTCTGGTGGCGTCAGCGATCAGCCCGCGCTGCCGCGTCATTGCGGTGCAGTCCCGCAACTCAGCGGCCGCGCACGACTCCTGGCGCTTGGGCCGCTGTGTCGGGCGTCCGAACAACACGTCGGCGGAGGGCCTGGCCACCGGTTCGGGTTTTGAGCTGACGCAGCGTCTGTTGCGCGACCATCTCGCAGACTTCGTACTGGTCGACGATGACGACCTGCGGTGGGCTCAGTGGTTGCTCATGCGCGATGCCCGTACGGTGGCCGAGTCGGCCGCCGCCGCACCGCTGGCCGCGCTCCTCGCGGCGCGCGACGGCCTCGCAGGCCGGCGAGTGGCGATCATGTGCACCGGCGGCAACGCCGACGAAACCGAACTGCGGGCCTGCCTCTCCGCCACAACCTCAACCTGATGAACGAGTTGCGCCGGGGCCGGCCGCCGTGACTGCCTGCGTGCCGACCGTGGAGATGCGAGCGATCCACTCCGGAGCGCCGACGGGCGCAGGACCAGCGCCGGGGCGACGCCGGCCGGCGACGAGAGTCTTTCCCCGGTCGTCTTCACGGCACCCGGCATCCACGTGGACGCCACGCTGCGCCTGCTCGGCACTCGGGCGGACGCCGACCCCGCCATGAGGGGAACCGATAGCGCGCCTCACGGATTCATCTATAGAAACATGTGAACTCTAATCGAGGGGAGATCCCATGCGGATCGTGCCGCTGAGCGGGGAAGACCATGCGCTACTCCGCGTGACCTTGCCGAGGAACGCGCGTTTCGCCGCAACGGAGCACCTTGTCTCGCTCCAGGCGGCGGAGTTCGCCGAGGCCGCGGTCGCTTACCCGATCGTCTTCTCCGAGGGGCCGACCGGGCTCACACCCTGCGCCCTGCAGGGCCTTCAGCCAGGCCGCAACCAGTACGTCACGGCAGACGGGAGTTGGCCCCCACACGCATACCGGCCGGCCATGATCCGCGCATACCCGTTCTTCCCCGTCAAGGAAGAGAACGGAGAATTCGGCGTAGGCATCGACGCCGACTACGAGGGCTGGAGCACCATCGAGGGTCATCGCCTCTTCGAGGACGACGGCTCCCCCACGCCGGTACTGGCCGACCGCATCGAACTCCTGCAGTGGTGCGTCACGGAGACGCAGCGGACCCAGGACTTCACGAAGGAGCTGCTCCGTCTCGGTCTGCTGAAACAGGAGACGCTGACGGTGACGGGAGCCGACGGCGCCTCCGTCGCGCTCGGAGAATACTGGGTGGTCGACGAAGAAAGACTGCAAAGCTTCAGTGTCGGCGACCCCCTCGCCGACCTGATACGTCTCATCGTCACAGGCTATCTGGCCGTCATCCACGCCCACCTGGTCTCCCTGCACCATCTGCCGCGCCTGGTGGGCGAACTCATCGGCGACTGATGCAGGCAGGGACTGCGGCGAGGGTAAGGCCGGACCGGGTTCAGTCCGTGCGCTGCTCACTCCTGCGGGCGGCGCGTGCACGGTTGCCGCAGCCGATCGAGCACCATGCCTGATCCCGCCTGCGCGCGAGGAAGAACATCCCGCAGCTCGGTGCGGGGCAGCGCCGCAACCGCGCCTGCTCCGGCCCGGCGGCGAGCACCAGCGCCTGCCGGGCGACCGCTGCCGCGACCGGCCCTCCGGCCTCCTGCTCCGTGAGGTGGCCGCCGTTGTCGACCCGGAACGTCACCGGGGCCCGTGCGGCCAGAGCGTTGAGCCGCTCCCTCGCTGGACCCGGCAGCGGCGCCTGCCGCGCCGCCGCGTCCAGCGCGGCCCGGACCGGGGCGCGCAGCTCCTGCAGATCGGCCAGGGGCAGGCCGGCGAGTTCACGGTCGAGCGCCTTCTCCCGCCAGGACGCCAGCAGCTCAGAGCCTGCCAGGAGGTCGACGTCCTCACCCGCGGGTCCAGCCCCGACGAGGACGGTGTTGGCCAGGTCGAGGACCGGCTGCTCGCCGATCCACGGCATCTCGCGCAGGTTCTTGAGGGACATGCCCCCAGTCTATCGGACCCACGGGTTCCCGACGTCGAATCCGTGATAGCGTGATTTCACGGATTCAGCCATGCAAATCCGTGATTCGACAGTGAAGGGGTTTCCATGAGCACGACCATCGAGTACGTCCGCTTCGCCTGCACCGACCCCGAGCAGCTCACCGCCCACCGCGCCGGGCTGATCGCCCTTCTGCGTGAGCGGTACGGGTCCGACTTCCTCGGCGCGCACCTCGCCCGTTACGAGGACGGCTCCCTGATCGACCTCATCCTCTGGGCCTCTCCGGAAGCCGCCGCCCGCGCGGCGAAGGAGATGCCCGGGGACCCGGCAGCCGCCGAGTTTTTCAGCCTGATCGGCGAGGTGCACGAGATGCGCCACGCCGAAGTGCTGCACAGCACCCAGCAGTAGCCGAACCGGCACCTGCGGCCTGCGACCACGTGGGGCGGGCACGCCGCAGGTGCCGGAACCAGCCGAGAAGGGAGAGCCGTGCCCACGGCCGACGAACTGATCAACCCTCGCACCACGGACCTGCTGGCCTCCGTCATGGCGGCAGCGGGCGCCGCACCGGCCACCGCCCTCCGCGGCTGCGGTGCCCTACTGGAGGGCCTCCCTTTCAGCCGACGCGTCACCGCCGTGAAGGAAGCCGTCCTCGCCGACCTTCCGGACGCCTACCCCGCCTTCGCCGACGTCGTCCGCGCGGCCCTTCGCCGCCCCGAGTTCACCGGCTGGATGACCTTCGCCGTCAACGCGGCCGTCGCCGAACGCGCCCTGGCGTCCGATGTGTTCGAGCCGGGCCTCGATCTGCTCGCCGCCCTCACTCCGCGGCTCACCGCGGAGATGGCCGTACGCCCCTTCCTCCACCACGACCTCCACCGGGCCCTGCAGCCGGTCCTGGGATGGTCTCGACACCCCGATCACCACGTGCGCCGCCTGGCAAGCGAAGGCACACGCCCGCGCCTGCCATGGGCGCCACGCCTGACCGCACTCGTCACGGACCCGGCCCCCGCGCTGCCCGTCCTGGACGCGCTGTACCGCGACACGAGCGAGTACGTGCGGCGATCGGTCGCCAACCACCTCAACGACATCAGCCACGAGCATCCGGATACGGCCGTCGCCACCGCCGCCCGCTGGCTCGCCGACCCGGCCCCCACCACACCCGCCCTGGTCCGCCACGGCCTGCGGACGCTCGTCAAGGCCGGTCACCCCGACGCTCTGGCGCTCCTCGGTCACGACCCCCACGTGGCCGTACAGATAGTCGGCCCCGACGTCCGGACACCCGAGGTGCACCTCGGCGAGCACCTCGTCTTCGGCTACGAGATCACCAACACCGGACCGCGTCCCACGCGCCTGGTCATCGACTACGTCATCCATCACCGCAAGGCGAACGGCAGCCTCACCCCCAAGGTCTTCAAGCTGACCACCCGCGATCTCGCCCCCGGTGAGCGGTGGTCGGCAGTCCGCCGGCATTCCTTCCGAGAGCTCAGCACCCGCCGCTACCATCCCGGCGTCCACCGTGTGCAGCTCCAGATCAACGGCAAGCCTCACGGCTCGGCCGCATTCACCCTTCGCGTCCCGGCGGATGCGTCCCTCGCCGGGCTGGGCATACGTTCCGACCACCACGGCGAGGGAGCGGCCCGATGAACGAAGCGACCGGAACATCCGGCGCGGGCACAGTGATCCTGATGTTCATAGAGGTGATCGCGGCTTCTCTGTTCTGCGTCTTCGTCCTCATCCATGTGGCCTTCTTCCTCACTCCCCAGTCCTGGCGGGAGAACTCGTGGAAACTGCGGGCCTGGGGAGTCATCGGCGCGTTCGGCCTCGCCGCGATCGCTGTCCTCGGAGCCTTCCTCTTCGCCCACCGCCTCGCGGACTGCCGGGCTGAGGGTGCAACCTGCACCACCACAACCGATTACCCCTGAGCAACGCCGCTGTCGGCCCTCGGGCGCGGTGAGGCACAACGTCCCACTGCCGCAGGCCGCCAGGAAGGTGCCGGGCCGCCCTTCGTAAGGCGGCCCGGCAATTCCGTAAGGCTACGCCGGCTCGGCCACGGTGCCCGAGACCGGGGCGGCTGCCCTCAGCCGGCGGGCGAAGACGCCCGCCAGCAACCCCATGAGCAGCAGGATCGGCAACGCCTCCAGTGCGGCCAGTTCGGGACGGGCTACGCCGGCAACGGTGACGAGCACGAAGGTGCCCGCCGCCGCGATCGCCGCGCGGAGCAACCGGGTGCGCGCGGGAAGCGCCAGGGCGAGGAAGGCGATGCCGGTGGCAGCGGCGGCCGTCTTGAGCTGAGCGATCGTATAGAGGGCCATCATCGGCGCCGCAGGGGCCGGCTCCATCACGGACGCCTGGGCCGCGTGGACGGCGAGAACCGTGTTCTCCACCATGTCCAGGGCGCCCGCCGTGATCATCGCGGTGAGGCTGAGCGTACCGAGCAGGCGGGAGACGGTCAGAGCTCTGGCCGCGGCGAAGGTGGTCAGGTAGGCGACGACGAAGAGCGTGTCGAAGGCCATCCACAACAGCACGGCATCCGCACTCTCGTTGAGGGGCTCCAGGAAAGCAGCGGGAGACAGTGGCACGTCCGTGGGCTGAAGGTGCACGTCCGCGTGAACGACGGAAAGGATCTGGAAGGCAACCGCACACGCGAAGGTCCCCACAGCCCCGATCAGACCAGCGCGCGGTAGAGCGCTCGGGTCGAGGGCGTCAAGGGTGCGGTCATCGGGCGCTCTCCGTCCCGGAGAGCAGAAGCACGGTGTCGGTGGCGAAGTCGTCCCCGTCCCGATGGGACTCCATCCGCTCGACGACGTCAACGAGCCGGTCCCGCAGCCCGGCGAGTTCCTATGACCTCCGTCACACGGCAACAGGACCGCGCCCTCCCAGCGACTCCCCGAGGAGGCGGGCGCCTTGCGGCCCGAGCGGGGGGCGCGGAAATACGAAGCCGACCTGACCAAGGCCCACATGAACACCCCGCACGCGACCGTCCTCCCGCGCGTCCTGAAACTCCACGTCCACATCTGACAGACGCCCCCCGGCCGGGACGTCACGGCCCTTACCAGCACGAGTCCGACACCGCGGACCCGCACCGGCCCCGCCACCTACGGGGCAGCGGCAACGGTGCAGCGACTCGACCCACTGAATACACCGCCCAGGCTGCCCGACATTCCCGAGCCACACCCCGACGACCTGAAGCCCTTCCTCGGGCGCTGGAGCCCCTACGGCCCCACCTATGACGCAGTCGATATCGCTGTGCGCGGCGAGGCGATCGTCCAGTACCGTCCGGTCCATCACGGTGACCTTCACGTCCCGGCCTTCGGTCAGGCCCATGACGAACGCCCGCCCGCCCGGGGTAAGTGTGCAAGGGACGACGAGGACCCACTCATAAGGGTCGTGCTCCATAGCACGCTTGAACGACTTCTTGATACTCGGCCTGCGCCCACGCCCCTGCAGCCCGTCGGGGAAAGCCGGTGGGCCAACGCCTCAACGACTCGGGCAAAATGCGGCTGGCCGATCCGATCCCACTCGAACGCCATGGCGCCCCTACTTCCCAACGGACCCTCCCCTACGGCATGGCAGGTGCCACTGACAGCTGCGCAGAACGATCCTGCGGTAGGGGAAGGTGGTGGGCCGCTGCCCTTTTCCTTCTGTGGGCCGGCACAACGTCGTGCCGGCCGTGCGGAGGTTCGGCGGCCCCGCGTCAGGCGTTGAGCGCAGGGATGATCTCGGAGCCGTACGCGTCGATGGTGCCCTCCCGGTTGTCGTGCATGTCGTACACGGCGAACTGGTCCACGCCGAGGTCCTTGAGGTGGTGGAGCTTCCCGATGTGGGTCTCGGCGGCGCCGAGGAGGCAGAAACGGTCGACGATCTCGTCCGGGACGAACGCCGTGTCGGGGTTCCCGGCGCGGCCGTGGTGGCTGTAGTCGTAGCCGTGCCGGTCCTTGATGTACGCGGTGAGCTCCTCGGGGACCATCGACGAGTGCTCGCCGTAGCGGGCGACCAGGTCGGCGACGTGGTTGCCGACCATGCCGCCGAACCAGCGGCACTGGTCCCGGGCGTGGGCCATGGCCTCGGGCGAGTCGTCGGCGGTCACGTACGCCGGGGCCGCGACGCAGATGGTGAGGGCGTCGGGGTCGCGGCCGGCGTCCCGCGCGGCCTCCCGGACCGCCTTGACCATCCACTCCGTGAGGAACGGATCGGCGAGCTGGAGGATGAAGCCGTCCGCCTTCTGCCCGGCCAGGGCCAGGGCCTTCGGCCCGTAGGCCGCCATCCAGACCGGCAGCTTCCCGTTCCTGATCCACGGGATGCGGACCGGGTTGCCGTCCACGCTCGCCTCGCGGCCCTCCGCCAGGTCGCGGATCACCTCGATGGCCTCGCCGAGGCGGGCCAGGGTGTTCGGCTTGCGGCCTGCGACGCGCATCGCGGAGTCGCCGCGGCCGATGCCGCAGACGGTGCGGTTGCCGTACATGTCGTTGAGGGTGGCGAAGGTGGAGGCGGTCACCTCCCAGGTGCGGGTGCCCGGGTTGGTGACCATCGGGCCGACGTGCAGCTTCTGCGTGTTGGCCAGGATCTGGCTGTAGATGACGAACGGTTCCTGCCACAGCACCGCGGAGTCGAAGGTCCAGCCGTAGCGGAAGCCGTTGCGTTCGGCCCGCTTCATGAGGCTGACGACCTGGGAGGCCGGCGGGTCGGTCTGCAGGACGAGGCCGAAGTCCATGCGGGGGATCTCCTTACAGGTACTGGCAGGTGGAGCGGTGGATGAACGCCCCGTGGCCGGCCCGGCCGGCGTACTGGCGGCGGTCGATGACGAGTTCGCCGCGGGAGAGGACGGTCTCGACGCGCCCGGTGACCCGCTTGCCCTCGTACGCCGAGTAGTCCACGTTCATGTGGTGGGTCTCGGCGGAGATGACCTGCTCGGCGTGCGGGTCGTACAGGACGATGTCGGCGTCCGAGCCGGGGGCGATGGTGCCCTTCTGCGGGTACAGGCCGAACATGCGGGCCGGGGTCGCGCACGCGATCTCGATCCAGCGGCGGCGTGAGATGTGCCCGTCGACGACCGCCTGGTGGAGGAGGTCCATGCGGTTCTCCACCCCCGGCAGGCCGTTCGGGATCTTCGAGAAGTCGCCGCGGCCCAGCTCCTTCTGGCCGCGGAAGCAGAACGGGCAGTGGTCGGTGGAGACGACCTGGAGGTCGTTCGTGCGCAGGCCCCGCCACAGCGCCGCCTGGTGCTCGCGCGGCCGCAGCGGCGTGGAGCAGACGTACTTGGCGCCCTGGAAGTCCGGCTCGGCGAGGTTGTCGGTGGACAGGAACAGGTACTGCGGGCAGGTCTCCCCGAACACCGGCAGCCCCTTGTCGCGGGCCGCGGCCAGTTCCGCGACGGCCTCCTCCGCCGAGACGTGGACCACGTACAGCGGGGAGCCGGCCACCCGGGCGAGCTGGATCGCCCGGTGCGTGGCCTCGGCCTCCAGCAGCACCTTGCGGACCTCGCCGTGGTGGCGGGGGTCGGTCTCGCCCCGGGCCAGGGCCTGTTCGACGAGGACGTCGATCGCGATGCCGTTCTCGGCGTGCATCATGATCAGTCCGCCGTTGCCGGAGGCCCGCTGCATGGCGCGCAGGATCTGCCCGTCGTCGCTGTAGAACACGCCCGGGTAGGCCATGAACAGCTTGAAGGAGGTGATGCCCTCGCCGACGAGGAGGTCCATCTCCTTCAGGGTGGCCTCGTTGACGTCGGAGAGGATCATGTGGAAGGCGTAGTCGACGGCGCAGTTGCCGTCCGCCTTCGCGTACCAGGCGTCGAGGCCTTCGCGCAGGCCGCGGCCCACGCTCTGGACGGCGAAGTCGACGATGGTGGTGGTGCCGCCCCAGGCGGCGGCCCGGGTGCCCGTCTCGAAGGTGTCGGAGGCGGACGTCCCGCCGAACGGCAGCTCCATGTGGGTGTGCGCGTCGACGCCGCCCGGGATGACGTACTTCCCGGTCGCGTCGAGGACGCGGTCGGCCGTCCAGCTCTCGGCGGCCGCCGAGCCGTGGGCGGCGAGGGCGGCGACCTTGCCGTCCTCGACCAGGACGTCGGCGTGGAGTTCGTCGGCGGCCGTCACGACCAGGCCGCCGCGGATCAGGGTGCGGTGGGACATGCGGCGCCTCCCGGCTACACGATGCTGCGCAGGGCCTCTTCGATGATGTCGGCGCCCTCTTCCGCCTCGGCGACGGTGAGGGACAGCGGGGGTGCGATGCGCAGCACGCTGGTGTTGTGCCCGCCTCCCTTGCCGAGGAGCAGGCCGCCGCGGCGGGCGGCTTCCAGCACGGCCGACGCGGCGTCCGGGTCGGCCTCGTCGGTGCCGGGGCGGGTCAGCTCCACGGCGGCCATCAGGCCGCGTCCGCGGACCTCGCGGACGGCGGGCACGGACGCCGCGGCGGCGCGGAGCCGCTCGAGGAGCAGGCCGCCGACGCGGCGGGCGTTGCCCTGGAGGTCGTGCTCCAGCAGGTAGCCGAGGTTGGCGAGGCCGGCGGCCATGGTGACCGGAGAGCCGCCGAAGGTGGAGATGGAGTTGGTGTCGAGGCAGTTCATCACCTCGGCGCGGGCGACGACGCCGCCGATGGACATGCCGTTGCCGATGCCCTTGGCGAAGGTCAGCATGTCGGGCGGGCCGCCCCGCTCGTGGGCCTGCCAGCCCCAGAAGTGGTCGCCGGTGCGGCCCCAGCCGGTCTGCACCTCGTCGCTGATCCACAGGATGCCGTGGCGGTCGAGGACCTCCCGGAAGGCCGCGTACAGGCCGTCGGGCGGGGAGGTGAACCCGCCGACGCCCTGGATCGGCTCGGCGATCAGCGCGGCGACGGAGCCGCGGGCCTGGCCGAGGACGTCCTCGAGGTCGGCGACGGCGGCCGCGGTGAACTCCGCGTCCGAGAGCGCGGCGAAGGGGCCTCGGGTGCGGACCGCGCCGTGGACGTAGTACGTCTGCAGCGGCGACAGGCTCGTCGGGGACCAGCCGCGGTTGCCGGTCACGGAGACGGTGGTGAAGGACCGGCCGTGGTAGCTGTTGCGCATCGCCAGGATCTGGTTGGAGCGGCGGTACGCGGTCGCGAGCAGCAGGGCGGCGTCGTTGGCCTCGGTGCCGGAGGTGGTGAAGAAGACCCGGGCGTCGGGGATGCCGGACAGTGCGGCGATCCGCTCGGCCAGCTCCACCATCGGGCGGTTGAGGTACAGGGTGGAGGAGTGGATGAGCCGCCCGGCCTGCTCGGAGACGGCCTTGGTGACCTCGGGCAGGGCGTGGGCGGTCATCGTGGTGAGGATGCCGCCGAAGAAGTCGAGGTAGCGGTTGCCGTCCGCGTCCCAGACGTGGCGGCCCTCGCCGTGCGTGAGCTCCAGGGGGCTCTCGTAGTACAGCGCGAGCCAGTCGGGCATGACGGAGCGGTGGCGGCTGAGCAGGGGGGTCGGGTCGGTCACGGCTTGACGAGTCCTTCGTAGGCGTCGGGGCGGCGGTCGCGGTAGAAGGCCCACTGCGTGCGGACCTCCCGAATGAGGTCGAAGTCGAGGTCGCGGACGAGGAGTTCCTCCTCCTTGTCGCTGGCGACGTCACCGACGAACTGCCCGCGGGGGTCGACGAAGTAGCTCGTGCCGTAGAAGTCGTTGTCGCCGTACTCCTCGCGGCCGACGCGGTTGATCGCGGCGATGAAGTACTCGTTCGCGACGGCGGAGGCGGGCTGCTCCAGCTGCCACAGGTGCGCGGACAGGCCGCGGTGGGTGGCGGAGGGGTTGTAGACGAGCTGGGCGCCGGCGAGGCCGAGGGCGCGCCAGCCCTCGGGGAAGTGGCGGTCGTAGCAGATGTAGACGCCGACCTTGCCGACGGCGGTGTCGAAGACCGGCCAGCCGAGGTTGCCGGGGCGGAAGTAGTACTTCTCCCAGAAGCCCTTGACCTGCGGGATGTGGTGCTTGCGGTACTTGCCGAGGTAGCTGCCGTCGGCGTCGATGACGGCGGCGGTGTTGTAGTAGAAGCCGGAGTCCTCGACCTCGAAGACGGGGACGACGACGACCATGCCGGTCTCGCGGGCGAGGTCCTGCATGCGGCGGACGGTGGGGCCGTCGGGGACGGGCTCGGCCCAGCGGTAGTGCTCGGGCTCCTGCACCTGGCAGAAGTACGGGGCGTTGAAGACCTCCTGGAACCCGATGATCCGAGCGCCCTGGGCTGCGGCCGCGCGGGCGTGCGCCTCGTGTTTGGCGATCATCGACTCGGTGTCTCCGGTCCAGGTGGCCTGGACGAGTGCGGCGCGGACGACTTGGGCCATGAGCTGCTCCTCGCGACGGGAACGCCGACTTCTACGCACGTAGACGGTGTGCGTAGGGAGTAGAACGTAGGCCCCGCCACACGGTGGGGCAAGACCGCCTTGCACGGTTGGAGCAGTCGGTCGAAATCGCACGTGAACCGATCAAAATCGTTCAGGGGGCGGTCGGTTCAGAAGTCGGGGAGTTTCGCGACGCGCAAGGCGTGGACCAGGTCGCGGCGCTGTCCTGCGGAGACGGCCGCGGCGGCACGCAGCAGGCGGGGGACGAGCCGGTCGGGGTCGCGGCGGGCGAGGCGGGCGGCGTCCTCCGCGGTCCGGGCCCGTACGAACGCCTCCAGGACGGCGTCGGCCTCGCGGTCCCGGCCGGCTTCGAGGAGTGCGAGGGCCGCCTCGGCGAGTTCGGCGGCGGGGCGGGCCACGCCCTGGCGCAGCAGCGCCTCGCAGTCGGCGTGCCGGCCGGCCGCGCCGAGCGCGGCCGCGGCCGCCGCGAGCCGGTCGGGCGGGAGCGAGGCCGCCTCCCACAGCAGGGTGGCCCAGTCGGCGCCCAGCCCGGCGCGGACCAGGCCGGCGGCGAGCGCGGGCAGCCGGTCGGGGGGCCAGGCGGCGCACTCGCACAGCAGCGCATGGGCCTCACCCCCGCGCCCGGCCCCCCGCAGCGCCGCAAGCTCCCGGACGACCCGCAACACGCCTGCGGCGCCGACGTCCGGGGCCCCGCCGCCCGCGGCACCGCTCCGGCCCTCCCCCGCGTCCGCGGACCCGCCCGCGGCGGCGGCTTCCACCGCACCCGCGAACCGCGCGCCGCGCGGGGCTGGGGGCGGGGCTGGGTCGGCACCGGGCTCGCCCGCTGCGGCGGCCGCTTCCCTCGCACCCTCGAACGGTGCACCCCCTGCGGCCGGGTCGGCGCCCGGCGCGTCCGCGGCCGCCGCCGCTTCCACCGCACCCGCCAACCAGGCGCCCCGCGGGGCCGGGTCAACGCCAGACCCGCCCGCGGCGGCCGCCGCTTCCACCGCACCCGCGAACCGTGCGCCGCGCGGGGCCGGGTCGGGGCCAGGGCCGTCCGCGGCCGCCGCCGCTTCCCTCGCACCCTCGAACCGTGCACCCCCGGGTGCCGGGCCGGCGCCCGGCGCGTCCGCGGCCGCCGCCGCTTCCACCGCACCCGCGAACCGTGCGCCGCGCGGGGCCGGGGCGACGCCAGACCCGCCCGCTTCCACCGCGCCCGCGGACCGTGCGCCGCGCGGGGCCGGGGCGACGCCGGAGCCGCCCGCGGTGGCGCCTGCTTCCACCGCGCCCGCGAACCGCGCGCCGCGCGGGGCCGGGGGCGGGGCCGGGTCGTACGGGGCTCCCGGCGGCGGTGCGGACGCCGCCGCCACGCCCGCGTACCGCGCCCCGCCCGCCTTCCGCAGCTTCCGGCGCGGCAGCCGCCTCTGGGGCGCGTCGGCGGGCCCGGCGCCGGCCTTCGCCTCCGTGGTGCCGCCCGCGGCGGGGGCCGCGTCGCCCGCCGTCCCCTGGGCCCGGTGCAGCACCTCCGGCTCCGCGGTGTCGGCCGGCGGTGCGTCGCCGCCGAAGCCCCCGCCCGCGAGCGGCGGTCCCGCGTACCGTGCGCCGCCCGCCCTGTGCGGGCCCCGGTGCGGCGGTGCCGCGGACCCGGGGTGGTCGCCCCGCCCCTCGGCCGCGCCGCTCGCAGGCCCGGGCGTCGGCTGCGTTTCGGCCGGAGGCGGGGTCTGCTGTGCCGCCGCCGGGGCCGCGGCCGGCCGGAGAAGGTGCGGGGCGGGGGCGGCGGGCCCGTCGGGTTCGGCTGCCGGTTCGCCCGCCGGCGGGGTCGGGGTGCGGGGCTGGGCGGGGACGGCGGGGAGGGGGTCGGCGGACGGTGCGGCGTTCGCCGGGGCCGCGAGGGCCGCGAGGCGGGTGGTGAGGTCGGCATGGCGGGAGGCGGCGCGTGCGGCGTCGTCGCGCACCCAGGCGCGTTCGGCGGCCAGGGCGTCCGCCTCGGCCCGGTCGGCGGCGGCCGCGAGCCGGGCCGTCAGGTGGTGCAGGGCCGCCTCGGAGGCGGTGCGCTGGGCGGCGACGGCCGCGAGGTGGGCGCGCAGCTCCTCCGCGCCGCCCGGCAGCCGGTCCCATTCCGCGGCCGCCTCGGCGCGCAGCCGGGCCGCGTGCCGGACCTCGCGGGCCGCGCTCTCGGCGCCGCGGGCCGCCTCCAGGTCGGCGAGGAGCGACTCCACCACGTCCCAGGGCGGCATCGCCGCGCCCTCCAGGCAGGCCCGCAGCCCTTCGGGGTCCCGGCGCAGGAACTCCCCGTACCAGCCCGCCCCCGGATCGAGCCGCTGCACCAGTCCCCGTAAGCAGCCGGAGAGTCGTGCGATCGCCGGCGAAGTCGCGGTCTCCATGCCCGCATTGGATACCACGGGTGTTACGGGCGGGCTACGGGCGCCTCACGCGCGGATGGCGATCGCCACGTGCGGGCGCTTGCCGAGTCGGGCGGCCGCGGCGGGCAGGTCCACCGCCCAGAACTGCCAGGTGTACTTGCGCGACATCAGGCGCCGCACCCGCTTCAGCCCGTCCGCGTCGAGGATCCTCGCCGTTCCCTCCAGGACGCCGGCGCCCGGCTCGACACGCCCCCGGACATCGCACGGTGCGAGCGAGACCCGGCCGTTGTTCCGGATCCGCCTGACCTTCCAGGAGTCGCTGCGCGTCCAGACGAACAGCTCGCCGCCGTCCGCGACCGCCCACACGGGCGTGGCGACGGCCGTGCCGTCCTTCCGGTACGTGGTGAGGCTGACGTACTTGCCGCGTCCGAGCTCTTCGAGGGTCATCCCGCGAGGCTACGGCACGCCGGCCGGCCCGGGGCCGTCCGGTGGGGCGGGTGCGGGGCCGCGGGGCGCGGTGCCGCCCGGGGTGCCCGTGCGGTGCGGGGCCTCTTCGGGGGCCGCGCAGGCGGCGACGAGCAGGCCTGCGGCGAGGACCGCGCCGAGGAGTCCGATTCCGAGGCGCTGGGGCGCGTTGCTCTCTGACACGCCCTCACGCTTGCCCCGCGGCCCGCCGCTCCCATCCCGGATTGGTCCGTTCGGCCCGCCCGGGGCACCCCGGCCTCCGGCCGGTCAGGCCGGGACGAGGGCGCAGCGGCGGACGACGTCGTCCAGGGACAGGCCGAGCGCCTGCGCCAGCGCGGCGACGGTGAAGAAGGCCGGGGTGGGCGCCCGCCCGGTCTCGATCTTGCGGAGGGTCTCGGCGGACAGCCCGGCCGCCGCCGCGACCTCGACCATGCTGCGCCCGCCGCGGGCCTCGCGGAGGAGGCCGCCGAGGCGTTCGCCGCGCTCGCGCTCTTCGGGAGTGAGGGGGGTACGGACCATGGCCCCATCGTACCGCCGGCCCCCAACAACAATCCCGGTAAAGTTATACCGGTATAGTTATTGGCATGGTGCAGTTGAAGACGGACAAGCAGATCGACGAGATGCGCGCCGCGGGCCGCATCGTGGGCCGCGCCCTCGCCGCGGTGCGCGCGGCCGCGCGCGTCGGGGTGACGCCCCGGGCCCTGGACCGGGTGGCGCGCGGGGTGCTCTCGGAGGCGGGGGCGTCCTCGCCGTTCCTCGGCTACCGGCCGCGGTTCGCCCCGGTGCCCTTCCCCGCGACGGCGTGCATCTCGGTCAACGACACGATCGTGCACGGCATCCCGGACGACCGCCCCCTCGCCGACGGCGACCTGGTCAGCGTCGACTTCGGCGCACGCCTGCGCGGATGGGTCGGGGACGCCGCCGTCAGCTTCACGGTCGGCCGCCCCCGCCCCGCCGACCTGCGGCTCGTCGAGACGGCGGAGGCCGCCCTCGCCGCCGGCATCGCCGCCGCCGTCCCCGGCAACCGGATCGGGGACATCGCCCACGCGGTCGGGACGGTCTGCCGCTCGGCCGGATACGGCATCCCCGACGGGTTCGGCGGGCACGGCGTGGGCCGCGGGATGCACGAGGACCCGGGCGTTCCCAACGAGGGCCGGCCGGGGCGCGGCATGCCGCTGCGCCCCGGCATGGTCCTGGCGATCGAGCCGATGCTGATCGCGGGCGGGACGGACGACTACACCTGCGACGGGGACGGCTGGACCCTGCGCACCGCCGACGGCAGCCGCGCCGCCCACGCGGAGCACACGGTCGCCGTCACCGCCGACGGCCCCAGGATCCTCACCGCACCGTGACCGCCGGCCCGCGCGGAGCCCGGCCCCGGCTCACGCCCGGCCGGCGTCACGGCCTGCCCGGCGTCACGGCCTGCCGTGCGGGTGGACCGCCATCGCGGAGCCCCCGCCGCGCCGGGTGCGCTCCGCGGCTGCCAGCCAGCGCCCGTCCGGGAGCCGCTGCACCCCGGTCGCGGCGCCGATCTCCGGGTTCGGGCGGAAGGCGTGGCCCAGCGCCTCCAGTTCGGCGCGCAGCGGGCTGTCCCACAGGCCCGGCTCCAGCTCGGTGGTGGCCTGGTTGCGCTGGCTGGCGCGCGGCGCGGCGATCGCGTCGACGAGCGGCAGCCCGCGGTCCAGGTGCCCGGTCAGGGTCTGCAGCACGGTGGTGATGATGGTGGCCCCGCCCGGGGAGCCCACCGCAAGGACCGGCCGTCCGTGCTCCAGCACGATGGTCGGCGACATCGACGAGCGCGGCCGCTTGCCGGGGCCCGGCAGGTTCGGGTCCGGCACGCCGGGGACGGCCGGGGCGAAGGAGAAGTCGGTCAGCTCGTTGTTGAGCAGGAAGCCGCGCCCGGGGACGGTGATCCCGCTGCCGCCGGTGGATTCGATGGTCAGCGTGTACGAGACGACGTTGCCCCAGCGGTCGGCGACCGTCAGGTGCGTGGTGTTCTCCCCCTCGTACGTGGTCGGTGCGGCCTGCCCGGTCGCGGCGCACGGCTGCGGGTCGCGCGGGTCACCCGGCGCGAGCGGGCTGGTCAGCGCCCGGTCGGGCCGGATCAGGCAGCCCCGCGCGTCCGCGAACCGCTGCGAGAGCAGCTCCCGCGTCGGGACCTGCTCGAAGGCCGGGTCGCCGACCCAGCGGCCCCGGTCGGCGAAGGAGACCCGGGAGGCCTCGATGAAGCGGTGCAGGTACTGCGCCTGCGACAGCCGGCCCAGGTCGGTGCGCTCCAGCATGTTCAGCGCCTCGCCGACGGTGGTGCCGCCGGAGGACGAGGGGGCCATGCTGTACACGTCGAGGCCGCGGTAGGAGATGCGTGTCGGCTCCTGCCGCTTGGTGGCGTACGCGCGCAGGTCCGCGGCGGTCAGGTCGCCGGGGCGGACGGTGCGGGTGGCGGCCGGGTCGACGGGGGGCCGGCGGACGGTGTCGACGATGTCGTCGGCGATCGGCCCCCGGTACATGGCCCCCGTGCCCTTGCGGGCGATCTCGGCGTACGTGTCCGCGAGGTCGGGGTTCTTGAAGGTGGAGCCGACGGCGGGGAGGGCGCCGCCGGGCAGGAACAGCTTCCTGGTGTCGGGGAAGTCCCTGAAGCGGGCCTCGTTGGCCTCGGTCTGGGCGCGGAAGGTCGCGTCCACGGTGAAGCCGTTCCGTGCGAGTCTCTCCGCCGGCTTCAGCAGCTGCTTCAGCGGGCGGGTGCCCCAGGCGTCGAGGGCGCTCTTCCAGGTGGCGGGGGTGCCGGGGACGCCGACGCCGAGGCCGCTGGTCTGGCCCTCGGCGAACGGGATGGGGGCGCCGTTCTCCTGGAAGAGTCCGGCGGTCGCCGAGGCCGGCGCGGTCTCCCGGCCGTCGATGGTCTGCACGCGGCGGGTGCGGGCGTCGTAGTGGACGAAGTAGCCGCCGCCGCCGATGCCGGCGGAGTACGGCTCGGTGACGCCGAGCGCGGCCGCGGTCGCGACGGCCGCGTCGACGGCGTTGCCGCCGGAGCGGAGCACGCCGATGCCGGCGGCGGAGGCGTCGGGGTCGACGCTGGCGACGACGCCGCCCCAGCCGACCGCCACCGGCGTCTTGGCGGGGGTGCCCTCCCCGGCCGGGGAGGGCGGGGCCGCGGCGCCGGTGGACACCAGGGCCCCGGCGAGGGCGGCTGCGAGCGCTAACAGACGTGGGGCGGGGCGGCGCATGGCGTACCTCCGGTCGACGACGGCCTGTCGGACCCCCTGGGACAGGGCTGCGGTCGGCACTGTAACTTCACGGCCGCCCCCGCGTCAGGAAGGCCGGGCGGGGGCGGGCACTTCGGCGGCCGCGACCCGGTGATTCTCCGCGGCTGCGGCACTAGCATCCGGCGCATGGACGAAGACCTGCGCAACATCGTGCTCGGGCTGGCGGCGACCGCGATCAGCGGCGGCTTCGGCTGGGTGACCCGTACGTACGTGTGGCGGCGGGCGCTGCGCCGCAAGCAGGCGTTCTTCGGGCTGCCGGCCGGCTCGGACTGCCTGTTCGTGGTGAACCGGCAGATGGGCGGCACGGAGGGTTCGGTGCACCGCAACGACGCGTTCGCGCTGCTGGAGATATCCGCGCTGATCAAGGACTGCGGGGCGAGCGTCCAGATCGTCGCGCACGACACGGTCCGCCAGGGGTTCGGCGAGCGGGCCGAGTTCTGTGTCGGCGGGCCCGTCTCGAACGCCCGGACCGCCGCCCACCTGGAGTCGATGCTGCCGGGGCTCTCCGTCGACGTGTCGACGGAGCCGGGTCCGGACCGGGGGGCGATCCGGGTGGGCGGGCAGACCTACCGGTGGTCCAAGGGCCGGGCCGAGCACGTCGTCCTGGCCCGGCTGACGAGCGGTCCGGGCACCCGGCCGGTGTTCCTGATATCCGGTCAGACGGCGATCAGCAACCAGGCCGGCGCCCGCTACCTCGCCCGCCACCACCGGGAGCTGGCCCGCCGGTACCGCGGCAACCCGTTCTGCCTGGTGCTGAAGGTGGTGAACTCGGGCGCCTACGGGCCCGACGTGGTCGAGCTGCTGGAGGACGTCACGGCTGCGGCCCGGACACCCGCAGCGGCAGCCGCGTCATCCCGTTGATGAAGTTCGACACCAGGCGGCGGGGCGGGCCGGCGAGTTCGGGCGCCGGCATGGCGGCCCGCCACTCCTCCAGCAGCACCCGCAGCTGGAGCCGGGCGAAGTGGGCGCCCAGGCAGACGTGCGGGCCGTCGCCGAAGGAGACGTGCGGGTTGGGGGCCCGGTCCAGGCGCACGCGCCCGGGGTCGGCGAAGACCCGCTCGTCGTGGTTGGCGGAGGCGTGGAAGACGACGACCTTGTCGCCCGCGCGGATCGTCCGGCCGGCCAGCTCGGTGTCGGCCGCGGCGGTACGGCGGAAGCTGAGCACCGGCGGGTGCACGCGCAGCAGCTCCTCGACGGCGCGGTCCGCGGGCACCGCCCCCGGAGGCCAGCCGCCGGTAGGCGTCCGGGGCGCCGGCGAGTGCGAGCAGCGCGCCGGGGGCGGCCGAGCGCACGGTGTCGTTGCCGGCGACGGTCAGCAGGAAGAAGAACATCTCCAGCTCGGCCGGTTCCAGCCCGGCCTCGGCGAGGCAGGTCATGACGTCGTCGCCGGGCCGGCGCCGCTTGTGCTCGGCGAGTTCGCGGGCGTATGCGAACATCTCGCCGAGCAGGGCCGGGGAGCGCGGGTTGAGCGGGGTGCCGTCGGGGCCGCGCAGCGGCTCGGGCGCGTCGTCGGGGTCCTGGTAGCCGATGACGCGCACGGTCCAGTCGAGGAGCAGGCCGCGGTCGGCGGCCGGGATGCCCAGCAGGTCGGTCAGGTTGAGGAGCGCGTACTCGTCGGTGACGGCGGGGACCACGTCGCAGGCGCCGTCCTCGGCCTTGGCGCGCGCGTCGGCGAGGAGCGTACGGGCGCGGGCGCGGACCCGGTCCGCGAAGGCGTCGACCCGGGCGGGCGTGAAGGCGCGGGAGACGGTGCGGCGCAGCCGGCCGTGGGCGGGCGGGTCCTGGTTGAGCATGGTGCTGCGCAGGAAGGGCAGGTCGGCGGGGTCGGGGTCGCGGATCTGGGTGGCGCCGGCCCAGGAGGAGTACGCGGAGTGGTCGCGCAGGACGCGGACGACGTCGGCGTGCCGGGTGACCGCCCAGAAGCCGGGGCCGGCCGGCCAGCCCATCACCTCGGGCTCGTCCTGCCAGGCGACGGGGTGGTGGTCGCGCAGCAGCCGGTAGCGCTTGTGCGGGATGCCCTCGGCGTACAGGCGCGGGTCGAACACGCCGGGGACGGCGCCCTCTGCGGGGGCGGGGCCTGCGGTGCGGTCCGGGGATGCGGTCGGCATGCGCCCACGGTGGCGGGGCGGCTCCGGCACCGCAAGAGGGCGACCCGGCCTGCCCGCTCCCCCGCGGTCCCGCCCCTCCCGCGCGGCACCGCCCGCCGTCAGAGGGGCCCGGCGCGGCAGGGTTCGGGTGCGAGCGCGGTGTCGAGGCCGCGCAGCCGGGCCTCGACGTGCGAGGCGGCGCCGGCGACCGCGGTGCACACGATCTGGCGGCGGGCGAGGTCCGGCAGCCCGGCCACGTCGATCGGCAGGTCGACCTCCACGACATCGCCGACGGGGCCGGTCGCGATGGTCGTGGCGGCGAGTCCGGGGTCGACGGCGGGCAGTGCGGTTCCCAGTCCGGAGGCCCGCTCGCGCTCGCTCGGCCCGGCCAGCAGCCGGAACAGGGCGCCCTGGGCCCCCGGTGCGGCGTACCCGGACGGCATGGCGATCAGCCGCTTGTCGGGGGTCAGGAAGTACACCAGCGAGTCCGCGGTGCCGCCGGGTGCAATCACGGCGATCTCGGCGGGGGCCCCGCTCTCCACGACGCCCGTCGTCTTGATGCCGCAGCCGGCGAGCAGCAGCCCGCCCGCAGCCGCGGCCGCGGCGCGGGCGGCGTCCCGGATCCTGCTCATGCGTCGGCCTCCAGGGGCATGTCGAGGGTGAACACGGCGCCGCCCTCTGGGCCGTTGCGGGCCTGCAGGGTCCCGCCGTGCAGCCGTGCGTTCTCCAGGGTGATGGCCAGGCCGAGGCCGCTGCCGGCGGAGCGGGTGCGGGCGGCGTCGGCCTTGAAGAAGCGGTCGAAGATGTGCGGCAGCACCTCGGGCGCGATGCCGGGCCCGCTGTCGGCGACCTCGACGACCAGCCGGGGCCCGCCGGGCTGCGGGCGGGTCCGCACCGTGACGCGGACGGGTGCGCCGCCGTGCCGCAGGGCGTTGCCGACGAGGTTGGCGAGGACGACGTCGAAGCGGCGCGGGTCGAGGCGGGCCCGGGCGCCCCGCGGCAGGTCGGTGACGACCCGGTCGTCGTCCCAGTGGCGGCGCTCCAGGGTCTTGCGGACGGTCTCGGCGACGTCGACCTCGTCCAGGTTGAGCTCGGCGGCGCGCGCGTCGAAGCGGGAGATCTCCATCAGGTCCTCGACGAGGACGGCGAGCTTGCCGGTCTCGGCGCTGATCAGCCGCAGGGCCGCGGCCGTGTCGGCGTCGAGGCCAGCGGCCTCCTCGTCGAGGACCTCGGTGACGGCGAGCATCCCGGCGAGCGGGGTGCGCAGCTCGTGGGAGACGTCGGAGGCGAAGCGGCGGGCCCGGGTCTCGGCGTCCCGCAGTTCGGCCACCGACGCCTCCAGGGCGCGGGCGGTGTCGTTGAAGGTGCGCGCCAGTCCGGCGAGTTCGTCGGCGCCGCGGACCTCGATCCGGGTGTCGAGGCGGCCCCGGCCCATCTTCTGGGCGGCGCGCCGCATGTCCCGTACGGGGCGCAGCACGCTGCGCGCGGCGAGGAGGGCGGGGACCACGGCCACGGCGAGGCCGGGCACGGCGCCGCGCTGGGCGGCCTCGACCATGGCCTGCACGGTGGTCCGCTCGCCGGTGAGCGGCATGGTGGCGAAGACGACGAGGCCGGCGGGGCGGCGGGCGTCGTTCGAGCGGAACACGGCGGGCATCCCGACGGCGAGGTAGGGGTCGCCGTCGGCGTCGGTGACGCGCTGGAAGGCGCCGTGCGGGTGGGCGGTGACCTGCTTGCGGAGCCGGTCGGTGACGACGGTGGAGGTCGGGGAGCCGTTGCCGGAGGCGCGCAGCCGCCCGTATTCGGCGAAGACGTTCCAGGGGTGCGGTTTGCCGCGCTTGGCGAGGTCGGCGACGAGGCGGTCGAGCTGCGCCTGGTCCATGGGGAGGCTGACGGACTGCGCTTCCACCAGGTCGCGCAGGGTGCTGACGGCCGTGTCCTGGGTCTGTTTGAGGACGGCGTTGCGGGCCTGCTGGTAGGTCAGGGCGGCCGTGGAGACCGCGCTGACCGCGGCGACCAGCAGGAACGCCGCGATCAGGCGGGTGCGCAGGCCGAGCGGGGCGATGCGCCGGTCGCGGGCGGTGCCGCGGCGGCGCCGGGCGGGCCACCCGGGGCGCCCGCGGTGTGCGGTGCTTTCCACCGGCCCGCCTACAGGGGGCCGAAGCGGTAGCCGAAGCCCCGCACGGTCTGGATGTAGCGGGGGGCGCCGTCCGGGTCCTCGATCTTGTGGCGCAGGCGGCGCACGCAGGCGTCGACGAGCCGGGCGTCGGCGTGGTAGCTGTGCTCCCACACGTACTCCAGGAGCTGCTGGCGGGAGAAGACCTGCTCGGGCGAGGCGGACAGGTGGAGGAGCAGCTTGAGTTCGCTGGGGGCGAGGGCGATGCGCTCGCCGTTCCGGGCGACGGTCAGTCCGGCCCGGTCGACGGCGAGGTCACCGTGGGACTCCACCTGGGGCCGGCCGCCGGCGGGGGCGCCGAGGCGGCGCAGTACGGCCTTGATGCGGGCTTCGATGACCTCGGTGCGGGCGGGTTTGACGATGTAGTCGTCGGCGCCGGCCTCCAGGCCGACGACGATGTCGAAGTCGTCGCCGCGCGCGGTGAGCATGATGATCGGGACCTGGCTGGTCTCGCGGATGCGGCGGCAGACCTGTACGCCGTTGATCCCGGGCAGCATCAGGTCGAGCAGGACGAGTTCCGGGCGGAAGCCGCCCATCAGGGCGAGGCCGGCCTCGCCGGTGTCGGCGGCGGCCACCTCGTGGCCGCGGCGGCGCAGGCCGAGGCCTACTCCGGCCCGGACGGAGGGGTCGTCCTCGATCAGCAGTACGCGGGGCATCGGGCGGTGTCCAAGCGGTCGGGCTGCTCCCGGGTCAGCGGCGCTTGCGCCGCAGGGAGGCCAGCAGGTCGGTGAGGGCGGTCAGGCGCAGCGGCCGGGCGAGCAGGACGACGACGAGTGCGATCACGGCGGTTCCCGCGGCTGCGGCCGCGATGTCCCCGGCGGGGGCGGCGGCGCGGGCGGCGGCGTGGCCGGCGGCGGCCGCGGGCAGGGACGCGGCGAGGAGCCGCAGGTGGGCGTGCAGGGCGGTTTCGGTGTGCCCGCTGGGCGGGCCGGGGCGCGGGCCGAGCCGCCGGGAGAGGGTCCAGGCGGTCGCGGCGAGGCCGGCGCAGAGGGCGAGGGAGTAGGCGGCGGCCATGCCGGTGACGGCCCAGCGCGGGGGCAGCAGCAGGAAGGCGGCGGCGGACAGGCCGGCGTTGAGGCCGGCGATGACCAGGTTCAGCAGGAAGGGGGTGCGGGTGTCGGAGAGGGCGTAGAAGCCGCGGGTGAGGACGTACTGGCCGGAGAGGGCGATGAGGCCGGGGGCGAAGGCGGCGAGCATGCCGGCCATGACCGCGACGTCGGCGGGTCCGGTGCGGCCGTAGCCGAAGACGCTGCCGATGACCCAGGGTGCGAGCGCGGCCAGCAGGGCGGCGGCCGGGACGATGAGGGCGGCGCTGGAGCGCAGCGCGGAGGAGACGTCCCGGCGGACGGAGGCGAGGTCGCCGTCGGCGGCGGAGGCGCTCATACGGGGCATCAGGGCGGTGACGAGGGAGACGGTGATGATGCCCTGGGGGACGATCCACAGCTGGTGGGCGTTGCTGTAGGCGGTGTAGCCGGCGCCACCGGCGAGGCCCGCGTCGACGGCCTGGCCGCCGGCGGTGGTGGACAGCCGGGTGACGACCCAGTAGCCGACCTGGTTGGTGAGGACGAGCAGGACCGTCCATCCGGCGTTGCGCAGCGGCCGGGCGAGGCCCTTGCCGCGCCAGTCGAAGCGGGGGCGCCAGCGGAAGCCGGCGGCACGCAGCGAGGGGGCGAGCGCGGCGGCCTGGACGAGGATGCCGGCGGTGGTGCCGACGCCGAGGAGGCGGGTCTCGGCGGCGGTGAGGCCGTCGCCGCCGCCGTGGGCGGTGTACAGGAAGAGGCCGAAGACGGCGGTGACGACGAGGTTGTTGAGGACGGGCGTCCACATCATGGCGCCGAACCGGCCGCGGGCGTTCAGGACCTGCCCGAGCAGGGTGAAGAGGCCGTAGAAGAGGATCTGCGGCAGGCAGTAGCGGGCGAGCGCGGTGGTGGTGTCGGCCTGGGCGCCCGTGTAGGGGGTGTACGCGGCCACGATCGCGGGGGCGGCGAGCACGGCGGCGGCGGTCAGGAGCAGGAGGGCCGCCGTGCAGGCGGTCAGCAGCCGGTCGGTGTAGGCGGCTCCGCCGTCGGGGTGCTGCCGGGCCGCCCGGACCAGCTCGGGGACGAAGACGGCGTTCAGGGCGCCGCCTATGAGCAGCATGTAGAGGATGTTCGGGACGGTGTTGGCGACGGTGTACGCATCCCCGAGCAGCCCGGTGCCGAGGGCGGCGACGACGACCGCGGAGCGGACGAAGCCGGTGGCGCGGGAGACGACGGAGCCGGCGGCCATGAGGGCGCCGCTGCGCAGCACGGAGCCGCGGGGCGGGTCGGCGGCGGGTGCAGGTGCGGATGCGGGTTCCGGTGTGCCCTCCGGTGCGGGGGCTGCTGCGGCGGCGGTGCCCGGTGCGGGTGCGGCGGCGGTCACCGGCGGGCCAGGTAGGCCTGGAAGGCCTTGTGCAGGGCCGCGTTGGCGTACCCGTCCATCGCTGTCTCCCACTCTCCGAGCGTTTCGACGACCTGTCCGCCGGTTCCGAGCTTCCAGCGCAGCAGTCCGAAAGAACGTTCGTCGGGGTCGAGTGTGGAGGGTACCCCGCGCATGTCGTACTCGTCCGCCCCGAGGGCGACAGGACGCTCACAGGCGTCCGTGACCGCGCTGCGCAACGAATGTGACCGTTCCATGACCGTTCTGCTGCGGTCCGCGTCACAAGCGGTTGTCGGATCTTTTCCGATGATTGCGCAACCTAGAGTCGCCCTGTCCGCATCTCCCTTTGCGGGACGATTTCCGACGCCGCTACCCGAGAGGGCCTTCCGTTGAGCCGCACACGCCGCCTCGCCCGACGCCGCCACGCCGTTCTGGCGGGCACCGCCGCACTCATGGCCGCCGCTCTGACCGCATGCGGCGGCGGGGACGCGAAGGACGGCGGTGACGCGAAGGGTGATCAGAAGAAGAAGTCGGAGATGGCCATCTCCGTGAACCTGACGGGCGACCAGGCCAAGCCCGGGGAGCCGGTGACGGTCACGCTCACCGAGGGCAAGCTGTCCCTGGTGAAGGTGTCCGACGGCAAGGGCGGCGAGCTGCCGGGGAAGATAGCCGACGACGGCAGGACGTGGACCTCGGAGCGGAATGCCGCGCCGGGCACGGAGTACAAGGTCGACGCGCAGAACACCGACAGCCAGACCGCGACGGCGCAGTTCAGGACGGCGGCCGCGGACAAGGTGAACAAGGTCACGATCGTGCCGGGCAAGGGCTCCACGATGGGCGTGGGCCAGCCGGTGTCGCTGGTGTTCGACAACCCGGTGAAGAACAAGGCCGAGGTGGAGAAGCGCCTGAAGGTGACCACCTCGAACAACACCGAGGGCTCCTGGGGCTGGTTCAAGGACTACACCGGCAACGACCGCGTGGACTGGCGGCCGAAGGACTACTGGAAGTCCGGGACCGAGGTCAAGGTCGAGATGAGCCTGAACGGCGTGGACTCCGGTCCGGGCGGCGGCTACTTCGTCCGCGACTACGACACGAACTTCACGATCGGCAAGGACCGCCGGCTCCAGGTCGACCTGGACGCCAAGAAGATGAACGTGGTCGAGGACGGCCAGACCGTGAAGTCGATCCCGGTCTCGGCGGGCACGCCCGGCGGCAAGAAGGCCTCATGGTCCGGGAAGATGGTGCTGATGAGCAAGGAGGGCACCATCCGGATGGACTCCCAGACGGTGGGCCTGGGCGACTCGTACGACAAGATGGTCGACTACTCGATGCGCGTGACCTGGTCCGGCATGTACATCCACGCCGCGCCGTGGAACGCCGCCAAGTTCGGTCGTGAGAACGCCAGTTCCGGCTGCGTCGGCATGAGCGACTCCGACGCGAAGTGGCTGTTCGGCACGGCCCAGGTCGGCGACCCGGTCGAGGTCGCGGGCAGCGGCTCCAAGGGCAGGGCCGACATCGGCAACGGCTACGGCCAGTGGAACCTCTCCTGGGACGAGTGGAAGGCCAAGAGCGCCCTCTCCGGTGCTGCGCAGAACGGCTGAGACGGCATCGGGCCGCCCATAAGCGTGCATCGCCCAACAATCGTTACCAGTGCGTAACTTACTGGTGGGTTACCTCCGGTAAGCGGCTCCGGTTACCGTTCGGTCACTCCGACACCGGCGCACGCGAGGAGCCCCCTGTGGTCCGCACCCCCACCGCGGCGGCCATGGCAGCCGCCCTGGCCGTCGCCGCCCTGGGCCTGACACCCCATCAGGCCCGGGCGGCCGCCCAGTCCACCGCCCCCACCAGCTCCGCCCCCACCCCCCGCACCGCCCCCGCCGCTTCCGCCCCCACCGCCTCGTACGCCGAGGCCGCAGCGGCCGTACCGGGGCTGACCTTCCACGACATCCCGGGCTCGGGCGGCATCACCCTCAAGGGCAACGTCCTCGCCCCCGCCGGCGCCCGGCCCGGCAGCGGCCACCCGCTGATCGTCCTCCCGAGCAGCTGGTCCATGCCGCAGGTCGAGTACCTGGCCCAGGCCAAGAAGCTCGCCGACTCCGGCTACGTCGTCGTCAGCTACACCTCGCGCGGCTTCTGGCTCTCCGGCGGGCAGATCGAGGTGGCCGGACCGCCCGACGTCGCCGACGTCTCCGCCGTCATCGACTGGGCCCTCGCCCACACCCCCGCCGACCCCGCCCGGATCGGTGTGGGCGGCGTCTCCTACGGCGCGGGCATCAGCCTCCTCGCCTCCGCGCACGACCCCCGCATCAAGGCCGTCGTGGCGCTCAGCGGCTGGGCCGACCTCGTCGAGTCCATCTACTCCGGCCGCACCCAGCACGTCCAGGCCGCCGCCCTGCTCGGCGCGACCGGGCACCTCACCGGCCGCCCCGGCCCCGAACTGGACCGCATCCTCCGCGACTTCCTCGCCTCCGACCTAAAGCGCGAGCAGGAGATGATCGACTGGGGCCGCAAGCGGTCGCCCTCGGAGCACGTCGACCGGTTCAACGCCAACGGCACCGCCGTCATGCTCGGCAACGCCTGGGGCGACACCGTCTTCCCGCCCAACCAGTACGCCTCCTTCTTCGAGAAGCTGACCGGCCCGAAGCGGCTGGAGTTCCGCCCCGGGGACCACGCCACCGCCGAGGGCCTCGGCCTGTTCGGCCTGCCCAACGACACCTGGGACAGCGCCCGCCGCTGGTTCGACCGCCACCTCAAGGGCGAGCGCAACGGCGTCGACACCGAGCCGCCCGTGCGGATCAAGTCCCGCAGCGGCAGCGGGTACGAGGGCTACGCCGACTGGAAGTCGGTCGGCGCCGCCGGCACCGAGAAGCTCGCCCTGTCCGACAGCGAGCACCTCTTCACCGGCGTCAACTCCGGCGCCGACGGCGGCATCGTGCTCCTGTCCAGCGCCCTCGACCAGTTCACGAAGACCCCGCCCATGGCGTCCGTCCCGCTGCTCCCCCGCGCCTTCGCCGCGGTCTGGCAGTCGGAGCGCCTCGGCTCCGAGCGCCGCGTGCGCGGCACCGCCCGGCTGCACACCACCGTCACCCCCACCCGGTCCGACGGCACCTTCGTCGCCTACCTCTACGACGTGGGCCCCCTCGGCATCGGCAAGCTCGTCACCCACGCCCCGTACACCTTCCACGGCAAGGCCCCGGGCCGCCCCTTCGGCGTCGACCTCGACCTGTTCTCCACCGCGTACGACGTGCCCGCCGGCCACCGCCTGGCCCTCGTCGTCGACACCGTCGACCCGCTGTACGCGGAGTACAACCCCGCGGGGGCCCAGCTCACCTTCTCCTCGCCGCGCCAGGACCCCTCGTACGTCTCGATCCCGCTCGGCACCCGCTGACCCGCCGGTGCGCGAGGCCGCCGGGCCCGCCCGGCGGCCTGCTGCCGCTACCGGCCCTCGGAGGCCTCCGCGTACGCCTGGGACAGCTCCGGCGAGCCGGTCATCGCCCAGGACACCCCCGACTCGACGACGTTCAGCTCGCGGCCCGAGGCCAGCCGGACCACGGGCTGGCCGTTCGGCCAGACCTGCCAGCGGGCCCCCGGGCAGGTCCGGATGATCACCGTCCCGAGGTAGAAGCCCGCGTCGTTGCCGAGCCAGGGGACCACCTCGGGGTCCCGGCGCCAGCGCGGCATCAGCTGGTCCAGCGCCTCCAAGGAGGCCGGGGTCCCGTCGAGTTCCAGTCCGGCCGCCCGCGCGTGGACGCGCAGCACCTCGCACTCCGCGAACAGCTCGCCGACGCCCTCGGGGTCCTCCGCGACCGCGGCGGCGAGACCCGAGCCGCGCTGCGGGTCGTTCCGGTTGCGCCAAAGGGCCAGAAAGGGCATGTCCATACCGAACAGCGTCGCACCAAGGCGCCCCGGTGGCCACAGGGCGCGCCTGGATTCCGGCGGCCTCCGGACCGTCCGTCAGGCGTCCGGTGCGGTCACGGCGCCAGGTCGAGGTCCACGACGACGGGGGCATGGTCGGAGGCCCCCTTGCCCTTGCGCTCCTCGCGGTCGACGTACGCGTCGGTGACGGCCTTGGCGAACGGCGCGTTCCCGTAGACGAGGTCGATGCGCATGCCCCGGTTCTTCGGGAAGGCGAGCTGGCGGTAGTCCCAGTACGTGTAGGGGCGGTCGTACTTGAGGGGGCGGGGCACCACGTCGGACAGGCCGGCGGAGCGCAGCGCCTCCAGGGCGGCGCGCTCGGCGGGGGTCACGTGGGTGAGGCCGGCGAAGACGGCGGGATCGTAGACGTCCTCGTCGGTGGGGGCCACGTTGAAGTCGCCGAGCACGGCGAAGGGGCGCGGGCCGGCGGCGTCCTCGGCGACGGCCTCGGACAGCGCCCGGAACCACTCCAGCTTGTAGCCGTAGTGGTCGTGCTCGACCTCCCGGCCGTTGGGCACGTACACCGACCACAGGCGGACCCCGCCGCAGGTCGCGGAGATGGCCCGGGGCTCCTGGACGCCCTCGTAGTCGGGGCCGCCGGGCAGGCCCTTGACCACGTCCTCCAGGCCGACCTTGGACAGCAGGGCCACGCCGTTCCACCTGCCGGTGGCGTTGACGGCCGACTCGTAGCCGAGCTCGCGCAGCGCGTCGTGCGGGAACTGCGCGTCGGAGCACTTGGCCTCCTGCAGGCACAGGACATCGGTGCCGGAGCTCTCCAGCCAGGCCAGCAGGCGGGGCAGCCGGGCGGTGATCGAGTTGACGTTGAACGTGGCGATACGCATGCGTCCCAACCTACCGCCCGGCGCCGACAGCCACCCGGCCGTCAGACCTCGGTGGCGTCGCCCGCGGCGAGCCGCCCGTGGTCGGTGCCGCCGAGGTTCCCGAGGGCGGTGTCGTAGATCGGCCGGGCGATGTCGGCGAGGTAGGCGTCGTGGATGTCGATGGCCCGGCGCGGCTTGACCTCGCGCAGGTAGTCGATCACCTCGGCCACCTTGTTCCAGGGCGCGTGCACCGGCACCATCAGCGTCTCGACGGGCACCCCGGGCGCGGTGAGGGCGTCACCGGGGTGGAACAGCGAACCCTCCACGAGGTAGCCCACGTTCGTGATCCGCGGGATGTCGGGGTGGATCACGGCGTGCAGCTCGCCGTGCACCTGCACGTCGAACCCGGCGGCGGTGAAGGCGTCTCCGTGCCCGACGGTGTGGACGCGGCCGGGGTAGGCGGGGGCGAGCCGCTCGGCGACGCTGCGCAGCGTCCACAGGGCGGCGGCCGGGTTCGCGTCGAGGGCGGCCCGCAGCCGGCCCTCGTCGAAGTGGTCGGGGTGCTCGTGCGTGACGAGCAGGGCGTCCGCGCCCAGGCCCGCGTCGGGCTCGCTGAAGGCCCCCGGGTCGATGACGAGCACGCGCCCGTCCTTCTCGAGCTGGACGCAGGAGTGCAGCCGCTTGGTGAGCTTCATGATCCCAGGCTAGGGCAGCCTGCCCGGCGGGGTCGGCCCGCCGCGGCCCTTACGGGACGGCCGTCGAGACGACGTAGACGCTCGGCTTGGACGGGTCGGTGAGGTCGACGGTCACGTCGCGGGTCGGACGGGGGTCGGGCTGCTCCAGGGTGGTCCCGTACCAGGTCCTCTGGGGTTTCCAGTTCCAGCCCGAGACGGCCGTGTCGTGCGCGTCGATCGCCACCCCGCGGGTCAGCTCGGCGCGGCTGGTGCCGAGGTCGGCGAGGAAGCCGTCGAGGTCGGCCGGGGTGACGGCGAACTGCACGTACAGCCGGCTGGTGTGCCAGTTGTTCGTCTCCAGGAAGCCGACCTTCCAGGCCTTCTGCGGGATGGGCACGTCGTAGATGCTGCGCTGCACCCGCGAGGGCCAGCCGGGCCGGACCTTCGTGGCGCCGACCTTGGCGGCCTTGTCGCGGCCGCTTTCGCGGCTCTGCTGCGCGGAGACGGCGAGGTAGCCGGCGGGGACCCCTACCAGCAGCAGGATGATGAGGGCGGTGATCCAGCGGCGCCGGACGACGTGCCTGCGGTCCTCCGCGGGGGGCGGTGCGCCGCCCTCGTCGGGGGCGGGCGCCTGGCGGGGCAGGGTGGGCGGTGTCACTGCGTGTCGTCCTGGTCGTCGGGGCCGGGGGTCTGGCGGCGGCCCAGCTGCGCGTAGCGCTCGTACCGCTCGACGCGCCGGCGGGTGGCGCGGCGGAAGCGGCGGGCGACGAGCCGGGCGAGGTCGGCTGCGCCGACCATGCCGGCCTCGGGGCCGAGCTGGGCCTTGGCGATGCGGGCCTCGGGCCGGTAGCCGCGCCCGGTCAGGTGCCTGCGGAAGGCGTCCCGGGCGGGGCCGATCAGCAGGTCGTCGGCGGCGCTGACGCCGCCGCCGATGACGAAGCAGGAGGGGTCGAGGGCGGCGGCGAGGTTGGCGATGCCGACGCCGAGCCACTGGCCGATGTCCTGGAGCAGCTCGATGCACATGGCGTCGCCCTCGCGGGCGAGCTCGGTGATGAGCGGGCCGGTGATCTCCTGGACGTTGCCGCCGACGCGGGCGATGATGCCGTACGCGACCGGGGAGTCGGCGGCGGCGAGTTCGCGGGCCTCGCGGACCAGGGCGTTGCCGGAGCTGTACTGCTCCCAGCAGCCGCGGTTGCCGCAGGGGCAGCGGTGGCCGCCGGGGACGACCTGCATGTGGCCGAACTCGCCGGCGACCCCGTACCGGCCGCGTTTGACCTGGCCGCCCTCCAGGATCGCGCCGCCGATGCCGGTGCCGAGCGTGATCATGACGAGGTGGTCCTCGCCGCGGCCGGCCCCGAAGCGCCACTCCGCCCAGGCGGCGGTGTTGGCGTCGTTGTCGACCATGACGGGGACGGCGAGGCGCGACTGGAGGGCGTCGCGCAGCGGCTCGTCGCGCCAGGCCAGGTGGGGGGCGAAGAGGACGCGGGAGCGGTCGGCGTCGACCCAGCCGGCCGCGCCGATGCCCAGGGCGTGGACGTCGTGGCGGTCGGAGAGGTCGAGGACGAGTTCGACGATGGTGTCCTCGACGACCTTGGGGCTCTTGGACTTGTCGGGGGTCTCGGTGCGGATCTTCTCCAGGATCACGCCGTCGGCGTCGACGACGCCCGCCATGACCTTGGTGCCGCCGATGTCGATGCCGACCGTGGGGACGCGGGGGGCGGTCAGGTGCGACCTGCGCTCACGGGTCCCGATGGTCCGCAGGACGGTGCCCCGCGCCGACCCGCGGTGGGTGAGCGTGAAGTCCCGGTACGTGCTCATCGAGTCGTGTCGTCCCTCGGGGGTGCGGTGGTGCCGGCGGGGCCGGCCGGCTCGGGGGTCTGCGGTCCCGATTGTGCCACCCGGGCCAGTTCGTGGCTCAGCTCGTCCAGCTCGGAGCCGCCGGCCATCTGCCGGGTGAGCTCGTCGAGGGTGATCGAGTCGCGGGTGTGGCTGCCGGCCATCGCACCGCGTTTGAGCAGGACGAAGCGGTCGCCGACCAGATGGGCGTGGTGCGGGTTGTGGGTGATGAGGACCACGCCGAGTCCGGCGTCGCGGGCGGCGGCGACGTACTTGAGGACGACGCCGGACTGCTTCACGCCGAGCGCGGCGGTGGGCTCGTCCAGGACGAGGACCTTGGCGCCGAAGTGGACGGCGCGGGCGATGGCCACGCACTGCCGCTCGCCGCCGGAGAGGGTGCCGATCGGCTGGTCGACGTCGCGCAGGTCGATGCCCATGCGCAGCAGCTCGGCCCGGGTGGTGCGGCGCATCAGGTCGGTGTCGAGGCGGCGCAGCGGGCCGCGGCCGCGGGTGGGCTCGGAGCCGAGGAAGAAGTTCCGCCAGACGGGCATGAGGGGGACGACGGCCAGGTCCTGGTAGACGGTGGCGATGCCGCGGTCCAGGGCGGCGCGCGGGTTCGCGAGCCCGGTCTCCTCGCCCTCGATCTCGAAGGTGCCGGAGTCGTGCCGGTGCAGCCCTGAGATGATCTTGATGAGGGTGGACTTGCCGGCGCCGTTGTCGCCGAGGACGCAGGTGATCTCGCCGGCGGAGACCTCCAGGGAGACGTCCCGCAGGGCGCGGATGCTGCCGTAGGACTTGCTGACGCCGGTCAGCTTCACGAGGGGTGTCACTTCGCCTCCGCCCGCTTGCGGACCCATGCGTTGAGCAGCGTCGCCAGCAGGAGCATCGCGCCCAGGAAGAACTTGAACCAGTCGGGGTTCCACTGGGCGTAGACGATGCCGTTGCTGGTCATGCCGAAGATGAAGGCGCCCACGGCCGCGCCGATCGCGGAGCCGTAGCCGCCCGTCATCAGGCAGCCGCCGATGACGGCCGCGATGATGTACAGGAACTCGTTGCCGACGCCCTCGCCGGACTGGACGACGTCGTACGAGAACAGGATGTGCTGTCCGGAGATCCACGCGCAGAGGGCGACGCCCATGTAGAGGCCGATGCGGGTCCGGACGACGGGGACTCCGACGGCGCGGGCCGCGTCGGCGCCGCCGCCGACCGCGAAGATCCAGTTCCCGGCGCGGGTGCGCAGCAGGATCCAGGTGGCGAGGGCGACGAGGGCGGCCCACCACAGGACGGTGACCTTCAGGGTGACGGGGCCGAGGGTCCACTGGGAGGCGAACAGGGCCTGCGCGGAGGGGAAGCCCTCCATGTCGGCGATGCTCTTGGTGGAGACGGTGCCGGTGATCAGCTTGGTGAAGCCGAGGTTCAGGCCGGTCAGCATCAGGAAGGTGCCGAGCGTGATGATGAAGCTCGGCAGCTTGGTGCGGGTCAGCATGTAGCCGTTGAAGAAGCCGAGCGCGAGGGTGACGAGCAGCGAGACGAGGACGCCGACCCACACGTTGGCGGTCATCTGGTAGCTGAACATCGAGCTGACCAGGGCCGAGGTGGTGACCATGACGCCGGCGGAGAGGTCGAACTCGCCGCCGATCATCAGCAGGGCCACCGGCACGGCCATGATGCCGAGGGTGGAGGCCGAGTACAGGACGGTGCTCAGGCTGGACGCGCGCAGGAAGCTGTCCGCGGCGAAGGAGAAGAAGAGGAAGACGGCGGCGGCTCCGACGACGGCGCCCAGCTCGGGCCGGCCGAGCAGGCGGCGCAGCAGCGGGACGGGTGCGAGCCGCTCGTCGGCGGGCCCTGCGGGTGCGGGCGCCGGGGCGGGGGCGGGGGCGGTCACCGGGTGCCCCGCTTGATGTACTCCTCCAGTGCCGCGGCCTCGGCGGCGGTGACGATCTGCGGGCCGGTGAGGACCGGGCGGCCGCCGCCGAGCACGTCGGCGTTGTAGCGGTAGAGCCACAGCAGGTCGACGGCCTGGTAGCCCTGGAGGTAGGGCTGCTGGTCGACGGCGAAGCCGAGGACCCCGGACTTGAGGTCGCGGGCGACGGCGGCGTTCAGGTCGAAGGTGTCGACCTCGGCCTTGCTGCCGGCCGCCTCCTTCGCCTTCACGGCGGTCGCCGCGAAGGGGGCGCCGAGGGTGAGGACCGCGTCGACGGAGGGGTCGGCCTGGAGCTTGGCCTGGACGGCCGCCTGGACGGAGGGCATGTTGGTGCCCTCGACGTAGAGGTTCTCCATGGTGCCGCCGAAGGTCTTCTTCGCCCCGGCGCAGCGCTGCTCGTGCCCGACGTTGCCCTGCTCGTGCAGGACGCAGACCGCCTTGGTGCGGCCGCGGCGGGTCAGCTCCGCGCCGACGGCCTCGCCGGCGACCTGCTCGTCCTGGCCGATGTGGGTGAGCGCGCCGTACTCGGCCGACTGGGCGGACCCGGAGTTGACGGTGACGACCGGGATGCCGGCCTTGACGGCCTTGGCGACGACGTCCTTGAGCGCCTCGGGCTTGGCGAGGCTGACGATGATGCCGTCGGCCTTCTGGTCGATGGCGTTCTGGACGAACTGGGCCTGCTGCTGCGCCTGGTCGTCGTGGGAGTACACGAAGTTGATGTTGTCCTTCGCCGCGGCCTCCTTGGCGCCCTTCTGGACGATGTCCCAGAAGGTGTCGCCGTCCCCCGCGTGCGTGACCATCGCGAAGGTCCAGCGGGGCGTGGACACGGCGGGCCGGCCCGCCTCCGCGGCCTTGGCGCGATCCTCGGCGCGCTTGCCGCCCGTGCTGCTGCAGCCCGCGAGGGAGGCCCCCAGTACCGCCGCGAGCACGGCGCCGACGACGCGTACCCCTGTCCCGACCCTTGCCACGTTGCCGTGCCCTTCCCTCGTGCGGTGTGTTCCGCGGTCCGCTGCTGTCAAAGCGGTCATTCCGGTTTCAGCCGCCCAGTATCCGCCACAGGGGGCCATGTGCGGCCATCGGGGGCGTCTCGGCGATCGGGGCAGGCCCGGGTGCACGCAGGCGGATTGACAGCACCGCCGCCGCGGTCCAGGTTGAGTGCATGCGCATCGGGCTGATCGGAACGGGCCGCATCGGGTCCTTCCACGCCGCGGCTCTGGCCCGCCACCCGGACGCCGGCTCGCTGCTGCTGGCCGACGCCGATCCCGGGCGTGCCGCGCGGCTCGCCGAGCGCCTGGGGGCGACGGCCGCCCCGTCCGTCGACCACGTGTTCACGTGGGGCGTGGACGCGCTGGTCGTGGCCTGCTCCACCGACGCGCACGCGGAGCTGGTGGTGCGGGCCGTGCGGGGCGGGCTGCCGGTGTTCTGCGAGAAGCCGCTGGCCTCGGACCTGGCCCGGACGCTGTCGGTGCTGCGGGAGGTGGAGGCCGCGGGCGGGGTGCTCCAGCTGGGGTTCATGCGCCGCTTCGACGCCGGGTACAGCACCGCGCGGGAGCTGGTCCGCTCGGGCGCGCTGGGCCGGCTGCACACCGTGCGGACGATGACGGCCGATCCGCGGCCGCCGGCCGCGCCGTACCTGGCCTCGTCGGGCGGGCTGTTCCGGGACTGCCTGGTCCACGACTTCGACATGGTGCGCTGGGTGACCGGCCGCGAGGTGGCGCACGTGTACGCGGTGGGCTCGGACGCGGGCCCGCCGGTGTTCCGCGAGACGGGTGATGTGGACACGTGCGCGGCGGTGCTCGTCCTGGACGACTCCACGCTCGTGACGTGTACGGGGACCCGCTGCAACGGGGCCGGGTACGACGTCCGGATGGAGCTGGCCGGGGAGCTCGACCAGGTCTCCTCCGGGCTGGACGACCGCACCCCGATCGCGTCGACCGAGCCGCACGGCCCGCCTCCGGCGGCGAAGCCGTGGACGGGCTTCCTGGAGCGGTTCGCCCCCGCGTACGAGGCGGAGCTGTCCGCGTTCGTCCGGCTCGTGCGCGGCGAGGGGCCCAACCCCTGCGACGGGCGGGAGGCGCTGGCCGCGCTCCGCGTCGCCGAGGCGTGCGAGCTGTCGCGCCGGGAGCGGCGTCCGGTGGACCTGGCGGAGCTGCCCGGCCTGTGAGGGGATGGGCGCGGGCTGCGCGGGTGCGGGCGGCGGCTGCCGCGGGTGGCGGGGCACGGTCCGCGGCTACCAGCGCACCGGGAGCCGGGCCACGCCGCGCATGAGGCTGCCGCGGACCCAGGCGGGCGGCCCGGCCGCGGGGTCCTCGGCCAGGTCCGGGAAGCGCTCCAGCAGGCCGCGGATGGCGGTGCGGCCCTCCAGCCGGGCGAGCGGGGCGCCGAGGCAGAAGTGCAGTCCGTGGCCGAAGGCCAGGTGGCCCTGGGGTGCGCGCCGGATGTCGAAGGTGTCGGGGTCTGCGTAGCGGGCCGGGTCGCGGTCGGCCGCGGCGAGGGAGACGACGACGGTGGAGCCGGCGGGGATGCGGGCGGGGCCGATCAGCACGTCCTCGCGGGCGTGCCGGTAGGTGGCGTTCTGTACGGGGCCCTCGTGGCGGAGCATCTCCTCCACGGCGCCGTCGAGGAGGCCGTCCGGGTCGGCGCGGAGCGCGGCGAGCTGGGCGGGGTGCGCGAGCAGGGCCCGGACGCCGTTGCAGATGAGGTTGGCGGTGGTCTCGTGGCCAGCGACCAGCAGCAGGAAGGCCATGCCGATCAGCTCGTCCTGGGAGAGGGAGTCGCCGTCCTCGTCGCGGGTGCGGATGAGCGCGGACAGCAGGTCCTCGCCGGGCTCCTGGGCCTTGGCCTCGACGAGTTCGGCGAGGTAGAGGCCGAGCTGCCGGTGGGCGGCGGTGTCGGGGGCGCCGGAGGGCGGGGAGACGACCGCCTTGGACCAGTGGCCGAACCGGTCCCGGTCGAGGCCGGGCACGCCGAGCAGTTCGCAGATGACGGTCATCGGCAGCGGGAAGGCGAGGGCCCGCACCAGGTCGGCGCGGCGCTGCGGGCGGGCGGCCATCGCGTCGAGCAGGCCGTCGGTGATCTGCCGGACGCGGGGGCGGAGCGCCTCGACGCGGCGGGCGGTGAACTCGCGGGCGACCAGGCGGCGCAGCCGGGTGTGCTGCGGCGGGTCGGACTCCAGCATGTTGAGGTTGGCGGCGGTGTGCGGGATGTCCGGGAGGCGCTCGCGCCAGTCCTTCGCGAGGCCGGGGTGGGTCAGGGCCTGCCGGGCCTCCTCGTGTCCTACGACGATCCAGGCCGGTTCGTACGCGTCGGAGGAGGCGGCGATGCGGTGGACCGGACCCCGCGCCCGCAGCGCCGCGTAGAAGGAGTGGGGGTCGGCCCGGAAGTCCGGGGCGTTGCCGCTGATGTCCGGTTGGGGCATGCGGCCCAGCGTACGGCGGGGGTTGATCCGCGGGCGCGCCCGTTTCCGGCCACTGTGCGGCGGCCCGGCGCCGCGGCGGGGGGCGGGTCAGAAGGTGCCGAAGGAGGCGCGGCCGGTACGGCGGTAGGTGTGGATGGCGGTGCCCGAGCCGGTGGTGCGGGAGGCGGTGAGCTCGCAGGCGGTCGGCAGGCCTCCGAGGGGGAACAGCCGGCGGCCTGCGCCCAGGTAGACGGGGAAGACGAGGAGGTTCATCTCGTCGACGAGGTCCCGGGCGAGGAGCCACTGGGCCAGCATGCCGCTGCCGTGCACCTGGAGTTCGCGGTCGGCCGGGAGGGCGTCCTTGACGCGGACGATCTCGCTCTGCAGGTGCTCGCCGTCGATGACGGTGGTCCCGGCCCACTGCGGTTCGGTCAGGGTGGTCGAGGCGACGTACTTGGGCAGGGCGTTCAACCGGCCGGCGATGGGGTCCGCCGGGTCGGTGACCTGCGGCCAGTACCCGGCGAAGATGTCGTAGGTCCGCCGGCCGAGGAGGAACGCCCCGACCCGGTCGAACACCTCGGTCATGAACTGCGCCATGCCGTCGTCTGCGAAGGGCACCAGCCAGCCGCCGTACTCGAAGCCGCCGCTGGGGTCCTCGGCGGGCCCGCCCGGGGCCTGCATCACGCCGTCGAGGGTGAGGAAGGTGGTCAGGGTCAGCTTGGCCATGGCCGGGCGCTCCTTCGGGGGTGGGGTGTCGCCTGCACCGCACCAGGTTCCCCGGCCGCGCCGGGTGCGCCGGTGCGGCGCGCACGAACGCCAGGTCGGATTCCTGCCGGACACCGCTACCCCCGCGCCGTTTCATTTGAAGCGTCAACGAATCGGCGGGAGGAAGGAACACCGTGAACGCGAACGCAGTGGCCCTCGTGACGGGCGGGAGCCGGGGCATCGGGGCGGCGACCGCGCTGCGCCTGGCGGAGGACGGCGCGGATGTCGCCCTCACCTACGTGAGCGGGGCGTCGGCGGCAGCGGCCGCGGGAGTCGCCGCCCGGATCGAGGCCGCGGGCCGGCGCGCCCTGGTGGTACGGGCCGACGTCGGGGACGCGGAGCAGGCGGCCGCAGCGGTCGCGGCGACCGCGGGGGAACTGGGCAGGATCGACGTCCTGGTCAACAACGCCGGGATCGGCGTGCTCGGCCCGCTGGAGGACCTGGCCGCCGCCGACGTGGACCGCGTGCTCGCCGTCAACGTGCGCGGCGCGTTCCTGACGGCGCAGGCGGCGGCCTGCCGCATGGGGGCCGGGGGGCGCATCATCACCGTCGGCAGCTGCATGGTGCAGCGGGTGGCCGCCCCGGGCGGCACCCTGTACGCGATGAGCAAGGCGGCGCTGACCGGCCTGACGAGGGGCCTGGCCCGCGAGCTGGGCGGGCGGGGCATCACCGCGAACCTGGTCCACCCGGGCCCCGTGGACACGGACATGAACCCGGCGGACGGGCCGTACGCCGCCCCGCAGAGCGCGGTGACGGCCCTCGGCCGGTTCGGCACTCCGCACGAGGTGGCTGCCGTCGTGTCGTTCCTGGCGGGCCCGGAGGCCGGCTACGTGACGGGAGCGGAGTTCTCGGTGGACGGCGGGTACACCGTGTAGCCGGCGCGCGGGCGGCCCGCCGCCGCGGGGGTGCCGGCCCCCGCGGCGTCAGGGGCGTCAGCCGCCCAGTTCCTGGTGGCGCGCGGTGAGCGCGGCCGTGCCCGCCTCCGTCAGGGAGCCGTACAGGCGCAGCCTGGAGAAGCCGCCGTCGGGGAAGATGTCGATCCGGACGTGGGTGCCGACCGCCGGGGCGTCCAGCACGAAGCGGTGGTTCGTGTCGGGCTGAAGGCGGGTCCGCGGCAGGAACTCCGTCCACTCGCCGTCCTCGCCCGTGCGGACGGACAGCGAGGCCCAGCCGGCCGAGTTGCCCTTCAGGTAGGCGGTGTCGATCTCGACGGCGCGGATCTCGGACTCGGCGGCGAGCCGGTAGCGGATCCAGTCGTTGCCGCGGTCGCGGCGGCGGGCCGTCTCCCACCCGTCGTCCATCTTGCGGGAGCGGCCGGGGTTGATGGTGTTGGTCGGCGGGGAGTAGAAGCGGTTGGAGGCGTCCTGGACGGCGCCGCCGTTCTCCAGGGCGACCACGTCGAAGGAGCCGAGGGCCGCCAGCCACGCGGGGTCGGGCAGCACCTCGCCGTAGACGCGCAGGCGGGCGATGCCGCCGTCCGGGTGCTGGTTGACGCGCAGGTGGGTGAAGCGCTGCTCGGCGTCGACCTCGAAGCCGTTGGCTGCGTGCCCGCCGACCGGGGTGCGGGGGACGAGGGTGGTCCACTTGACGCCGTCGGCGAGGAGCTCCTGCGGGGTGGGGGCCTGGGTGCCCGTCCAGTCGGTGCCCTCGACGGAGACGGCCTGCGGCATGTTGCCGCGGAAGTGGGCGGTGTCGACGACGATGCCGCGGACCACGCCGGGCGCGCCCAGGCGTACGAGCGCCCAGTCGTGGTCGTCGGCGGTGGGCCAGGGGTGCTCGGCGGAGGCGCCGCGGCGGCGGCGGGTCTCCCAGCCGTCCATGACCTTGCCCTTGTGGCCGAAGTGCTCGGGGTCGAACTCGGCGGGCTCGGGGACGAGGAGGTTCTCCCGCTGGGCGAAGAACTCGTCGTTCGCGGCGATCACCCCGGCGCCGAGCTGCCGGTCGGCGAGGTTCGCGTACTGGGTGAAGGGGAACTCGGCCGTGCGGTAGTCGGCGTACGGGTCGCCTCCCCCGTACGGGTTCGCGTTGCCGGTGAAGGAAGGGATCGCCACTGTCAGTTCTGCCTTTCGAGGAGTCGGCCGGTGGGCTCGGTGGGGGTGCCGTGGTCGGCAATCCGCACACCGCGCAGCCAGGTGGACCGCACGACGCCGTACAGGGTCCTGCCCGCGTACGCCGTGACCCGGTTGCGGTGGTGGAGTTCGGCCGGGTCCACGGTGAAGGTCTCGTCGGGGGCCAGGACGGCGAAGTCGGCGTCGCGGCCGGCCTCGATGGCGCCCTTCCGGCCGAGGCCCGCGAGGCGGGCGGGGGCCGTGGACATCCACCGGGCGATGTCCTCCAGGGTGCGGCCGCGGCGGCGGGCCTCGGTCCAGACGGCCGGGAGGCCGAGCTGGAGGGAGGAGATGCCACCCCAGGCGGTGGAGAAGTCGGCGGTCTTGAGGTCGGCGGTGGACGGCGAGTGGTCCGAGACGATGCAGTCGATGGTGCCGTCGGCGAGCGCGTCCCACAGCAGGTCCTGGTTGGCCGCCTCGCGGATGGGCGGGCAGCACTTGAACTCGCTGGCGCCGTCCGGCACCTCCTCGGCCGTCAGGGTGAGGTAGTGCGGGCAGGACTCGACGGTGATCCGCACGCCCTCGGCGCGGGCGGCCGCGATCACGGGGAGCGCGTCACTGGAGGAGAGGTGCAGGACGTGGACGCGGGCGTCGAGGCGGCGGGCCTGGGCGATCAGGTTCTCGATCGCGGTGTCCTCGGCGGCGCGCGGCCGGGAGGCGAGGAAGTCGGCGTACCTGGGGCCGGGGACGACGGGCGCGGAGTCCAGGTGGTGCGGGTCCTCGGCGTGCACGATCATCAGGCCGCCGAAGCCGCTGATCTCGGCGAGGGCCACGGCGAGCTGCTCCTGGTCGAGCTGCGGGAACTCGTCGACGCCGGAGGGCGACAGGAAGCACTTGAAGCCGAAGACTCCGGCGTCGTGCAGGGGGCGGAGGTCCTTGGTGTTGTCGGGCAGGGCGCCGCCCCAGAAGCCGACGTCGACGTGCGCCTTGGCGCGGGCCGCGTCCTGCTTGACGGCGAGGTTCGCGGCGGTGGTGGTCGGGGGGAGCGAGTTGAGCGGCATGTCGAGGATCGTCGTGACGCCTCCGGCCGCGGCGGCGCGGGTCGCCGTCCAGAAGCCCTCCCACTCGGTGCGGCCGGGGTCGTTCACGTGGACGTGGGTGTCCACCAGGCCGGGGAGGAGGACGTCGTCCCCGAAGTCCTCCAGGCGGGCGCCGGCGGGCACGGGCGCCTCGTGGGGCAGCACGGCGGCGATCTTCCCGGCGGCGACGGCCACCGAGGCGGCGCGCGTCCCTTCGGGCGTGATGACGCGGGTCGAGCGCAGTACCAGTTCCACGTCGTCGGACACGCCGGAACCTCCCCATCTACTTCCACAGAGTGAAATTCAACGTTCTGTTGACGGAGTCTTCACGCCGATCCGGGGCCCAGTCAAGAGCGCCGTGGCAGTGCACCGACACACCGGCGCCCCAGTTGGAGGTTTCCACAAGATGGAAATAGGATTTCGCTATCCAGAATGCAGCTATCGCCGCCGGGAGCCTGACGGGTAACTTCCCGAGCACTCAGCCACCCGGACAAACCCGCTCTGACCGGCGAGGACGGCACCGACCCGCACCTGGGGCCGGCGCCGGCCGACCGGTAGGCTGCTTCCTTGCCTGCCAGCACCGAAAGGACCGCGCCGTGCCGACGTCCAGCGCCAGCACCACCGACGCTTCCGCCAAGCCCACCGCCGGCGGCGGTGGCGTCCAGTCCCTTGAGCGCGCCTTCGACCTGCTCGAGCGCATGGCCGATGCCGGGGGCGAGGTCGGCCTGAGCGAGCTCTCCACCGCCAGCGGTCTGCCGCTGCCGACGATCCACCGCCTGATGCGCACCCTCGTCGCGTGCGGCTACGTACGCCAGCAGCCCAACCGACGGTACTCCCTCGGCCCGCGCCTGATCCGCCTCGGCGAGTCCGCGTCGCGCCTGCTGGGCACCTGGGCCCGTCCGTACCTGGCCCGGCTGGTCGAGGAGACCGGTGAGACCGCCAACATGGCGCTGCTCGACGGCGACGAGATCGTCTACGTGGCGCAGGTGCCGTCCAAGCACTCCATGCGGATGTTCACCGAGGTGGGCCGCCGCGTGCTGCCGCACTCCACCGGCGTCGGCAAGGCCCTGCTGGCCCACACCCCGGCGGACGAGGTCCGCGCACTGCTCGCCCGGACCGGGATGCCCGCGGCCACCGAGAAGACGATCACCACGCCCGAGGGCTTCCTGGAGGCCCTGGAGCAGGTGCGCAGGCTGGGCTACGCGGTCGACGACAACGAGCAGGAGATAGGGGTCCGCTGCCTGGCCGTGTCGGTGCCGAACTCGCCGACCGCCGCCGCGATCTCCATCTCGGGTCCGGCGGGCCGGGTGACCGAGGACCTGACCCCGTCCATCGTGCCGATCCTGCAGAACGTGGCGGCCGAGCTGTCGGTGGCCCTGCAGAGCCAGAGCCCCGCGTAACGCGCCGAGGCCCGTGCAGGGGTCCCCCGCACGGGCCTCGCGAGGCTCCGTCACGCGGCCCGCAGGGGCTCCGTGAGCCTGCCGTCCGCCATCACCGCCGTGCGGTCCGCCCGCTCCAGGTGGGTGCGGTCGTGCGTGACCAGCACCGTGGCGGTGGACCGCTCCCGGGTGAGGGCGGCCAGCAGGTCGAGGACGGCCGCGCCGCGCTCGTGGTCGAGGGCGCTGGTGGGCTCGTCGACCAGGAGCACCGAGGGCTCGTTCATCAGCGCGCGGGCGATGTTCACGCGCTGGCGCTGCCCGCCGGAGAGCTGGTGGGGGCGCTTGTCGGCCTTGTCGGCGAGCCCGACGGCGTCGAGCAGCTCCAGGGCCCGGCGGCGCAGCGCCCGCGGCGGGCGCCCGGAGAGGTGCGCCATCGCCAGCAGCTGCTCGGCGGCGGTGAGTGACGGCAGCAGGTTGGGCTGCTGGAAGACGATGCCGATCTCGTCGCGGCGCAGCGCCGACTTCTCGGCCGGAGTGAGCCGCGCGGTGTCCCGCCCGGCCACCACGACCCGCCCGGAGTCCGGGGTCACGAGGGTGGCGGCGACCGCCAGCAGGCTCGACTTCCCGGAGCCGGAGGGCCCGACGACGGCCGTGAGGGTGCCCGCGGGGACGTCCAGGGCGACGGAGTCCAGGGCGGTGAGCCGGCTCTCGCCGTCCGGGTAGGTGAGGGTGACGTCGTGCACCAGCAGGGTCATCGGGCGCTCCCGAGGGCGGTCAGGGGGTCGACGGCGGTGATCCGCCGGATGGACAGCGCGGCGCCGAGCGCACCGAGCGCGATCATGACGGCGGCGGGGGCCAGCACGGTCCCGGCGTCGAGGACGAACGGGACGTCGCCCCCGCTGATCAGCGCGCCGAGGCCGGCGGCCAGGGCGGTGCCGAGGCCGGTGCCGAGCGCGAGCATCACCACGGCCTGGCCGAGCGCGTCGCGCAGCAGGTAGGGGGTGGAGGCGCCGAGCGCCTTCAGGACGGCGACGTCGCCGCTGCGCTGGATGGTCCACACCGTGAAGAAGGCTCCGGTGACCAGGGCGGAGATGGCGAAGAGGAAGCCGCGCATCAGCTGGAGCGAGCCGTTCTCGGACCGGTAGGAGCCGATGGCGCCGAGGGCGTCCTCGACGGTCCGCGCCTCGGTCCCGGCGGCCCGGTCGGCGGCGGCGAGGTCGGCACCGGAGGAGGCGTCGACGGCGATGACGGTGGCAGCCCCGCCGGAGGCCGCGCCGGGAGCCGCGCCGGGCGGCGAACCGGCGGCGCCCGGGGTGCCGAGGCGCTGCCAGTCCGCCAGGTCCGCCCACACGACGGGCGTGTGGCTGTACGCGGCGGTACCGGCGACGGCGGCGACGGTCAGCTCCAGCGGGCCGATCGCCAGCCGGGAGCCGGCGGTGAGCCCGCCGAGGTCCTCCGCGGCCCGCTCCGTCAGGACGACCCGGCCCGGGCCGGGGCCGCCCCCGGCGGCGGGTGCGAGGGGGCCGCCCGGCTCCACGCCGAACACGGACACCGCCGCGGTGCGCTCCCCCGCCGCGGCGTCGGTGGTGCGGATGCCGAGCGGGTCGGCGGACCTCACCCCGGGCGTGTCCCGCCACGCCCGCCAGGCCTCCTCGGTGACCCGGGAGCGGGTGAACGACACCTCCTGCTGCCCCGGCGGAGCGCCGAAGGCCACATGTGAGGCGGGCAGCCCTGTGACGGCCGAGACGTTCTCCCGGGCCAGGCCGGCCGTCAGCCCCGACAGCAGGCCGACCAGCAGCGTGACCAGCACGACGACCGACCCCATGAGCGCGAAGCGGCCCTTTGCGAACCGCAGATCTCTCCAAGCGACGAACATGCCCCCAGCCTGGCCGGGCCCGCCGGGCCTGGGCATCGTGCGCGGGGAGCGATCCCGGTATCGAAGGTCGCACCCCGACATCAAACTTTTGATTGAAGGGATCCGGTCCGGCCGCGCATACGCTGGACGGGCCATGCCTGCTCCGCACCCCGCCCCGCCCCCGCCCCCCGCTCCCCCGGCACCCCCCGCCGGGCGCCCGCTGACACCCGTCGCCCGGCTGCTGCGGCTGTGCCTGCACGCACTGCTGGCCGGGCTGCTCGTCCTCGCCGCGGCGCGGGCCTTCGCCGGGAACGCGCCCCACGCCGCCTGGACGGCCGCCGCCTGCGCCCTCCTCGCCGCCGTCTACGCCGCCGGGGTGCGGGCGCCCGCCGTCCACGCCACGGCGCGCGCCGCCGCCGTATGGCTGGGAGCCCTGGGCGCGGTGTGGGCGGTGCTGCTGGTGCTCTCCCCCGACGCGCTGTGGCTCGCCTTCCCGCTGTACTTCCTCGAACTGCACCTGCTGCGGCTGCGCTGGGCCGTCGCGGCGGTCGCCCTGACGGCCTGCGCGGCCATCGGCTCCTTCGCCGCGCACAGCGGCACGCTCCGGCCCGGCGCCTTCCTCGGGCCGCTGCTGGGCGCCGCCGTGGCGGTGGCGACCGTCCTGGGCTACCAGGCGCTCTACCGGGAGAGCGAACGCCGCCGCCGGCTGATCGAGGAGCTCATCGCGACCCGGGCCGAGCTGGCGGCGGCCGAGCGGGCCGCGGGCACGACCGCCGAGCGGGAGCGGCTCGCCCGCGAGATCCACGACACCCTCGCCCAGGGGCTGTCGTCCATCCAGCTGCTGCTGCGCGCCGCGGAGCGGGCGCTGCCCGGCGGCGACCCGGCGCTGGCGCCCGCGCTGGAGCACATCGGCCGGGCCCGGGCCGCCGCCCAGGAGAACCTGGCCGAAGCCCGCCGGTTCGTACGGGCCCTGACCCCGCCGGACCTGGAGCGCGGCTCGCTGGCCGCCGCGCTGGAGCGGCTGTGCGCCGCGGCCCCGCAGGCCCGCTTCTCGCTCAGCGGCACCCCGCGGGCGCTGCCCACCCCGTACGAGGTCGCGCTGCTGCGGATCGCCCAGTCGGCGCTGGCGAACGTCGTCCGGCACGCCGGGGCCGGGCGCGCAGAGATCACGCTGACCTTCATGGACGCCTCGGTGACGCTGGACGTCGTCGACGACGGGGCCGGCTTCGACCCGTCCAGCGCCCCCCGCGGGGAGGGCGGCTTCGGGCTGCCCGCCATGCGGGCCCGCGCCGAGTCGCTGGGCGGGCTGTTCACCGTGGAGTCGGCGCCCGGGCAGGGCACCGCCGTCGCGGTCACGCTGCCGCTGCCCGCCGAGACGGAGCCGCCGGCCGGGGGCGCGGGCACCGGCCACACGGACAGGGAGGTCCCCCGATGACGATCCGGCTGCTGCTGGCCGACGACCACCCGGTGGTGCGCGCCGGGCTGCGCGCCGTACTGGACACCGAACCGGACTTCACGGTGGTCGCGGAGGCCGCGACGGCCGAGCGGGCCGTGGAGCTGGCGGCCTCGGAGCCCGTGGACGTCGTCCTGATGGACCTCCAGTTCGGTGCGGGCATGCACGGCTCGGCGGCGACGGCCGCGATCACGGCCCGGGCGGGCGCCCCGCGGGTGCTGGTGCTGACCACGTACGACACGGACGCCGACATCCTCGCGGCGGTCGAGGCGGGCGCCTCCGGCTACCTGCTGAAGGACGCACCGCCGGAGGAGCTGGCGGCGGCGGTGCGCACGGCGGCGGCGGGCCAGTCGGCGCTGGCCCCGGCGGTGGCGCTGCGGCTGATGGACCGGATGCGGACGCCCGCGGAGGCGCTGACGAAGCGGGAGCTGGAGGTGCTCCAGCTGGTCGCCGACGGGCTGTCGAACCAGCAGATCTCCAAGCGGCTGTTCCTCAGCCAGGCCACGGTCAAGTCGCACCTGGTGCACGTGTACGCCAAGCTCGGCGTCGACTCCCGCACGGCGGCGGTGGCGACGGCGGCGGCCCGCCGCCTCATCCGGACGCCCTGGAAAGCGTCGGGCAGCTGATGCAACGGCTCTCAGTGCCTCGCCGTACCCAACTCCCGCACGACCTGGGCAAGTGCACGGACGGGGGCGAACTCGGTGTCGCTGCGCCAGACCAGGCCCCAACGCAGGCCCGGCCAGTCGTGAATGGGCAGATAGACGATGTCGGGGCGGGCGTGGTACCGGGTGACGTGGGCGCCCAGGCTGTGGATGACGTCTCCGGCGCCGACCTGGGTGAACATGTCGTCAAGGCTCTTGATGACCGGGCTGTGGCGTTCGATCGGGCGGCCGCTGGGGGTGTGGAAGGGCGTGAAGGCGTCCGCCCAGTAATCGGGGCCGGCCGGGCCCTGCCAGATGCCGAAGTCGCCGAAGACCTCCAGGGAGACCGAGGGCCGCACGGCCAGTTCGTGGTCGTGGGCGACGAGTGCCACCGCGTGCTCGGTGTAGATGACCGGCCCCACGGTGAGGTCGGGCTCCTCCACGGGCAGCCAGGCGACCAGGACGTCGATTTCTCCCCGCCTCAGCGGGCCGAACGCGTCGACGAACGGGTTGTGCCGTATGCGCAGGGCCCACTGCGGGTGGCGGGCGCGGAACGTCTCCCAGTAGAGCCGCAGATCGTGGGCGTTGCTGGGCAGCATGCCCACGCGTACCACTTCGGTCGTACCGCGCGCGGCGAGTCTCGCCCGCTCCACACTCTCCCGTAGCCCCTGGTAGACCGGCAGCAGGTCCGCGCGCAGTTGCTCGCCCAGCGGGGTCAGCCGCACGTTTCGGCTGTTGCGCTCGAACAGCTGCGCCCCGACACCTCGTTCCTGCTTCTTGAGGGCCTGGCTGACCCGGGCTTGGGACACGTGCAGCCGTTGGGCCGTCCTGCCGAAGTGAAGCTCTTCCGCAAGCGTCAGGAAGATCTCGATGTCCCTCAGCTCCACCCGTCCCGTCCCCCTCGGTGCCATGACGACGCACCACGATCCATAAGCGGCCGGTTATCCGGCCTTCAGTGATCTCCCGTTGATCCCCCTCCAGCCAGGCGAAATGCTGATGGGCAGGCCGGGCGACCACTCGGCGATCAAAGTAAACACAAGGGGGCGGCGACATGTCACAGGCCATCAGGCAGACCGTGAGCTGGGACGGGCGGGGGAACTGGGCTCTGAGCGGCGGCGCGGACGGTGGGCTTTCACGGGCGGGGCTGCACCGGATGCGCGAAGTGCTTGCCGGCTACGTCGAGTCCGGGGCGGTTCCCGGACTGGTCGCGCTGGTGGGCAGGGGCGACCAGGTGCACGTCGAGGCGTTGGGCACCCTGCATGCGGCTCGTCGATCGGACGCTCGATCGGACGGCGCTCCGGGTGGTGTGCCCATGCGCCGTGACACCCTCTTCCGTATGGCCTCACTGACCAAGCCGGTCACGGCCGCGGCGGTGATGATCCTGGTCGAGGAGTGCCGGCTGCGGCTGGACGACCCGATCGAGGCCTGGCTGCCCGAACTCGCGAACCGGCGGGTCCTGACGCGGATCGACGCGTCGCTGGACGACACCGTGCCCGCCCGGCGCTCGATCACCGTGCGCGATCTGCTGACCCTGACCTTCGGTTTCGGTCTGGTGCCGGCTCCGCCGGACACGTACCCGATCCAGGTCGCCGTCCGGGAGCGGGGCGTCATCGGTGACGGGACCGCGAACTGGCCGAAGGCCGGACCGGACGAGTGGATCAAGCAGCTGGGCGCCCTTCCGCTGATGTACCAGCCCGGCGAACGGTGGCAGTACCACGTCGGCTCGGACGTGCTCGGGGTCCTGGTCTCGAGAGTGGCGGGCCGATCCTTCGGGGAGTTCCTGCGCGAGCGGCTGTTCGAGCCGCTGGGGATGGTGGACACCGGGTTCCACGTGCCGGCCGACCGGCTGCACCGGCTTCCCACCAGTTATGCCCACGACCCGGAGACCGGCGAGCTCACGACCTGGGACGAGGCCGTCGGCGGCAAGTACAGCCGGCCGCCGGTGTTCGAGGCCGGTGGAGACGGTCTGGTCTCCACCGTCGACGACTACCACGCGTTCCACCGGATGCTGCTGAACAAGGGGAGGCACGGAGGCGAGCGCGTCCTCTCCCGCGCCTCGGTCGAGCTGATGACCATGGACCACCTGACGCCGGAGCAGAAAGTCGAGAAGGACCGGTTCGGCGACCTCTTCGGACGGCACGGCGGTTACGGCTTCGGCATGGCGGTGCGCACCCAGCGCCGTGACCTCGCGTCCGTGAAGCAGTTCGGGTGGGACGGCGGCCTGGGCACGACGGCGTACACCGACCCGGCGGAACGGCTCACCGGGATCCTGCTGACGCAGACGGCCATGGACTGCGCGGACACCCCCCGGCTCCACCAGGACTTCTGGACCACCGTCTACCGCACACTCGACGACTGACGAGACCGGAGCAGCCCGACGCCTTCTCAGACGGCGGCGGGCAGGAGGCTTACGACGTGGGCCGCCGGGCCGGCGAAGGCACCGGAGGACAGTGAGGCGACTGCGGCGGCCAGGGCGGTCGCGGCGGCCGCAAGGGCGGTGCGGAGGCTCGGACGGGGCACGGGGGGCTCCTCGGGTGGCGGGGTGCCGGCCCCGCGGGCGGGGGGCCGTGCCTCCAGGGGACCCGGCCGGCGGGGGCGGCGTCATGCCGCGGGATCCCGGGGCTTGACGCCGGGCCGTGCCCCGCGCGCCGGTCAGGCCACCCAGTGGGGCCGTTCGATCGACGGGGTGAGCGGTACGCCGTCGTGGAACGCCGCGGCGAGGCGCCGCACCGCCTCCTCCAGCCGGTCCTCCGGCAGTGTGTACGGGATGCGGATCCGGTGCTCGAAGGTGCCCGGGTCGACGCCGAAGCGGGCGCCGCGGCTGAGATACACCCCCGCGTCGGCGGCCCGCTCGGCCAGGGCGGACGCGACCGGTTCGCCCAGGTCGATCCAGAGCGACAGCCCGCCCGGCGGCACCCGCCAGGACCACTGCGGGGTGCGCCGCTCCAGGCACCGCACGAGGGCGGCGCGGCGGGCCCGCAGCTGTGCGAGGCGGTCCGGCAGGGCGCCGTCGGCGCCCTCCGTGAAGGCCAGGGCGACCAGCTGGTCGAGTACGGAGCCGGTCATGTCCGCGGCGACCCGCACCGTGGCGAGTTCGTTGACGACCTTTTCCGCGGCCCGCACCCAGCCGACGCGTATGCCGCCCCAGTACGTCTTGCTGAGCGAGCCGATCGTGACGACGTGGTCCGCGGCGCCGCGCGCGGCGAGCGAGGCCGTCGGGGCGGGGGCGGGCACGTCGAGGGCGATGTCGGCGACGGTCTCGTCGACGACCAGCCAGGCCCCGGCGGCGCGGGTCGCGGCGAGCAGCCTCAGCCGCTGCTCGGGCGGCATCAGGGCCCCGGTCGGGTTGTGGAAGTCCGGGATCGCGTACGCCAGCCGCGGCGCGGTCCGGCGCAGGGCCGACTCGGCGGCCTCCAGGTCCCAGCCGTCGTCGGAGACGGGCACCGGGCCGGTGCGCAACCCGGCCTGCCGCAGGGCGTCGAGGGCGTTCGGGTAGGTGGGGTTCTCGGCGAGGACCCGGTCGCCGGGCCGGCACAGCAGGGCGGTGACCAGGCTGAGGGCCTGCTGGGCCCCGGAGGTGACGAGGATCTGCCCGGGGCGGGTGGGCAGGCCGCGGCGGGTGAACCGGGCGGCGATCGCGGCCCGCAGCTCGGGCAGGCCGAAGGGGTGGTAGCCGGGGTGGGCCGCGAACTCGGGGAGCCGCTGCGCGGCGCCCGCGAGGGCGTCGGCGAGGAGGCCGGCGGGGGCGCCCATGGCGGCGACGGCCAGGTCGAGGGGCGGCCCGCCCGCACCGTCGGGGCCGGCGGCGGCCGCGGCGAGGTGGAAACCGCCGACGGGCCGGTGGCCGTCGGGCAGCTCGGTCCAGGTGCCGGAGCCGCGGCGGCTGCGGGCGTAGCCGCTGCCGCGCAGCAGGTCGTAGGCGGCGGTGACGGTGGCCCGGCTGGCACCGAGGGCCTCGGCGAGCTCCCGTTCCGCGGGCAGCCGTACGTGGAGGGGGATCCGGCCGTCGAGGACCAGGCTGCGCACCGCCTCGGCCAGCGCCCGGTGGCGGGGGCGGGCACGGACTCCTGCGGGCAGGAGGGCCGTGAGGCGGCGGCTGCCGATGGCCCTGTCCGCCGTCCGGACCACTCGCCCGTCCGCCATGCCGTCCCCTGCCTCCCCCGGCGGCCCTGTCGATCGGGCCGATCAAGGTCCAGACTCGCCGGACGGGCCGCCGATGGCAAGGAGGAACCCGCGGCATGCGGCAGGCGGGCCGGGGCGCGCCGGATGCCGGACGGGGCGGGCGCGGACGGTGGCGGCGGGGTGACAATCACTGCCATGCCAGTCCATCCGGGCCGCCCGCCGGCGGCCGCCCCCGCCGAGCGGTCCGCCCTCCGCGCCGCGCCCGCCGCCGACTCCGACACCTCCGCCGCCCCGGTCGCGGGGCTGCTGCTCGCCGCGGGGGGCGGGCGGCGGCTCGGCGGCCGCCCCAAGGCGCTGCTGCCCTACCGCGGGCGGCCGCTCGTCGAGAACGCCGTGCGGGTGCTGCGCGAGGCGGGCTGCGGCCCGGTGCACGTGGTGCTCGGCGCGTCGGCGGCCGAGGTCCGCGAGCGGGCCGACCTCTCGGGCTGCGTCGTCGTCGACAACCCGGACTGGGGCGAGGGCATGGGCTCCTCGCTGCGGGCGGGCCTGGCCTCGCTCGCCGGTACGGGGGCCGGCGCGGCCCTGGTGTCGCTGGTGGACCAGCCGGGCATCGGGCCAGAGGCGGTGGCCCGGGTGCGGGGGGCGTACCGGTCGCCTGCCAGCCTGGCGGCGGCCGCGTACGGCGGGGAGCGGGGCCACCCGGTCCTGTTCGGTGCGGACCGGTGGGCGGACATCGCGGCGACCGCGGAGGGCGACCGGGGGGCGCGGGTCCACCTGGCGCGCCACGCCGCCGAGCTGGTGCTGGTGGAGTGCGGGGATGTCGCGGAGGCGTACGACATCGACACCCCGGCCGACCTGGCGCGCCTGGCGTGAGGGGCGCCGGTGCCGGGCAGGGGCGGGGGTGCGTGCCGCGCGCGGGCCCGAGCGGTGCGTGACCGGCGTGGCACTGAGGGCCACCGCCGGGGGTGCTCTGTCGACCCGGAGAATCTCGACATCAACAAACCATTGAACTTCCACCATAAGGAAATTACTATCCACTGGTCAGAAGCGCCCTGAACCCCAGACGGCGCCGGCGACCGTATTCAGGAACTCTCCACCCCCGGCGGCACTGCGTGCCGCCCCACGCGAGCATTCCCCCCGCGGCCGCAAGGCACCGCCGCTGAAGGAGTGACAGACATGTCCGCACCAGCGCCGTCGTCGCCGGCCCTCGTCGACGCCGAGCCGCTGCCCCGCCAGGACGAGGTCCTGACGGAGGCCGCCCTCACCTTCGTGGCCGAGCTCCACCGGCGGTTCACCCCCCGCCGCGACGAGCTCCTCGCCCGCCGCGCAGCGCGTCGCGCCGAGATCGCCCGCACCTCCCACCTCGACTTCCTCCCGGACACCGCACAGGTCCGCGAGGGCGAGTGGCAGGTCGCGCCGGCCCCGGCCGCCCTGAACGACCGCCGTGTGGAGATCACCGGCCCCACCGACCGCAAGATGACCGTCAACGCGCTCAACTCGGGCGCGCGGGTCTGGCTCGCCGACTTCGAGGACGCCTCGGCGCCGACCTGGGAGAACGTGGTCCTCGGCCAGATCAACCTGATCGACGCCTACGAGCGCCGCATCGACTTCACCGACCCGCGCACGGGCAAGTCGTACGCGCTGAAGCCGGCCGAGCAGCTCGCGACCGTCGTCATGCGGCCCCGCGGCTGGCACCTGGAGGAGCGCCACCTCACCGTCGACGGGCGGGCGGTCCCCGGCGCGCTGGTGGACTTCGGCCTGTACTTCTTCCACAACGCGCAGCGCCTGATCGACCTGGGCAAGGGCCCCTACTTCTACCTCCCGAAGACGGAGTCCCACCTGGAGGCGCGCCTCTGGAACGACGTCTTCGTCTTCGCGCAGGACTACGTGGGCATCCCGCAGGGCACCGTCCGCGCCACCGTCCTCATCGAGACCATCACGGCCGCGTACGAGATGGAGGAGATCCTCTACGAGCTGCGCGACCACGCGGCGGGCCTGAACGCGGGCCGCTGGGACTACCTGTTCTCCATCGTGAAGAACTTCCGCGACGGCGGCGAGAAGTTCGTCCTGCCCGACCGCAACGCGGTCACGATGACCGCCCCGTTCATGCGCGCGTACACCGAACTGCTGGTGCGCACCTGCCACAAGCGCGGCGCGCACGCCATCGGCGGCATGGCCGCGTTCATCCCCTCCCGCAAGGACGCCGAGGCCAACCGCATCGCCTTCGAGAAGGTCAAGGCCGACAAGGACCGCGAGGCGAACGACGGCTTCGACGGCTCCTGGGTCGCCCACCCCGACCTGGTCCCGATCGCCATGGCGTCATTCGACGCGGTGCTCGGGGACAGGCCCCACCAGAAGGACCGGCTCCGCGAGGACGTGTCGGTGGCCCCCGGCGAACTCATCGCGATCGACTCGCTGGACGCCAAGCCCACCTACGACGGCCTGCGCAACGCCGTCCAGGTCGGCATCCGCTACATCGAGGCCTGGCTGCGCGGCCTCGGCGCGGTCGGCATCTTCGGCCTGATGGAGGACGCGGCGACCGCGGAGATCTCCCGCTCGCAGGTCTGGCAGTGGATCAACGCGGGCGTCGTCTTCGAGAACGGCGAACGCGCCACCGCCGAGCTGGCCCGCCGCGTCGCGGACGGCGAACTGGCCGCCCTCCGCCAGGAGGTGGGCGAGGAGGCGTTCGCCGCCGGCCGCTGGCAGGACGCGTACGACCTGTTCCTCCAGGTCTCCCTCGACGCGGACTACGCCGACTTCCTCACCCTCCCCGCGTACGACCGCCTCACCGGCTGACCCCGGCCGGGCGCACCCAGCCGCCCACCAACGCCCCGCCCCCGGCCCGCAGGAGCCGGGGGCGGGGCGTCTTCCGCGCCCGCGGGCGGCGTTGAAACGGAATCCCCACAGCCGAACGACCGGTCGGTCGTTACGGCATCGTAATCTGCGGCTACCTAGCGGTAACAACACGGCCCGTGTCACCTTTCCGACTGCCACCGGCCGGCGGTTTCCCCCACGTCCCCAGCCATGCCCCGGAGTTCGCTCCGGCTCCCCGGCATGGCCTACCGCAGGAGTTCCGCCGTGATCGGATTCCGCAACGCCGGCACCCCCACTCCCCGCCGCCGGGTGCGACGGCTGGCCGTCGCCGGGCTCGCCCTGCCGCTCGCCGCGGGCGCCCTGGCCGGCGGCACCGCCGACACCGCGGCCGCCGCCCCCCAGGGCGGTCCCACTGCCGTCGTCACCATGGGCGACAGCTACATCTCCGGCGAGGCCGGCCGCTGGAAGGGCAACAGCCTCACCAACACCGGCAGCCGCAGCGGCACCGACCGCGCCTGGGTGTCCGGTTCCGTATACGACCCCGCGAAGGTGTACGGCACCACCGCGGGCGGCTGCCACCGCTCAGACTCCGCTGAAGGCGGCAGCGCCGGCCCCGTCGCCGACGTCGCCGTCAACCTGGCCTGCTCGGGGGCGACCACCGCGAACGTCTTCCGCGCCGCGAGCGGCGGCGTCCCGTACAAGGGCGAGGCGCCGCAGGCCGACCAGTTGGCCGCCGTCGCCGCAAGCCACGACGTCAAGGTCATCGCCCTGTCCGTCGGCGGCAACGACCTCGGCTTCGCCGACATCATCAAGAAATGCGCGTACGACTTCGTCCTCTGGAACTCGTACTGCCACGACGACCAGCAGTACGAGGTCGACCGGAGGATCGACGGGGTCATGGCGAACGTCGGCAAGGCGGTCGACGAGGTCCGCGCCGTGATGCGCGGCGCCGGCTACACCGACATCTCCTACCGGATCGTCCTCCAGTCCTACCCGTCGCCGATCCCGCGCGGCGCGGAGAACCGCTACCCGCAGAGCGACTGGAGCCGCCTCAACACGGGCGGCTGCCCCTTCTGGAACCGCGACTCGGACTGGGCGCGGGACTCGCTGGTGCCCCAGCTGGCCAACCGCCTGAAGGCGGTGGCGACACAGAAGAACGTCCAGTTCCTGGACCTCCGCGACATGCTCCAGGGCCGCGAGGTGTGCGCGAAGGCCAGCAAGCACGTCACCTCCACCGCTCCGGCGTCGGCGAAGACGAGCGAGTGGGCGCGCTGGATCGACAGCAGCGAGACGCAGGGCCTGGTCCAGGAGTCCATGCACCCCAACCACTTCGGCCAACTCGCCCTGGGCCGCTGCCTGTCCCTGGCCGCAGCCCGCCCCGCGGACGCGAAGGACACCTGCAGGAACACGGCAGGCTCCGACCAGACGGGCATGTACCTCACCCCGACCCCGTGAGGCGCGGCGGGGCCGCGCGGGCCGACCTCACGGACCCGCGACCCCGCCGTTCCCGTCATGCACGTGGAGGCCTCGCAAGCTCGCTGTACGACGAAGGCTCCGGCCGACGAGTCGGGGGATGGGGTGGGGTGGGTGGCGGGAGCCGATCGGTCGGGGTCGGGGTGCGGCAGCGGGACGGGGTCGGCAGGAGCCGATCGGTCCGCTCGGAAGTGCGACGGCGGCAGCGAGGTGGGCGGGAGCCGATCGGTCGGGGTCGGGGGTGTGGCTGGGGGTGTCCCCGGCAGTTGATGGTGTCCGGGGCGGGCCGGTCCCTCAAGGGCCAAGGCCGCGTAGTTAGGTG